>NZ_VTDG01000017.1:0-67798 GCF_052824985.1 Acinetobacter sp. 1125_18A
ATATAACGGTAAAGATCAAACGGCTGCTGGCTTTAGTGCGACAGGTTTAGTCAATGGTGAAACAGAATCAGTACTCTCAGGTGTCAGTGCAACGGTGACTGCTAAAGATGCAGGCAAATACAACAACACAGTAACAGGTGTAGACAAGAACTATGATCTGACGCTTATTGATGGCTCTTTGGATATCGCCAAAGCCAAAGCCACTGTTACTGCTAATAGTGTATCAACCACTTATAACGGTAAAGATCAAACGGCTGCTGGCTTTACTGCGACAGGTTTGGTCAATGGCGAAACTACAAGTGTATTGTCAGGTGTTTCGGCAACTGTCACAGGCAAAGATGCAGGCCAATACACTAATACCGCAACGGGTCTAGATAAAAACTACGAGCTAAGCTTTGTTGATGGCTCTTTGGATATTGCCAAAGCCAAAGCCATTGTAACCGCCAATAGTGTATCAACTACTTATAACGGTAAAGACCAAACAGCTGCTGGTTTTACTGCAACAGGTTTGGTCAATGGTGAAACTGAATCAGTACTCTCAGGTATAAGCGCAACTGTGACTGCTAAAGATGCAGGTCAATATACCAATTCCGCAACGGGTCTAGACAAAAACTATGAGCTAACTTTCGTTGATGGTGCATTGGATATTGCGAAAGCTAAAATTAACCAAGTGACAGGCATTAGCGCCAATAATCGTATTTATGATGCAACCACCAATGCAACATTAAATACTGGATCAGCACAATTCACTGGTATGGTTGCAGGCGATGAATTGAAAGTTGCTTCAGCAACAGGACAATTCAGCGATAAAAATGTGGGTATAGCAAAACAAGTCTCGATTCAGGGTGTCAGTTTAAGTGGTGCAGATGCACACAACTACGAGTTGGTGAATAACACTGCACAAACTACGGCAGATATTCGCCAAGCCAATATTCAAAACATTGCTGGAATTACGGCCAACAATCGTACTTATAATGGATTAACTGCCGCTGAGCTTAATCTCAGCAACGCACAATTCAACGGCATTTACGCTGGGGATAATTTAAACGTTGCAACAGCAACAGGACAATTTGACAGTGCGACCACAGGGCAAGCAAAAAATGTATCGATTACAGGTTTAAGTCTAGGTGGCTTAGATGCTCAAAACTACAAACTTGTGGATACCACCGCTGTGACCACAGCTGATATTTATCTGTTAACCCCTGCAGCGTATTTACAAGCTATACAATTCAAACGACCTCGTTATTTGCCTGAAACCAATAACGTCTTAAATACAGTTGATTTAGATGTACGCCAAGGTGGAGTTAACACTGCAGGTATTCAAATTTTGGCAGGGGAGCACTAATTGATGAAACAACAACACAATATATTGGCAATATCTGTAGCTGCTTGTCTGATGCTTTTGACCAGCAGTAACTATGCAGCGCCAGCACCTAATGCGGGTCAACTGTTACAACAACAGCAACAAGGACAAAGCCTTGAACCACAGGCTGCTGTTCAGGTAGAAAGTTCAGCAAGTAATAACGTACCTAATTCACCTGATATCCAAATCTCTGTACGCAAAATTGAAATCACTGGAAATAGTCGTTTTAGCACAGCGCAATTGCATCACTTAGTGGCGGATGCCGAAGGTAAACAATTGAGTCTTCAGCAACTTTGGCAAGTTGCGCAAAAGATTACCACTTACTACCAGCAACAGGGCTATGCCTATAGTCGGGCTTATCTGCCTCAGCAGAATCTAAGTCAGGGCGTAGTACGTATCAATGTACTCGAAGCGTATTATGATCAAACCCAGATTGATAATCAAAGTCGAACGCAAAACTGGCTGATTGAACAAACCGTTGCGCCACTTAAACAAGGTGAGCGGATCAACAGTGACCAGATGCAACAACAACTCAAACTGCTCAATCGTTTAAATGGAGTCAATACCCGAAATGTTTTGACCCCTGGTGCGACAGTCGGAAGTAGCCAACTCAATGTTGAAGTACAAAATGCAGCCATGTTGAATGGTTATATTGGCGCAGATAACTTTGGTAATCGTTATACCAGTCAAGTGCGTGGAACCGCTGGAATTTCTGCCAACAACCTTGCCGGCTTAGGTGATGAACTAAGCTTAGATGTAATGACTGCAGGCAAACGCATGAACTACGGGCGCGTGGGTTATGCCTTTACCTTTACAGGAATGGGTACTCGGGCAGGCGCAAGTTATTCTTATCTAGATTATGAACTTGGAAAAGAGCTAAAAAACATTGGCGCAGAAGGGAGTGCTGCACAAAGTAGCGTATTCATTAGCCAACCTACTTTACTGACCAATAATGCAGAAGTCCTTCTCAGCTTACAATACGATCATAAACAACTGAAAGATGATATTCAGCTCAATCAATATTACAAACATCGAAATATTGACGTGGTGACTGCCCGACTGGATGGCTCGCAGTTTGATCAATTCTTGGGTGGAGGCTTAACCCAATATGGTGCCTCAACCAGTTATGGTCGTGTGAAATTTAAAAATGATGATGCCGCTGCTTTAGATACGCAAACAGCGAAGACAGCTGGAGACTACTATACAGCTACATTGAATCTGTCACGCTTACAAAACCTAAGCAATAAGGGCACGCAAGGCTATTTGGGAATTTATGGACAATACAGTCCTTATAATCTAGACAGTGCAGAGCAATATCTAGGTGGTGGTCCATTTAATGTTCGTGGTTATGAATCGAGTCAATTTGCAGGCTCTACAGGTTATTTGGCCACAGCAGAACTTAGACAAAGTTTATTTGCCGATGCAAAGTATCAGCTAACAGCGAAAGTATTTATCGATACAGCAGAAGTCACGTTAAATGCTAAGCGTTGGGCAGGTGTGACAGGCGATAATCAAGTTCAAATCAGTAGTGCAGGTTTAGGTTTGAACTGGACGAGTGCGTGGAATATTCAAGCCAATGCAGAAGTTGCCTTTCCAATTGGAAATACCCCAGAGCAGTTGCAAGATCGCGATAATCACCAATACTGGTTGAGTTTAAGAAAGACTTTCTAATTTGATTGAATAAATAAGGAGGCTTTTGCCTCCTTATTTATGTCGCCACGCAATAACAACAACATGTACAAAAACATGTAAAAAGCAAAATCTTCACTTCGTAATAGTATTGTTATCACCATGCTGTAAACATACTTGGTATGATTAAATTGATATAAGTTGGAATGCCATTGATGAGTAATGGATATTTTTATCATGATTATTTGTATAGGCTTGTATATACAAATAACATCGACTCAAGATACAATGATTTAGAATATTTTGTATGAGTTTTAGCCAATGTCAAGAGCGTCAAAGCACAATGATCTAGACTTATCTCTAGAAGAAGATAGTCCTGTTCCTTTGTATTTGCGCGTGAAGCAAATGATTTCACAAAAAATTTATGAAGGAACATGGACTGTAAATAAAAAAATTCCTTCAGAAAGTGAGTTGGTGAATTTACTGGGTTGTAGTCGTATGACGGTCAATCGGGCATTGCGCGAACTGACTAGTGAAGGCTTATTAGTCCGTATACAAGGTGTTGGCTCTTTTGTCGCTGAAGGACAAGGTCGTACAGCATTATTTCATGTGAACAATATTGCAGAAGAAATTATTGCGAGAAATCATAAACATCATGCTGAAGTATTGGTACTTGAACAAATTCAAGCCAATGAAGAACAAAGTCGGTTAATGCAAATTCGAGAAGGACAACGCTTATTTCACTCGATCATTGTGCATTATGAAAATGATGTGCCTGTGCAGATCGAAGATCGTTTAGTTGATCCCGTACTGATTCCAGATTATTTGGCACAAGATTTTAAAACTATCACGCCTAATGCCTATTTAATGTCAAAAGCACCTGTTACTGAAGGTGAGCATGTGGTTACGGCGATTCTTGCTTCAGCACAAGAATGTAAATGGTTAAAAATCAATAAAACAGAGCCTTGTTTATTGATCCGTCGTAGGACATGGTCCAATAAACAACTGATTTCTAGTGCAAGACTGATTTATCCTGGCAGTCGCTATTATTTGGAAGGTAAATTTACCCAATGATTGAGCTTTTAAAAGCCAGCCATTACAAAAAAATGCGATGGAAAAATGGCGAAGGCTATACGCTTGAAATCGCCCGTAGTGTCTGTGAAAGCTTAGCTGAGTTTGATTGGCGGATTTCGATGGCCGATGTGAAAACATCAGGTGATTTTTCCAAGTTTAATGGGATGAATCGCTTTTTGACGGTATTGGAAGGTCAAGGTCTTTCACTGTGTATAGATGATGATTTTAAGCATTTAAAAACATTGCAGTCCGTCGAGTTTCATGGGGACAGTGTGGTCAGCTGTGAATTGCTGGCCGGGCACATTCGCGATTTTAATTTGATTTATAATCCGAAAAAGTTTGATGCACAGTATCAGTGGATTTTTTCTCCAGAAGCTTTAGAAATACCTATATCGTCTGACGTGATGTTTATTTTTAATCAGAGTGTTGAGGTTTTAGTTATCGAAATTGGTCAACAGATTTTTCTTTTGGAACATCAGGACAGTCTTAAACTTGAAAATGAAAAATCATTACAAGCTATCACATTAAATCAACAATTTTTAAAGCAAACTTGTCTTATACAACTCACAAAAATATAAATTTTATTGGTTTTACTTAAACGCATACAACCTGAAGTTGTCTGCGTTTTTTTGTTTTTATGAAAAATAAATCTATTTATTTTATATGTTTATAAATTTTTTTAAAAATAATTTAAAAAGCATCTTTTCAATATTAAAGATTTGTGTAGTATATAGATGTATATACAAGTTAGTACATTGCTATACAGTGAATGCAGTTTAATTTGCTGGTTTAAACTCAAAGGAAGGAGTCCTATTGTGACAACAACGACAACAAAATTTCGTGATGTAGAAATTCGCGCACCTCGTGGTACTAAGCTCAATGCAAAAAGTTGGTTGACTGAAGCTCCACTGCGTATGTTGATGAATAATCTTGATCCTGATGTCGCAGAGAATCCAAAAGAGCTTGTTGTTTACGGTGGTATTGGTCGTGCTGCACGTAATTGGGAATGTTATGACAAGATTGTTGAAACACTTAAAACTTTAGAAAATGACGAAACTTTATTGGTTCAATCAGGTAAACCCGTTGGTGTGTTCAAAACACATAAAGATGCACCACGTGTTCTTATTGCCAATTCAAACTTAGTTCCACATTGGGCAAATTGGCAACATTTCAACGAGCTAGATGCTAAAGGCTTGGCAATGTATGGCCAAATGACCGCAGGTTCTTGGATCTATATCGGTAGCCAAGGCATTGTACAAGGTACCTATGAAACTTTTGTTGAAGCTGGTCGCCAGCACTACAACGGTGACTTAACAGGTCGTTGGGTGTTGACTGCTGGTTTAGGTGGAATGGGAGGGGCTCAGCCTTTAGCTGCGACTTTGGCAGGCGCTTGCTCGCTCAATATCGAATGCCAGCAAGCCAGTATTGATTTCCGTTTACGTACACGTTATGTCGATGAGCAAGCCACAGATTTAGATGATGCTTTGGCGCGTATTGACCGTTATACCAAAGAAGGCAAGGTGATTTCGATTGCGTTACATGGCAATGCAGCTGAGATTTTACCTGAATTGGTTCGCCGTGGTGTTCATCCGGACATGGTGACGGATCAAACCAGTGCACATGATCCACTCAATGGCTATTTACCAATTGGTTGGACATGGGAAGAATATCGTCAACGTGCCAAAACTGAGCCAGAAGCAGTGGTAAAAGCTGCAAAACAATCTATGGCAAAGCATGTACAAGCGATGTTGGATTTCCAAAAAATGGGTGTTCCAACCTTTGACTATGGCAATAATATTCGTCAAATGGCGCAGGAAGAAGGCGTAGAAAACGCATTTGATTTCCCAGGTTTTGTACCTGCCTATATCCGCCCATTATTCTGTCGTGGTATTGGACCATTCCGTTGGGTTGCACTTTCAGGTGACCCTGAAGATATCTATAAAACAGATGCAAAAGTTAAAGAATTGATTCCAGACGATGAACATTTACATCGTTGGTTAGACATGGCAAGAGAACGGATTAGCTTCCAAGGCTTACCAGCACGTATTTGCTGGGTTGGTTTAGGCTTGCGTGCAAAATTAGGTCTGGCATTTAACGAAATGGTACGTAGTGGTGAGCTTTCAGCACCAATCGTCATAGGTCGCGATCATTTAGACTCAGGCTCAGTTTCCAGTCCAAACCGTGAAACTGAAGCAATGCAAGATGGTTCTGATGCTGTATCTGATTGGCCATTGCTGAATGCTTTACTTAATACAGCAGGTGGTGCGACTTGGGTTTCATTACATCACGGTGGTGGTGTAGGAATGGGCTTCTCTCAACACTCAGGTGTCGTGATTGTTTGTGATGGTACGGATGAAGCAGCAGCACGTATTGCTCGTGTGTTGACCAATGACCCAGCAACAGGCGTAATGCGTCATGCAGATGCTGGTTATGATATCGCCGTTGAATGTGCCAAAGCGCAAGGTTTGAACTTGCCGATGATCACCAAATAAAAGACATGGACATTACGATGCTTTTTGCAATTGTGTAAGCGGCATCGTAAGAGAACAATATAGCGCAAAACAGGACGTCAAAATGGAACTCTTAATTCAACCAGGCAAGCTTACACTCGCAGATCTTCGCCAAGCGTATTTAAATCCAATTAAAGTTAAACTGGATGACAGTGCTTATGCTGGCATCAATGCAAGTGTTGCGTGTGTCGAAAAAATTGTGAATGAAGGACGCACAGCTTACGGAATCAATACTGGTTTTGGCTTACTCGCTTCAAGTAAAATTGCCCCTGAAGACTTAGAACAATTACAACGCTCATTGGTACTTTCTCATGCCGCTGGTGTGGGCGTACCTTTAGATGATGCGATGGTTCGCTTAATTATGTTGTTAAAGGCCAATAGTTTGGCACGTGGGTTTTCTGGTATCCGTCCTAAAGTGATTGATGCAATCCTTGCCTTGATCAATGCAGAAGTCTATCCGCATATTCCATTAAAAGGTTCAGTCGGCGCTTCTGGTGACTTGGCACCCCTTGCACATATGTCTCTGGTTTTACTCGGTGAAAGTAAAGCACGCTATAAAGGGGAATGGTTACCAGCAGTTGAAGCACTTAAAATTGCAGGCTTAGAACCCATTACTTTAGCGGCCAAAGAAGGTTTGGCACTTTTAAATGGTACTCAGGTTTCAACAGCATACGCATTACGTGGTCTATTTGAAGCAGAAGATTTATTTGCTGCTGCGACCGTTTGTGGTGGATTAAGCGTTGAAGCTATGCTCGGTTCACGTGCACCATTTGATGCACGTGTCCATGAAGTTCGTGGTCAGCGTGGTCAAATTGATGTTGCCGCTGCATATCGTGACTTATTGACTGAATCAAGTGAAATCGCACATTCGCATGAGGATTGTAGCAAGGTTCAAGACCCGTATTCACTGCGTTGTCAACCTCAGGTGATGGGTGCTTGTTTAACGCAAATTCGCCAAGCAGCAGAAGTATTAGCGATTGAGTCGAATGCAGTTTCAGATAACCCATTGGTGTTTGCTGCAGAAGGTGACGTTATCTCAGCGGGGAACTTCCATGCTGAACCTGTGGCGATGGCCGCTGATAATTTGGCTTTAGCGATTGCTGAGATTGGCTCACTGTCTGAACGTCGTGTTTCGATGATGATGGATCGCCATATGTCACAGCTTCCTCCATTTTTGGTTGCCAATGGTGGGGTGAATTCGGGCTTTATGATTGCTCAAGTAACAGCCGCTGCGTTGGCCAGTGACAATAAAGCACTTGCACATCCTGCCAGTGTTGATAGTTTACCGACCTCTGCAAATCAGGAAGACCATGTTTCCATGGCGCCTAATGCAGGAAAACGCTTGTGGTATATGGCTGATAACGTTCGCGGCATTCTTGCAGTTGAGTGGTTAGGTGCATGTCAAGGACTTGATTTCCGTGAAGGATTGAAAAGCTCTCCTAAACTTGAACGTGCCCGCAAAATTCTGCGTGATCAAGTGGCGTATTACAGTGAAGATCGTTTCTTCGCGCCAGATATCGAACAAGCAAGTGAATTGCTCGCAAGTGGTTGCCTGAACGAATTGCTCATTGCGAAGCTATTACCGAGCTTGTCTGAAGTGTGATCAATAAAACGGTCACATGGAGTGACCGAATCTAACTAAATTTCCTCAAGGATTGGAGATTATAATGTCACAACACTCCACATTACAGCGGGGGTTAAACACCCGTCATATCCGCTTTTTGGCATTGGGTTCAGCGATTGGCACGGGGCTTTTCTATGGATCAGCAACGGCAATTAAAATGGCAGGTCCGTCTGTTTTAATTGCTTATATGGTTGCAGGGATTGCAATTTATATTGTGATGCGAGCATTAGGGGAAATGGCTGTTCATAACCCCGTATCAGGTTCTTTTAGTGAATATGCCTCAAATTATATTGGTCCTTTAGCTGGTTTTACCACAGGTTGGACCTACGTCTTTGAAATGATCATTGTCGCCTTGGCTGACGTGACTGCTTTTGGTATCTATATGGGGTTTTGGTACCCCGATGTACCACGATGGATCTGGATTTTATCGCTGATTATGTTCTTAGGGGCAATTAACCTGATTCACGTTAAAGTCTTTGGTGAAGTCGAGTTCTGGCTATCCATCGTCAAGGTCAGCGCTATTGTTGCCATGATTTTGGGTGGTTTTGGTCTGATGTTCTACGGCTTTAATGCAGATCACACAGGCTTTGTACCCGGTATCCAAAACCTCTGGATACATGAAGGTTTTATGCCCAATGGGATTATGGGTTTAGTTGCCTGCTTATCTGTTGTGGTATTTGCATTCGGTGGCATCGAAATCATTGGGATCACAGCGGGTGAATCACAAGATCCGAAAACATCGATTCCGCGTGCGATTAATGCGGTTCCTGTACGTATCTTACTTTTTTATATTCTGACAATTTTTGTATTGATGTCGATTTTCCCATGGAATCAAATTGGTAGCCAAGGAAGTCCATTTGTACAAATTTTTGAAAATTTAGGCATCAAATCTGCAGCAACTGTTTTAAATATTGTGGTGATTACAGCTGCAATTTCCGCGATCAATAGTGATGTATTTGGTGCAGGACGTATGCTGTATGGTATGTCTAAGCATAAACAAGCACCTCAAGTGTTCCAGAAACTCTCACGTAATGGTGTTCCTTGGATGACTGTTGTAGTGATGGCTGGGGTGTTACTTGTCGGTGTCGTGCTTAATTATCTGATCCCTGAAAATGTATTTATTATCATCGCTTCAATTGCAACATTTGCAACGGTTTGGGTATGGTTAATGATTTTACTTTCTCAAGTGGGTATGCGCCGTAAACTGTCTAAATCAGAAATTAAAGCATTAGATTTTCCTGTGATTGGCTGGCCTTATGCACCTGCATTTGCCATTGTATTTATGCTGTTTATTTTAGCCATGATGGGATATTTCCCAGACTCAAGACCTGCACTTTATGTCGGTATAACATGGTTAGTTTTACTCTGGATTGCTTACACGATATGGGTGAAGCCCAAGCAAAATTCAGTAAAAGAAAAACCAGATCTCCAACAAAACATCGAAATGGAAAGCTGATACTGAAGCTGCTCAAGCGTGATTAAAGCATGAGCAGCAAGAGGAAATGTCAATGAAAAAACTTTGGACAAACTGTCATGTTGCAACCATGCAAGATGGGCAATATTCCAGTATTGAATCTGCTGCAATCGTCACTTTAGCACAACATATTCACTGGATTGGCGCAGAAAAAGATGTTCCTGTAGATGACTATGCTGAGATCATTGACCTCAATGGCGCATGGGTGACTCCCGGTTTAATTGATTGTCATACGCATAGTGTATTTGGCGGAAATCGCAGTGTTGAGTTTGAAAAACGTTTGCAAGGTGCCAGTTATGCGGAAATCGCAGCGAGTGGCGGTGGTATTGCAAGCACTGTAAGAGCAACACGAGAAGCAAGCGAAGAGCAGCTCCTTGCTTCGGCACTCAAACGTATTCGTTGTATGCTTAAAGATGGTGTAACCACCATTGAAATTAAGTCGGGATATGGTCTGGACTATAGCAATGAACGTAAAATGCTCCGTGTGATTCGTCAAGTCGCTCAAACTTTACCGATGACTGTAAAAAGTACGTGTTTGGCAGCACATGCTTTGCCACCTGAGTATCAAGATCAAAGTGATGCTTATATTGAGCATATCTGTACGGAGATGTTACCCAAACTGCATCAAGAAGGTTTAGTCGATGCAGTCGATGCTTTCTGTGAACATTTGGCATTTTCTCCTGCGCAAGTTGAACGTGTTTTTAAAGCAGCTCAAGCATTAAACTTACCTGTTAAATTACATGCAGAACAACTTTCATCTCTTGGTGGTTCAACACTTGCTGCGCGTTACCATGCTTTATCCGCAGATCATTTGGAATACATGACCGAAGCTGATGCCAAAGCCATGGCCGCTTCAGGCACAGTTGCTGTGTTATTGCCGGGGGCATTCTATTTTCTAAGAGAAACCAAGTATCCACCTTTAGACAGTTTGCAGCAACATGGTGTGCGTATCGCATTATCCAGTGATTTAAATCCAGGAACATCACCCGCCTTGTCATTACGTTTAATGCTGAATATGGGCAGTACATTATTCCGTTTAACACCAGAACAAGCACTCGCAGGTGTCACAACGCATGCCGCTTATGCACTCGGCCTACAAGACACGCATGGCACTTTAGAACAGGGTAAAGTGGCGGATTTTATTGCTTGGGATATTGAGCATCCTTCTGAGATTGTGTACTGGCTTGGCGGTGATTTAGCGAAACGAATCATCCAACATGGAAATGAAATCTTGATCTCAGCTTGAGATTAATTTTTATAAAGTGATATTAATAATGAATCATTCATTTAAGTGGCAAGGACGACAAGATGGGGAAGGTGATGCACATCTACGTCTCCATCAAGTGATCAATACCAGTCCTCAAGCATCTTTTGCTTTCATTGGTTTTAGTTCAGATGAAGGTGTTAAACGCAACCATGGACGCTTAGGTGCAGCGGATGCACCAGATATGATTCGTGCTCAATTGGCAAATTTACCTGTGCATCAACCTGTGACCATTATCGATTTAGGCACCGTGCTTTGTGATAATGCTGAACTTGAAATAGCACAGGCGGAATTGGCGCATCAAGTCGAACGTAGTTTAAATTCCGATATGAAGCCGATTGTGTTAGGCGGTGGGCATGAAGTTGCCTTTGGCAGTTTTTCTGGTTTATTTCAATACATTCAAAATAATCATTTGAATAAGAAAATTGGCATTATTAACTTCGATGCACACTTTGATTTGCGTGAAGCTGAACAGGTTACTTCAGGCACACCTTTTTTAAATGCAGCTAAACTATCAGAACAGTTTCATCAAGAATTTAACTACATGTGTATCGGTGTTGCCAAGCATTCAAATACTAAAATTTTGTTTGACACAGCAGAGCGTTTAAACTGTAATTATATTTACGATTATGAATTAAAACTGCAAAATGTTGAAAATTTAATCTTAAGAATAAATAATTTTATTAAAAAAGTAGACTATTTGTATATTACGGTTGACCTTGATGTATTTAACGCTAGCATTGCGCCGGGTGTCAGCGCACCTGCGGTGAAAGGAATCGATTTATCTATTTTTGACCCATTATTAGAAGCCATTAAAAAAACTGGCAAGATCAAAGTTTTTGATGTGGCTGAATGTAATCCGCGGTTTGATTTGGACAACAGAACTGCCAAATTAGCCGCTTATATTATTTTTAATTACATATTTGATTGATGATTCAAGTGACTTCATCAAAAGGATAAGCAAAGTATGTCTAATTTATCTTATATCTCTCAAAATAACGGTCCATGGTCTACCTACCTCGAACAGATTGAGCGAGTTACACCGTATTTAGAACATCTGAAAGATTATGTCGACACGTTAAAGCGACCAAAACGTGCTTTGATTGTCGATGTACCGATTGTAATGGATGATGGCACAATCCGTCATTTCGAAGGCTATCGCGTTCAACATAACTTATCGCGTGGTCCAGGTAAGGGCGGTATTCGTTACCATCCAGATGTAGATCTCAATGAAGTGATGGCACTTTCTGCATGGATGACCATTAAAACTGCGGTTTTAAATCTACCTTTTGGCGGTGCAAAAGGTGGTGTTCGTGTTGATCCTCGTCAGCTTTCTCCACGTGAGTTAGAGCGCTTAACACGTCGTTATACCAGTGAAATTAGCCATATCATTGGCCCACAAAAAGATATTCCAGCGCCGGATGTTGGCACCAATCCTAACGTTATGGGCTGGATTATGGATACATATTCTTCGGGTCAAGGCCATACCGTAACAGGTGTTGTTACAGGTAAGCCGATTCATTTAGGTGGTTCTTTAGGACGTATTAAAGCAACGGGTCGTGGTGTATTTATTACCGGTCAACAAGTTGCCGCAAAAATTAAACTTCCTTTAGAGGGTGCACGAGTTGCTGTCCAAGGTTTTGGTAACGTTGGTAGTGAAGCTGCATATCTATTTGCCGATTCGAAATCTATTATTGTAACGATTCAAGACCATACAGGGACGATTTATAATCCTCAAGGTATTGATTTAGCTACTTTAAAAACTTATCTAGAAAGTAATCAAGGTGTGGGTGGCTTTGCTGGTGCTCAAGCGATTAGCGATGAAGATTTCTGGGATGTTGAAATGGATATCTTGATTCCTGCCGCATTGGAAGGTCAAATCACGGTTGAACGCGCACAGAAATTAACAGCGAAATTGGTACTCGAAGGCGCAAACGGCCCAACTTATCCAGAAGCAGATGATGTCTTAATCCAACGTGGTATTACGGTTGTACCTGATGTGATCTGTAATGCGGGTGGTGTAACGGTCAGTTATTTTGAATGGGTTCAAGATATGTCGAGCTACTTCTGGTCGGAAGAAGAAATCAACCAAAGACTCGATAAATTAATGGTTCAAGCGATTAATGACGTATGGCAAACCTCAAATGACAAAGTATGTAGTTTAAGAACGGCTGCCTTTATTTTAGGTTGTGAGCGTATCTTAAAAGCACGTATGGAACGTGGTATTTTCCCAGGATAATCTATTTGTTGTAAGCGTGACCTTGGCGTATCTTCGTTAAGGTCATTTTTTATCTGTTTAAAACGCATTTTAACGGTCTATTTAAACAGTGAATTTTACAGAATCTATTGAATAATAATTATCTTATATAGCGTCTTGTATTGCACAGTAATAACATTTCAAAAATCTGAGTTCATCTTAGCATCAACTTTGTACTGCCTTATTTTGTATATAGATTTGTGCAGTTAATTTAGATAGTAGCAACACGCTGATCTCACGCGATATTTTGCATTACAAGCCAAGCAGTGCTCAGTATGCAATGTGATAAAAAATTCATAGGCTTAAGGCCGAATTGTATGGATAAGACTAAATATAGTCTGAATAAAATGTCTTAAATTTTGTATAGTATTTGCCTTTTTATGGTTTTAATTTCACATGAATTAAACTATAAAGTATATCTAGTATGTGAATAAATTATAGACACTTCTGCAATAAACCTTTTTAGAAAGTGGTTAAGAATATGAATAAAATATACTCAAAATACATCTATATTTTGAGCATTGGTAGCTTATGTAGCTTTGCAACTTTGTTATCAGCTGCACCGACATTGCAATACTCAAAAACCTACCAAAGCTGTATAAATACAGCAAAAACCACAGGGAACAAGCAACTGTGTATTAGTGCAGAGCATTTAGGTCAGAATGAAAGATTAAATCAGGCCGTAAAAAACTAACATCCAAGCTTTCAACATATGAACAAAGCAGATTAGCTGATGCTCAAGTAGAGTGGCAATCTTTGCAAAATTTTAAAGATGATCAATGTGATCAAGCTGCATTTGATGATGAAAATGCAGTTAAACCTTCGGGTAAAAACTTGACCGCATTGGATTGTGACCGACAGTCGCTTGAACGTGTGGCTGAACGCGCTTATGAATTGGAACAAGGCAATGTGCGGGCTGAATATTATCTTGATCCATAATTTATGATTGCTCATGATGTCTAAAGCATCGAAGTGTTTTAAAAAAAATTTTTATTGGTTTTAGTGTAGATAAATCATCAGCGTAAGCAAAAGGAAACTTTCTTATGATCAGTAAACAACAATTGACAATCAGTACAAGCAATAACCGACAACGCCAGAGTAAGGGAGATAAACATAGAGTCGCAGGTATTTTGGCTGTATTCACATTAGGCTTATTACTCACTGGTTGTGTTTCAACACCTAATCCTGTGCAACAGGCTGCTGATAAATTGGTCGGACAACATGTAAATAAAGCGATCGGAATCTTTGGCTCACCAACTTATCGCGTCCCAGCGAGTAAATTAGGTGGCTCTGCAATGTGGGAAAATTCGATTGTTTCACAACGTGTCGTACAGCAATTTGTACAAACGGGGACTGAATATGCGGGTCAGCGTGTCGTTGGTCAAACAGGCGGGCAAGGTGTTGTTGGCGCTATTTATGAAAATCAATATCGTCCAACAGGATACTATCAAAACGCTGTACAAGAGCATGCTCAATACCTTTGTAATATCACAGCACTGACGGGTCCAGGTGATATTATTACGAGTATTATGGTGATTGGATGTAAACAGAGTAAAGATGGTTTGTGATCCTTAAAAGCCAAATATAGCTTTAATCTGACAGATATACGATAAAATGGATAACTGTCAGATAAGGTTGACGAGAGTATCATTTTTAGAAGACAACGATGATCAAAATATTCTGTTCAAAGGCTCATAGATCCATTGAGTAAAATAATTCTTATTCATGTGTATTTTCTATTTATTTTTCTCTATTTTTCTAGGATAGAAACGTTAAAATAAAAAAGATAATGGTGTGATTTAAATCATTTTAAGCATTTCACTTAATAGAACATATGACTTCCGAAATACGCTAAAATGATATGCAACTTCAAGCAATTCTTAGTTAGCCTCATGATATCTGTAGTGCCTATAGTAAAGGCATATAGCCATGGGGAAATAAAATAATACAGGAATTTTTTTGGTTTAATTTACACCTTATTCAGTTTATTTTTATGAGGCAATATATTCGTCATTTGTATACTTTCGCATGGTTTATATACTGAGTTAAAGTCGTTAAGAATTCATTGAACAAAGCCTGATGATTATCTTGAACAAATTTTCTTAAAAATTATGTTAAGGGAAACCATTTAAAAATCATGAAAATAAATTAAACAATGGTAAAAATATTGTAGTAATACTAAGTAAAAAAGAATAAAATTCAATCAAATGCTGTTTTGCAAATGACCTCATGAAACTGAAAAAACTCATATTTTGTTTAAAGTTAAATCTGAGAAAACTTATTCTTTTTTTAGCAATATTCAGCATCGCTATTCTATTTATTGCTTCACTTTTCGTGAATTATTCTATTCAAAAAAAAGAACTACTAGATACTTCTCTTTCAGTAAATATGGAATATGCCACTAAGATTGCCCAAAAAACGGATTCTCAAATTCAGACTGTGTTAAAGCAGTTAAATTATAGTGCCACTTTGCTGGGGGATTCATTTAATGATGAGCAATTTAAACAGTCAGAAGTAGACCGACTTAAATTTCAATCGAATTACTTTGACAGTGTGATTATTTCGGATAAATACGGACATGTACTGAATTACTCACCTTCAAAAATTGCCATTAATAAAAATGTGGTGAATACAACACTGGGGTTTAAACAATCCATTGAAACGCAAAACACGGTGATCACAAGTCCATATTATTCAATCAAAAACAATTTAATTGTTTTTATTTCACAGCCTATTTTTGATAAAGACAAAAAGTATTTGGGCTTTATTGGTGGTGCAATTTATTTAAAAGAAAAAAATATCATTAACGAGTTATTGACACTGAGCTTTAACTATAAAGACAGCTATATGTATGTATTGGATAGCAACAGAAAAATTATTTTTCATCCTGATGCGAGTCGAATTGGTACTCTTGCAACAGACAATACCGGTCTTAACTATATGACCAGTCATATGATTGGAAAAATAAGACTGATCAATAGCAAAGGCGTAGATAATTTAGCGGGCTTTGCCAGAGTCAGTCATACCAACTGGATCATCGTTTCACAACAACCGACCCATAAGCTTTTAGAAAAAGTTCCATATCTGATTTATAAAATTATTGCTTATATGCTTGGTTTTTATATTTTGATCTTTTTGATTATTTGGAAGATATCATATTATATCTCAGCGCCTTTAAACCGCTTAGCAACCATGGCGAGTCATCTCAATAACCCAGAGACTGCAACTCAAATTAAAGATGTAGATGCTTTATATTATGAAGTGAGAAATTTTAAACGCTCACTGTTACAGAGTTCTTCAAATTTTAAGAAAAAAATCTCTACACTCAATCATTATGTAAATACAGACCCGTTAACAGGATTTTATAACCGCAGAGGGATGGAGTTACATATTGAACGCTTAATGAAAAATGACGCACCATTTGCAATTATTGCTGTGGATATCGATTATTTTAAAAAAATTAATGATCAATATGGACATGAAAAAGGCGACTTAGTCCTGACCAAGACTGCACAAAATATTAAAGATTGTGTTAGGAATATTGATGTTTGTTGTCGGATTGGTGGAGAAGAATTTGTGATTCTAAGCCCGATTGATAGCCAAAATTTAACCATTAATATTGCAGAACGGATTCGGCAGGCATTAGAAGTAACGCCAATCGGAGAAATACCTGCGATTACCGTGTCAATAGGGATTGCGCATTGGCCTGAAATTTCTACCGACATCCATAAGGTGTTTAAAGCTGCTGATGAATATTTATATCTGGCAAAAAAAGATGGGCGTAATTGTATTCGTTATAAAAAATAGCATTTAAAAATGCAAACTTATCTTCAATAAAGATCTTTCATAAATCAAAAAATGATCATGTGGAGTGAATCATATTGGTATTGAAAGTTCCTTCTCCCTCTGGGAGAAGGCTAGGATGAGGGGGATTTTATATTGATTTATGGTTTTAAAAAGGACTTATGAAAGAAGTCTAATATTTTATCTCATTAAAAACTGCCCATAATCTATGTTATGGACAGTTTTTGAGTAAATTTAAGTATTATTTCAATCTTAGGATAAAAAATAAAAAACTGTATTGAGGCTATATCTCCGTCCATGGGTGAGATTGATGTCTTCACAAGATAACCATAACCCGTAGGATTGAATGAGATAAATAAAACAGTTTAATTTATATTCCGTTGGTTGCTATAAATCAGGCTGATGCCTTAGCAACTCCACCAATGATTAATTCAATAATCGAATCTCCATAGTTTTTTAAACCATTCAGATCTTCAGGGTTGGCTAAAAAGCGTAAAGCCCCATTGGTAATCATCCCAATGATATTATGCCCAGTATTTTCACAATCTAAATTCTCACGGAAAAACCCAGAATCTACCCCATGCTTTAAATAGTTAGCAGTAAAAATACCCGCCATTTGCATTAAGTTTTGAATAAATCTGGTCATTTCAGCATCTATCGAGGTTGCTTCAAGTAATAATAATTTTAGAGTTAAAGGATTCTCTTGTGCAAAAAGACGGAAGCGTTCAGAAATTCGCTGACATTGTTCACGGTACTCTTCAATATTATTCACTGCTTGAGGTGCATTTTCACCGGTAAGCAATGCCATGATTTTTTGCATAGTATCGGAAATAACATGCTGCAAAATATCGCGTTTATTTTCAAAATGGCGATAAAAAGTACCATGACCAATGCCTAAGCGTTTGGCTATATCTGAAATCGCTGTTTGATGGTATCCACGCTCAGAAAATTCTAAAAACGCAGCTTCTAAAATATCAGCTTGTAATTGGATACGTTGACGTTCTGCACGAGTTAAAGGTGGTTCATTCATAGGCAAAGAATACCAAATAAATATTCAAAATTGTTAAACAATGGAAATTGACAAGTCATTCCGTTTTTGACATTGTATTCCTATTGTTTATATTCTAAGCGATTTTCAACATGGAACAAATGAAAAAAAGCACTAAAGATAAAAACTTTTATAAAGTGATTATCGTGGGTGGTGGTTTTGCTGGTCTTGGTGCCGCAATCAAATTAAAACAAGCAGGGATTGAAGATTTTATATTGCTGGAAAAGGCTGCTGAAATGGGCGGGGTCTGGCGTGAAAATACCTATCCAGATTGCGCCTGTGATGTACCTTCGGCGCTCTATTCATACTCTTTTGAACAAAATCCTGGATGGTCACGGGTCTTTGCACAGCAAAAAGAAATTAAACAATATTTATTTGATGTGGTCGATAAGTACAAGGTCATGCCACATGTGCATTTGAATCGTGAAGCTTTACAAGCACAGTGGTCCGATGTGGAAAATTGCTGGATTATCCAAACCGAACAGGGCGAGTTAAGATCTCAATTTGCGATTCTAGCTTGTGGTCCCATGCATGAACCTGTATTGCCTGATGTTAAAGGTATTGAAACTTTTAAAGGAGAAATTTTCCATTCTTCACAATGGCGGCATGATCTGGACTTAACAGCTCAACGGGTTGCGGTGATTGGAACAGGTGCTTCTGCCATCCAGTTTGTACCGCAGATTCAATCCCAAGTTAAACAACTGACGATCTTTCAACGTACTGCACAATGGATTTTGCCAAAGTCAGACATGCCATTACTTGCACCTGTTCGTGCCATGTTTAAGCTGTTACCGCTGACTCAACAGCTGATGCGAGGCTCAGTCTATGGAATTTTTGAAACGATAAATGGTGGAATTCAAAGTCCTGCGGCTATGAAGCAATTCCAAAAATTAGCCAAATGGCATTTAAATTACCATATTAAAAATCCGCGCCTACGAGAAAAATTAACCCCCAATTTTATTATTGGTTGTAAACGTATTTTGCAATCCAACAATTGGTATCCCGCTTTAGCACAAGACAATGTGGAGGTGATTGCCAGTGGTTTATCTGAAATTAAAGGGAATACCTTAATTGCAAGTAATGGTGAACATTGTGAAGCTGATGTGATTATTCTGGGTACAGGGTTTGAGATTGCAGAGCCACCCATTGCCAATCGTGTCTATAACCGTTTTGGACAACGGATGTCCGATGTTTGGCAGGGGAGTCCTGAAGGCTATATGGGGACAATGATAGAAAATTGTCCAAACGGCTTTCTGATGTTTGGTCCCAATGTCGCTGTGAGTTCTTCAGCATTTATTATCATTGAAGCTCAGCTTGATTACATTATCGATGCTTTGAAACAGGCAATTCAATTGGGCATCAAGACCATTGAACCAAATCCCAAAATTACCAAAGTTTTTAATGAAAAAGTCCAAGCAGCTTTGCAAACTACGGTCTGGAACAAGGGCGGATGTCAAAGCTATTTTATTGATCGCAATGGGCGCAACAGTACAGTTTGGCCATGGTCAACCTATAAACTCCGAGTAAAGATGAAACATTTTAATTTAGCTGAGTATTTGATTGATCATCAACCTGAACCAAGCACAAGCTTAAAGCAAGCAGATGTCGTATGAGAAAGGGATTTTAACTTTCATCATATTCAATTCCATAAAAGAGGCGTGTCTATAAAAGAGGCAAGCCTATAAAAGAGGATGGAATGGATATGAAATTTACCAAGATTTTAAATAAAGGATAGCGCAATGTTAAAAAAACAAAAATTAAAAGGCAGAGTGATTGCAATTACTGGTGCCGCACGTGGCATTGGTTTAGCTACCGCGGAAGCTTTAATTGCACAAGGTGCAAAAGTCAGTATCGGTGATCTCGATTTAGCACTTGCCGAAAAAGAAGCACAGCGTATTGGTGCCAAAGCTTTTAAAGTGGATGTGCGTGATCGTGAATCATTTGGTCAGTTTATTCAAAACACCATTCAACATTATGGCAGTCTTTATGCTTTAGTGAATAATGCGGGGATTATGCCGATGGGGGCTTTTCTGGATGAAGATCCCGCTTTAGCAGATGCACAGATCGATATTAATTTCCGTGGTGTCATCATTGGTATGCAATTGGCACTTCCTGAATTGCTTAAATATAAACAAGGCCATATTGTCAATATCGCATCACTTGCAGGGCGTTTTGCCTTACCTGGTTCTGCGGTTTATTCTGGAACTAAATTTGCTGTGATTGGTCTCACCGAAGCGGTTGCAGGTGAGTTTCGTGATTCAGCTATTCAGTTCACTGCAATTTTACCCAGTAAAGTACTGACAGAGCTCACCGCTGGGACTGAAAATGCGGCAAAAACGATTCCAGCAGTAACACCGCAACAGGTTGCCAATGCAGTCGTGAGTGCTTTGATTAAGCCTCGGTTATTTATTGCAGTACCTGATTACTTACAAGCAGTACATGGTGCTTATGCTTTATTACCACAATGGGCGCAAACAGGTGCACGTCGTATCTTGGGGGATGATGGTATTTTGACTAAGCTTGATCATTCTGCCCATTCAAGTTATGCCAAGCGAATTCATAAGTTGGCAGAATAATTGCTTATCAAAAAGAAACTTTTTAAATTAGTACAGGGTCTGTAGACATTTCATAAATGGCTTGCGTTGTAGGTTAAAATTGAGCATGAGACGTATACGTCGTAAAGCATGAATGAGAATAGCGAGACTATTTTCGAGTTTCATAACGAAGGCTGAGATAATTTTAGCCACAACCCTGAGCAAGAACAAAGCACTGCTTTGTTTGCAGCGCAAGGCGCAGCGGGGGACTAGTGTGTTTTTTGCCGCTACGTCGTTACGAACTACTCATTTAGAATGACTAAATTTCGTATCTCGCGCCTAGTATCGCCTAAAAAACACACGTAGTCGCAAACATAGACGAATTGTCAACAGACCCTATTTGACTCAAAGTAAATACTCCACTTTGAGTCGTTTTTTATGGGTGTGGCTAAGATGGATGTCATTGCATATAGGTGAATTTATACCACTAGTTTTTACTGTCTATCTTGCTGATAATGTTTAAGTTTATATTGGATTGCTTGGTATTATCTTTTGGAGCTCAGCATGATTTGTGTTGCTAAGCCAAAAAATACCGTACCCATAAACCATTTTTGTACTTTTAACCAAAGTACGTGACGATTTAAAAATTGAGTAAATGAACTGGCAGTAAAAATAAACAGCATGTTGATGAGTAGACTAATCACAATTTGCACAAAACCTAAACTCAGCGTTTGCACTAAAACATCGCCTTGGTGTGGTTTGATAAATTGTGGCAGCAAAGCTAAGTACATCATCGCAATTTTAGGATTGAGTAGATTGGTCAAAAAGCCCATTAAAAATAGTTTTGAATTAGAATAAGACTGTTGACTGGCAATCTCAAAAGGCGAATGAGGAGAGCGAATTGCTTTCCAGCCGAGATAAATCAGGTAGAGCGCACCAGCAATTTTTAAAACATCATATGCAACTGGAATCGTCATTAATAAAGCGGTGATCCCAAAAGCAGCACACAGCATATAAAATACAAAACCGAGTGCTGTGCCGCCCAATGAAACCATCCCCGCAGTTTTGCCCTGACACAAGGACCTTGAGATCAGATAAATCATATTTGGGCCAGGGGTGAATGCCATACCTAAGGCAATCAAGGCAAAAGCGAATAAAGTAGAGTCCATATGTTCAATATCAATTATTCTGTAGGGTGATGTTTTGTTGAATACATTCAGCCAGTTTGACTTTATCTTGTGGGTGTAAGGTAATGAAGTAAGCACCTACACGATATTGCTCATTTTCAGCAGGTTCCGAGTACGCAATTTGTGCCGTTGCTGCAATATGGAAGAAATTTTCAGGATGACTCAGGGTGACATGAATAAAGCTACCTTGTTTCAGGTATTGTTGACTGGTAAAACTGAAGCCACTTTCAGAAAAATTGACTTTTTGTGGCGTTGGTAACATGGTTTGTACAATAGAATCGTAAAGAGAACCAGTAATAAGGTTTAACTTTTGGTTGAATAAGGATAAGATTCGAGCAATTTGTTGATCTTTTTCATTTAATTGTTCTAATTCGTAGTGAAGTGCATGATCAAATTGATCTAATTCTGCAAGTAGTAGAAAATAGCGCGGTAATACAAAATTAGCATCATATGGATCGTTCAGCGCAACTTCTTCAGAAATGATTTGATAGTTGATCCTTAACGCAGCATCGATTCGTGACATGACACGACGTTCATTTGCTTCATTTTGATGCTGTAACGCTTCCATAAAACACCTCGGACTAGAATGGTATGTTTAAACCAATCTCGCTGTATATAGGGTTGAGATACACTCGCGCACGGCGTAGTAATCACTTTATTTCTTTTATCGCTTTGGTTTCCATGATCGGTCTAACCTTAGGGGTTGCTGTACTGATTACAGTTTTATCTGTTATGAATGGTTTTGACCGAGAGTTAAAGAACCGTGTTTTAGGTATGATACCTCAAGCCACTGTTTCTTCAACACAAATTCTAACAGACTGGCCTGTACTTGCAAAGAAAATTGAACAACATAAGCATGTGACTGGTGTTGCTCCATTTACCCAACTACAAGGTATGCTTACTGCACAAGGACAGGTCGCCGGCATCATGGTGACTGGTATTGAACCTCAATATGAAAAGAAGGTTTCAATTATCCAAAATCATATGGTGGAAGGTAGCATAGATCAACTAAAAAAAGGTGAATATGGCATTGTTCTAGGCAAACAAATGACTGATGCGTTAGGCCTTGGTCTAAATGACAATGTCACCTTGGTTTTACCTGAAGCAACCCCTTCGCCAGCAGGCGTTGTACCACGTTTTAAACGTTTTAAAATCGTCGGTATTTTTAGTATTGGTGCAGAAGTTGATTCGAGTTTAGGTTACATCGCACTCAATGATGCATCTACGCTATTACGTCTACCTGACGGTGCGCAAGGTGTGCGTATGAAACTGGATGATATTTTCCAAGCGCCACAGGTTGCCAATGAAATTGTTCGTGAGTTACCAAGCGGTTTCTATGCCTCAGATTGGACCTATACGCATGGTAATTTATTCAGCGCAATCCAAATGGAAAAGGCAATGGTCAGTCTATTGTTATTCCTCATCGTGCTTGTTGCTGCATTTAATATTGTGTCTTCATTGGTCATGGTTGTGACGGATAAAAAATCAGACATCGCGATTCTAAGAACATTAGGCGCGTCACCAGCAACAATTACCCGCATTTTTATGGTGCAAGGTACTGTGATTGGTGTGGTTGGAACGGTTGCTGGTGCAATTTTGGGGATTATCTCTGCGTTAGGAATTAGTAACTTTATTGGCTGGTTGAATACTGCATTTGGATTACATTTATTCGATGCCTATTTTATCAACTACTTACCTTCTTATTTAAGATGGCAAGATGTAGTGGTGATTGTGAGCTTGTCCTTAGGTCTAAGCTTTATTGCAACCATTTATCCTGCATTGCGAGCAGCTAAAATTCAACCTGCGGAGGCGCTTCGTTATGAATAGTGCTACACAAAGTCCAGTGGTTTTAGAGGCGCAAAATATCTATAAATCGTTTACGGATGGCAAGTCGCATGTAGACGTGATTACAGGTTTATCTTTGCAAGTCGCGCAAGGTGAGTTTGTCTCTATCGTGGGTTCAAGTGGTTCAGGTAAAAGCACACTCTTGCATATTTTGGGCGGTCTTGATCGTCCGACCCAAGGTCTTGTCAATTTAAATGGCAAACGTTTTGATAACTTAGGTGAAGCTGAACGTGGTTTCTTACGTAATGAACATCTAGGATTTGTTTATCAGTTTCATCATTTACTGCCTGAATTTACTGCGCTTGAAAATGTCGCGATGCCGTTGATGTTAAGAAAAGATGCCGAATATAAAAAGGTTAAAGAACGTGCTGAATATTTGCTTGAACGGGTTGGATTATCACATCGTTTAACGCATCAACCTGGTGAGCTATCGGGGGGTGAACGTCAACGTGTGGCTTTAGCACGTGCCTTGGTCACACAACCGAAGTTGATGTTAGCCGATGAACCGACAGGAAACTTGGATCGCAAAACAGCAAAATCTATTTTTGAATTACTGCGTGATTTACGTGAGGAATTTAATATGGCCATGTTGATTGTGACGCATGATGAGCAACTGGCAAAATCAGCAGATAGAATCCTACATATGCAAGATGGTATCTGGATCGATGGTTAAGTCAGCATTTATTTTGATGATATCATGCTGAATTGATGTATAATTTTTAAACTTAAGCCCAATCTGATTGGGCTTAATCAATAAATAAACACTGAAAACAATAAATAGAAAAACTATGTATATGTACATTGCTTTAATCGGATGGATATTGGGTATCTCGTTTATGGGATA
Organism: Acinetobacter sp. 1125_18A; assembly: GCF_052824985.1. Lineage (NCBI taxonomy): Bacteria > Pseudomonadati > Pseudomonadota > Gammaproteobacteria > Moraxellales > Moraxellaceae > Acinetobacter > Acinetobacter sp. 1125_18A. The sequence continues at coordinate 24,458 of NZ_VTDG01000017.1, forward strand.
TTATTCACCCGCTTACTTTAATCTCTGGATTTGGATCAGCTTAGCATTAAGCCTAGTGTTATGTGTATGTCGATGCTTAAACTATAGCTTGATCAATTCTGTTGTATTTAAGTTGGTTTCTCTCAGTGTAGTGGGGATATCAAGTGGTCTCCTTGGTTTTTATTATGCAGATTTCGCACTTGAAAAAAGATTAAGTTTACGTGATACACCACATCATCAAATTGAAAAGATTATTTATATTTCTCGCATAAATACTATTAAGCCAACAGACTCATCCTCCAACACTCAATTGCCTAATACTCAACAGCGTATCCAACAAAAAGCATTGCTACTCGAACCCAACAAAGTCAGACAAATATTGATGTATCTGGATGATTCACAGTCTGAAATGATCCAACTGGGGCAATATTATCGGGTTACAGGGCAAATTAAACCGATTCATGGTTATGCTGTAGCTGGAGTGTTTGATAAAGAAAAATGGTTTTTACAAGAAAATATTCTGGCTGTATTCAAGCTCCAGTCGGTTGAACATATCGATGAAAATCAAGTGAAGCAATTGGGCTATAGCAGCTTTGTTGAGCAACAAAATAGCGTGCGATATAGAATTCAACTTAGTATCGAGAATTTACGTTTAAAGTTTCGCGATTTAATTGCTGATTCTTCTTTAAAAAATAAGGGCTTAGTCCTCGCATTATTGACAGGGGATGAAAGTTTATTGGCAAACGAAACTCAAGACTTATTCAAAACCATGGGTATTTCTCATTTACTTGCAATCTCTGGGCCGCACGTATTAATTTTTGCCATATTGTTTTGCTTTTTATTTAACTCAATCATTAAAAAAGTTTATCCACAGATTTTTTTGAATATTCCACAACCTTATTTATTGGTTTACCCATTTTTGGCCTGTGTGGTGTTTTATAGTGCTTTTGTTGGTTTTGAAATACCAGCATTAAGAACCATGCTAACAGTCTCAATTTTAAGCGTTATTATTTTATTCAAGCAAAAAATTCAACCGCTTAAACATTTATTATTGACGGCCAGTATTTTATTGCTGCTTGATCCTTTTAGTATTTTATCTTCTGCTTTTTGGCTGTCCTTTGGTTCCTGTTTTATTTTGATTCGCGTCTATCAAACAGTTCAACAACATGCTCTCCCAACTGTAGAGACATGGAAGACTAAGGCCAAGCTATTTATACGGGTATTGATTGATTCCCAATGGAAAATATTTATTGCATTACTGCCAGTGGTGCTGTGGATTTTTCAACAATTTTCGTGGATTACACCCTTGAGCAATTTGCTTGCAATTCCAATGATCGGTGCACTGATTGTTCCCATTGAAGTTTTGGCCGCATGTATAAGTATGCTGTTTGAACCTTTAGGATTATGGCTCTTTAAAATTTCTGATCTTTTATTGTCTATATTGCTGTACCTACTGGAAAGATTAAATCAGCTGCTCAATTTTAAACTGAATTGGTGGGCATTTAATTCGCTAGAAATTGTTTGCATCGCTTTGGCTGTTTTTATTTTATTTTTGCCCAAAGGTGTACTGCCAAAATTTTGGACAATACTTTGTTTAATCCCCTTAGTGATCTCGCATAAGAGTTCTGCAATATTTCAACTGGATATCATAGATGTTGGGCAAGGGCAGGCCATTTTTTTAAACCTACCCCAACATAAAATGCTGATTGATACAGGAGGTTCATTTGATGAAGCAAGATTTAGTATCGGCAAAAATGTCATCATTCCATATCTGATGCGACAAGGGATTGCCCAATTGGATCAGGTGATTTTGACGCATTTAGATCAAGACCATAGTGGTGCATTTGCAGAAATAGAGAAAGTGATCAAAATGAACAAAGTTTATTCAAATGAAACAGATGCACGTTTTAACCTGTATGACTTTGACTATTGCTATCAAGGACAAGATTGGCAATATGAAGATATTCGAATTTCAGTCTTGGCGCCTACTAAAAATAGCCTAAGCAAAGCTGCCTATGATCGAAATGAACTGTCTTGTGTGATCTATATCCAAGTCCCTGAGTCAAAGTCATATCAAAACTTTTTATTGATGGGCGATGCAGGTTGGGAAACGGAATTTAATCTGTTAACACAATATCCCAATTTAAAGGTTGATGTCTTAGTACTGGGTCATCATGGCAGTAAAAATAGTTCTTCTTATGCCTTTTTAAAACAGTTACAGCCTAAACTTGCGATTGTATCGGCAGGATATGCCAACCGTTATGGTCATCCACATCCGATTGTATTGAAACGGCTAGAGGTGTTGAATATTCCAGTCAAAACCACGATTGAGCAAGGCTCTATCCAATTTAAGCTAAATCCACAAGGACAGATGGATGTGAAAGCTTATCGCCAAACTTTAAAGTGGCTCACTTTCCGTGATCGCATCATTTCGGACTAAATTGACCATTTCCATCGCTTCTTTATTGGAAACATTATAAATCTGTTTGAGCTTTGGATGCGCTTTAAAGCGTTTATAACTCCAATGGTAATGTTCTGGATATTGGCAGATTAATTTTTCCAGCGCAGTGTAAATGATATGCGTACCTTGATTTGCATCCACCTGATAGATCTTTTCATCAATCGGCTGAACCACCATATCAAAACCCTGATTGTCATTTCGGATTGCATATAAGAAAAGTGCTTTGGATTTGGTTTTTTGGATCAGTTTGGCACTTAAATTACTCGAAGAGAGTGGAATCCCAAAATATTCAATCAGTTCTCCACCTTGGTGGGGTGAATGGTCAGGCAAAATCACAGTTGTACCACCTTGTTTTAACGCCCTAAATATTTGTCGTACACCTGATTCATCTGTTGGAACTAAGCTGGCATTTTCACGACTTCGCGCTGCACGTACAAAACGATCCGCACTCTCATCCTTAATCGGTTCATACATAATGGTCATTTGGGTATATTGGGCAAACCATGCATTCATAATTTCCCATGTACCGAAATGAGGCACAATCAGGACCAGCCCTTTTTTTTCAGCAATGGCCTCATGGAAATAGTGTTCACCTTCAACATGATGAATACGATCGATATTTCTTTGATTGGAACTGCCCCAAACCGTAAAAAATTCCATATAGGATTGTAGTTCGTTACGAATCGCCTGTTCTGTAATTTTCTCACGTTCTGCTTTATCAAGATCTGGAAAGCAAATTTCAATATTTAGACGAATGGTTTCAGATGTTTTTGTGATATGTAATAAATTGACCAGTCCAGCTAAAATACGCGCGATAAAACGCGCGATTGGGATCGGTAGTCGACTGAAAAAATTGAGAAGTCGCGAAGTAGTGGTCTTATGTTTATCAGTCATCTGGATCTAAAATTAATGCAGAAGTTAAGTAATGGTGAGATTTAGCAAATTATTATAAGTTAAATCGTAATGATTAAATAGATTATACGGATTCCGTGTATATAATGAAGCATGAATAATTAATTTGGATGGTATAAATGTCAGATTGGCCGCCGAAACCTCAAAATGACAATACAAATTTGAATTCCTCTGCTGGGCAACAGCCTACAGGACAGGAATGGAAGATCTTAGAGAAAGCGGTTCTTGCTTCAGTTGAAGAGCAACGTCGTACTCGTCGTTGGGGGATCTTTTTTAAAATACTCACTTTTCTTTATATTTTGTTTGTCTTAGTTGCATTGGGTAAGAGTTGTTCATTGTCTGGTTCAGATGATGGAACAATAACCTCCGAGAATCATTTAGGGGTTGTCAATATCGTTGGTACGATTGATTCAAGCAGTCAAGGTGTAAATAGTACCGATACAATTAAATCATTAAAGAAAGCCTTTGAAGCAAAGTCTGCCAAAGCAGTTGTACTGAATGTGAATTCACCAGGTGGGTCACCAGTTCAGTCTGATGATATTTGGCAAGAGATTCAATATCTTAAAAAACAAAATCCAGAGAAAAAAGTCTATGCTGTGATTGGTGATATGGGCGCTTCAGGTGCTTACTATATTGCATCAGCAGCAGACGAAATTTGGGTGAATCCATCGAGTTTGGTGGGGTCAATCGGTGTGATTATGCCGAACTACGGTGTAAATGGTTTAGCCCAAAAATTAGGTGTTGAAGACCGTACCATGACTTCGGGAAGCAATAAAGACATACTCAGTATGACCAAGCCGATTAATCCAGAACAACGTGCGCACATTCAAGCTTTATTGGACAATGTCCATGATCACTTTATCGATGCTGTGAAAAAAGGCCGTGGTGAAAAGCTAAAATCGAAAGATCCAGCGATTTTCTCTGGCTTATTCTGGACGGGTGACCAAGCTATTAAATTGGGTATCGCAGATAAAGCAGGGAATATCGAAACATTGAAACGTGAATTAAAAGTGAAAAAGACAGTCAATTATACGGTTGAGCGTAGCCCATTTGACTCGGTTCTAGGCCGTTTAGGTTCAGAAATGGGGAATGGCTTAGGTGAAGCTGTAAGCCAAAAACTGGGTATGAACCAAGATGTGAAAATGCAATAGTCTAGGTTTTATGGATCAGTAAACAGTAATATAGCGGTAGCATTGCTGTTTACTGATGCAGCCTGTATGAAATAACAACAAAGCTGAAAAAAAGAAAATGAAAAATTAAGCCAAGCACAATTTTAAAGCGCTATTTTCTTGTTATCTTAAGCCTTTATAACTGCTTTAAACCTGTCCAATCCATTTGAATGGCATCGCTGAGTGTAAAATAAGAGCACGGAGTTCACTTAAAATGTTTAACTGAATCCTATTTATCGGCTACAGTATTTTCAATTCATCATATTCAGAGTGTAAAGCAAGACATGGTTAGCCTATCTCACATGAAACCTGTTATTCATTTTGCCCATGCCAATGGTGTGCCATCTCAAGTCTATACCAAGCTATTTGATTTACTGAAAGATCAATATGATGTGATTTATGTTTCTTTATTGGGTACAGATCAACGTTATCCTATTGATAACAATTGGTCGAATTTTGCAGATCAAGTGATTGATAGTATTGTGCAACAGTCTAATGGACGCAAAGTGATTGGTTTAGGCCATTCATTAGGCGCCGTTGCAACCTTTTTAGCCTCATTTAAGCGTCCAGATTTATTTGAACAAGCAATTTTATTGGATCCTCCTTTGATTATGGGGACAGCCTCCTTGGTTTTTAATCTTGCAAAGAAATTTTATCCTCAAAAAATCGATGCAATGACACCAGCGCATCTCAGCATACGCCGTCGAGATCATTGGGATTCACGGCAACAAGCTGCAGAGTTGTTACGTCCAAAGGGGTTTTATCAGCATTTTGATGCAGATTGTTTTCAGGCTTATATCGATTATGCGTTGACAGAAGATCATGTGCGCGGTGGGGTGACTTTGACCATTCCTAAAGATGTTGAAGTTGCAATTTTTAGATCAGGTCCTTCTTATTGGTGGTTACCTCATCCACAACCGCAAATTCCTGTAGATTTGGTCATTGGTTCAGAGAGTCCTTTTTTAAAACGTAAATTTCCACAAATTACTAAAAAGAAATTTAATATTCCTTTTACCCTGACGGCTGGAGGACATATGTTTCCTTTGGAACATCCAGTTGAAACTGTTGACTTAATTAAAAAGCTGATTCAACAGAATCGATGATTTTAGGTAATTTTTTATGCAAATATTTAGGGTCTGTAGACATTTCATAAATGGCTTGCGTTGTAGGTTAAAATTGAGCAGGCAAGGCATGAAACGAAGAGAATAGCGAGACTATTTTCGAGTTTCATAACGTAGTCTGAGATAATTTTAGCCACAACCCTTCGGGACTAGAGTGTTTTTTGCCGCTACGTCGTTACGAACTACTCATTTAGAATAACTAAATTTCATACTCCGCGCCTAGTATCGCCTAAAAAACACACGTAGTCGCAAACGTAGACGAATTGTCTACAGACCCTGATGATTTGAGAATAAGTAGTGATGTTCTATTGGGATCTTACCAATTCGGACCAACACAGATCATTGATGTTGAATTTGATTTAGAAGTTGAAAAGCCTAAATTTGATGATTTTTCGACGTTGCTTCAATCCGCTGTAAATGTGATGGGCAAACTGACCCAGCAGAAATTAAGTGAACTTCAATCTCAGATTGCTAAAGAACTTACTGACGCTGCTTATATTGACATGGAAGCCGAGATTAGGCATCAGGGGCAACAAGCCTTAAAAGCGCAGTTATGTTTATACAAAATTTGCTTTTTTATCGAAGGCGTAACGAGTTTAATTTTTATTGCGCAAATGGACTATCCTGGCTTGTGGATTTATTGTCAAATCAATTCAGCATATGAAATTGAAGATATAGAGGTTTCTGAACCGCGTTAAATTATCGTTCAACTTTTTGTTTAGATAGCAGATTATAAAATTTTTTTTAGCCATAAAAAATGCATCCGAGGATGCATTTTTTCGACAGTATTTTAAATCAAGCAATACTTAAAGCTGGCAAAATTGAATTGGCTGTTTAAGTGCTTGCTCCTTATATAAAACCTGACCATTTTCTAAGTGTTGAATGGTGCCATTACAGATCCATTCAACCGCTTGAGGATAAATTAAATGCTCAAGTACATGGACACGTGCTGCAAGGGATTGCACATTATCATGCAGATCAACTTTTAAAACGCCTTGAGCCAACGCTTGTCCAGCATCTAACTCAGCAGTGACATAATGCACAGTACACCCGTGTAAAACATCACCGGTATTTAAAACACGTTGATGTGTATGCATGCCTTTGTAATAGGGCAATAGTGAAGGGTGGATGTTGACCATTTTCCCTTCCCATGCTTGGACAAATTTGGCACTGAGAATACGCATAAAACCAGCGAGAATGACTAAATCAACATCCCAATCCAGTAATTGTTGATGCATGACAGCATCAAAAGTTTCACGATCAGGATAGTGTTTATGCTCAATCACCGTGGTTGCAATGCCTGCTTTTGCAGCGCGTTCTAAGGCAAATGCTTCAGGTTTATTGGAAATGACCCCCACGATTTGCCCTGAAAGATTGGCATCAATCAAGGCTTGAAGGTTACTTCCACTGCCTGAGACAAGTACAGCAATTTTAATCATGTGAAAGGCTTATGCAAAAATCACACGAATTTTTTCGTCTGCGCCTTCAATTGAAGCCGCATTTTCTTGGATATGACCAATTGTCCATGCTTTTTCGCCTTGAGCAGTCAAAACTTCAATAGTTTTGTCAGCATCTGCAGCATCAACTGCAATGACCATACCCACACCACAGTTAAATGTGCGGTACATTTCAAATTGTTCTACAGCACCTTCACGTTGTAAAAGTTTGAACAATTCAGGCCATTGCCAAGACGATTCATTAATCACCGCTTGAGCGCCATTTGGAAGTACGCGAGGTAAATTACCAGGTAAACCGCCGCCTGTGATGTGTGCCATTGCATGGACATCAACTTGTTTGCACAGTTCAAGTACTGGTTTTACATAAATACGTGTTGGTTCCATTGCAACATCTGCAAGCGGACGACCATCTACAATTTGAGTTAAATCGACGTTTTTCACGTCTAAGATTTTACGAAGTAGAGAATAACCGTTTGAGTGTGCACCAGAAGAGGCTAAGCCGATAAGAACATCACCTGCTTTTACTTTCGTACCATCAATGATTTTGCTTGCTTCAACCACACCCACAGAAAAACCTGCGAGGTCATAGTCTTCACCTTCATACATCCCTGGCATTTCAGCAGTTTCACCACCGACCAACGCGCAGCCTGCAAGCTCACAACCTTTACCAATACCCGTCACAACATTTGCAGCAACATCAACATTTAAATGTCCAGTTGCATAATAATCGAGGAAGAATAGAGGTTCAGCACCACATACAAGAAGATCGTTTACACACATTGCAACCAAGTCTTGACCAATCGTGTCATGACGATTTAAGTTCAATGCTAAACGTAATTTTGTACCGACACCATCTGTACCAGATACAAGAACAGGTTCTTCATAACCTTTAGGGATTCTGCAAAGTGCGCCGAAGCCGCCTAAACCACCCATTACTTCAGGGCGTGTTGTACGTTTAGCGACAGATTTGATTCGATCGACAAGTGCGTCGCCCGCTTCAATATCGACACCAGCGTCTTTATAGCTTAAACCAGTGTTTGGGGTAGAAGTTGAGTTGCTCATAATTGAAGTCTCCGCATTCGCGCGGGGATTATACCCGAATATACGAAACTCTTATGTTATTTCTGCACTAAAATGCTATCTTTATTAAAATATTTTCCCATCCATAACGAATAAATTTGAAAAAGGCGTGATTCGATGCACGATCGGACTTTAAAACGAATTTTTATCCTTGCTGGAATTGCTTTAGTTTTATGGATTTTATATTTATTAAAACCTGTAGTGATTCCTTTTGTTGCGGCTTTTCTGGTTGCCTATTTATTTAGTCCAGTGGTGGATAAGCTGTCAAAATTTTTACCAAGGTGGCTCTCTATTTCGGTGGTTTTTATCGGAATAGGTGTGTTACTGACTTGGGCAATATGGTTTGTTGTACCCTTAGTTTGGAAACAATTAATTTATGCCCGTGACAGTATTCCTGCGGGAATCCATTGGGTGAATTCTACTTTTTTACCGTGGTTGTCCAATAATTTCAATGTTGAACATATGGAGTTGGATACAGACCAAATTTCTAAAGTGGTGATGGAGTATGTTCAGACCAACTATAGTGCGGATAGTATCCAAGCGATGGCTTTAAAAATTGCCCAATCTGGACTGAGTTTTATTTCGATCGGCGGAACAATTGTTTTAATTCCAATTATTGCGTTCTATTTCTTGCTTGATTGGAAGCGGATGTTGGAACACTTAAAGAGTTTTATTCCTCGTCAATATGAAAGCAATGTACTTAAAATTGTCGGTGAATGTCATAGCGTTTTGGGTGCTTTTGTTAAAGGGCAATTCCTAGTGATGATTTTATTGGGAATCGTCTATGCCGTGGGCTTGCAATTGGTGGGTCTAGAGGTTGGATTAATTATTGGTATGATTGCGGGACTGTGCAGTATCATTCCATATCTTGGTTTTGGCGTCGGAATTATTGCGGCAGTGATTGCCTGTTTTTTCCAGTTTGGTCTAGATCCAAAGCATTTATTAATGGTTTTAGCTGTATTTGGTGTAGGGCAACTCATCGAAGGATATATTCTTCAACCGTTCTTATTGGGCGATAAAATTGGTTTATCTCCTGTAGCTGTAGTATTTGCAGTGCTTGCGGGTGCTCAGTTGGGTGGCTTTGTAGGGATGTTGATCGCACTGCCAGTTGCAGCTGTTATCGTGGTTTTACTCAAGCATCTCAAAGAGTTATATCAAGAAAGTCAGTTCTTTAAAGCAGAGGAGACTTTAGTGACCATACAAAATAATGGCACTACTGAAACAATTTCAGTCGAAAGCGACAAAGTTGATCTTGATATTGAAGTTAAAAACACGCAAGATACTGATCAATCGATTAAAAATGATCAAAATCCACTTTAGGAATGATTTGAATATATGCGTCAATTACAGTTGGATATAGAACCACAACTGGATGCCAGAATTAGTGATTTTTCTGGGCCAGGTTGGGGACCTGTAATTGATGCTGTGCGTCAGCTTCATGCAGGGCTGATGAATCGTTTCTACATCTATGGTGGTGCTGGAACCGGAAAAAGTCATTTACTCACGGCGATTTGCGATTCTTATTTAGAGATTGGCAAATCTGCGATTAAAGTATCGCTCTTAGAATTACTTGATGCGCCTATAGAAGCAATTACCTCATTAGAAAGCTATGACTTGGTTGCCTTGGATGATATCGAAGCCATTAGTGGTGTACCGCATTGGCAAAAAGCGGTATTCCATCTGATTAATAACAATAACGAAGATGGTGGACAATTGGTGTTTTCTTCACGATTTGCGCCAATAGAATTAAAGCTAGAACTACCAGACCTACAATCTCGCCTTACTCAGGCAGTCAGTGTAAAAGTACCGAGTGGACAGTCTTATGCAGATCGATATGCTTTATTGCATTCTGTGTTGGAACGTCGGGGTGTACATTTTGACCCACAAATAACGGAATATTTGCTATTACATGGACCACATCAAACGAGTACACTACTTCAGTCTGTTGAACAGCTAGAAAAGTTATTAAAGGGTGAGAAAACTAAATTATCTCATGCAACTTTAAGACAGCTCTATGCATTGATTGATGAATATCGACAATAGTTGATTTTTACTATTGTTGAATGCGCGTATAACACAAGAAGTGAAGTCAATAGATCGGACAATAAAAATTCTTGAGAATTTTTATTGTGTGTGACAAAGTACGCAAAAAGGACTGATAGCAAAGCGTAATGCTGGCTAATAAGAAATAATTAAAAGAAATCAAGGAGACTATAATGCTCAAACGGGGCATAGGCTTAGGATTATTATGTATTACTGGTCAGGCATTTAGTGCAAATATTACTGTGACTACCACAGATGATATTGTAAAAGCTGATAATCAGTGTTCATTAAGAGAAGCAGTTGACTATGTCAATCAGGGAATGCCTGAAGCTGGCTATAATGGTTGTGGCGGCGGCAAAGAGGTGACTGCAAAAATTATATTAGAAGGAAATAAAGAGTATTTACTGAATAGTCAAATCCGAATTTTAAAAGATGTCGCTTTTGGTTCGACTTATGAAAGTAACGTAAATAATACACAATCGCTTGTCGGTAAAAGAAATGCCATTATTAAAATGGCTGGAAAAGAGCGTTTATTTCATATTGAAAAAAATATAGATCCGAAAGAAACTACACCACCTGCAATGCTGAAAGTTTCATTTGATGAAATTACTTTAAAAGGCTGTGGTCAAGACGTATGTGCTGAGCAAGGTGGCTTGATCTATAACAAAGAAGCATTGGGTATAAGCAATAGCCAACTTTTAGATGGTCATGCAAAAGAAGGCGGGGCAATCTATAATGCAGGTATTTATGCCGCGAATACATCATTAAGCTCTGTTTCTATGAGTAAGACCTTAATGAAAGGCAATAAAGCAGAAAAAGGTGGTGTTATATATACCGAATTACCTACGTTTGTTATCTCTCAATCATTGATTCGAGATAATGAAGTTACCGATACCACAAGTTCAAACTTTGAAACACAAAATCAATTTTCTGAAGATGCTTTAAAAACAATAGGCTCTTCGATTCCGTTCGGAATCATGAATAGTACGATTTTTAACAATAAAGGCTATGTGGTCAAAATTTATGACGCTATGCAAGTCAACAATATCACCATGATTCTTAATAGCATGGGCCTTATTGTGGATGCACCTCAAAAGAAAGGTTATGTTGCAAATAGTATTATTGCCAAAAATGGTACACAAGATTGTACCATTGTGGCTGGTGGTGAAGCGGAACAGATCAGTAATAACCTTTATTCTTCAGGATGTAATGGTTTTAAATCTACAGCCTTAGGTAATGCACAACTGATTGCTGGAAGTACTACAGAAGGTAAATGTGACTATAGTACCAATGGGATTTTATGCCCATTTGCTGAGGCGCCTAGTGTAGCTTTAGGTTATTTTTTACCAAGAATTTTACCAAGTTATAATTCAGCTGAAGATTCTTTAATAATTAATCATGGTCCGGAAGTACAAGATAAAATATTGGCATGTTCATCGGTTGATCAGCGTGGTAAAAATCGCGATGTAAATTCAGAATTATGTGATCGTGGTGCAATTGAGCTGGTGATTAACACCTCAGATATTTCGACGGTGGGTCAAGATATTTTATATGGTGAAACAGCTAAGTTTTCAATCTCAGATCAATTACAAGATGGTGAACTTGTTAGTGCTGAAAAGTGTAAACAAATTTTTAATCGTGAATTGGATGACAATGGTAAGCCTTGGCAAATTGGTTGCTTAAAAGTTATTCAAACCAATACCCCATCTAAAGGCACCATGACGATAAATCAGGCTGGCGATATTGTCTATACACCAAATAGTCGTTGGCAAGGTTCAGATGAATTTAAAATCAATGTGGTGACTTCAACCACAAGTTTTAATAAATCGGATAATCCTTATATTACGATCCCTGCGCGAATTGTACAAAGAAAGCCTGATGACTTTAAAGACTATAAAGTAAAGACTTCTGGCGGAAGTTTAGGATTTCTTTCAATCTTTGGTCTGATCGGTTTAGCAGGCTATCGACGGATAAAATATAAGTAAAGGATTACACATGAAAAATTATAAAAAAGGATTTCTGACACTTGTTGTACTGTCGACTATGTCTTTGATGGCGGCAGAAGATAAAACGATTTATGTAACCACCTTTGATGATGAAGATGGGACAAATCTTGACAAGTGTTCATTAAGAGAAGCATTACGTGCAGCTGCTACACATAAAGCTTATGGTGGCTGTAGTGCAGGGCAGGTTTATTCAACTGTGCCCAATGTGATTCAGTTGGAAGCAGGTGAATATAAACTGACTAAAGAGTTAAGACCTAACTCAGATGTTTCCATTGTTGGTAAAGAACCTGGTGATTATAGCCGACCAGATGTATTGACCAATAATTTTCCAGCTGCAACCCCATTAAAAACCACAATTTCAGGTCAAGGAAATTCGCGTATTTTCAATACCATTTATGAAAATAAACCGAGTTTAGTGCTGAGTGATGTGATTTTAAAAGATGGATCAAGTTTAAATGATACCAACAATAGTGTGGGCGGTGCGATTTATGCAGGTGGAGCGACAACTTTAAATAACGTATCTATTATCAATTCCAAAGCGAAAATTGGTGGTGCGATTTATTTAAATGATGTATCGAGCTCACTGACTGTAAGTTATGGCGTATTTGATGGAAATACTGCGGACCAAGGTAGTGTGCTTGGAATGACATGTGCAGATAACTTGGTTTTTACAACACGAACTATTGCAGTGAGTGGCACAACTTTTATGAATAATGGTGCTGCAAATAGTTTAAGTATGTTTAGCTTTTGTGGGCAACCAGCAGTAACATTAACAGCAAATACCATGACTCAGAATACTGCAAGTGCGAGTCAAGGTCGTATCATTCAATTTAGCCAATTGACACCACAAGGCAAGGTTAATTTTAGTGATAATTCTTCTTTATCATTGATCAGTAATACCATTGTAAGGAATAATGCTTGGGCAACATTGCTGTATGGATACAATGGTAGAAAGGCATTAAGCAATAATATCTTGGCTTACAATACTGGAAAATCTTGCCGTTATGCAGATGGTGATGTCAGTAAGGTGGAAGGTTCAGGTGTAGTACTTACTTATAATGCTTTAAAATTGGCTGCTGGAGATGATCAGTGCGAAGTTGCTGAGGCTGTGACCAAAGAGGGTAAAGACCATACATTTGATGTAGGCAATATTGGATTCTCGTCTATTTTAAATGAGTTAGAAGAACCAAGTGAGTCTACTGGTTTTATGCCGATGTATTTCCCTAAAAATTTAGGTACAGATAAAGATCTGGTTGATATTGGTTATACGGGTTGTAGTGGAACTGATCAGCGCGGTATCACACGTGTGATTGCAGAAAACTCAAATGGACAAAATGATGTAGCAAACTCATGCGATATTGGTTCTACAGAAGTGTTGCGTTTAACCGCAAATAACTTAAGTTCCACCAATACATCGGTGGTTGCTGCACTTAGCTCTTACCAGAACATATTGGATAATTATAATAAGTTGATTGCTGATCCAGCAACCAAGCAAGATTATATTCCTTTTTATAAAATCCAATCAGAGTTGTATAGTAATTTAATCAAATACACCAAATCTGACCAAAAGTATCGCACGATCTTTGTCGATCCTTTTGTAGCCAATCTACCAGCGGAGATTATTACCAAAGATGCCACTGGTAAAGATGTTCGGGCAGTAAAACATTTAAGTGTGGACAATTATGATGTGATTGTAAAACCACTTGGTGTAGGTTTATTGGATGGCAATAAAGTCTTTGCGGGTAAGGAAGATCCAAATTTCAAATGTGAGTGGAATCCGAACTTAAAGAGAATTATGTTATGGCGTATAGATGACAGTGTTACACCATCAGGTGATAATGAATTCTGTAGTTATCAACTTAAATTAAAGACAGATCCAAACATTACATCTTCAGCTTATGTGATTGGCAGCTTTACCAATATTGCACCAATTGTAGAGGATAGTAGTTTTAAAATTGAATATGGCTCAACCAAAGCAATTGATGTAGATTTACTGAAATATGCCAATGATGATGGTGATGGTAATGCCGCTGCGTTAACAGCGAAGCCGAATAAACCAAAATTTTATATCAATGCAGATGGGGTTGAATTACCTGTTCGTATCGGAACAAATATCGATCCTGTTGTGATCACAGCTGATCGTAGTGGTCCTTGTCCTGGTAGCGACAGTAAATATACCTGCTATGGGGGCAAAGTCCATATCCAACTTAGAAGTACGCTTGATCCATTTAGCTATAAATTTACCTACTATGTATATGATGCGGATGGTGTTATTTCCAATGCTGCAACTGTGAAATTAGAAAACTCAGGTACGGCGCCGGGAAGCACACGTACAAGTGGTGGTGGTTCATTGGGTTGGTTGAGTATTCTTGGGCTTTTAGGCTTAGTGGGTTATCGTCGTAATCAAGCGAATAGACAACCAAAACAGTAACTAACGAAAGCAATTACAGGAAAAGCAATACAGGTTAAATAATCGTCTTTATGGCATTGTCTGTCATACAAAAAGCCAGTTTTTAGAAGCTGGTTTTTTTGTATCTGTATGTTTTTTGCTATTTGTATAGGCTTTCTCCCTAATTTGTATTATAAGTTTTAAATAGAAAGGGTTTGTTGATTGATTTCCCTTAAATCATTGAAAAGTTATTCATTTTGAACTGATATGAAGCAATTTACTGTACTTACACCGCTTGAACAGATCTCATGTAGTTCTGATGAATTACTTTCGATTAAAAGAAATGATTTGGTTCCATTACTCGACAATCAAACACGACTGAATTTATATGCCGATCAGTTGATTCAAGCACAATCGGTACTGCTAAAAGCCATTGATCCAAGTTTGACGCAAAAGCTGAGTCAAATTATTGCACAAATTATTCAGCAATTATCTGCATCCAAGAAAAAGCTAAATCAACGTAAATTCAATGCGATACAAAAATGGTTAGGCTTGGATTTGGAGTTTGGTGTCGGGCAAGTCAAATATTTAAATGATTTAGAAAGTTTAATTGATGAAGCCAAACATTTGAGTCAAAGATTACAAATCGAAATTCAAAAGTCGGAAGCAAGATTCCAACAAGCCAATGGTTTAAGAGAGCAAATGGCGAAATATATTCGTGCAGCGCAGGAATTTTTACATGAATATCCTGCTTTTGTACAACATCGTCATCCCTTGGATAACTTTGCAGAGCGGTTGTCTAAGAAAGTCAATACGCTACAAACGTTACAAGCCAGTAATGATATTGCGTTAGCACAAATGCAGTTAACACAACAACTTTCATTGAGCTTACTTGATCGCTTTAATGAAGCTCAGCATGTTCTGATTCCTGCATGGCAATATCATGTCAAACAGAGTAGTGCACAGAATTCTTTTACAACGACTGAAGAACTGGATAAAAGTCGTGATAAATTAATTCAATCATTAAAGAAATCATTAGAAAATAAATAGGATACAAGTATGAGCGATTCGAATCATCAAGCATTAACTGAACAATCCAATACGCCGTTGGAATTGCAGAAGTTTGAACAATTGAATTTGAAAGAAATAGGCTTAAATACTGAGGATTTTAATGAGGTTGTAAATGCGCATAAAGACTTGGCCAATATTAATCATGCATCCGTTGCTGAATATGGTAAAAATATTGCGACCAAAACATCTTCATATACAGATGAATTACTCAACTTAGTTAAAAATAAAGACTTAGATGTGACTGGGCAAAAATTAAATGAAGTTGTGCAAGTTGCTCAGCAATTGAATACATCCAGCATTTTGAATCAATCAAAAAACTCAGGATTTATTGGAAGTATACTCAGTAAGTTTAAAGGTGCTAAGCAAAGTTTCGATCAACATTTTAATACCACCAAAGAGCAAATAGATTCATTGGTCAAAGAAATTGAAACATCACAAACAGGTTTAAAAGCGCGGGTAGATACATTAGATCGTATGTTTAATGGGGTTCAAGAGGAATATCGACAGTTAGGTATTTATATTGCCGCAGGTCGAATCAAGCAAGTAGAAGTGCAGCAAGAAATTGCGACTTTATCTCAGCAAGAGCAAGATCCTAAAACCAATCAGCGTGTTTATGACCTTAATCATTTAGCCAACAATCTAGAAAAGCGGGTCAGTGATTTACAAGTCTTGCAACAATCTGCAATGCAAACCTTACCGATGATTCGTATTATTCAATCTAATAATATGATGTTGGTCGATAAATTTTATGCGATTAAAAATATTACTTTACCCGCATGGAAAAACCAGATCAGCTTGGCGATTTCTCTAAATGAGCAACGTAATAGTGTACAACTTGCTAACACGATTGATGATGCAACCAATGAGCTACTAAAACGCAATGCAGATTTACTTCATCAAAATTCTGTGGATACTGCCAAAGCCAATCAACGTTCAGTGATTGATATTGAAACGCTTGAACATGTTCAAAATACCCTGATTAAAACTGTAAATGATGTCATTCAAATTCAGAAAGAGGGCATGCAAAAACGTGAAGAGGCTTCGACTCGGATTAAAGCGCTTCAATCGAATTTACAACAGTTGGTATTAGATACCAGTACGCATCAATCCTAAGCCAAATCTTAAATCTTGGCACAATCTCATCTAAAGGTGTAAAGGTTGACTGAAAAAACTCAATATCCTGTAGATATTCAACAGATCGAACATGGATTAAAAATACTTCAGCATCGAAAACGGAATTTGATGGTTTCGGCTGTGGTTTTATCCTCTGTAGGTATCGCAAGTTTAGTTTCTGTTTTTTTTCAACAGGAATTGGTTTTTAACTTGTTTGGTGTAGCACAACAGGTTCATCAATTACACTTGCCATATATTCTAGATCAGCAGTTAAGAGAATATATTCATCAACCAGACTACCTGATGAATGCATTGTCATGGTTTGGCTGGTTGATCTTAAAATTAATTGTATCTTTTATTGGCGCATTTATTATTGTGGGTGTATTAAAAAAAATTCGCTTTTTAAAAGTGCGCTTTCAATCTTTTATCCTTAAATTTGTTGCATGGCTGTTATCCTTGATTGTGCTATGGTCTGGTTTGACTTATGTGCAATATGATCTTAAAGATGATGAAGACAAAGAGTTAAAATCATTTATAAAGTATGATCAAAACATTCAGCAAAGCGATATTTATCAATATCTGCAAAGATCTGATGCGCCTGAAACAGTACAAAGCTATTTATTGGCACAAACTGCGTTGATGCATAAACCTGTTGATAAGGTTGTGGCTACGGTTTACACAGAAAAATTGATTAAAGCGGAGCAATCCGATTCGCGCTTTTTAGAATATGGCTTTAAACCTGAGCAATTATGGACAATTCAACATCAGGTATTTAATCGAGCGCTTTCCCCGATTGCGCAAGGTGTTGAAGCGCAAGTGAGTCGTGCAAGCTTTTGGTCGAACATTGTTGAAAAGATTTTATGGGGAATTTCAGCACTCAGTTTATTTTTTAGCTTGATGATTTATTGGGTGGCAAGTCGAATTGCCAAACGTTTACACCGAATTGGTCATCGTATCGGTTAGTGCAACGCTACAAAGCTTATACTTTGTAAAAATCTTGATAAAAAAGCACTTTTGCTAATCACAAAAGTGCTTTTTTATTGTTCTAAAATTAAATCTCGTTGTCCTAAGCGACATCTTTCGCTCGGTTGGTAATCAGATCTTTCAGTTCTAAGGTATCAAAGGTTTTATCCCAAATTTCACCATCCACAATATAGTAGGGGGTAGGGTGTTTACCGAAACCTTGTACATAATGAGTAATCTCAGTTTGTTTATCTGCGATTTCCTTATGTTGAATAGAACGTAGAACTTTCGTGCCATCCAAGCCCATACCTTCAATGATTTGTTTCAGCACTTCAGGGTTGGCAATGTCTTTACCATGGGCGAATATGGCATGGAATAAAGCCTGCGTTAATGCGAATTGGTCAAAGATATTATCTAAAGCCAATATCGCCTGATGGGCTAAGCGGCTATTGGGCATACGCTTCATATGCTCAATATCCACGGTTAAATCTTGACTATAGGCAGCAAATTTTGCCATATCAAGTTTACGATTGGCTTCTTTGGTTCCATATCTTTCAGTTAGGTATTGATAAACATCTAAGCCTTGTTCTGGAATTTCTGGTAAAACTTGCACAGGTAATAATTCGATTTTTTTCGCCATGGGTTGATTCCAATGTTGTTTGAGTTTTTCAAACGCCACATAACTCATTGGATAGACGATATCGAATACGAACTCTATTTTCATTGTTTTACCTCTTCACTTATTTATTCAGGAATTGTGAATAAGTACACCTTGTTGTACTTAATTGGAGAAACCACAACATAAATTTAGCTTAAAACTTTGTGGCTTGGCTGCGCATGATTTTTTGTAGAGAGATGGTCGAAGAAATATTATTTTTGTTGAAAATTAATCTAATTTTAAGTTTCGAGGAAGTCGGGGGGATGTCTATTGATTTTCTAGTCAATGCCCATATATATACCAGCATTAAAGAATTTAAATTTGAGAATAGGGGGATATGCTGATGAGAAAGTCGTTGATTTTTGTTAAACTAAAAAACCGATTGATTTAATAAAAACAAACTGTTTTATCTATTTTTTAAATAGACGTAATATACATTCAACGAAAGAAATTTACTCCCTTGGAGATTGTTAGCATGTTAGATACAAATACTTCTGCTCAATTAAAAACATTGTTAGAGCGTCTTGAGAGCCCAATTGAAATTGTTGCTTCTTTAAATGGTTCTGATAAGTCAGACAAAATTAAAGAATTGGTGACTGAAATTGCTGCACTGTCAGATCAAGTGACTGCACGTTTCGATGGTCAGAATGATCGTAAACCGAGCTTTGGTATTGCAAAAGTAGGTGAACAACCTCGTGTATTCTTTGCTGGTTTACCGATGGGGCATGAGTTTACCTCGTTAATTTTAGCTTTATTACAAGTATCAGGTTATGCGCCAAAAGTTTCTGATGAAATCTTGGCTCAAGTTAAAGGTTTAAACCTGACTGCAAATTTTGATGTATTTGTTTCTTTAAGCTGCCATAACTGCCCAGATGTTGTTCAAGCACTTAACTTGATTGCAATTAATAATCCAGGCACTACAGCAACCATGATCGATGGTGCATTCTTCCAAGATGAAGTTGAAGAACGCAAAATTTTGGCTGTACCTATGGTTTTCCAAAATGGCGAACATATTGGTCAAGGTCGTATGACTTTGGAAGAAATTGTTGCGAAATTGGACAGTGGTGCTGCAGCTAAAGATGCTGAAAAGCTGAATGCTAAAGACGCGTTTGATGTATTGGTGATTGGTGGTGGGCCTGCTGGTGCAACATCTGCGGTTTATGCTGCACGTAAAGGGATTCGCACAGGTATTGTTTCTGAGCGCTTTGGTGGTCAAGTCATGGACACCATGGATATTGAAAACTTTATCTCAGTACAGAAAACACAAGGTCCTAAGTTTGGTTCAGATATGGAAGCGCATGTACGTGAGTACGGTGTGGACATTATGAACTTACAAAAAGTGAAAAACATTGTCGGTGCAGATCAAACAGCCAACGGTTTAGTTGAAATTGAACTGGAAAATGGTGCAAAACTTGAATCAAAAACGGTCATCTTATCTACAGGTGCGCGTTGGAGAGAGATGAATGTACCGGGTGAGAAAGAGTATAAAACACGTGGTGTTGCGTATTGCCCACACTGTGATGGCCCATTATTTAAAGGTAAGAAGGTTGCCGTGATTGGTGGGGGTAACTCAGGTGTAGAGGCCGCAATTGATCTTGCAGGTATTGTTGAACATGTCACATTGATCGAGTTTGATACTCAACTTCGTGCTGACCAAGTGCTTCAAGATAAATTGAATAGTTTGCCAAATACCACGGTGATTTTGAATGCACTATCTACAGAAGTGATTGGTGATGGTTCGATTGTGACAGGGTTGAAGTATAAAGACCGTGCAACAGACGAATTGCATACCATTGAACTTGCGGGAATCTTTGTACAAATTGGTTTATTACCAAACACAGATTTCTTAAAAGCAACTGCTGTAGAGCTCTCAAACCGTAATGAAATTGTGGTGAATGATCGTAATGAAACCAATGTAAAAGGTGTATTTGCTGCGGGTGACTGTACAACAGTGCCTTATAAACAAATCATTATTGCAGCTGGTGAGGGTGCAAAAGCGTCTTTATCTGCATTCGATTACATCATTCGTTCAGGTCAATAATCTTTCGATGATTGCACGTTGAAAAGCAAGCCAAAGTGTCCCAATGAGCACTTTGGCTTGTCTTAACATTTATCTCATGTTTTACCCTTGATAGGAATTGAGTTGCTAACAGCTCAATTCCTTTTTTTGTTGGAGATTGAATGCTATTGAATAGAGCTTGCGAAAATAAGCTTTGTTAATGTTGCAGCTCTTGAACAAGTGCAATGGTTTTCTGTTCTGCTGCTTGGATCGATTGTGCTAACAACTCGCCACCAAATTCCTGATACTCAATCGCAATTTCATGAAATTTTTCGATACCAATAAAATTGAATGCTGTTTTTATTGCGGGTTCAGCATGATTGGGAAATGGCGCATCAACTGCATCAAAGTCATGCCCACCACGGGCAGAAAGGATAATCATGGTTTTTTGATGATCTAACAGCCCTGAGTAAGGTTGTTCTTTGCTGAGATCAAATGTGTAGGTTTTATTCATTCTCACGATGTGATCAATATAGGCCTTTAAATGTGCAGGTGGGCCAAAGTTATACATTGGCACACCAAGCACAATAATATCTGCCCAGTGCAATTCCTCGATAAATTCATTACTCAGTTGTAAGCGTTGTTGCGCCTTTTCTTCAGATTCTGCATAGCCAAATTCAGAAATGATCCACTCTTCATCAATATAAGGCGGTGGGTTTTGACCTAAATCACGATGTTTAACTTGTACAGATGAATCAATTTCATTCCATTGATCAATAAATAATGCGGTTAAGCGTCGGCTTAAAGAACCATGTGGGTGTGTACCTGAAATACCTGTTCTTAAACTAGTATCTATTTTAAGTATATTTGCCATGATCATTACTCAATTTGTTGTTTGTTCAAATTGATTTTTATAGAATATGGAAAAAACAACAAACGATAAAAATACATGTTATAACTGAATATAATTCATTTATATTTTACACGGTGATCTTTGGTGGTTTTGCATAATTCCTTGGAGCAGTTGTTGGCCTTTCAGTATGTTGCTGAACAACTCAGCTTTAAAAAAGCAGCAGACCAATTGTTTTTAACACCTACCGCCTTAAGCCATCGTATCAAGAAGCTGGAACAGCAATTGAATATTCAATTATTCGAGCGGCGTACACGCTCGATCAGCCTGACGCCAGAAGGAGAGTATTTGCTTAAGCATGTGCAATCAGGTTTTGGGCAGATTCAAACGGCTTTGTTTCAACTAGAGCAAAATAAACAAAGATTATTGACCATTACCACAACACCATCCTTTGCAAGTGAGTGGATTATTCCCTATTTGCCAGAGTTACAAAGTCGCTTTCCCAATATTATGTTTCGGGTACACGCAAGTTATGACCTCGTTAATATGACGTCTGGTCTCTATGATTTAGCGATTCGGTATGGTTCAGGGGGCTATCAAGATGTTGATGCAGAATTATTAGCAGTTGATGAATATGTTGCAGTCGGGCATCCCTCTTTGGATATTGCAACTATGAACTGGACGACTGTGCCATTGATTCACTTTACCTGGGGAGATGAATACTGTCCAAATCGAGTCAATTGGCAGAAATGGTTTGAAAAACAAGGCTTACATATTCAAGCAGGGCAAGCGCAGGTATTTTATACGCAAGAAAGTCATGCAATTCAGGCTGTATTGTCTGGGCAGGGGATTGCATTATTAAGCCGCATTTCGATTGCCAATGATTTACAACAAGGACGGCTGAAAATTGTATCGCCGTGTGTTGAAACGGCATGG
Source organism: Acinetobacter sp. 1125_18A (assembly GCF_052824985.1). Lineage (NCBI taxonomy): Bacteria > Pseudomonadati > Pseudomonadota > Gammaproteobacteria > Moraxellales > Moraxellaceae > Acinetobacter > Acinetobacter sp. 1125_18A. The sequence goes on from NZ_VTDG01000017.1 coordinate 46,665, forward strand.
AATTACTATTTTTTAACTTTGCCAGATGCTGATTTTATTGTGAATGGAGTCAAACAGTGGTGTAAGGAGAAGTTTTCGCAAAATTTTGCCTATGAATAAAGATCTATGAATTTTTTCGTCGCTTAGCTTTTTGCTTAAATTACCTACCTTGAAATTAAAATTTAAATCAAACGTGATTTTTTAAATAAGAAAAAAGCCAAAGTGTTCCCCAAATACACCTTGGCTTTTCCCTAATGTTATTGTTTTCCCCTTTTTATGAGCTGTGTTGCCATACAGCTCAGCTCCATTTTCTTTATTGTTATTATTATCTGAACCTATGCGTTAACTAAGCAAAATACGTTCCAAGATTAGAATTGGTGTCGCATTTTGTCTTAACCAAACAAACTTAGATAATGAAAGCGATTTAATAATTGCGCTTTGCTTTCTATATGTTGTGGATTTTGAACAATACATTCAATCGGACAGACATCCACACAGGTTTGATGTTCATAAAATCCGACACATTCAGTACAACGCTGTGTATCAATTTCATAGAACTTTTCGCCCTCAAAAATTGCCTGATTGGGGCATTCTGGTACACACACATCACAATTGATGCATTGGTCTGTAATCATTAAAGCCATTTCGATATCCTAAACTGCTTGGTAAGCCAATGATGATGCTGAAATATCAGCAGTCGAATTTGGTAAGTTTCTAATTAATAAGGCATATTGCATATCAATATCGGCAGGAATTGGAATTTCTACAATATATCCTGAGCCTTTTGCATCTATGATCGGTTGTCTGTTTTTATCTAAAATTTCATAAAGAATAAATGTGATGTTGCCAGATGTGGTCATGAGTTCCATGGAGTCACCCACAACAAAACGATTCTTTACCTCAATCTTGATGTAATCATCGTTGCGTTCAAGCACTTCACCAACAAATTGTTGATGGTCAAACTGAGAAGAGCCAGTTGCATAGTTTTGATATTCGGTATGGACATGACGGCGTAAGAAACCTTCGGTATAACCTCGATTGGCTAAACCTTCGAGTTGTGACATTAACGCCCGATCAAAAGGTTTTCCTTGTAGCGCATCATCAATCGCTTTGCGATAAATTTGTGCTGTTCTAGCGCAATAAAAGTAAGATTTGGTGCGTCCTTCGATTTTTAAGGAATGAATGCCCATCTTGGTTAAACGATCTACGTGTTGAACTGCACGTAAGTCTTTAGAGTTCATAAAGTAAGTGCCATGTTGGTCTTCTTCAGCAGCAAACATGTCTTCTTTATGACGTTGTAATAAAACCGGTTCGCCAAATTGATGTTGTTGTATGGCGTGTTGCTCGTCGGCATCTTTATTGTTGCAACAGTCTGATGCTGTCTCCAGTTGTTGGACTGGAATGACATCCCCAGATGCATCTTCTGTTGCTTCGTGAATATTGTATTCCCAGCGACATGCATTGGTGCAAGCGCCTTGATTTGCATCACGTTTATTCATATAGCCTGAAAGTAAGCAACGACCGGAATAAGCCATACAGAGTGCACCGTGTACGAAAACTTCGATTTCCATATCGGGTACATTCTGTTTAATTTCTTCAATTTCCTCGATAGATAACTCACGTGACAAAATGACACGGGTGAGTCCCATATTTTTCCAAAATTTTACGGTTGCCCAATTGACCGCATTTGCCTGTACAGACAGATGGATGGATATTTGTGGGAAATTTTCTCGAACCAGCATGATCAAGCCAGGATCTGACATGATCAGTGCATCAGGTTGCATGGCGACCACAGGTTCAAGATCACGAATAAAATTTTTTAATTTAGCATTGTGTGGTTGAATATTCACCACCACATAAAATTTTTTGCCTAAGGCATGCGCTTCAGCAATCCCTATTTTTAAATGATCATGATCAAACTCATTATTACGAACTCGCAAGCTATAGCGAGGTTGACCTGCATATACCGCATCGGCACCGTAAGCAAATGCATAACGCATATTCTTCAATGATCCAGCTGGTGATAGGAGTTCAGTAATGTGTGAGATGCTCATATAAATGTAAAAGGCATACTAAAAATATGGTTTTATTGTAAGGGTTTGAAAATAAGATTCAACCTAGTAAAACACTCAGGATTAACTGGGTGAATTTTTATTAAAACACTTAATATTCAATATTTTATGTTTAATTAATTGGGTTTTTTGAAAAACCCTAAAAAATTATTTAAGCCTTTTTAATTGCTGATCGATAATAATTTCACCATCTTCTTTACTAAAAGCAGCACGCTGTGGCACAGATAAGAGATTTAAAACCAATTCAGATGGTCTACATAAACGAACACCCAATTCAGTCACGACAAAGGGGCGATTGATTAAAATCGGGTATTGCAACATAAAATTAATCAGTTGATCGTCAGTCCACTCTGCTTGATCTAGTTTTAAGGTTTTATAAACATCAACATTTTTACGTATTGCATCTCGTACCGACAAAGCAGATTGCTGAATCAAATCGATGAGTTGTGCTTTGCTTGGCGGATACTGTAAATATTCGATCACTTCTGGTTCGATACCAGTATTTCGAATGAGTGCAAGGGTATTGCGTGAAGTCCCACAGGCAGGATTATGATAAATCTTAATTTGAGATGACATCGATCGACTCTCTGTTAAAAAGCAATATTGCATTTATATATGGATATGCGTATATTCGCAATAGTGAATATGATAAACTATAAAATTGAGTAATTGCGATGGATCAACCCGATTTCTTTAAGTGCTTATCTGACCCAACTCGTTTGGATATTTTAAAACTTGTGTTGGCACAGGGGAATGTTTGTGTTTGTGAAATCACCGAAGCCTTAAATTTAAGCCAGCCAAAAATTTCTAGACACTTGGCCTTGTTGAGGAATTTGTCCATTTTACTTGATCAACGCAAAGGCCAATGGGTGTATTACCGTTTAAATCCTGAATTACCAGAATGGGCCAATGCTGTATTAAAAATAATTGCAGCGCAAACTGCGAATTCAGTTGTGGGTCGTTCAGACTTGATCCAGATCAACAGTTGTTGTGAGTAAGCTGTTATGAACTCAAATCAGTCAACTTCGCGGCTCTCTTTCTTAGATCGAAATTTAACTTTATGGATCTTTATTGCGATGGGATTGGGGATCTGCATCAGCGTATATTTCCCGCAGGCTACTGTGGCTTTAAATCGTTTAAGCCTAGATTCAGTCAATATACCCATTGCGATAGGTTTAATTTTGATGATGTATCCGCCACTTGCCAAAGTGGATTATGCGACCTTAGCTGAAGTCTTCAAAGATAAACGAACGCTGACTTTGTCTTTGCTACAAAACTGGTTAATCGCGCCGTGCCTGATGTTTGCCTTAGCGATTGTGTTTTTACATGCTTATCCTGAATATATGACGGGTTTAATTCTTATTGGTTTAGCACGTTGTATTGCGATGGTATTGGTATGGAATAATTTAGCATGTGGTGATAACCAATATGTCGCAGCTTTGGTTGCTTTTAATAGTATTTTCCAAATCGTCTTTTTTAGTACTTATGCTTGGTTGTTTTTAACAGTTCTACCACCGTATTTTGGTGTAGCAGGAAAAGTTATTGATGTTAGCTTCTGGACGATTACACATGCGGTTTTAATCTATTTAGGTATCCCATTTTTATTGGGCTTTCTAAGCCGGATCATTCTAGTTAAACGTAAAGGATTAGATTGGTATCAACATACGTTTATCGCTAAAGTCAGTCCGCTAAGTTTATTGGCATTGTTATTTACCATTGTGGCGATGTTTAGTTTAAAAGGGGCGGATGTAGTTAGCTTACCATTCGATGTACTGCGAATTGCCATCCCATTAACCCTGTATTTTGTGGTGATGTTCTTCCTGAGCTTTTTTATGAGCAAATGGATGGGCAATGATTATCCTAAAACTACGGCGATTTCTTTTACCGCAGCAGGAAATAACTTTGAGTTGGCACTTGCTGTCGCGATTGCAACATTTGGATTGGCTTCACCTGTCGCATTTACCACGATTATTGGTCCTTTGGTTGAAGTCCCTGTATTGATTGCGTTGGTCAGTGTTTCGCTATGGCTGCGCAAAACTGTTTTTAAATCGGCAGATGGGCTCAATCAGCAGAGGGAATAGCCGAAAGACCCATTCAACACAATGTAAATTATTCCGAAGCTTCAAGTTTTTTGACAATCTGACAATGATCAATGGTGGTGTTTGATGAGCAGGATTGACGTAATTCATGCAGTTGCGATTTAAAATGCTGTAATTCATATATTCGAGTTTCTACATGTCGAATATGTTCTTCAATCAATTGGTCAATGATTTTACAACCTTGTTCAGGATGTTGTAGATGCTCTAAAAGTTGAGTAATTTCATGTAAGGTCATATCTAATGCGCGGCAACGTTTAATAAAAATAAGCCGCTTTAATGTTTCATCATCATAATATTTATAATTATTATCTGCACGGTAACTGGATCTGATTAAATTTTTTTTCTCATAAAAACGCACAGTATCCGTCGACAGCTGAGTTTTTTTAGCGAGGTCACTAATTAAGTATTGCTGCATGGCTTATTTTCCTGAATCAACTTGACCTTGGACTAACTCCATAGTTTTAAATAGCAGTATAGCTGATTTTTTCATCATTGTTGACGCATGTGCTGATTTTCTTTAAAGCGCCAACTTGACTGAAAATAAGCAGATAAGTCCATTTATATTGAATCAAGGAGAAGTGTCATGGCGTGTACATGTAGTCATGAACCTGCACCACAGAAACCGAATAGCAAGTTTAGAACGGCTTTGTGGATTGCACTGTTTATTAACCTTGCCATGTTTTTTGTTGAATTGATTGGTGGGGCGTATGCACATTCTTCTGCACTTTGGGCGGATTCTCTGGATTTTTTTGGTGACTCGGTCAATTATGCCGTCTCTTTAGCGGTGTTAGGCGCAAGTCTGTACTGGCGAGCGACCGTTGCCTTATTTAAAGGGGCAATCATGGCAATTTTTGGTTTTGTCGTGATTGGCAAAACGATTTATGCTTATACGAAAGGGATCCCTCCAGAAGCGATTACCATGGGAGCGATTGGTGTATTGGCTTTAATCGCCAATGTGATTTCAGCCCTTGTGCTTTACGCTTTTAGAGATGGGGATTCCAATATGCAGTCTGTTTGGCTGTGTAGTCGTAATGATGCGATTGGAAATGTCGCAGTAATCTTTGCAGCACTTGGGGTGTTTGGTACAGGAAGCATGTTGCCAGATATTATTGTGGCTGTGATTATGGCGACTTTAGGCTTAACAGGCGGTTATCAGGTGATGAAGAAAGCATTACAAGAACGTAAACAAAATATGCCGACTCAACAAGTACTACAATGACGCTCATCTAAACCACAATAAGGTATTTTTGATCTCAGCAATGGGATCAAAAAACCATCATGAGGCAAGCGTTTAAATTTCAGTTATACGGGTTGCCATTTTGCTCCAAAAATTATTCCAGAGTTCTAAATACTCAGACTGGACTTGGTCCAAATACTGTTGGTTGTTTTGATCATAGCATTGTATCAGTAGGGTCCAAATGTCATCTTGATGGTTGTCATCATTGGCAAGGGTCGCGTCATTTTGATCAGCCAGCCCATGACAAGCATAATAACCTTCAATAAATTTACTGTTGTAAATCGACATGTTGTTGCGGAGTGCTTCACTAAACTTTATGACTTGCAATTCTGTACAAGCCAAAATGAGCAATAATTCTGTATAAGAATTGATATGTTGGTGAATAAATTGAGCCAATGCGAAAGCTTCTATTTCAGTCTGTTGCTGATCTAATGGATCTAATTCCAACTGCTGCATCAATTTTAAAAAATAAACCAGATGTGATTTGGATGCAGCGCTTTTTTCGAGTTGGTGTGTATTGAAACCCAGTTCATCAATTAAGTTTAGCGACAGTAAGTAGCGTGCATATATTTTAGCTGCAATCCTATTTTCTGGATGAATATTATGGTTTTTTTCGAGGCTAACGGCTTGATAAATTACCATGCTAAGTGCATCTGTAAAATTTTTAACAATCGCGGTAAAATAATTAATATGAATGAATTTAAGCTGTTCAAGCGTCAGCTGGCTTTGATTCAACTGGACTAATATGGGATGCTTAAATAAAATATGACAGTGTGTTTGCCGTTTTAAGTTTGCGATAGCTTGAGTATTTTGCTGCCATAATTCAGGTTGCAAGGAATTTTGAATGAAATGCAGCAACTCGAAACGAGTATGTTCAGATTGCGTGAAAGATAATATGCTCATATGCTGCATTAAAATTTTAATTTTGCCGTTTTTATAATAGTAAAAAACAATTTGTTTTGCTAGTATTTATACAGGTTTAATATTTTATATTTCATATACTTGCCTTTGTAGTCTTGATGTTTTTTTATAAAAACTCAGTATTCATATGAATTTAAGATATAATTCTTAGCATACACTTGAAGTAATTCGTATTTATGTGCTGTTCTTATAAGCTAATGCTTTAATTTTAATCTTAAATTTTTGTACATCAGGTAAAAACAAATGTCAAAAAAAGAGGACATCATTAATACAGCGTTGAATCTCTTTAATACATATAGTTATAATTCTATCGGTATAGACCGAATTATTAGTGAGTCTGGCGTTGCAAAAATGACTTTTTATAAATATTTTCCATCTAAAGCCAAATTGATTGAAGAATGTTTGGTCACGAGAAATCTCAATTTGCAAGAATCATTAGATGCTGCAATCGCTAAATGTGATCCACAAGATTATTTATCTCATATTAAAGCCATCTTTACATGGTACAACGCATGGTTTCATAGCGAAGATTTTAATGGTTGTATGTTCCAAAAAGCCGTAGAAGAAATTTCAAAAGTTTATCCGTCATCACTCCAACCTGCAACTGACTATAAAGAGTGGTTAAAAGGGCATTTGAGTAATGCGTTGCGTCATTTAGGTGTTAAACAAGATATTCAACTTGCTTCTTTCTTGTCGAGTCTTCTTGACGGAATGACGATTCAGGCGCAAATAGATCCTCAGCAAGTGTGTTTGGATGATTATTGGAGACGGGTAGAAACCCTGATTCAGATGGAATTGGCTTTAGCTCAACCGAGTTCAGTTTAACCTTTAAGTTTGTTGAAATCCTAGGTTGCAAGCATAAGTAATATTGATTTGCGCTTGCTGATCTGTTTAATTTACTACTTAAACTTGAAAATAAAAAAGCGCGACCACTTGAAGTGAATCGCGCTTTGCTGATAAGTTTTTTATATACCTAACAATTTATTGTCATAACAATAAATTGTTAGGTAAAGAGATGCTTGAAGCATCTTCTTATATTTATTCTTATACCCTCTGAATGCACTGGTCATTCGTTTTTTTCAGCAAATTATACAGACTTGTCTGTTTAGTTGGATTATAAAGATTTTGTTGTTTTTTACAACAGAATCTTTGTGAATTTGTTTGTTTTTTTATCAAACAGCTTAAAAGTTAAAAAAAATATCTAATTTTTGGTACTTTGCGTTTAATTTTATGAGTGCTGATCGAGTTTAAAAGCCAGTTCTTGACCTTGTTGATTAGGCTAGCAGAATTCTATTTATCTTTAAATGGCAGTAAATTGTTATACGCGAAGCATGTGGTCAAGAATTTGAAAATTGAAATGAATAATTGTAAATAAATATTAGAGATAAAAATAAAAGACCTTGAAAAATGCCTATACTGTTGGGAATATCAATATTTAAGCATTAGTGATTCATTTTTCGGGCTAAAATTCTAGGATCATTGCTATTGAGGATTTGTTCAATTTTGCCATTAGGGCGCTGAAGAATCGTTTGATCATGCGTATAGACTTTGCCATTGCGAGCAACCGCATTTTGATCATTGGGCGGGGTAAATAACCAAGTTTCATTTTGTGTTAAAGGATGAACCAATAAATTGAATTCAGTATTTGCTGGATATTGAATATCGCCTAAGGTTAATTTTTCTGTCAGTGTGCCATTTTCAATTCCGATGAGTTGTTTATTTTGATCCAAATAGACATTTGCCCATTGTAGGGAAACAGCTTTGTATTGGGTGAGAGGATTGTGAATCCGCCAGTAATCTGTAGAAACAAAGTTGTCTGGATATTTTTGATATTTAGAACGTTCAATATCTGCCTGTGCCACAAGTATAATATTTTCTAGCTGCGTATCTTGAGCAAGATTACAGTGCTCTAAACCAATGATGTTGCCAGCATCATCTAAATAGACTTGAATATAGCTCATCAGCTGACAATTCCAACCTTCGATCGTATCCTTACCTGTACCCATTAATGTGGTTGAACGATCATCAAAAAGTTCCAAATCAATACCACGAGGAATTTTCATGCTGTTAATTTGCAGCTTTCCAAATAATACGGGTTGGGGAAATTTGGCTTGTCTCAATGAGGTCAATTGATCGGGTGCAAATAATTCAAGTTCAGTCCCTTGTGGCATTTGAATGCCTAAAATTTTCTCAGGCGAACTTAATGTTTTATGTATGGAATGATGCTCTTTTTCAATCTCATTTTTTGTATATAGAACAAGGAAATAAAGTATCAAGCTCAAAAAAACGCAGAGTACACTACAGACAAATAGAGACTGAATAAAAATATTGCCATGCCTAAGGGTATTTCTGAATTTTGAGCTAAATATTAATCCAATCGCAAATAGACTAAAAATAATGGTCCCAAAGCCAGCGACAAAGAAAATCCAAAGATAGTTAAAAGAAAGTGGAATCATGCTATTGAGAATCGTATTTTTATATTTGCTAAGATTCAGGATATTGTATGCAATATCCTGAATTATTTTCAATCAATCAAAAATCTTATGAAGCGCTTGGAACGGTAACGTCACTACATCAAAAGCGACAGCAAAAGGGAATAACACCAGTTTATCTGCAGTTTTACTGCCAGCCTTTGAGTAATCTTTTACCTCTTGAGTGGTATAGATACTGACTTGATAGGGTTTACTCAGTGCTTTTAGTGATGAAATATTAGAAGCAGAAGGGTAAACCAGACCAGATAAGGTAATGTTAAAACAGAAACGTTGCGCTTTTAGACGTTGATCACTTGAGGTGGTGCATTCTTCTGCACCATTTTCAATAAAGAATGCACGATCTTGTTTAGTGACATCTTCAGAAAGTTTGACATATTTGAGTGGTAGGGTTCCTGAAAAATGCCCATCATTTTTTTCTGAATTGAAGGTCAGCGCTTTATCAATTTGAATAAATTTTGGATCAAGTCCTGTGATCACTTTGACAAATCGAGCACCACCACTGGTGATGACATAACTATTTTTTTGCCCTGCAATGACAATGCTGTCAGAAGGTAGGGCCGAAATTGCTTGTGATGGTTTGCCAAATGCTAAAACCGTATCATTGACCAATACGGTTTGAACATTACGGGTACGAACACCATTGTCTTTCTTTAAAAGGGTTGAAGTTGCACAGCCGGTCATGGCAAATGCGGAAATAATACAAATGGACAATGTAGATTTATAATTTAATTTATTCATATTTTGCTCATTTAATCTTAAGGTATTGTTTATACCATTAAAAAAATAGGGTGTTAAGTTTTTAACATACCAAAAAATAGACAATAATTTATTTTTTCAATGAATTAATCCACTTTCCCCACAATTGATTGGCAAAATGTATCTAAAGTTTTTGATTGTCTTGTAAATTGCCAATGAATTTAAAGCAATTGTACGATTTATTATTCTTTCTTTAGAATAATCGAATAAATCAGATAATTTTGATTGTAATTTCATTCCAAGATTCTTAGAATTGCCTGCTTGTTTGCGTGATCATTGGAACTGAACTTTGAGTAATTTTCTAACCGAACACCTGATCCATCGTGATGATGATTTTATGGTGATCCATAAGCCAGCAGGTATACTCACAGTTCCAGGAAAAACAGCAGATTTACAAGATTGTGTTATCAACAGATTATTAAAAATCGAGCCTAAGACTTTACTCATTCATCGTTTAGACCGCGATACCTCTGGGATTTTGGTATTTGGACTGAGTAAATGGGGACAAAAAAGTATTTCTAGACAGTTTCAAGAACGTCAAACCTCTAAAACCTATCAAGCTGTTGTTGCTGGCACTTTACATGGTGAAGGCACAGTTGATGTTCCTGTGATTTATGATCCAGAACATCCACCCTTACATATTGCAGATCCAGAACATAACAAGCCTGCATTAACACATTGGAAAGCAACCCAACATTTTCAAATTCAAGGACAGGCTGTAACCCGTGTTGAGTTAACACCAATTACAGGACGGTCACATCAGTTACGCGTGCATATGCAATATTTAGGACATCCTATTATTGGTGATACTTTATATGCAACTGTAGAACAACAGCAGCTTATGCCACGACTTTGTCTACATGCACAACAACTGAGTTTTCATCATCCTAAAACAGAGGAGCTTGTACAATTTGATTGTCCAGTTCCGTTTTAGTTTAGATTTTTAAGTTGAAATTAAGTCGCTCAAAATTTAATGAGCTTTATGTCAAAAAGTATTGCGTAATGGGTATAAACTTTGTTCAAATATTCTCCTGATTTGAGCAACCGTGTTTTAGCCCTAACATGAGATAAAGGTGGAAAAATTGCAACAATTTGCTATAGGTCAACGTTGGTTATCGGACACAGAAACTGAGTTAGGTTTAGGTGTATTGATTGACGTCGATGAACGTTCAATCAGTATTCTTTTTCCAAAAAGTGACGAAACTCGTGTCTATGCACGTAATAATGCCCCATTATCTCGTATTGTTTTTAATATCAATGATGAAGTTCAAGACCAAGAAGGCATCAAGTGGATTGTCGAGTCTTTAGACGATCGCAGTGGTGTGATTCGTTACAATGTTATTCGTACATTGGATAATGGTGAACAAGAGAAGAAAGCATTAAACGAAACGCGTATTGGCGCACAAATTCAATTGTCAAAGCCTTTAGAACGTTTATTGGCAAGCCAAATTGACTATAAAGAATGGTATGACTTACGTATTGAAGCGATGCAAATGCAAGCCAATATGCAAACGTCACCATTACGTGGTTTGGTTGGCGCACGTGTAGGCTTGATTCCACACCAGCTGTATATTGCACATGAAGTGGGTAAGCGATTTGCACCTCGTGTATTACTTGCAGATGAAGTCGGTTTAGGTAAAACAATCGAAGCGGGACTCATCATCCATCAACAACTCAAAACCGGTCGTTCTGAGCGAATTCTGATTCTTGTGCCAGATTCATTACAATATCAATGGATGATTGAAATGCGTCGTCGTTTCAATTTGAATTTCTCATTGTTTGATCTTACTCGTACAGCTTCAATCAAAGAACATGATCCTGAACTCAATCCATTCCTGACTGAACAATGTATCATTGCTTCAGTAGATTTGATGATTGACCATGATGATTTGCGTGAGCAAGCCATTGAAGCTGGTTTTGATCTATTGGTGGTCGATGAAGCGCATCATTTGATGTGGAGTGAAGAGGAAGGCGGTAATGACCGTTATGACCTTGTTGAAGAGCTTGCTGAAAAAACTGAAGGTGTACTGCTTTTAACTGCAACACCTGAACAGTTAGGTGTAGAAAGCCATTTTGCCCGTTTACGTTTACTTGATCCACAACGTTTTAGTTCGCTTGATCGTTTCCTTGATGAAGAAGAGCAATATCATCACACTGCTAAAATTGCTGAAGTGTTGATGTCAGATTTGCCACTTGAAGCGGAACATTTGGCAGCAGTTGAAAAATTATTAGGTCATCCGATTGAAGATCAGCCTGAACATCGTTTCCGCGCGATTCATGAACTTTTAGACCGTCATGGTACAGGTCGTATCTTGTTCCGTAATACCCGTGAAGCAATTCAAGGTTTCCCTGGACGTGATTGCCAACCAGCACCATTACCAGCACCAGAAAATTGGTCTAAAGATGGAAAATTACGCGAACAAATGTGGCCAGAAGAGCTGCAACTTGATGGCGCATGGATGGAAACAGACCCACGTGTTATGTGGTTGATGGAACGATTACGTTCTGATTTAAAACATAAAAAAGTATTGCTGATTGCACGTAGTGGTCCAGTTGTTGAAGCACTTGAAAATGCTTTACGCATCCACGCGGGTATCCGCACCGCAATGTTCCATGAAGGCATGAGCTTATTGGAACGTGACCAAGCAGCGGCTTATTTTGCTGAAGATTCTTATGGTGCACAGATTTTACTGTGTTCTGAAATTGGTTCAGAAGGGCGTAATTTCCAGTTTGCTTCTGACCTTGTGTTGTTTGATTTGCCTGCAAATCCAGATGTACTTGAACAGCGTATTGGTCGTTTAGACCGTATTGGTCAGGAAAATCGTATTCAGATTCATGTGCCTTATCTTGTAGGTACAGCGCAAGAGCGTATGTTCCGTTGGTATAATGAAGCGCTGAATATTTTCAGTAATATTTCGCCTACAGCACAAACCTTACAAGAAAACTTTATTGTCGATTTAAAAGATTGCTTATTGGATGATAAAGGCCAAGCCTTTGAAGAACTTCTTGAAGCGGTCAATGTACAGCGTCAAGCACTTGAAGTTGAATTGCAAGATGGTCGTGACCGTTTATTGGAATACAACTCATGTCGTCCGATCGTGGCACAAGAAATTGTTACTGCGCTTGAAGACTATGATGACAATACTTTGTTGCCAATGTTTATGAAGCGGTTTATGGCATCAACCAACATTGACTTTGATGAGCAAAGCAATGGTACGGTGATTATTAAACCAACCGATCAAATGCAAGTGCAAGGCTTGGATATTGACGAAGAGGGTATGACTGCAACCTTCTATCGTGATCAGGCACAGATCCGTGAAGACGCGCAATATTTAACACTTGAACATCCGTTTACTGAAAGTGTGATGGAAATTATCCGTACCCAATCTTTTGGTAGTACCAATGTTGCGATTCTAAAAACCAATGCACTTAAACAAGGCACGATTTTGTTGGAAGTTTGGTTTAAAGTGGATGTGGTTGCGCCTAAAGCATTAAATTTACCTTCTAGCTTACCGACACAATTGATTCGAGTGTTATTGACTGAAACGGGCCAAGATATTACTGCCAAGCTTGATCCAGAAATTATTAAGCCGTATTTACATCATTTAGATAGCAATAGCTGTCGTCAAGTGGTGAAAGCACGTCGTGAAGTGATTGAAGAACGCTATGCACAAGCTTTAGATATTGCTAAAGGTGTTTTACCGCAGTTAAAAGAGCAAGCTAAAGAAATTTACGGTAGCAAATGGCAATATGAAATTGATCGTTTAAGCTACTTAAAGCAATTTAATCCAAGTATTCGTGCAGATGAAATTGAACGTTTACAGAAATTCCAGAAAGAAGGTTTAAGTCTATTGGAAGGTATTTCTGTGACGCCAGAAGCGATTCAGGTATTGGTTGTGGTTAAACCTTAATTTAGTGTAATTTTATCTAGATTCTAAAAGCTCCTTTGGGAGCTTTTTTGATGTATATGTTATGCATATTTAAATAATCAATTATTGGGTTATTTTTATTTATTTGATTTTAAATGTAAAAGTTATAACCATTTATAAAAATTAATTCCTATTATTGCACCATTTATATGGTCATATCTTGTATGAGGGGCTATAGACCATGCATCAATGTCACCACGCGATAGAAACGCCATGTATCATTGGATGAGATCTACTTTACAACAATAATCAATGAAGGATTTACAGGGAGTTTGTTGTATACATCGCAACCGTTTTTATGCTATTAAAATAGTGTACTTTGATCTCGATTTGTTCCTTAGAGATAAAGTTTACTCACCCATGTAATTTGATCATTCAGTATTGTGTATCCAAATAGACAAGTTCTAAAGCAACCGTCTATAGCCAAGATAAAAACTTAAAATAATGGAAGAAATGATATGGAAAACAAGGATTTTGTTGAGTTTCATGATACCCATGTGCACTATCTACTTCATTGGGAAAAGCAATTACCGCAAAAAGATGTGTTTGTACAACCATTGGCCAATGGCAATGTGGTGCATTACACATGGTCGGAAGTTGCACAACAAGTTCGCAGTATGGCGAGTTATTTACAGTCTTTAAACTTGCCTGAAAAGAGTGCGATCGCAATTTATGGTAAAAATAGTGCGCATTGGCTTATGGCAGATTTAGCGATCTGGATGTCAGGTCATATCTCAGTCCCACTCTATCCAACACTCAATGCGGAAGGTGCAGCTTATGTACTCAACCACAGTGAAGCAAAACTCTTATTTATTGGAAAATTGGACGGTAAAGCGGATAGCTGGAATGAGGTAAAAACAATCATTCCACAAGATTTAGCTTGTGTGCGTTTGGCATTATCACCTGAATTCGACGCACCGCAATGGAATGATATTGTGCAATCTGTTGCGCCACTAGAAAACCCGGTATTACCCAATAAAAATGATTTAGCGACCATCGTTTATACGTCTGGCAGTACGGGTGTGCCTAAAGGGGTTATGCAAAGTTTTGCGACGCTTTTATCTGGCGCTCGTGAACTCAGATTGACTTATCAAGTGACAACATCTGATCGGGCCTTATCTTATTTACCACTTGCACATGTTGCTGAGCGTATTTTTATTCAATCTTCATTGATGGTTTGCGGTTTTACCGTGTATTTTGCAAATTCAATTGAAACCTTTGTCGAAGATTTGAATCGTGCCAAACCCACACTATTCTTTTCGGTACCACGCTTATGGACCAAATTCTATTTGGGCGTTAATGAAAAAATACCGCTCCATATACAAAAGATTTTATTCAAAATACCTGTGTTGGGTAAATTGGTTAAAAAGAAATTACTCACCAAGCTCGGGCTAAATCATGTCCGTTATGCATTTACTGCTGCTGCACCATTACCTACAGATATTATTTTATGGTATCGAAATTTAGGTTTAGAGTTGCTTGAAGTCTATGGTATGACTGAAAATTGTGGTTATTCGCATGTGACACGTGTGGGGCAGTTTGCCAGTGGTTATGTGGGGCATGCCCAACCGAAAGTGGAATGTAAAATTGATGAAAATGGTGAAATTCTAGTAAAAAGCCCGGGAACCATGTTGGGCTATTATAAAAATCCACAGAAAACTGCAGAAGATATGACTGAAGATGGATTTTTACGTACTGGGGATTTGGGCGAGATCGATGCAGAAGGGCGGTTAAAAATTACTGGTCGAATTAAAGATATTTTTAAAACAAGTAAAGGCAAATACATCATGCCAGTTCCGACTGAGCAAAAAATCGGAAATCAGGCCTTAATAGAATCTGTATGTATTGGTGGTTCAAGCCAACCACAACCAGTTGCCTTTATTATGTTGGCTGAAGATATCCGTAACAGTCTGAAGCAGAACCCTAAGCGAGATGAAATTGAAAACACCTTAAAAGCATTAAGGCTGAAGATCAATGAAGAACTGGAGGCCCATGCAAAAATCAGCTTCTTTGTTGTAGTCAATGAACCATGGACCATGGAAAATGATTTACTCACTCCAACGATGAAAATTAAGCGTAATAAAATTGAAAGTCACTATGAGCCATTTTTAGACGCTTGGGCACAACAGAAAAAAGAAGTGGTCTGGGAATAAAAGTTTTTAACTACATTCGCATTATTAGGAAAAAAGCCTGAATTGTAATATTGTTCAGTTCAGGCTTTTTTAATTCTCTTCTTTTACAAAGTAATACTTCTTACCTTTAAAAAGAAGGGTTTCTTGATGACTCAAATGATTTATGTTTTAGATCATTTCAGCTTTAAATCATTTCGGCTTGTTTAAGTTCTAACTTGATATAGGCATAGAAGATGGGGGCAACAATTAGACCCGCTAAGCCAAAGAACGACTCAAAGACTAACATTGCCAATAACACTTCCCATGACGCTGCATGGATTTTTGTGCCAATAATTTTGGCGTTAATAAAGTATTCCAGCTTATGGATAAAAATCAGATAAAGTAATGCGATACCTGCGGTAGATACTGAAATGGTTAAACCTGCCATCACAATAATGGTATTGGAGAGTAAGTTTCCGACAATTGGAATTAATCCAAAAATAAAAGTCAGGATCACTAAGGTGTTGGCAAAAGGTAAATGTATATCAAAAACTGGGAGGATAAGGTGAGAGAAAATCAAAAATAAAAAGGTATTGATTAACGAAATTTTAAACTGCGCAAACACCACATTTTTAAAAGATGACGAAAGATTCTCAATACGTGTGATCATGGCACGCTTAAATTCTGGCTGATCCGGCTGTGGACGCAGTTGGTTTAATGAGACAAGGATCCCCACAATCATACCAATCAGCATGGTGGCTAAATTATGTAAAAAGCCTGTTCCGGTACTTTTTAAGGTTGATAAATTATCTTTGATTAAATCAAAGGTTTGATCTTTTAATTCAGTGAGTGAATAAGGAATAAATCCGGGAATATATTGTGCCACTTCAAGTTGTAGCTTTTGTAAGGTTTTATCGACTTGGTCACTGATGGCATTGATTCCCGCACCTTGCAAATCATGTTGAACAAAGCTGATTAAGCCTGTGATGCTGAGCACAATCAAAGAAATAATAAAGATGGCTAGAATAATGCTAATGGTCAGGCGAGCTCTTTGACCATCAATATATCTTTCTGTAATGCTACCTAAACTATTGATGATTTCAAAAACAACAAAACCTGCAAAAAATGATGCTAAAAGATGCAAGGGAATCAGTAAAGACAAAAAGATCAGCATGAGTACGTAACTTGCAATAATACTTTGACGATCATTTAACAGTTTCATGTGAATAGAGCTCAATTATACAATTGATGTATAGGGGAATATAAAAATACCAAGTTAGATTTATATCACTCTAACTCGCGGCGAGATAGCTATTTTTAAATACAAAGCTTAATTCAATGTGAAAATATTTGACCTCAATACTGGGTGAAAAGTCTTTAAAAAACGTTATAGAAAGATAAAAGATCACGATCGCGTGATTGATCAGAAAAACTTTAATGTTGCGTACATTGAGCAGTACATTGAATAGTACATAGAGCGCTATTAAAGCGAGTGATTCAAATGAATTACGTCATGCATGTTATATAAGCCAGCGGGTTGAGAAATACACCACATTGCGGCACGAATTGCACCAGTCGCAAAGTTCATCCGATTGCTTGCAATATGTTTGATTTCGACCTGTTCCCCATGACCATAAAATATTGTGTTATGTTCACCAACAATGTCACCACCACGTATGGCTTGTAAACCGATCTGTTGGGGTGTTCGCTCAGCAACTTGAGCATGGCGTTGATAGACTGCTATATCACTGAGCAATTGCGCTCTGACTTGAGCAATCGCTTCTGCATACATCAATGCAGTACCTGATGGTGCGTCTATTTTTTGTCGGTGGTGTGCTTCAATGATTTCAGCTTCAAATCCTGTACCTAATAATTGGGCAGCAACTCGAACCAAATCAACACTAAGATTGACACCAATGGAATAATTGCCTGAATGCACGATAGCAATATCTTGCGCGGCTTGAGCAATGTGTTGATTTAATTGCTCAGATAAACCAGTGATACCAATAATCATTGGCTTTTTAGCGTGCTGACAAATTTTTAAATGTTGCGATAATGCTTCTGCTGTAGTGAAATCAATTACCACATCACAATGCTGAATGACGTCTTCCAAACGATCTGAAATAAGCACATTTAACGGTGCTAGATTGAGATACTGTCCTAGTTCATGACCAATCGCTGCACTTGCAACTCTTGCTGTAGCAACAGTAATGTTTAGTCCCGCATTGAGACAGGCCTGAACTAGCATTTGTCCCATGCGGCCAGTCACACCAAGTATGCCTACACGAATATTTTGTTGATTGTGACTGATCATTGGGTCTTGATACTTATATTTAATAGGCTATGAAAGAATAGGTATTATTTAATTTGCGCTTCGTCTAAATGACGCGAACCTTCGAGTAACATGCGAATCATCACCATGGTTTGTTCAGCGACTTCTTTACGTTCAGCAATCGGCAAATCAATCACCTTGGCACCCATATTAAATACCAGCTGAGTAATGGCTTTGGCGACTAAATCAGGATGGGTTAATTTACTGTGATTGATGCGTTCTATTCGAATCAAATCCTCTTGGAGTTCTTGTTGGAAATAATTAAGTTGTTTATCTACAGCAAGTTTATATTGCTTTGATCCTGTATAACCTTCACGCAGTAGTAAACTGAGGTTACCTTCATCGGCATCTAGTTGTTCAATAAATACTTCAACTGAACTACGAATAATACTGCTTTGTCTAATTGCCTTGATTCGAGCTTCATGCAAAATTTGACGGAGCACCACGCCTGAACGATCAATCAGTTCAATCGCCAACTCATCAATATCTTTAAAGTGACGATAAAAACTATTTGGAGCAATTCCTGCTTCACGAGCAACTTCTCTTAAACTTAAAGAGGAAATACTTTTTTGCGGTCCAATCAGATTTAAGGCGGCTTGGAATAATTCTTCTTTGGTAATAGTCGCTTTGCGTCCAACAGTACGTACAGAAACTTTTTCAAGCTCATGAATTTGATCTTGAAGGGTAGCTGGGTTCTGAGGTAATACGGACGTTGGATTCATAAAGTATCAAATAGTTAAAATATTTTTTTCATTATAGCCTTTGTCATTACATAAATGAAATGTCTAGATACAATACACGCGTATATACAAATATATATACATGTGTATAATAATTAAAAATCACTCAGATGGTGAGCCTAGTATGCACGCTATTGAAAAGCAAAAATCTCCCGTAAACGCTATATTTGATATGGTGTTAGGTACTCATACGACTAATTTTTGGCTACAGAAAATTAATCCATTGTGGTCAGTTCAACAAGCTTTGGGGAAAATTGTTGAAAAAGAACAATCCGCCGCAGATACGATCAGCTTAACCATCAAAATTAACCGTTTGTTTAAAATGGGGTTGGCCGGGCAGCATCATCCAATCGCTGTCGAAATCAATGGTCGTCGTTATGAACGTACCTATAGTCTGACTCAATTAGATACGCAACATGTATTACTCACGGCAAAAAAAGTAGAAAAAGGCATTGTGAGTAACTGGTTGTTTGAACATGCCCAAGTGGGTGAGGTGATTGAATTTGGTCGACCTTATGGTGATATGTTATTGCCTCAAGTTGCCAGTCCATTGATTCTGGTCGCTGCGGGCAGTGGTATTACGCCGATGTATAGCTTGATTCAGGCATTGGCAGCGAACCAGCAGCTTGATCGTCAGCCAGTACAATTAATGTATTGGGTTAAAAAAAATGCAGACGTTGCCTTTAAACAACAGTTTGAGCAATTAGCCCAACACTATCCCGATTTTAAATTTGATGTGTTCTATACCCAAGAAATACCTGCGGATGCACGTTTAAATAATGAATATTTACATATCATTAAAAATCTTGAGCAAAGCACAGTGTATGTATGTGGTCCTTCAGGTTTTGTGGCAACAGCTGAACAATTATTTGAACAGGCCAAAGTACTCAAAAGCGAAGCATTTAGCCTAAGCCCCGTGATTTCTGATGACACCGGTTTTATCAATGTCACATTAACCAAATCCAATAAAGTGGTTGCAATCCCCAAAGGTCAAGCCATTTTAGTCGGCTTAGAACAACAAAATATCAAACCAGAACATGGTTGTAGAATGGGGATTTGCAATAAATGCGCGTGTAATAAAGCACAGGGTGCCACAAAAAACTTAGTCAATGGTCAAGAAAATTTTGAACCGAATAATTTACTGAGAATTTGTGTGAATACTGCCCAAACTGATTTAGTTATTGATCTTTAAGCGAGTTTTATCATGAATATGCCAGTTAAAATTCAATATTTTAAAAACACCAAAAACCGTGAACTGACCCAGACTGAGCTGGATGCTTTAGCGCGCGAGCTGGATGCGATTAAGCAAGAAGTCTTAGATGATATTGGTGAAAAAGATGCCAAATATATCAAAAAAGTATATGCCGCTATTCGTTATAGCAGTATTTTAGGCCGAGCATGTTTATTTGCAGGTTGGTTCCCACCAGCATGGTTACTTGGTACAGGTTTACTGAGCTTTGCCAAGATCATGGAAAACATGGAACTCGGTCATAATGTTATGCATGGGCAATATGATTGGATGAATGATCCACGCTTTAAAGGTACAACTTACGAATGGGATATTGTTGGAACTTCTGACAACTGGCGCCAGACCCATAATTATAAGCATCATACCTATACCAATATCAAAGGTATGGATGATGATATCGGCTATGGTTTATTGCGTTTATTCCCAGAACAACGGTGGAAACCGGGTTTTTTATTGCAGCCTTTATATGCAATTCCATTCTGTTTATTGTTCCAATGGGGCGTTGCGATTCAAAACCTTGAAATTGGTAAATTGGTTTATAAACGTAAAACGTGGGCGCAATTTAAAGAAGAGTGGAAGCCGACTCAAAAGAAAATTGGTAAACAGTTTTTTAAAGATTATCTTTTCTTTCCTGTGATTGCTGGCCCGGCAGCTTTACCTGTATTTACAGGTAATTTAGTTGCCAATGGTATCCGTAATATTTGGACATTTAGTATCATTTTCTGTGGTCACTTTACCAAAGATGTCGAAGTGTTCCCTAAAACTGTTTTACAGGATGAAAGTCGTGGACATTGGTATATGCGCCAGATTCGCGGTTCTTCGAATTTAACTGGTTCAGAAGCATTTCATATTTTGACAGGTCATTTGAGCCATCAAATCGAGCATCATTTATTCCCTGAAGTACCTGCTCGTCGCTATCGTAAAATGGCGCCTAAAGTTGAAGCGGTATGTAAAAAGTATGGTTTAAACTACAACAATGCAAGTTTGTTTAAGCAATATGGTCAAGTCCTTGGACGTATTGTGAAATATGCATTTCCATTTAAAAAATAGTTGATTTGCTGAAGCTAAAGCCACTTTTAAGTGGCTTTTTTATTGTCAATGATTGGGTTTTTTAGTAAAGTTTATTTGACTGTTATAAGGGTTTGTTGACAATTCGTCTACGTCTACGTCTACGTCTACGTCTACGTCTACGTCTACGTCTACGTCTACGTCTACGT
>NZ_VTDG01000018.1:0-61822 GCF_052824985.1 Acinetobacter sp. 1125_18A
ATTTGCTGTATCGCGTCGGGATGAGCTCATTATAGGGCAATTTCTTACACACGCAAGTGCTTTTAACTGATTGTTTTATTGAGTGTTGTATTTTTATGCACTGTTTTGGTTCATTTTTAGGCTTTTTGTCGCGTAAGCTTTTAATATTAAAGCAGAAATATGAACAAAATATTTCTGCTTTATTTTTTAACTATTTTTTCACATTTGTTTTTATTGTTTGAATACTGATGATTTTTACAGCTTGTTTAGGTACATCTTGGTGCATACCCACTGTTTGTGTTGGTGTCTGTACGATTTTATCGACGATATCTAGTCCTTGTGTCACCTTACCAAATACGGCGTACCCAGGGTTTCCAGCAGACTTATTTAAAAAGTCGTTATTTGCAACATTAATAAAGAATTGACTGGTTGCAGAGTTTGGCGCATTAGTCCGTGCCATAGCCAAAGTCCCACGAACGTTCTTTAAGCCATTGCTAGATTCATTCTGGATCGCTGGCTGAGTAGCCTTCTCTTTCATGTTGCTATCAAAGCCACCGCCTTGAATCATAAAACCAGGGATAACTCGATGGAAAATGGTGCCGTTGTAAAATTGACTATTTACATAGCTCTTAAAATTTTTTACTGATATCGGTGCTTGATCATCATAAAGCTCTATATTGATGTTGCCTAAATTGGTTTTAATTTGCATATCTGTATTGGCGAACGCTTGATTCACCAAAACCACTAAAGCAAGACCGATGCCTATTTTTTTGATCATTCTCTTTTCCTTAAACATTTTAAATTAATAAGCCTCTCATAGTAGTCTGCTTTTATTCTGTTGAAAAATGACATTTAAACACGTTTACCAATACTCAACAGTATTCACGACTATATCTATATAGCTGTCATAAGCCTTACTGGTTGTTGAATATGTTGATGATGCTTTATCAACAAAAGAGCTGTATGGATAAATCCGTGTGCTTAGCCCTTATAGAACAATTATTCTTATTTGATTATTTTTTAATCAATCACTTTTGTTCCACGTGAAACAAAAGTGACTTGTAAAAGATGATATTGTGTTATTGCTTATCCCAGAATTTACGGAACTCTTTACTCATCTCTATAACGTATTTTTTAGCTTTACGTGAAACAGGGGTTAAATTAATAAATCCGTGGGTTTGATCTTCATAATCCTGATAATGAACCTTTACGCCATTTTGACGTAACTTATAAGCATAAATTTTACCTTCATCGTGCAAAAGATCATGTCCAGCCGTTACTACAAATGCAGGGGCAAGTTTCTTTAGCTGGCCATTGGTCGGTGAAATGATTGGATCATCCAATGCCATATTAAAACGTGTCGCATAATATTCGGTCACATAATCAATATCTGAGCCTGTCAACACCAAGCCATCTTTATAAGCAAAGAAAGATGGATGTCGACTCTTAAAATCAACGGCAGGATAAATCAAGAACTGGGCTTGAGGCGCAAACACTGTATTGACTGTGCGTTGTGCAACAACAGCGCTAATATTTCCGCCCGCGCTATCTCCTGCAACCGCAATCCGGTTTTTGAGAATTTTAAATTGACGGCGATTTTGATACACCCAAGCCAAAGCATCTTCACAAGATTGAATTAAGTCACGTGGGCCAACTTCAGGTGCGAGTGGATATTCAATACTTAAAACCTGAACTTTTGCATGAGCAGCAATTAAGCGACACACTTCATCATGGGTGTCTACACTACCTACCACAAAACCACCGCCATGATAAAATACAATCATTGGCAATTTTTTATTTGGTGCAGGATGGTAATGGCGTGCATAGACGCTGCCACTTTGCAGCGGAAGACGAATATCTTCAACAAATTGGATATGGGTCGGTTTGTTTATAATAGATTGCATTTGTGATTCAAATTGCTTTCTAGAGCGCTCTACATCTGCGCCAATAAAACCTACTTTGCCCTGTTTAAGTTGAGCTGCCATCAAACATTTGGTGAAACTATCCAATTGAGGAAATTGGTACGGGTAACCCAATAACTTGGTTAATGACTCTTGAGCGAATGTAGGCAAACGATCTAAAGCCCTACCTGCCGAACCCTGCCCTTTTTCGACTAAATCATGAATACTACGTTGAAAAGCAACCATTACGATTCTTCCTTAAATGTTCAAATTCTTCATATTGTCTACATGATCAGGCATCGACTGACTATAATCTTATACAAGTCTCATCATCGATATACAAATATAATTTTTAAATACGCTAATCTGAGTTAAATGACTTGTCATTGACTATTTTGCTATATCTGAATTTTTTTTTGCTATTTTGCTTGTTAAATGGAGACAACTTATGGCTATAAAAGCATTAATTGTTTCATTCATAACATCTATTATTGCTGTTGGTTGTGTTGCATTTCCTGAAGATGGTTATGACTCTCGCGGCTATGGGCAACCCGTATATCGAGATTATGGCTATGGACAACGCTATGATCCAAGATATGACCGAAACAATGATCGCCAACGTTGGGAACGCGAGCGAGCTTATCGTTTACAACAAATGCGCATTGAACAAGAACGGCGCCAAAAGAACTGGGATAAACAACGCTGGCAATATGAACAAGCCAAACGTGATCAAATGAAAAAACAGCAATGGGAACAACATAGAAAAGATTGGAACAATAAATCAAATCGTGACCACCGCTGGGACAACCGACCTGATCAAAAACAGTGGCAACAGCGTGATCGTCAAAATCAACAACAGCAACGTGATAAAAGACGTGATGAGCGTAAAAACAGAGATCACAACAAAGATTAATCTTCAAGAATTTGGGGCGAACCCAGATTCTTTTGTCTTTTTAGCAAACAATTTATTCATTTATAAAAGCAAACGTAATGATTTTCCTCAGTAATTAATAGCTTCTGACATTTCTTCTTTGCTGAGGAAATTTTGTCATTTGGGTCATTGCGAACTGACTCATTTCAAGTAATGATTTCAATAACATCAATTCATCATTGAACTCGAACAATTGATTTGGAAAATCGATTGTTCAGAATAGATCATGTTGGGTTTAGCAATAAACGATTTTCTAAACTAAATACATTTTTGATGTCACAAAGTTCTATTGGTCGAGGCTCTTCGATTCAATTGAACATGAATAATATTGATCATGGAAAGGAAAAAAATAATGAAATGGTCTAACGCTCTCATTGCTGCTGCGGGTCTTTTGCTTGCAACATCTGCCACTCAAGCAAAACAAGTCATGTGTGTATTTGATTTAGTGGGTAAAAATGGTGATGTGTTTACCTTAATGAAAGATTATCAACTTGCAGCGAAAAACTGGGGTGCGGATCTGGAATTAAAAGTGAATTCAAATGAATCTGTTATTGCAGAAGATTTTAAAGCGGGTAAATGTGATGCTGTCAGTATCACAGGTATGCGTGGCCGCCAATTTAATAGTTTCACTGGTTCTTTAGATGCAATTGGTGCGATTCCAGATCTCAATCTCGCGGTAAAAGTCATGCAAGGATTAGCAAATCCAAACTTTGCAAAATACATGACCAGTGGAAAATATGAAGTTGTTGGTGTTATTCCAGTAGGTGATGCTTTCCTGATGGTCAATGACCGCAATATCAATACCGTTGCAAAAGCAGCGGGTAAAAAAATTGCGGTACTCGACTATGACCAAGCACAAAAAATTATGGTTCAACAAATTGGTGCTCAAGCAGTTGCCGCGGATGTTACAAATTTTGGCAGTAAATTCAATAATGGTCAGGTTGATATTATTGGTGCACCTGCAGCGGTATTTAAACCTTTAGAGCTGCATAAGGGTTTAGGGACTAAAGGCGCTATTGTGAATTACCCACTGCTACAAGTCACAGGTAATATCATCATTCGTCCAGATAAATTCCCTGCTGGCTATGGTCAAAAATCTCGTGATTGGATTAAAACGCAATTGCCTCGTGCAAACACCATCATTGGAAAAATGAAAGCAGATATTCCAGCGAAATACTGGATGCAAGTTCCAGATGGTGATAAACCTGGTTATCAAAAACTCATGCGTGAATCTCGTATCAGCTTGACCAAACAAGGCGTTTATAACAAACAAATGATGAAAATCCTTTGGCAATTCCGTTGTAAAAACGATCCGAAAAACTTTGAATGTGCGCTACAAGATGAGAACTACAAATAATTCTAGATTAAATCCGATAAATTTAGTCTGAATTTACTTTAAAGTTCACTCACTGACCATATATTGAGTATGTTATACTGAATATATGGTCTTTTCATTTAAGCCATTTGAAATCTGAGGAACAATATCATGACCGCCCAAGCACTTGAGCTGACTGACAATGCTGCAAATAAAGTTCGCCAACTTCGTGATAGCGAAGGTAATCAAGATCTGATGTTACGTGTCTATGTAACGGGTGGCGGCTGTTCAGGATTTTCTTATGGTTTTAACTTTGCCGAAAGTATGAATGAAGATGATGCTGAATTCATAAATGGTGATGTAAAAATGTTGGTTGACTCGTTGAGTTATCAATATCTCGTCGGTTCTAAAGTTGACTATATTGAAGGCTTAGAAGGTTCACGTTTTATTGTAGAAAACCCGAATGCAACAACAACTTGCGGTTGTGGTTCATCATTCTCCATTTAATTCAAAGCATATTTTGAATCAAATCATGCCCTCTTCTTATGAGGGCATTTTTATGGTTAGGACATCAAGGTTAAATCGTTTCTAAAATATATTGGCTCAATTGTTTTGCATTCTGCACTGGTATCCAATGCGTCGCATCCATCACAATTTCTTTATAAGCTGCTTTTACATAATGATGATTTAAGGCGACGCTTTTAGAACCGATCGCTGAGTCACGTTTGCCCCAAATAAATAAAGTCGGCACACAAACTGGTTGGGTTAAATTTTTATTTGAACTAAATGGAAGTCCCCGATACCAATTTAATGCAGAACTTAGACGCTTTTCCACCACGATGTCTTGTTGGAAATCTTCGAGTTGTTTTGCGGTCATTCCTGAATCTTTTAATAAGCCCAGACCCAACTTTGGTAATTTCTCAAATAATAATTCTGGAATTTTGGGTAATTGGAATAAACCAATATAGTAAGATTTTAACAATTGATTACTGCTTAACATCGAACGCATAAATGCTGCTTTATGCGGTACAGAAATCGTAATCAAATGTTTTATTTTTTCAGGATAACGTTGTGCAACATCCCAAGCAACCACTGCCCCCCAATCATGTCCAACTAAATAAACCTGTTGTTGGATCATATCGATTAAAGCATTTACATCTTCAACCAAAGCAGAACTTCTATAATCACGGCGGTTTTGCGGTTGTGCACCTAAACTATAACCACGTTGATTGACAGCAAAAGTACGATAACCGTTTTGATTCAGGATCTCTGCAGTTTCTTGCCAGCTTTTATTGGTTTCAGGAAAACCATGTAACAAGACAAAAGGCTGCCCATCCAAAGGACCCGAATCTATCACATCAAAGCTAAAACCCTCTCTTTGAAATGATTCTATGCGCTGTTTCTGTATCGCTAAGTTCATTGTGATCTCAGTTTTAATTTTTATTGATAGTGGAAGCTTATGCACTATTTTTTAACAGCAGTAAAGGACAATCTCAGCGCTAAACAGGTCGATCATTGTTCTACAAAATATCTCAGGCGACCAAGCAAAAATGAATTCTCATTTTCAAGAACAATGATCAGTAGTCGTTATAGATCAGCAAAATTTGTCCCATTCTGGTTGCTTTCATTTGTTTTTATACCGCACTTGTTCTTGTTTTAAATATTGATTGCTAAGGTGTATCACTCACCTTAGCAATCATTTCAGTTTTAAACTGCCGTAATCGTGCCTAAGATACGATAGCCTTTTGCCCCCGTAACAGCAGGTAGGTTGCCACTTAACTGTTGGTCAAAACGCATGGCGAGCCACGCAAATGCGGTTGCCTCTACCCATGTCGGTGCTAAGCCCAGCGCAGAAGTCGATTGTACAGACCAATTGTGCTTACGTAGACGCCAACGGAGTTGTTCAAGTAGATGTGAGTTATAAGCACCTCCACCGCAAACATAGACCTCACCCGTATCTAGAGGTGAACGATAAATAGCTTTCTTGATGGCACGTGTCGTGAGTTTCATCAACGTTGCCTGAATATTTTCAGGGGTATCTTCTAATTCATCATATTCTAAATCATTGCGCCAATCTAAAATCTGCTCATCTAACCATTCCAAGTTAAAGTCTTCACGCCCTGTACTTTTTGGAGGTTCTTTAGAGAAGTATTCATTTGCTTGAAGGCGATCTAACAATGAACGTATCGGTTGACCATAAGCTGCCCAATTGCCATTTTCGTCATAAGGTTGCCCAGTATAACGATGACACCACGCATCCATAAGAATATTGGCAGGACCTGTATCAAAACCATAAACATTCTGCTCATCACCAGCAGGCAGCATGCTGACATTGGCAATCCCCCCTAAATTGAGAATCACTCGATGAATGGTTGAATGTTGAAATAAAGCTTGATGAAATGCTGGAACTAGAGGAGCACCCTGCCCACCTGCCGCCATATCACGACGACGAAAATCTGAAATCACAGGAATTTGAGTAATTTCCGTAATAATATTTGGATCACCAATTTGTAAAGTAAACCCGTGTTCTGGGCGATGCCGAATAGTTTGTCCATGACAACCAATCGCTTTAATTTGGCTTTTATCTAAATTATTTTCTTGTATGAGTTGGTTAATGCCATTGCCAATCATGGTTGCAAGAGCGACATCAGCCTTACCCATTCGATCGATTTCATTATCATCAGGTAAGGTCAATGCCATCAATTCATCGCGTAAATGAGGATCAAAAGCGACTGTAAGCGTGGCATGGATATGTAAAGGATCAAATGAAGCAGCAACAAAATCGACGCCATCCATGCTGGTTCCAGTCATTACGCCAATATAGATTGTTGTCATGAGATATTCTTCGCCTGCATTATGCTGAAAAAATGTTAGTATATCGCACAAATAGTCTAACTGAAGTATTTGGGTTTTTGTAATGTCAAATTTCCTGCCGGCTGAAGAACAACTTGCCCTCATTCGCCGAGGCACTCACGAAATTATTTCTGAAGAAGATCTTCTGAAGAAACTAAAAGAAAATCGTCCTTTAAAAATTAAAGCAGGATTTGATCCAACTGCCCCAGATTTACATTTGGGTCATACTGTTTTAATTAACAAATTAAAAGCGTTTCAAGATCTTGGTCATGATGTCACATTCTTGATTGGTGATTATACCGCCATGATTGGTGACCCAACAGGTAAGAGTGCGACTCGTCCACCACTATCGCGTGAACAAGTTTTAGAAAATGCCAAAACATATCAAGAACAAGTGTTTAAAATTCTTGATCCAAATAAAACCAAAGTTCGTTTTAACTCTGAGTGGTTTGCAACAAAAACCGCTGCTGATTTGATTCAATTGGCTTCGCAGCAAACTGTTGCGCGTATGCTAGAACGTGATGACTTTACTAAACGCTATAATAGCCATCAACCGATTGCTATTCATGAGTTTTTATATCCTTTAGTTCAAGGTTACGACTCTATCGCGCTTGAAGCCGATGTTGAGCTCGGTGGTACAGACCAGACCTTTAACTTACTTATGGGACGTACTCTTCAAGGTCGTTATGATCAAGAAGCTCAAGTATGTATTACCGTACCAATCCTAGAAGGATTGGATGGCGTTAATAAAATGTCGAAGTCTTTAGGCAACTATATTGGTGTATTTGATGCCCCTGGCGCAATGTACCAAAAAGTATTGTCTATGCCTGACAGCTTGATTGAACGCTATTTTGAATTACTCAGCTTTAAGTCTATGGACGAAATTGACGTTCTTCTCAAAGAAATGGCTGAAGGTCGTAATCCGCAAGACATTAAGAAAATTCTTGCACTTGAGTTGGTTGAACGCTTCCATGGCGCAGAAGCTGCTGAACATGCACATAAAGGTGCGGGTAACTTAATCACAGAAGGTGAGCTACCTGAAGGTACGCCTGAAGTGACTATTTCTCGTGGTGAATACAATGGAGAAATCTCGATTGTGTCTATTTTACGTGCCGCAGGCTTAACCAAGAATTCAGCACAATCTAAAGATGCTGTTTCACGTGGAGCCGTAAAAGTAGATTGGGAAGTTGTGGATGCAAACTTCACTGTGAAAGAAAATGTTACTTTGGTTATTCAGGCAAGTAAAAAAGCCATTGCAAAAGTGACCTTTACCGATTAATCCCGTGTAAGCCAATAAAACCAGAAAAGCCATCAACATTGATGGCTTTTTTTATTGAATAAATTTATTCACCTGCAAGTGAACATTCAAAGTTGGTGCGATCTACCGTACAGCGTGCTTTTTTCAGTACCGACATCATTACAGGATCGTACACCCCTCTTTTTGTTAACTCAATCCGCCCTTCTCGCAATAATTTCTGATAACGGAGTGCATCATCCTTGGACACATTTAATTTATATTTTGCTGGGATCTCAGCTTCCATTTTTTCTATTTTCTTAAATGAACTTGGTAACTGCTTCACAGCCCACTCACGTGACTTAATACCAAAACCTTCTGGAAATTGCTCAGGTTTAATAATTAAATCAGCAGTCACATTCACTACGGGATAAGTAAACATTGCACCATTGCTACCTAAACCTTTATAAATTTCCAATGGTTTATAGGCATAGGCTGGCGAAGCAATCGCATCCACCTCACCATCATTAAATTTTTTCACAAAATTAAAAATATCAGAAGGAACCCCGATTGCGCCTACACGCTCAACGGCAACCTTTTGTGCAAGATCATAATGCAGATAGGCAAACTTTTTACCTTTGCCCTTCTCCAAAGTATTCATTGCGCGATCTTTAACAAAGATATAAGCAATACCAATCGGGGTAATCATTGCCAATTCATATTTGACCCCATTTTTTTCAGAAACCAATCTTTTTGCATTGCGTTTATCCAAGGCATAGTTGATCGCTCTTCTGGCAATTTCATTGTTGGGAATTCCTCCCAAAGCATCAATAGATCCACCAAATTTATTGTATTCACGTGAGCGCATCGTGGTCATTGCCGCGGCATCACATTTATTGGTTTTAAAATTTTTATCCACAGCTTCTTCTGACTGATACACGGTTAAATTAATATCAGCGTCCCATGCTTTGGCTGCTAAAGCCCATTCTTCCATGAGTTTATAAGATTCACCCGCTTTACCCAGTAAATCAAACACACACACATTTTGTTTTGCCTGTAGCAGAGGTGAAAAAAAAACTGAAAAAACAATCGGTAAATATCCTATTTTATTCATCATCTGACGTCCATATTTTTATAAATAGATTTATCCTTGTAGATGTAAAAGCAATCCAAGTCTTTTACTTTAACTACACATTTTTAGGTGATACTGTGATTAATTCTACATAAATTGGATATTTTTTGTTAGTTTTTTAACCAACTTTTAGATAAGATAAAAAATTCAGGACAAAATTCTGATAAAAATAAGTGACTGATCTGATTTATTGAGCGGTTTTTTTATTGAGTGATTTTAAAATTAAAATATTCTAATTATTGCTGCTGGTTTGGGAGATATACGCATTTTTTTATTGAAGCATTCACAATAAAGCATTGTTTGTTTTTTTGAATTGACCCTATTTACCCAATTTATTGTGCATTTCACTCAAGAAAAGACATTTTGTCACTTCTTTTATCAAATACATTTTTTGAACTCTACCATTTATCCTTTACTATACCGCATCCGATATTCAATAGTCAGTTTCCTATGATTCAGTTAGACCAACTTTCAATTCGCCGTGGTGGACGCATTTTATTCCAAAAAGCGTCTATGCAACTTCATCCTGGTTGGAAAATTGGTTTAACAGGTGTAAATGGTGCGGGTAAATCCACATTGTTCTCAGCACTTTTGGGTGGAATGGAGTCAGACAGCGGTAGCTTAACTCGTCCAAATATATGGACCGTAGCCCATATGGCTCAGGAAATCAAAGCCTTAGATATGAAAGCTATTGATTTTGTGTTATCTGGCGATGAAGAATATTGGCTCATCCAAGACAAACTAAACCATTCTGAAGATTTGAGTAATGATGAGTTAGCGCATTTATATAGCCGTTTTGAAGAAATTCATGGCTATACAGCTGCATCTAAAGCATCTCAACTGATGGCCGGTTTAGGTTTTTTTGAGCATCAATCAGAACTCTTGGTTTCAAGTTTCTCTGGTGGGTGGCGGATGCGTTTAAATCTTGCTCGCACCCTGATGAGTCGCTCAGACTTACTATTACTCGATGAACCGACCAACCATTTAGACTTAGATGCAATTTTATGGTTAGAAGATTGGCTCAAGGCATATGAAGGCACGCTCATTTTAATTTCACATGACCGCGATTTCTTAGATGCAATCACAGATCATATTTTACATATCGAAAATCAAGTACTGACTTTATATACTGGCAACTACTCTACTTTTGAAACCACACGTGCTGAGCGATTAGCACAACAACAACAAGCGTTTGAAAAACAACAAGAAGCTAAAGCACACTTACAAAAATTTATTGACCGTTTTAAAGCCAAAGCGACTAAAGCACGACAAGCGCAAAGCCGTATTAAACAACTTGAACGTATGCAAGAGCTTGCCCCTGCGCATGTCGATAATCCATTTACCTTTAGTTTCCGTGAACCAAGCAAAATGAGTTCACCGCTGCTCACACTCGAACATGCAGATATTGGCTATGGCGATAAATTAATTGTCACCAATGTAAATTTACAGATTACACCAAGCAGTCGTATCGGTTTACTGGGAATGAATGGTGCAGGTAAATCGACCCTAATTAAATCTTTAGTCGGTGATTTACCACTGATTCAAGGTTTACGTAAAGATTCTGAATTACTCAACATTGGTTATTTTGCCCAGCACCAAATGGATGCTTTAGATGGCAATGCCAGCCCGATGTTACAACTTTCTCGCATTGCTGACCCAAAGATCAGTGAAGCAGCATTACGCTCCTTTTTAGGAAGTTTTGGCTTTAGTGGTGAACGTATGGACACCCCAAGCGAAAGCTTCTCTGGCGGTGAGCGTGCGCGTTTGGCTTTGGCTTTAATCGTCTGGCTACGTCCAAATGTTTTAATTCTCGACGAGCCCACTAACCATTTAGATTTAGATATGCGCCATGCACTTACGATGGCTTTACAGGATTTTGAAGGTGCTGTGGTTTTAGTTTCCCATGAACGTCAGCTGATCGCTTCAGTCTGTGATGAACTTATTTTGGTTCACGCAGGTCAAAGCAAGGAATTTGATGGGGATTTACAAGATTATGCAATGTGGTTACGTCAAGCACGTATCGATATGATCAAGAATGGACAACAGCCTAGTGCACCTGTTCAATCTCAGGTGGTTGAAAAGCCAAGTATTTCAAAACTCGATAAAGAAGCACAACGTAAAGAAGCAGCTCGTCAACGTGAACTGAGCCGTCCTATTCGTAAAAATATCGAGAAAATTGAGAGTCAAATTGGAAAAATTCAACCTAGACTCGTAGACATTGAAGCATTACTTGCAGACTCAGCCCTTTATGAGGCAAACCGTAAAGATGATTTACTCAAACTCATGAATGAACAGACAGAGTTAAAAGTAAAATTAGAACAAGCTGAAGAAAAAATGCTTGAACTGATGATGGAACTAGAAACATTAGAAAGCTCTTTCGATTAAAAAGTGCTTTTAAATACAGTAAGCCCCTCAAATTAGCTAGAAATAGGCAGATGCCTTTTCTAGCTTTTTAATAAAATATAATTAAAAATCAATAATTTAATTTATAAAAATTATTTTATTTAAAGTTCTAAACGCAACTTCATCGCCTTAACAAAATTTAAAGCTCTATACCTCTTCTCATAAATCATCAGTAATTCAATACATAGCCACGCTATGCAAACACGCTCAAGTGTTGTTTGTCATTACTCTAGATTCCCCCAGATCAAA
The DNA here is from genome assembly GCF_052824985.1 of Acinetobacter sp. 1125_18A. Taxonomy (NCBI): domain Bacteria; kingdom Pseudomonadati; phylum Pseudomonadota; class Gammaproteobacteria; order Moraxellales; family Moraxellaceae; genus Acinetobacter; species Acinetobacter sp. 1125_18A. The sequence goes on from NZ_VTDG01000018.1 coordinate 11,998, forward strand.
AAGAAAGCTTTTTAGCACAATAATCCAATAAAAATCATAAGCTTATTTTATTTAACATCCAAACCACATCCAACAGCCACGTTCAACCTCAAAAGCATCTTCAAATCGATAAAATAAAATCATAACTTTTATTTATAATTGGTGATTTCCAGCGTGGAACATATTAGCTCAACTAAATAATAACTAAAAAGGCTTTAAAAAGACAATTCATTTGAATTTAAAAATGTTTTTTATCAATTACATGTGGATAAGTTAAAATTTTAAAACAGTTCTTCTGACTCATTCTTTGAGAGCATTTTTTAATGATTTTGAAGTTTTATATGTGATTAAATCAGTCTGTATTGATCGAATTTAAGCTTAATTGAAAAGTTACCCACACACTTATCAACATTATTTTGGTTAATAATAGAACAAAATTCAAGTGCAAAATTTAACCGTTCGTCGCTTTTTATAATGAACATTCATCTAATTTTTTTTGATTTCAGCAAAATTATTTAAAATTACATAGATCATGAATTTCGAACAATTTGTAATGAAAAAGCATAACTCGGACTTAAAAAACTGATTTACTTATAAAAAGATTGTCGATGAAATGAGAGTTAAGTCGCTAATTCACAATAATTGTCAAAAAAAAAATAATAAATGGAGTAAATGCTCTATTTTTTTCAAACAAAGCTGATTAATATTGCGCTTATGGAAAAGTTCCTAAAGATGGATAAATAGATAAGGACGAAAATATGAAAAAAATTGCATTCGCTATTGCTGCAACTTCAATCGTTGGATTTAGTTCAGCATCTCAAGCTGCGACAGATGTCTGCGTATTTGACTTATTAGGTAAGTCAGGTGAGTCATTTCAAATGGCGCAAGAATGGGCATTATCAGCAAAAAGTTGGGGAGCTGATATCAATCTCATTCCAAAACAAGATGAGGCTGTTGCAGATAACGACTTTAAAGCAGGCAAATGCGATGGCGTATTTATGACTGCAATGCGCGCGCGTCAATACAATAAATTTGTGGGTTCAATCGACTCTATTGGTGGTGTGCCAAGTAATGCGATTGCACAAAAAGCCATTACTTTTGCCTTAGATGCGCGTAATGCTGCAAAAATGACCACAACCTTGGGTGGTAAAAAATACGAAGTTGCTGGTATTGCACCACTTGGTTCAGCATTTATTTTTGTACGTGATAAAAATATCAACTCGATTGAAAAAGCCGCTGGTAAAAAGTTTGCTGTATTAAGCTATGACAGCGCTCAAAAAATTCTAGTACAACGTGTTGGTGCACAAGCAGTTCCTTCAGATATCACCAACTTTGTTGCAAAATTCAACAATGGTCAAGTTGATATGGTCGGTGCGCCTGCTTATGCCTACAAACCGCTTGAAATTCAAAAAGGTTTAGGTGCAAATGGGGCAATGTTTAACTTCCCTGTATTACAAGTAACTGCTGACTTTGTCATCCGTCCTGAAAAATTCCCTGCAGGTTTTGGTCAAAAATCTCGTGATTATTTTGTGAAAAACTTGCCAAAAAGCTTTGCTATGATTAATCGCCTAGAAGCGACTATTCCAGCAAAATACAAAATGAATTTAACCGCTGAAGATAAGCTGAAATATCAAAAGTTAATGCGTGATGGCCGTTTAGAACTGACTAAACAAGGTATTTATGATGCAGGCATGATGTCTGTGTTGAAAAAAGCACGTTGTTCAGTAGATAAAGCCAACTTTGAATGTACGCTAGGTGGTGAATAATACTTTAGATGAAATAAGCTAAAGTCTACAAAAAAACCAGCTTTGAGAAGCTGGTTTTTTTTGTTTTAAATAGAAGCAGTAGCACTATCAAAATTAAAATAAGGGCTATAAAAAAGGGAATAAACCGAGGTTTATTCCCTTTTATTGACTAAAATGAGTTTAATTAAGCATCAATATCTGCATTTAATGCATTTTCTTCAATGAAAGCACGACGTGGTTCTACATCATCGCCCATTAAACATGCAAACATACGATCGGCTTCAATCGCATCATCAATGGTCACTTGCAGCATATTACGGTTTTCAGGATCCATTGTGGTTTCCCAAAGCTGTTCAGCATTCATCTCACCCAAACCTTTATAGCGTTGGATCATCATGCCGCGACGTGAATCTGTCAAAATGTGTTGCCAAACCTGATGGAAAGTCGAAACGTTGATTTTACGTTCGCCTTTTTGCAGATAAGCACCTTCTTCTAACAAGGTGAACCAGCTCTTCGAGTTTTGCAATAAACGTTTATATTCGCCCGATGCCAATAAACCCGCGTCTAATAAATAGCTATGCGGTAAATTGTGCACATAAATCGTTATACGCGGGAAATAAATCGTCGTTTTAAGCCCATCAGCAGTTTCTTTATCAAAGGGTTCCAAGCTCAACACTGGACGTAAACTCGGTTGCGTTGTTTCAATCGCAGTACGAAGTTTTTCACCCCATTGTTGTACATAATCTTGGTCATGATTTTGATCAAGTTTAAAATGCTCAAGACTCAATAAACCATCCAGCAAGGTCGCAGGATAACGCACAGTTAAACGCTGCAAACTCTTTTGAGAGGTTTGATAATCAGCAATCACTTTCTCTAATGCTACGCCACGAATTGCAGGCGCTTCAGCATTGACACGTAATTCAAGTTCATCAATCGCATTTGAAATCAAATAAGTTTCTAAAGCATCATTGTCTTTAATGTACTGCTCTTGCTTACCTTTTTTCAGTTTATACAGTGGTGGTTGTGCAATATAAATATAACCACGTTCCACAAGTTCTGGCATTTGACGGAAGAAGAAAGTCAAAAGCAGGGTACGAATGTGTGAACCATCCACGTCAGCATCGGTCATGATAATGATTTTATGATAACGCAACTTGTCTGGGTTATATTCTTCACGGCCAATACCACATCCTAATGCAGTAATCAGCGTACCCACTTCCTGTGATGAAATCATCTTATCGAAACGTGCACGTTCCACATTCAGGATTTTACCTTTGAGCGGAAGAATGGCTTGCATTTTACGGTTACGGCCTTGTTTTGCAGAACCGCCCGCAGAGTCACCCTCGACCAAGTATAATTCTGAAAGTGCTGGATCTTTTTCCTGACAGTCTGCCAACTTACCTGGAAGACCGGCAATATCAAGCGCACTCTTACGACGTGTCATTTCACGTGCTTTACGCGCAGCATCACGCGCACGTGCAGCATCAATGATTTTGCCTGCAATAGATTTTGCAGCCTGAGGATTTTCTAATAAATACTCAGAAAAGGCTTTGTTCATTGCCTGCTCGACAGCAGGTTTAACTTCACTCGACACCAATTTTTCTTTGGTTTGAGATGAGAATTTAGGATCAGGTACTTTAACTGAAACAATTGCTGTTAAGCCTTCACGCGCATCATCACCAGTAACTGCAACTTTCTCTTTTTTGAGTAAGTTTTCATTTTCCATGTAGCTGTTTAAGCCACGTGTCAACGCTGCACGGAAACCAGCTAAATGCGTTCCACCATCTTTTTGTGGAATATTGTTGGTAAAGCAACGAACATTCTCTTGATAGGTATCATTCCATTGCAAAGCAACTTCAACACCTATGCCATTTTCAGCTTGAGTGGTGAAATGGAAGATTTCATTGAGATGGGTTTTACCTTGGTTAATATATTTTACAAACTCAGATAAACCACCTTCGTAATCGAAGACATGTTCTAAGGCAACACGTTCATCACGTAGGACAATACGAACACCCGCATTCAAGAATGAAAGTTCACGTAAGCGACGTGCCAAAATATCGACATTAAAAATCGTTTGGCTAAACGTTTCAGTACTTGGCCAGAAACGAACAATGGTCCCTGTGGTTTCGACATCACCCACAATTTTTAACGGATAAACCGGATCACCATGTTTATATTCTTGTTGATGAATATGACCAGCACGATGAATCGTAAGTTCAAGTTTGCTTGAAAGTGCATTAACTACAGATACACCTACGCCGTGCAAACCGCCTGAAACTTTATAGCTATTATCATCAAACTTACCACCTGCGTGCAGAATCGTAAGAATTACTTCTGCAGCAGAGACACCTTCTTCTGGGTGAATATCAGTTGGAATACCACGTCCATTATCTGCAACGCTGACTGACTCATCTTCATGAATAGTCACTAAAATTTCATCACAATGACCAGCTAAAGCTTCATCAATCGCGTTATCGACGACCTCAAATACCATATGGTGTAAGCCTGAACCATCATCAGTATCACCAATATACATACCTGGGCGTTTACGAACTGCATCTAGACCACGTAATACTTTGATACTAGAGGAATCATAAGCCTTTTCAATGGTTGGTTCTGTTTGAGAAGCTATTTGATCTTCTGAACTCATGGTTTCTCCCTAGTGAAAAATAGGTCTTTCCAAAATTGGCTAAAATCTAAAATCATGTTGCAACAACACTTACCTGACCTTGGTCAACATTGAATAACTGGTAGGAAATAGACAAATCATGTAAATGTTTTTTTACTGATTCATGGTCTAGTGTGGTAATAAAAACTTGACTACCAAGTTGGCTCAATCGCTCAATTAAACGTTGTTGTGCGCTTAAATCTAATTCTGCTGTCACATCATCTAATAATACCACAGTTTCTTTATTACAGGCATGTAACATGGCAATTTGTGATAGTTTTAAAGCCATTATCAACAACTTTTTCTGCCCTCTAGACAGTACCACATCCGCTTCGCCTAAAGGGGTTTTTAATCGGATATCTGCACGATGCGGTCCATACTCGGTATAACGTCGATCAACATCTTTTTGGTGATATTGAATCAGGTCATTGGCCAAACCATGTTCCACATGGAACCCTGCACTGTATTCCATTTCAATCTTTAAATCGGGTAGCAACTGCGCCAAATCTTCTTGCAAATATAACTTCCATTGCTCAACAATCTCGACCCGTTGAGAATGTAACATTTCACCATAATCACTGAGCATTTTGTTCCACGGCTCTAAATCAAGCAAAGTCAGATTACGTTTGGTTTTAAGTAAGCTATTTCTTTGCTTTAAAGCGCGAGAATAATATTGCCATGCATGATAGAAGTCTGGTTCCACGTGAAACATGAGCCAATCCAACAATTGGCGACGTGGTTTTGCCCCATGATCAATAATATCAGTACTTAATGGGTCAATCAGTTGCAATGGCAAGATTTTGGCAAGCTGCCCTTGGGTTGCAACAGTATCACCATTGACTTTAATTAACTGCTCACCACTTTGCAGCTTTTGCATACCAATCTTTTCAGTCAAAGATTGGGCAAAAACAATGGCGTCTGATTGATTATTTTGAATGTAATTTTTCGGGATATATGTTCGAAAAGATCGACCTGTTGCCAATAAATGAATGGCTTCTAAAATCGAGGTTTTACCTGAACCATTTTGTCCATAAAAAACATTAAACGGTTGCAACTCATGCAGAGCAACCGTCTTGAGGTTTCGAACACGTTGTATATTTAAACGCGTAATATGCATGGCTATGATTTAAAAATAAATCAATTAAACACGCATCGGCATCACAACATAAGTTTGATTAGATTGGGTTGGATCTTGTACCAATACCGACTGATTCGCTTCAGACATGGTCATTGCGACATCATCACCATCTAAAACACTTAATACATCTAAAATATATTGCGCATTAAACGACATTTCCATCGGTGCATTGGCATATTGAATAGCTAAATCTTCAATCGCTTCATCTTGCTCAGGGTTATTGGCACGTAATTGCAAAGAATCAGCATTAAAGTTTAAGAATACGCCACGTAATTTTTCATTACTTAAAATCGCAACACGTTGTAAGGATTGCTTAAATACATCATGTGGAATATTTACAACTTTGTCACCGCCACGTGGAATCACACGACGATAATCAGGGAATTTCCCATCAATTAATTTTGTTGTGAAACGTACCGTAATATCGCCTTGTTCTTTATCGCGGCTAGAGGTTTGAATGGTAACATTTAACAATTCACGACCAATTAACAAGGTCAGTTGCTCATCTTCAATACTTAAAAGGCGTTGTAACTCACCGACTGCTTTACGTGGAACAATGGCTTGAACCAATTGTGCAGCGGTTGATGACGCTAATGTTTCACAAAGTGCTAAACGATGCCCATCGGTAGTGACTGCGCGTAATTGATTTTCATCAATTTCCAATAATGTACCTGTCAGATAAAAACGTACATCTTGCACAGCCATGGCAAATGAGGTTTTTTCGAATAAACGTTTTAATTCACGCTCAGTGACTTGAACTTGAGTGCCTTGGCTATTTTCATTGGTTAACAATGGATAATCTTCAGCAGGTAAGGTTCCTAAAACAAAGCGGCTGTTTCCAGATTTTAAAATACAGCGTTGATCTTCAGTGATCTGCAAATCAATCAAAGCTGCTGCTGGTAAAGATTTACAAATATCGACCAACTTACGTGCAGGAACTGTGGTTTCCCCTGCTTGTAAACATGCACCTTCAGCTAGAGTTGTACTTGCCACAAGCTCCACTTCCAAATCTGATCCTGTAATCGTAAGGGCTTGATTTGTAGCTTGAATTTTCACGTTTGAAAGAATGTTTAAAGTATGGCGACGTTCAACTGCTCCAACCACATGGGACAAAACATTAAGTAAGCTCTCTTTCGCGATTTTCAAACGCACGGTGGAATTCCTCTAACTAAATATGACAAAAATGTGGGTAATAAATTTTTTTTAATGACGTACTATGCGGCAGTTTATGCCGCATTGCAAGCGCATAATTTGTACAAATTTTAACTTTGTAACAGGCGCATGAGGTTTTTATAATCCTCATTAAAAATTGGATCTTCATCGCGTAAACTTTGCACTTTTTCACAGGCATGCATGACCGTACTGTGGTCACGACCGCCAAAAGCCATCCCAATTTCAGGGAAACTGTCTCCAGTAAGCTCACGCGCAAGACCCATCGCCAACTGACGTGGTCGTGCGTAAATACGTGTGCGTTTTGGTCCCACCAATTCTTTCAATGGAATACGGAAGTATTCACTCACTACGCGTTGAATGTTTTCAGTACTGATGGTACGGGCACGAATCGCCAAAACATCTTTCAATGATTCACGAACCACTTCTAGATCAATTGCAGACCCCTTAAAGCGTGAGATTGCCACAACTTTGTTTAAAGCGCCTTCAAGCTCTCGCACATTGGCAACAACCTGTTGTGCAATAAATAAAGCGCAATTTCGAGGCAGATCGATGCCACTGCTTTCGGCTTTTTTCAGCAAAATTTCGATACGTGTTTCAATATCTGGTGGTTCAACCCCAACCGATAATCCCCATGAAAAACGCGAGACTAAACGCGGATCCAATTCGGTTAATTCTTTTGGATAACGATCAGAGGTCAAAATAATTTGTTTAGATTCATCCAATAAAGCATTGAATGTATAGAAAAATTCAACAAGACTGGCTTCTTTACCTGCCAACAAATGAATATCATCAACCAACAATAAATCTAAAGAACGGCAATTCTTTTTAAATTCTTCAACTTTACCTTTTTGCAAAGAGCTGACAAAATCTTGGACAAAGCTTTCCGCAGTCATATACATCACACGCGCATTTGGCTTTGCCTGTAATAATGCATTCCCAACAGCTTGCATTAAATGCGTTTTACCTAAGCCTGTAGGGCCGTATAAAAAGAGTGGATTATGTTGAGATTCACCCAGTTGTGTTAAAACTTTGCGGCAGGTTTCAGCCGCCATTTGGTTTGAACGCCCTTCAACAAATAAAGCAAAGTTAAATAATGGGTTAAGTTGTCGTTTCTTCACATTTTTTGCAGAAACAACTTCATATTCTTTGTCTTTTTTGGCTTTGACATGCTGTGTAGGCATCGGTGAGCTTTCAAGCGCTGCCGTTGTGGTAGCAGGCTGTTCAGCAGCAGAAAGAATTGCACCAGGACGCGAGTCGACTAAAATTTCGACTTTGCGAATACGACCTTCAGATAATTGTTCTGCCAAAATAGAAATCAGTTCTAAATGATGTTCTTGAATGTAGCGAGTCCAATATGGATTGGGTGCATACAGTTTTAAAGTATCTTCGACTTCTTCTGCAACCAAAGGACGAATCCACATGGCAAAGACATTATCAGAGAGCTCTTGTCGCAAGCGAGTTAAGCAGTCCGTCCAAAGCATGTGAAACCCCTTCATTCAATTTTAAATTCAAAAAAGACTATTTACCCCTACCCTGTAGGTGAAGGGGTCGCCATTCTAACCAAGTTATCCACATCTGTCATGGTTAATTCAATCTAATTCGCTCAAAAAAGCAACCTTCTGTAAATAAATTCAAATTCAAAGCAGTTGTGGATAAGGTTTTCCACAAGCTGTGGATAAATTATCACAGAAAGTTATCCACAATCCATCAAATTAATAGAAACATGGATACTCACAGGGTAAGTTATTATTATTTATCTTAAAAAATCGGTTTTCCACAGAAAAAATGCTCCCTAATAATAATAAATATAAATTTTAAATTTGAATTTATTTATAAGGATCAGGATTTCTGTGGATAAAGCTTCAGTTATGAATTTAAATTCAAAACAACACGATTTTTAAATTTAAAATTGAGAAATTAAATTTAAATTGTGAATCAGCCTATGGGTAACTTTGAGGATATATCTGTGCATAACTCTTATTTGCATTATAAAAGAATAAGTTATGCTGTGAATATATATTTTTGATAATTTATTCAATTTAATCTATATAAAGTTGTTGTCTGGGTAAAAATAAAGCGTCTATATAAAAGAAATGTGTATATTTATTGACAGAATAAAGAATGCACAATACAATCGCGAACCTTTAGAAAAGATCAATTTTGGAGTTTCGATATGAAACGTACATTCCAACCATCTGAATTAAAGCGCAAGCGTGTTCATGGTTTCCGTGCTCGTATGGCTACTAAGGCTGGTCGTCAAGTATTAGCTCGCCGTCGTGCAAAAGGCCGTCATAGTTTAACTGTTTAATTTTTTAGACAGTTGATAGACGACTTGGGTGTTATGTCTCTTTATAGTTTCAGTCCAGAGGTGAGAATCCACTGCGCTGCTGATTACAAAGATGTATTTGATGGTGCGCTTTTTAAAGTGCATCAACCCCATTTTATATTCTTAGCAAAAGTTACCGAACAGCCTAAAAGCCGTTTGGGTATTGTTGTTGCAAAGAAGAAAGTGCGCCGTGCGCATGAAAGAAATCGAATAAAACGTTTAACGCGTGAAAGTTTTCGCTTAAACCAGCAAAATATAGATTTATTGGATATTGTGGTGATGCCTAAAGTAGGTATAGAAGCAGTTCCAAATGCTGAGCTTTTTCAGCAATTACAATTTGCTTGGTTGAAATTGCAGCGCATCGTTAAAAAGCACCATAAAATAGCTCAATCTTCCCCTCAAAAATAGAGGATACCAATGATTCGTTTATTGCATTGGTTGATTCGTTTCTATCAAATTGCGATTAGTCCTCTCATTGGACCTCGTTGTCGTTATATTCCGACTTGTTCTCAATATTCGTTAGAAGCGATCCATACGCACGGCGCATTAAAAGGTAGCTGGTTAGCGACCAAACGCGTGTGTCGTTGTCATCCTTGGGGTGGGTATGGTTATGATCCTGTGCCAAAAAAAACAATTCGTTTTATTTCATTTCAGCAAATAGATTCTCAAACGCTTCATGTTCCTGTACCCTTGCGTGAACGTTTATTGAACCAAAATCACTCTAACCACTTGGGGTAATAGATATGCAACAATGGGCCAGGTTTGCAATCCTTGGGGCCATGTTAGTCACCGCATATTTGCTCATTTTGGCTTGGCAAAAAGACTATGGTCATGACAATACATCGAAGGCTGCGACACCGCAGGCTGTTGTAGCGCATGATGTGTCTGCCGATCTGCCAAAAGGTCAAGCAACTGCGGCCACTAGCGATGTTCCACAAGCAAATATAGCTGCTGCACAACAGAATACAGCTGCACCAGCCACAGCAAATCAACAATTGATTTCAGTACAAACTGACCTTTATCATCTTTGGATTAGTCCTAAAGGTGGTGATATTGTTCGTATTGAATTACTGAATCATGACAAGAGCAAAGACAGTGATCAGCCTTTTGTTATGCTTGAAAGTGATGCAAAACGTACCTATGTTGCGCAATCTGGGTTAATTGGATTGAATGGTCCGGACAGTAAGCCAGATCGTCCAAACTATGCGTTTGAAAAAACTGCTTATACTATTGCAGATGCCAAAGCAGCCAAAGACAAAGATGGCAAGACATCTCAAGTTTTAGCTGTACCAATGGTATTTAAAACAGCAGATGGCGTTGAAATCATCAAAACATTTACCTTTAAACAAGGTCAATATCCAATCGATGTAAGCTATCAGGTTGTCAACCGTAGTGCGCAAAATTGGCAAGGACAAATGTTTGGTCAAATTAAGCGTGATAACTCAGATGATCCAGGAAAAACCTCTCAAGGGATTTTTACACTTGGAACATATTTGGGTGGCGCTTGGGGTACACCTGATGAGCATTATAACAAGCTAAAATTTGCAAATTTTACTGATGAAAAACTCAACACTGAAGCAAAAGGCGGATGGGTTGCGATAGTTCAGCATTATTTTGTAAGTGCTTGGATGCCTGGTCATTTTGGCGGTCAAGAATACACAGCAAAATTGGAATCTCGTAAATCTGCAGATGGTATGAATATCATCGGATTTACTTCTCCAACCATCAATGTTCCAGCTGGAAAAGCAATGAGCATTGATGCAACGTTCTACTCAGGTCCAAAAATTCAATCTGAATTAAAAGACTTGGCTGTTGGTTTAAACCAAACTGTAGACTATGGTTGGTTATGGCCAATTGCAAAATTATTATTTGCTGGCTTACAGTTCTTCCATAATCTTGTAGGTAACTGGGGCTGGTCAATTATCTTATTGACTGTATTGGTTAAGCTTATTCTTTGGCCATTGTCGTCTAAGAGCTATCGTTCTATGGCGAAAATGCGTGTGATTGCACCTGAAATGCAACGCATGAAAGAAGAGTTTGGTGAAGACCGCATGCGTTTCTCACAAGAAATGATGGCGCTTTACAAACGTGAGCAAGTCAATCCACTTGCGGGTTGTTTACCATTGTTGTTGCAAATGCCAATCTTCTTAGCATTGTATTGGGTATTGATGGAATCTGTAGAGCTTCGTCATGCGCCATGGATGCTTTGGATTCAAGATTTATCTGCAATGGATCCTTGGTTTATTTTGCCGTTGATCATGGGTGTAACGATGTTTGTTCAACAAATGTTGAACCCTCAACCTACTGATCCAATGCAAGCTAAAGTCTTCAAAATCATGCCGATCATGTTTACAGTATTTATGCTGTTCTTCCCTTCTGGCTTGGTTTTATACTGGATTGTGAACAACTCGATCACGATTCTGCAACAATGGTTTATCAACAAAAATGTTGCTAAAGCCAAAGTCGCAAGCGAAGTGGTTTAATCTTCATAGATTAAGCAATAGCTGAAAAAATCCGCTTAAGATGGTAATCTTAGGCGGATTTTTTTATTGTCAAAGTTTGAGTAATTTAGATGAGCAACCCTGTAAGCCAAACCACAATTGCAGCAATTGCGACTCCACCTGGACGTGGTGGTGTAGGTGTGATTCGTCTATCTGGTCCTAAGGCTTATGCGATTGCACAAGCTTTAACTCAAAAAGCGCTTCCCCAAGCGCGCTTTGCTGGTTTTCGTCAGTTTTTTGATGAAAAAGGTGAAGTGATGGATGAGGGGCTAGCAATTTGCTTTCCAAATCCAAACTCGTTTACGGGTGAAGATGTGGTGGAATTGCAGGGACATGGTGGTCCTGTAATTCAAAATGCACTTCTTGCACGATTGTTCGAGCTGGGTGCTATTGCGGCCAAAGCAGGCGAGTTTTCCATGCGAGCCTTTGAAAATGGCAAAATGGACTTGGTTCAAGCTGAAGCGATTGCAGATTTAATTGATGCGACCTCACAAGCCGCTGCGCGTTCTGCAGTACGTTCTTTGCAAGGTGCATTTTCCAATAAAGTGAATACCGTATTGGAAAAATTGATTCATTTACGTTTGCATGTTGAAGCGGCAATTGATTTCCCAGAAGAGGAAATCGACTTTTTGGCAGATGGAAAAATTCTTCATCTGCTTGAAGATGTGCAGGCTTCAGTCTCTGCTGTACAACACTCTGCGCGTCAGGGGCAGTTATTACGTGAAGGTCTGCAAGTGGTGATTGCAGGTAAGCCCAATGCGGGTAAATCTTCGTTATTGAATGCTTTGGCGGGAAATGACCGTGCCATTGTTACGGATATCGCAGGAACGACGCGTGATGTACTACATGAGAAAATTACTTTAAATGGCTTGCCTATCACACTGACCGATACTGCGGGCTTACGTGAAACAGGTGATGTGGTCGAAAAAGAAGGTATTCGCCGAGCAATCAAAGAAATTGAGCAAGCGGATTTATTACTTTTGGTTTATGACCTCAGCCAAGGTGAAAATCCTTTAGCACTTGCTCAGCGCTATTTTGAAGATCATTTAGAAACTAAACGCTTAATATTGATTGGTAACAAATGTGATTTAACTACGCAGTCACCTGAATTAAGTGATTTTCAAGGTTTTCGCCATATTAGCGTGTCGGCCAAGCAGGAAATGGGCGTACAAGCGCTTATAGATGCGATTACAGCGCATGCTGGCTTCCATCCTGAAGAAGATACCTTTATTGCTCGTACACGCCATTTAGACGCAATGAAGCGTACTCAGCACTATCTTACAGAAGCACATGAGCAACTTGAGGTCTATCATGCGGGTGAACTGGTCGCTGAATCGTTACGTTTAGCACAGAATGCCTTAGCTGAGATCACAGGCGATTTTAGTGCAGATGATTTATTAGGGGTAATTTTTGGCTCGTTCTGTATTGGAAAGTAATTTGTATTGGAAAGTAATCCTTTACTCTAAAAGCTTAAAAGCGGACATTAGTCCGCTTTTTTTGATGAAAAGTTGTGCTTTTGTAAGCTGAATTTACATCAATCTTAGAATTGTTTACTGTAAGATCAATTACATATTCAACAAAGGCTTCTTTTCATGAAAAAAACTCCTTTATTGCTTGCGATTGCTGTTTTAGTGATGACTTCAAATGTTTGGGCGGGTAAGGATGATCATGTGATTATTCAAGAAGCTGCCAAAAACAAGATCACCATTGGACAAGCGATACGTGCCAATGATGAAACGGCTGTTACCTTGACGGGGACAATTGTTCGTCAAATAAAACATGAACATTATGAGCTAAAAGACAGCACAGGAACTATTGGGATCGAAGTGGATGACGATCTTATCGATTTAAAAAAGTTAAAACCGGGTACCAAAGTTAAAGTTGTGGGGGAAGTCGATACTCACCGCTATAAACCTACTGATATAGAAGTGGTTAAAATTGAGATTATTCAATAATTGCTTTTAACCAACATCTAGGCGCACAGCGCCTAGATGTTTGATCCAACTTTAATTTTTTAAATGACTGATCAATAAATAAATACATAAGATACCAATTCCTGCACAAAAGCCTAAAACACCAACCATTAAACCGAAATGATCAGATAAAAAGCCTGCGCTAATGATCGGCACAATGGTACCAAAATAGGCAATAAACAAATAAGTAGAAACCACAGCTGCCCGATTTTCAACATTGGTCATGTGGTGAATCAATGCAAAAGCACTCAGTAACGTTAAACCATGCCCCATTCCGACCAAAACCACACTCAAAAAGAATAAGAAACTCCACTGCATGGTCATACAGATCGATAAAATAATATAGCTGGAAATCAATAAGACTAAGCCTGTATTCAATGCTTTATGCATATCAAAAGACTTTGCTATAAATTGGATGATCGCAGAAACCATTAAGATACTGGCAATGGTTGCACCACTGACCAATGGTCCATGCCAAGGAATCACATCTCGAATAAAGGAAGGTGCTAATGAGGCAAATAAACTAAATGAGCCAAAAGCACAGAATGCGGTAAAACTGGCGATATAAAACAGTTTTTTAAATTGAGCTTCTGGCAGTTGTAAGTGGGGTGCAATAGAAAATGGCTGCCTTTCAAACCTCATGGTTTTAATCGTAAATAAACTCAGCAAACTGATGATTGCTGCAATAATTACGGGTAAATAAGGTGTGACAAGTGGGCGATCAGAAAATTGTGCGATTGCACCACCAATAAAAGGACCCAGTCCAAAGCCAATGACGGTAATAATTGAACTTAACTGTGCGGCATTCTGTTTATGTGAGTCAGGAATGGTATAAATCAAACCTAACATTGCAGAGGTGCTGATCAACCCAGAGGCAATGCCAATGATAAAGCGCCCAAATCCAAGCAAATAGGTGGTTGATGCAAACACCGACAGTGTTAGGCCAATCACAGCAAACAATAGCCCGATTTGTAAGGTACGAATAAAACCAAAACTATTACTGCTACGTCCTAAAAATAATAATGTGGTTAAACAACCAAACATATAGGCCACGAAAATATAGGTGATCTGGCTTGGGAGTAATTGCCAAAGTTGTTGATAAATTGGATATAAGGGGCTAGCGAGCGCCGTACCAATCGTACCAATACATAAGGCTAGGCTGATCATTAAAAATGAACGCCATGATTGTTGATTCATAAATATAGGACTTCAAATGCAAATGTTTTGCAGATAAAAATGCCAAACCTGTTCAATACAAAGTTCGGCATGGAAGGAATTGAGTATGGAAAGATTAAAACTTAATCAGTAAAGGGTCAATGGAAACTTGAACATTCAAGCATAGATGACTGTGAATTGAGTTATGAGTAGCGTTTTAGCAGCTTTAAAAATTCTTGTAATTCAGCTTCGTCTACGGCTTGAGTGTCTTTAATCACATGCTCGGTTAAATGCTGCTCAATCAATTCATTCATTAAGCCATTCACGGCACCTTTAATTGCTGCAACTTGCTGTAAAACGCTGATACATGAGCTGCTCTGATCAACCAAAGCTTCTTCAATCGCATGAATTTGCCCTTTTAGTCGTTTCACTCGATTGAGGACTTTTTTATCTTGATGTAAATGACTCATAAATTAATCCGCTATTTAACATACTCCCTTATAGTATATTTTAAATTGAAATTATATACTCATAGGGAGTATATAGGATCACGCCTCATGCAATTCAAGACCATTCAGCGAAAGCATAGCCATCAATTTGATCAAGGTAATCCTTTAGCACAAAAGAAAATCTTATGGGCGACCATTTTGACTGGATTGATGATGATTTTTGAGATTGCGGGAGGCTGGATTTTTAATTCCATGGCCTTACTCGCAGATGGTTGGCATATGAGTTCGCATATGCTGGCATTAGGTTTGGCTTATGCTGCTTATCGAGCTGCTCGTTATTATGCGCAGGATTCTCGTTTTAGTTTTGGTACATGGAAAATTGAAATTCTTGCTGGCTATAGCAGTGCAATTCTATTGATGGTGGTGGCCTTATTTATGGCCTTCCAGTCGCTAGTGCGTTTATTCCATCCTGTGCAGATTCATTATAATGAAGCGATTTTGATTGCTATTTTAGGCTTATTGGTCAATTTAGTTTGTGCATGGTTATTACACGATCATGCTGACCATCACCATCACCATCACCATCACCATCACCATCACCATCACTCACATAGACATAATGACCATCATGGACATGATTTAAATCAAAAAGCTGCGTTTTTACATGTGGTTGCAGATGCACTGACCTCTGTCTTGGCGATTATTGCTCTTTTTGCTGCAAAGTATTTGGGTTGGGACTTTTTGGATGCCGTATTGGGTATTGTTGGGGCAATTTTAGTCGGACGTTGGTCATATGGTTTAATCAAAGAAACGGCGCAAACATTATTAGATGCGGAAATGGATCATCCTGTAGTCGATGAAGTACGTGAAGTGATTGAGCATCTAAATGTTGAAGCAAAAATAACCGATATTCATGTATGGAAAGTCGCTAAAGCCAAATTTTCAGTGATTTTAGCGCTTGAATCCAATGATAAAAATTTAAATGCTGATCAGGTACGCCACGCTTTATCTATTCATAAACAATTGGTGCATATTTCTGTTGAAATCAACAAAACGGCGATGTTTAGTTGGGTTTCACGTGAAACCTGAGCAAGAATAAAGTACAGCTTTTTTAACAGTTCAAGGTACTGTGATCGGTAGAGAACCATTGCAAATAGAGATAAGGATCAATCACAGTTTTTAAACAAGTCAGCTGATGAATTATGCTTTAATGCATCTCAATATTTATTTTTGATTTTATCGATTTATGTTAAAGCAATTTATCGCACTGAGCTTAAGTCTGGCTTTTTGTACAGCTGGCTTTGCCAGTGTCGAGACTGTGAAAGCAAAATTAGCACAGCAGTATCCCAATGTAAAAATTAATAATCTGCAAACAACAGAAATGCAGGGTTTATATAGTGGGACCTTGGATAATCAAATTGTTTATGTCAATGAGGATGCTCAGCATTTATTTATTGGTTCAATGATTCGTTTGAAAGATCAGCATAATTTAACCAAAGATTTAGCAGTTAAAGAAAATACGATAGATTTTAAAGCATTACCTTTGAATGATGCTGTAAAAATAGTCAGGGGGAATGGTAAGCGTCAGCTTGCAATCTTTTCTGACCCAAATTGCCCATATTGCAAGACGCTTGAAGGGAATTTAGCCAAGCTCAATGATGTGACAATTTATACATTTATCTATTCCATCAAAGCACAATCGATTTTGCCATCTAAGCAAGTATGGTGTTCTGCAAATAAAGAATATGCATGGAAAAATTTGATTCAAAATGGGATTAAACCAACTGCACCAGCAAATTGTGCAACGCCAATCGAGCGTAATTTGGAATTAGGTAAAAAATTAGGTTTGCATGGAACACCTGCAATTATTTTCTCAAATGGTTATAAGGTGATGGGTGCCTACCCTGCCGAAGAAATTGAGAAAATATGGAAAAATTTTGGATTATAAACAGCGCTTAGAAACTGATAGCGTAAAAAAGCACCCATCGAGGGTGCTTTTTATATTGAGGAGAAAATTTAAGTACGTTTGGCAATCATGTTATAGATAAAGAGTACCACTATTGCACCAATGACTGAGGCAATAAATCCAGCTGATGCACCTTTTGGATATAGGCCGAGTAATTGACCTCCATAGGTTGCAACCAATGAACCTACAATACCGAGTGCTGTTGTTACAATGAAGCCAGCTTTATCATCACCTGGGTGAATTGCACGTGCAATCAAACCTGCAATAAAACCAATCACAATTGCACTAATCAGTGACATCATAATCTTTCTCCTTTTTCTTTATTTTGTCGTGAGTTACTGCATCGAATTAGTTTAATAATCAAATATTCTCTAGTGAAGTAAAAGCGCTTATTTGCTACAAGTTGTTGCATTTTTGTTCACTACAACAGCTAAAAAAATAAAAAAAGGGACCGAAGTCGCTTAACTCATTTTAGTTAAAATGATGTGATGAGGTCTCAATTAAAGACCAATTTCTCCAATAAATGGAATGTGACGATATTTTTGATCATAGTCTAAGCCATAGCCCACAATGAATTTATCTTCAACTTCAAAGCCAAGAAATTTCACATCTAAGTCGATTTCACGGCGAGACGGTTTGCTGACTAAAGTACACAGCTCGATCGAGTTGGGATGACGTGTACTTAAAATTTCCAATACTTTGCTTAAGGTATTGCCAGAGTCAATAATATCTTCCACGACTAAGATATCCTTACCGCGAATTTCGCCGTCTAAATCTTTGAGGATTCTGACATCACGAGAAGATGTTGTACTGCCACCATAGCTTGAAACGGTCATAAAATCGAGTTCATGAGTCTTACTGATTGCACGACATAAATCAGCCATAAAAATCACTGAACCACGCAATAAACCAATTAAGACAAGCTCTTTATCGCTATTGGCATAATGCGCATCAATTTTTTTACCAAGTTCCTGAACTTTTGCATGAATTTCTTCAGCAGAAATCATCACTTTCATTTCAATAGTCATGGGAAATACCTAAAAACCTAAACATCAAATTCTAAAATTAAAAAAGGTGTTGACTAGCAACACCCTAAAAGATGACATAATTTTAAAACATATCAGATCAAGATGCATCTTTTTTGACATTTGAAAATGTAAATGTCCTAATTTAAACCGAAATGATCAATGTGCATCACGTTTTAAAACGAATGCACAGATTACAAAAACTGTACCAATCAAAATCAGTTTTTTCTTTGATTTACGCGGTTTTTGTTTGGTTTTGCTCATAGGCTTTTTGTCCATAAATATAGGTGGCTTGAATATTGCGATCATCCCCCATGGTAAATAAGGCAAATAATGCATCGTCTATGTTTTTAGCACGTTCCTGACGCAGTTGTTGTAGCGCCGTTGCTTTTAAATCTAGCACAACAAAATCGGCTTCTTTACCGATGTTGAAATTGCCCAATTGCTCATCTAAATGCAGCGCTTTCGCCCCACCAAGCGTTGCATGGTAAAGTGATTCCATCGCCGAAAGTTTATCACCTTGGAGTTGTTGCACTTTGTAGGCTTCATTGAGGGTTTGTAATTGGCAAAATGCTGTTCCTGCACCAATATCTGTTCCTAAGCCGACTTTCACCTGCTTTTCCCAGGATTTTTTTAATGGGAATAAACCACTTCCCAAAAATAAGTTTGAAGTCGGGCAAAATGCAATCGCTGAATCAGTTGCATGCATGCAATCCCACTCATGCTCTTCTAAATGAACACAATGTGCAAAAACAGAACGCTCTCCTGTTAAACCATAGTGGTGATAGACATCCAGATAACCTTTCTGCTCTGGGAATAAGTCTTTGACCCATGCAATTTCATTTTTATTTTCACTGAGATGGGTATGCACATATACCGTTGGATACTCTGCTTTTAACTGCCCTGCTTTTGCCAATTGCTCAGGTGTAGAGGTTGGAGCAAAACGCGGAGTAATGGCATATAGGTTACGACCTCTACCATGCCATTTTTCAATCAGTGCTTTAGAGTCAAGATATGCGCTTTCAGCAGTGTCTTTCAGTGCTTCAGGTGCATGACGATCCATCATGACTTTACCTGCAATTAAACGCATCTGATGCTGTTCTGCCGCTTCAAATAAGGCATCGACTGATTGGGGATGTACCGTACAAAAAACCAGTGCTGTTGTGGTGCCATTTTTAAGTAATTCTTGGACAAAAAACTGTGCGATTTTGTCGGCATAGGTTTTATCTGCAAACTGAATTTCTGTTGGAAAAGTATAGGTATTTAACCATTCTAAAAGTTGTTCACCATATGCACCCACCATTTCTGTTTGTGGAAAATGAATATGGGTGTCAATAAAACCAGGCACAATCAGTTGTTCTGGGTAGTGATCAATTTGAATATCATCTGTCAGGTGAGACTGTGCATCTTCCCAAGGGCCAAACCATGTGATTTTGCCTTGCTCTGTGATCAGTAAACCATCTTCGATATAACGAACTTGATCTAATATTTGAGTTGCTTGAGAAACGGTATTTTTAATATCAAGAAAACGCCCACGAACCGCTGTTTTCTGTACAACACAAGACATGTAGAACCTGCAATTTATCCTTTTTTCGATTGATTGTACCTGAAATTTGTATCAGGTGCTGTATGCAGTTTTGCGCGAAAGCATTCTAAAAAATTGAATAACGTTATTTTTTATTGTTTTAGCGCAGGGAAATTTTTATCGAAATATAACTAAAATTAGTGGCTAAAGGCATATTCTATATTGTGAGTTTATCTTTATAGCAACAATCGCTACAGTCTTGGAAAATGGTGAAATAAGACAACAATGGACAATACTAAACAGTTAAAACAGATCATCTATTCATGTCCTGAATTGATGCTTCGGTTACAGTATTTGCGAGATATTCATGCACATGCATACTTGAGTGCAGGTGTAATTCGTAACTTGGTATGGTCTATTTTACATCATCAGAGTTATGGATTTGATCAGATTGAAATCGATGTCATTTTCTATGATTTAAATGATCAACAAGGCCTTAAAGAACAACATTTGACTGAATTGTTAAAGCAAAAATTTCCCAATAATGAATGGGATGTGGTCAATCAAGCCTATGTGCATTTGTGGTATAAAACAGATGATGGACGCTCTATCTCTCAATACCAATCCTTATTCGATGCTTTATCCGTATGGGTTGAAACGGCAACCGCAATTGCAGTACGTTTACTTGAAAATGATGATATCGAAATTATTGCGCCGTTTGGGCTAAATGATTTGTTTGAATTAAAATTGAGATGGAATAAACGTTTGGTCAGTTATCCAGTTTTTTTAGCACGAATTCAGGCTAAACAGTTTTTGACCAGATGGGAAAAGCTGGTTGTTGTGGATGATTAGGGGATCTGGATTTAAATCAATCAAGCCATAGAAGATCATACTCCAAGACAACAGATGGCTATTACAACAGATGACTAGGCTGATGGATAAAGATTTCATTTCAATACTGTCCATACAATTTAAATCGTTGAGTATTATTGATCATAAAAAAGCCTTCCAATTGGAAGGCTCGATCTAGTGTTTATAAAGTTGTTTCATGATGTTTTTTGCTATGGCGAATAGAAAGCCAAGCGGTAATTGCCAAGACAATCACAATAAAACCTAACGAAATCCAAATCGGCATATGGAAGACATCCAGCATTAACATTTTAAAGCCAATGAAGACTAAGATGATGCCTAGGCCATAAGGCAAGTAATGCATTTTAGACGCGGCACCCGACAATAAGAAAAACATTGCACGTAGACCTAAGATCGCCATTAAATTCGCAGTTAATACAATAAATGGATCACTGGTCACCGCAAAAATCGCTGGAATAGAATCGACCGCGAAAATTACATCTGAAGCTTCGACTAAAATTAAGACTAGGAATAACGGGGTTGCCCACAACACACCATTTTGACGAACAAAGAATTGAGCACCTTCTAATTTTGGGGTGATTCGCATATGTTTACGTAGCCACTTTAGAATAGCCATATCTTCGATATTGGTTTCTTCTTCATCCTGTCCTTTAAGGAATTTATAGCCTGTATAAACCAAGAAAGCACCAAAGAGATAAAGCACCCAAGAGAATTCTTGAACGAACCATGCGCCAATAAAAATAAAGATGGTACGTAAAATAATTGCACCTAATACACCATAGAGCAGAATTTTACGTTGTAAGCCTTGTGGAATCGCAAATGCAGCAAAGATCATCAACCAGACAAAGACATTGTCGATCGCTAATGATTTTTCAAGTAGATAACCTGCAAAGTATTCCATGACTTTGCTATTGGCAATTGAAACACCCGCGGTTTGTTGTAGATATAGCCATAAACCACCACCAAATAACGCTGCAACACTGACCCATGCAATGCTCCAGTAGGCAGCAGTTTTAATTTTGACTTCTTGTCCTTCTTTTTGTTTAAAGCCTAAAAAGTCGATCAGTAGCATGACAATAACAATAGCGAAGAACGCTAGATACAGCCATGGATTGCCAATAGTTTCCATAAAACTCTCCGAATCTGGCAATCAGGCATAAAAAAACCTTGACCTGTTGCCAGATGATTAAACATCTGTGTCAACATGATCAAGGTCTTGCCTACATTTGAGTTATGTACATCAATCTCAAATGCTCAGATACCGGCTTTTTTCAAAGCGTAATGACGATATTCTGATAAAGGAGGCTACTCCCCTTGTTCAATATACTGTGTAAGAAATCTTTCATTTCTTAATATCTAGTGAGAATCGCATATTTATTAAAAATGTGCAAATTTTGAATGTATTTTTATGTAGTTTATTTTATGTACAAAATTCAGCGCTGGTTTTTAGCACAACAAAAGCTTGATTGAGCGTTGAATTATGATGCTGAATAATACGGTCAGCATTGAGAACCTTTGAATCTATTGTGCTGTGCGCATCTGAAATTAATGTCACTTTATAATTTAAGTCTTTTGCTGCACGGCTTGTGCTATCGATACAAAATTCAGTTTTTAAACCACAGATGATCACTTCTTCAACATTTAAAGATTCTAATTGTTGTGATAAATCTGTTTGGAAAAAGCAATTTGGCCGTGTTTTTTCTAAGATGTAATCTGTATTAGGATCAATATTTAATTCAGCAATGAGTTGAGTCATTGGACTATTTGATGCGAGTCCTGTGCCAGCTAAACCAACATGACGTATCGCAAAAATCGGAATGTGTTTAACACGAGCATATTCAATGAGCTGATTGACGTTTTTCAACAATTGATCAGCTTGAAATGGAGGATGCTGTGCATGAAATAGGCCATTTTGTAGATCAATAACGAGTAAGGCTTGTTTATTGTGATACTCAGACATGAGTTTCTCCGTAAATATTGACCAAATCACGGAGCAAAAAATAACCCCGCTCATTGGCAGGGTTGGTTTCTACATTTTATTTTAATGTATACGTCCACACTGCCGATGCAGTGTGGTAGTTAATAATTTAAATAAAATGATTGGTTGCATTGATGATCATTGTTTTATCAAAGTAATTTAATTAAGTTAAAGTTTTTAACTCAGTATGTCACTTTAAAACTTGTAAAAAGATATTTAGGGTCTGTTGGCATTTCATAAATGGCTTGCGTTGTAGGTTAAAATTGAGCAGGCAAGGCATTAAACGAAGAGAATAGTGGGTCTATTTTCGAGTTTCATAACGAAGGCTGAGATAATTTTAACCACAACCCTGAGCAAGAACAAAGCACTGCTTTGTTTGCAGCGCAAGGCGCAGCGGGGGACTAGTGTATTTTTTGCCGCTACGTTGTTACGAACTACTTATTTAGAATGACTAAATTTCGTATTTCGCGCCTAGTATCGCCTAAAAAACACACGTAGTCGCAAACGTAGACGAATTGTCAACAGACCCTATTTTTTTGAATAAAATCTTTACGTTGTACAAGCACTAAAGCTAATAGTGTCCCAAGAACAGCGATTATACCGCCAACGATGCCAATATGGTTGAGCCCATAACTGGTGGTTACTAGCCCGCCAAGCAAAGCACCACCACCAATACCTACATTGTAAAGTCCTGAATAAATTGCCATCGCGACATCAGTGGCATCAGAAGCTAAAGCTAAGGTTTTGGCTTGTTGAGCTAAGCTAAAGCAAATAATCGCCATACCCCAAAATAAACTCAGTAGACTAAAGCTGGTAAAATCAGTGCTCAGTGAAGTCAGCAATAACATCGAAACAGCCAGTACAGCACTACTTAACGGTATTGGGAGTTTGGGATATTTTTTGGCAAATTTACCAAATAAATAAGAGCCAAAGAAACCCGCTGCGCCATAGATCAATAATAAGGTTGTGGTCTGTGTCGAGCTAAAATGTGCAACATTCAGAGCAAAAGGTTCGATATAACTGTATGCGGTAAATTGCGCGGTAATCACAATAATGGTCAGAGCAAAAACAATCATTAGGCTTGGGCGTTTTAAAAATACCTTTAAACTACTCAGAGAACCTGAATTGACGCTTGGTAAGCGTGGCAATGTTTTGGCTAAGATGACGCAAACTATAGCCGCACCAATTGCAATCAAAGCGAAAGTATTACGCCAACCATAAGATTCACCAATCATTCGTCCAAATGGAATACCTAAAACCATCGCCAATGCTGTACCTGTGGCCAATAGCCCCAAAGCTTGAAATTCCTTACCTTTGGGGGCGACTCGTACTGCCAGTGATGCAGTGATTGACCAAAATAAAGCATGAGAAAATGCGATACCAATTCGACTGATCAGGAGTACATCGAAACTCCATGCAAAATAAGATAATGCATGACTGGCCACAAAGACCATAAACAAGATGATCAGTAAAAACCGTCGTTCAATATTTTTGGTTAGTAACATGATCGGCAATGAAATGGGTGCAACAACCCATGCATATAGAGTAATCATGATACCAACATCAGTTGCAGGCATCGCAAAGCTTTTTCCAATGTCACTCAGTAAAGCCACAGGAACGAATTCTGTGGTATTGAAAATAAATGCTGCGAAAGCAAGGCTAATCACACTGATCCATTGCTGGGATTCACTGGGGGCAGATTGTGGTGCTGGAGTTTGGGGAGATAAGGCAGACATGGTCAATATTAAAAGAGGTTAGCACTAAATTTTAGGCTGAATTGTGGATAAAGTTAAGCTAAGTTTGTTGTATCAAAAATAAAACTGTCAGACAAAATTTAACAATAATTCAAATATAGTTATGGCATTTTGAATAGGCCTATAAATTTAAACGTATATAAGAGTAAATAAAATGTTAGAAATCAGACATAAAGATGATGGTAAAAAAGGTGAATTTTATATTGGTGAAGAAGGTCACCATTTGGCTGAAATGGCATACACATGGGCGGGTGAAAATATGTTGATTATTGACCATACACTTGTAGAAGATGAATTGCGTGGTCAAAGTGTAGGTCGGAAATTATTAGATCAAGTTGTAGAGATGGCTCGCTCAAAGAATGTGAAAATTATTCCACTCTGCCCTTTTTCAAAATCAGTGTTTGATAAAGATCAATCGATTCATGATGTTTTGAAATCTTAAGTTTGCTTTGCTACAGTGGAATTGTGTTATAGAACATCCATGAGAAAGAATATATGCAATTCCAACATGTAGACAATCAACAAAAAGGTGAATTTTACTTCGATAATGAGCAAGGTAAGCGAATTGCTGAGATCAGTTATTTATGGCACGGTGAGCATCAGGTCATTGCGAACCATACTTGGGTAGATGACTCCTTGCGTGGTCATGGAATTGCGCGTCAGTTGTTGGATACTTTGGTTGAATTTGCGCGTGAAAAGCAGCTTAAAATTGTACCAACTTGTTCCTATGTCGAAGTCATGTTTAGACGTGATAAAAGTTTTGTTGATGTGAAAGCTTAGCTTTATTATTGTGTGCCCAATGTTCATTGGGCCATTCAGATTCGGTTAGAAGATTAAACATGTTTAAAAAAATGATAATCACTGTATTGTTATTGAGCAGTTCATCGTTCAGTTTAGCAATGAGTTGTTTTGAATTAAATTTGCAAACCTATAAAAAAGAGCAAGAAATACAGCCTAGTTGGGAGTTGTTAGGCAAATCTAAACATCGTATTTATTTTTATTCAGCACCCAAAAACATCTGTAAGATGAATGATACTTTTGTGCTTCAAAATGATCATGTCACGGCTTATTCAATCTATAAAGACAAGAAAAAACAAGACTGGGTTTATGTGATATTTAATGATCCAAATCAAAATATAGAAGATGATCTGATTGAAGGTTGGGTCAAGCTTAAGGATTTTAAATTTATTGAAAGAACACCCTCCGTAAATCAATAAAAAAAACCCACAAATTTTTGTGGGTTTTCTACACTTTATTTCGACTTATTTTGCTTTTAATGCTGCAATCAATTTTTGATGTAATCCACCAAAACCACCATTGGACATAATCACCACAGCATCGCCCTCACCTGCTTGTGT
This sequence comes from Acinetobacter sp. 1125_18A, assembly GCF_052824985.1. Taxonomy (NCBI): domain Bacteria; kingdom Pseudomonadati; phylum Pseudomonadota; class Gammaproteobacteria; order Moraxellales; family Moraxellaceae; genus Acinetobacter; species Acinetobacter sp. 1125_18A. Next base: position 37,584 of record NZ_VTDG01000018.1, read on the forward strand.
AACAACGGTACTGATAATGTCATCCAGTGTACGAGCCACAACGGCTTTATTGGTTGCAGCGTCAATGACAGGCTGTAAATCCCAGTCCAAACCTTCAGGTTGATACCACATCACTTCATCTGCAAGACGTGCAGAATGTGCCAAGCCATCTTTATGACTGCCCATACGCATGGTGTTTGAACGAGGTTCAATAATCGCCCAAAGCTTACGTTCACCTAAACGTTTACGTGCACCTTCAAGTGTTGTATCAATCGCAGTTGGGTGGTGGGCAAAGTCATCATATACTTCAATACCATTTACCGTATCAAGTAATTCCATTCGACGTTTCACCCCACCAAAATTCGATAAGGCTTCACATGCTGTTTCAATTGAAACACCGACATGTTCAGCAGCTGCAATGGTTGCTAAAGCATTGGCAACACTGTGTTGCCCTGTCATATTCCACTTCACTTCACCTTTTACTATGCCGTGTTGAAGCACTTTAAAATGTGAACCATCCGTAGAAAGCTGTTCAGCATAAACTTCAGCATTGTTATTGGCGTCAAGTGAAGTCCTTACGACAGGTGTCCAACAACCCATTTGCAACACTTCATCAATATTGGTTTCGCTAATTGGGGCAATGATACGACCTTCACTTGGAATGGTACGGACCAAATGATGGAACTGTTTTTGAATCGCTGCTAGATCATCAAAAATATCGGCATGGTCAAATTCAAGATTATTTAAAATCGCAGTTTTTGGATGGTAATGTACGAACTTAGAGCGTTTATCAAAAAAAGCAGAGTCATATTCATCTGCTTCTACACAGAAGTATTTTCCACCCCCTAAACGTGCGCTTTCACTAAAGCCTAAAGGTACACCACCAATTAAAAAGCCAGGATTTAAACCTGCTTGATCCAGTACCCAAGCCAGCATTGTTGTTGTTGTGGTTTTACCATGGGTACCTGCAACACCAAGCACATGTTTGCCTTGTAATACATGGTCAGCAAGGAATTGTGGACCTGAAATATATGCTAAACCTTCATTGAGCATATATTCCACCGCATCTATACCACGCTTCATTGCATTGCCTACAATGACAAGATCTGGATGTGGCTGTAAATGGCTACGGTCATAGCCTTGCATTAAGGTAATGCCAGCATTTTCGAGTTGGGTCGACATCGGTGGATAAACGTTCGCATCTGAACCGGTGACCTTATGTCCTAAATCACGCGCCAATAGCGCCAATGAACCCATAAAGGTGCCGCAAATACCCAAAATATGCAGATGCATTCGTGTTAACTCCAGTGCTTTTATAGACACATCACTTTGTTGTTGTGGTGTAGCCGTTTCATTTGATTTGAAAGCAACGATAGCAAGGGTTAAGGCGAAAAGATAGTTTTTCTTGTTACGATTTTAAAGGTGGGTTTTTATTGAAAATAATGAACTCTCACTTGGTATTTTTATTCTTCTATCAATGCTAATATCGATTGAACACTCTGAATTATCTATTAAAAATGGATATACATGATTTTACCTTTCTGCTGATTAAAAATATCGCTTATTTTATTTTTTTGATTATTGTTTCTGCTTTGATAGCAGGCATTGCAAAAATAATATCCATACCTTTAATGGTCGCAGCTGTAATTTTAATCTTCTTCCAATATTTTGCGTTCATTTGGATGGGATACCTCAATACAAAAGACTCAAAAGATCACAAATTAAAAAATGGATTAATTTTTCATCTCATTTGGGTTGCTTTAATTGGTATATTGAGTTCATTTTATGATGATCAATCGCTATTGAAACAAGTATTCGATACTGTATTGTTGTTTGGTACTTTGGAAATAGGCTCGCTCATTTATTATTTCAAAAAACGTAAAAAAATTGCCTTAGCGCTTTAATGTTCAGACATTGAATGTTCAAAAATATATCTTGATAATTTAATTGGTATCAATATGGCTTTATCTCTCCCCCTTTTATTACTAATTATCTCCAACTGCTTTATGACCTTGGCTTGGTATGGGCATTTAAAATTCTTACATGATGCACCTCTGTGGCAAGCGATCTTGTTTGGTTGGATCATTGCCTTACTTGAATATAGCTTTATGATTCCCGCAACACGTCTATTGGCGCAACATGGTTGGTCGTTGGGGCAAATGAAAATCACCCAAGAAGTGGTTACACTATTGGTGTTTGTTCCATTTATGATTTTCTTGTTTAAACAACCATTTAAATTAGATTATTTATGGGCGGGTTTATGTTTGATGGGCTGCGTGTTTTTTGTGTTTAGAAGCCAGTAAATGAGTTGCCATGGTGTGAATTAACAAGCATTTTACTCAGATAGCATATTCATCTCATGTCCCAATCTTCAGCAATTTTCCTGCTGTTTATGAGTTCGAGATCATAATTATTCTCAAGTCAAACGGCTTTTAAGCTGCTCCTTTAAAAAAAATTGACTTCCTACGTCTGTTAAATTTTCGTGAGATGAAAAATCAGTCTATAATAGCGAGCTTCTTGATATTCATTTAAACACTGATCACCAGTATTTAAACTTCCTTACATTCGTTTATGGAATATATGCAATGAATGCGGCCGCTGTACAAGACGCTCCTCTCGTTGGAATTATTATGGGTTCTCAATCAGACTGGGCAACTCTCGAAAACACTGCCAATATGCTGAAACAGCTTGGTGTTCCTTTTGAAGCCGAAGTAGTTTCTGCGCATCGTACGCCAGACCGCTTATTTGAATATGCTGAAACAGCACGTGAACGTGGTATTCAGGTGATTATTGCTGGTGCTGGTGGTGCAGCACATTTACCAGGAATGTGCGCAGCAAAAACAGATTTGCCTGTGCTGGGTGTTCCTGTGAAATCTTCAATTTTAAATGGCGTTGATTCTTTATTGTCTATTGTACAAATGCCTGCAGGTATTGCAGTCGGCACATTGGCAATTGGCCCTGCGGGTGCAACCAATGCAGCAATCATGGCCGCTCAAATTTTAGGTTTAACTCGCCCTGAAATCGCAAAAAATGTTGCAGATTTCCGTGCCGCTCAAACCGATAAAGTGGCAAGTAAAAATATTCCGGGTCAAGCTTAAAAACGGGACATAGGTTATGAATAAAACCATCGGTATCTTTGGTGGTGGTCAACTCGGCCGTATGATGGCGCAAGCTGCGCTCCCATTAAATATCCAATGCACATTTTTTGAAGCTGATGCTGATTGTCCATCTGCAATATTGGGACAAGTTTTTAGCACCAAAGCTGAAAATGGGTTACAAGATTTTATTGCCAGTGCAGATGTTTTTAGTCTGGAATTTGAAAATACGCCATTGATTGATGTTGATGTATTAACCAAGCAAAAAGATCTGTATCCGCCACGCCAAGCTTTAGCAATCGCCCAACATCGCCTTTCTGAAAAAGCTTTATTTGATGAGCTGGAAATTCCTGTTGCGCCGTATAAAGCAGTCGATTCATTGGAGATGCTTAAGCTTGCAGTGAGTGAATTAGGCTTACCAATCGTACTTAAAACTGCGACAGGTGGTTATGATGGTAAAGGTCAATTTGTACTGCGTTCAGTCGATCAAATTGATCAGGCATGGGCTGAGTTGGGGCCAGCAGGATCATTAATCGCTGAAAGTTTTGTGATTTTTTCTCGTGAAGTGTCAATTATTGCAGTGCGTGGTATTGATGGTGATGTAAAAACTTGGCCTTTGGCTGAAAATCATCATCACAATGGTATTCTCTCGCATTCAATTGTTCCTGCTCCAAACAGTGCTGATTTACAGCCCGTTGCGCAGGAATACATCACCCGTTTGTTAAACCATTTGAACTATGTTGGTGTGTTAACACTTGAATTGTTTGTGACTGAAAAAGGCTTATATGCCAATGAGATGGCACCACGTGTGCATAACTCTGGGCATTGGTCAATTGAAGGCGCAGTATGTTCGCAATTTGAAAATCACATTCGCGCAGTGGCAGGTTTACCACTCGGTTCAACGGAGGTGGTTCGACCAACAGTGATGGTAAATATCATTGGGCAACACCCTAAATCCGAAGATGTTTTGGCGTTAAAAGGTGCACATTTACACCTTTACAATAAAACAGAACGTGAAGGTCGTAAAATTGGTCATATCACCCTGATGCCAAATGATGCTGCTGAATTAACGACTTTATGTCGTCAATTGGCGAAGATTTTACCGAATCCATTGTCATTAAGCGAAGATATGAACATTTAAGCTCGATTTTGTATGTAAAAAAAGCGGTCAAACTCTTGCCCGCTTTTTTCTACTCTGCTGTTCTGTATCATGATGCTCCCCCTATTTTATCGCTAAGCAATGACCCAAAAATGGATCATTTTCTGGGGCTATAAAAACAAGAATGATGAAAAAAACAGCTTAAATAAACAGAAAAACAAGCATCTATTTTTAAATTCAAAGTTCAAATTTAAAGGGTTTAGAACATTTGAATTCAAAAGTATTAACAGCAAAACCCAAAAAGTTATCCACTTTGAATTTAAATTAACTTGAGGGTGTTTTTTGAATTTAAAACTTTAAATTTAAACTTTTGATTGCTCGAAGTGAAAATAACGACTGTGGATAAGTTTTGACTCACCAATCCAAAATCCAAATTGTGGATAAAAATAAACACTTATAAGCGAGTTTTGATGGGATTGAGTGGAATTTTAAATTTAAAGCTAAGGTTGCTAAAATAATGATGTTTTTGAATTCAAATTTGTGTGAAAGTTTTGAATTTAAAAAATGATAAGTTTACTGGGGTGTGGATAACTATATTTAAATTCAAAACAGTGAACTGTGGGTTATGAATTTAAAATCGAAAAATGAATTCAAAATTTACGTTTTTACATCTGTCATTTTATTCACAGACTGCTATGGTATTCACATAATTTAAATTTAAAACCATTTTGTGGATATTATGCGTCATTTAACTTTGATTTGTGGATCTGTTTTGTTGGCAGCATCGCATGCCAATGCTGAATTAATCATTAACGGTCAGGCTGTATCTAGCTCACCAATCACAACAACACCGAATACAAGCTATACACCCAATTCTAATTTTCAAAGCTGTATTGCAAATTTACGTTCGCAAGCGATCAGTTCAGGTGTTAGTGGCACAACCTTTGATCGTTATACGCAAAATCTAACGCCTGATTATTCGGTCATCAGTAAACTGGATTATCAACCTGAGTTTTCAACACCGATTTGGGATTATCTTTCAGGTTTGGTCGATGAAGAGCGGGTAGAGAAAGGCCGTCAAATGCTGGCTCAGCATCGTGAAGTTTTAAACCGTGTCTCAGCAGCTTACGGCGTTCCAGCAGAAACGGTTGTTGCTGTTTGGGGCGTGGAAAGTAATTTTGGTGACATTTCAGGAAAATATCCTTTATTACAAGCGTTGGGAACTTTAAGTTGTGAAGGGCGTCGACAAGGTTATTTCCGAGGTGAATTCTTTGCCACAATGCGTATTTTACAACGAGGTGATTTACGCGAAGAACAGTTAAAAGGTTCATGGGCAGGGGCATTTGGTCATACTCAATTTATGCCTTCAACGTATGAAGAGTTGGCCGTAGATTTTGATGGTGATGGTCGACGTGACTTGGTTTCAAGTACTTCAGATGCTTTAGCATCAACAGCAAACTTTTTGAAAAAACGTGGCTGGCAAACGGGAATGCCGTGGGGCTTTGAAGTAAAAATTCCAGCTGGTGCCTCTGTAGGTGGCGAAAGTCGTCGTAATAAAAAATCGTTGAGCACTTGGGTAAATCGTGGTTTTACTCGTGTTGACGGTACTCCAATTATTCAAGGCAATTTATCGGAAGGCACTCAGGCCGGTTTAATGATGCCTGCGGGTGCAAATGGTCCAGCATTCTTGGTGTTTAAAAACTTCGATGCAATTTATTCGTACAATGCTGCGGAAAGTTATGCACTGGCAATTGCACATTTGTCTGATCGTTTACAAGGCAAGGGCGGTTTTCAAACCGCATGGCCTACTGACGATGCAGGAACATCTCGTACAGAACGCCGAGAAATTCAAAATTACTTATTGAAAAAAGGCTATGCGATTGGCGATGCAGATGGCTTGATTGGCGATAAAACGCGTCAGGCTATTCAGCAAGAGCAAGTGAAGTTAGGATTGAGTCCAACAGGTCGAGCAGGGCAACAGATTTTAAAAGCTTTTAGAAATGAAGCTGCAAAGAATATGATGCAATAAACGTTTGATCTCATTTAAAAGGTCTGCATAAGCAGACCTTTTTTATGTGGATTATTCAATTGCGAAAGGGTCAATTTTGACTGCTTCTAAGACATCTAAAATGACAGCGGTAACATCCTGCGTATGATCACGATCATTAAAGATTTCATAGGCTGTAATGGTTACATCGGTATCGCTAGGTAACTGTTTTTGTTCTTCTTCAATTAAATGCTGAATCGGCAATAAGGTCTGTTTAATTTCAAGGTGTAAAACATCTTTAAACTCGACATTGTCGTCTTCTAGTTCAATGATTTGTTCGTTGAAATAAGGCAGCAGAATTGAATGGAGATAAGGTTGAAGTTCAGTAATATCAAAAATTTCAATATCACGAGTTTGCTCAATCGTGCTGATATGATCATTTACTTCTAAAATAATATGATAATAGCTCACAGTCATCTCCTCAATTTATTGCTTCAGGGATTCACAATAACATGATTTTGCATAAAACTGATTTAAATACATAAATAAATTATGGATTTAAAATTGATAATCATCGGTAAATTTTGCTTATCGTTGTCTTGAGTTTAGCATGGCTAAATCCGCTGTGGTTAATCTAAAATTTTTCAAATCTTGTTCTTTCATCATTGGGTACATGAGTGCTTTAGGATCATTATTGTGTGTTAAGCCCAAAGCATGCCCAAGTTCATGTGCAATCGTGACACGCAAGTCTGCATCCGAAGCAAATTCATAGATATTAATGGTTTTACCATCGAATACGCCTTTATCAAATTGGCGTGGTTGGAAACGGCTATTAAAGTGATCCACAGATTGATTGTATTGTTGATTGACAGCGTTGAGCTGTCCAACTTGACGGTTTAATTCATAGACTTTTTGATTATAAATATCTAACTGTTGTTTGAGTTGGTTCTGCTCGATGATCAGTTGATTTTTCTGCTGATCTAACTGCAATCTCGCTGAGGCATCTAAATTTTGATGGGATTGATTAAGGGTGTTGATCAACTGATTATACTGGTCAACTTTACTTTGATAATTGGTTTTTTGCAGATCCAATTCATCATTGGTACGATCTAATTCAGCGTGAAGTTGCTGAATTTTTTGTTTTTCACTTTGTGTATATTGTTGAGTATTTTGCAAAATACGCAACTCTTGGTTTCTGGCGCTAGATTCCGCTTGGCGTTCATCATAAATTAAGTTAATCGTCAGTTTGGCATGATCATCATAAACAAAGAGACTTTTCATGGTTCCTAAATGCCAAATATCGGTAGCTTGTTGTGCCAAATTTTGTACTTGCTGTTTACTGACATGAAAACGCGGATCTATTTCGCCAATACGATAACGTAAACGGGTATCTAAAGGATGCGTGATACGATCAATGGCAGAATTATGATTCAATTGCGGATACATCATGCGTTGTATCGCAAAATAAGCAGTAAAGGCAATTACACAGAGTAGAATCCAAAAACGCATGATTGATTTAAAAATAATTGTTGTAGTGGATAATTTATCTGAAAATATAAGAATCGCAAATGCTTAAGCAAGTAAAGCTTGCGTGATCAATACAAATATTGATTTCAATTGATGATGTTTTTAACAAGCTGCTTTAGGTGGAAAGCAGTAATATGAATGGAACGCTGATTTTAGGCTGGATTTCTCTAATCCTTGGTATCGCTTTTTTGATAAGGGCTTTCTACAGTCTATTTCTTATATTTCGATCACGTTTAGTGCTGGACTTAGCCTTAAATCAAAAAATTAAAAATTTTAAAATCAGCAAAAAGGGTGGCTATGCAATTTGGCAAGAGGGTCCATTATTTAAACTTGCACCTATGCTATTGATTCATCCACAAATCACCAACACAGATCTTCAGCAGATTGTGAAGCTATCACCAAGTATTGCAAGAGCAAGTAAAAATGGTTTTTCTCGTGCTTCAATGCTGATGTTTTATTGTGAGTTGGATGTTGGACACTATTGTTTAGAGGTACTCGACGGTTCGTCATTAAATCCTATCGAAGATAAAATTTCTCAGGCGATCACCGATCATTTATCCATTCATAAACAACCTGACAGTCTATACAATTTACAGATACGTGAAAGCCTGAGCAAAAAGCAAAGAATCATCATGATCATTTGCATATTTGCAGGATTATTTTTGTTGATGAAAGGATTATTTACCATCATAACGCTGAGTTTGGGCATCGCGATGGAAGGTTCATTCACATAATCAGTTGATTTAAACGTTAAACAGGACTTGGATATCAATAAATAAGAGAATAAAAGCAAAAACACTGAGTAATCGATTCATCCAAACAGATCTTTTTAAATATTCAGGGCTGATATATAAAGCTTTGAATTGTAAAGGATGCAACATGATATAGCTGATTTTCTGTTTAAATACCGGAGTGACAGATTGTTGTTGTTGCTTTAAAACCACTTGGCGCAGAATAAAAGCATTTAGCCACCAGAGTATAAACAGAATGAGTAAAATAATGCTGATACTCAATGTCAAACGAATCCAACCATTCTGTTCAAAATAGGCAATTTCAGTATAGAAATGGCTCATCAATACAATGCTGACCAGTAACATGGTGCGATAAAAAGTTTGCCGTGTAAATTCAAGATGCAGAGGATGATTGAGTTTTTGTTTATCCGCTTTACTCACGATTTTCCCTGCAAAAAATGCAAAACCATGACATAGAATCTCTAAAAAGAGATATAAGCCAATGCTGATGGCAAGCGTTTTATACATGATTAATCATGTTCAAAAATAGGTCGATATAGTGATGGAGTCACTAAAATCATCAATAGAATTCCAGAACAAACAAAGGCCAGATCGTTAAAAATCGCTGCATAACTGGTCATGTAAATCCAGTGCATAAAGGGCATAAAATAAATCAGAAATATTGGGAAAAATGTATAGAGATAAGCTTTTCTTGCCCATTCTTTTTTTAAACATAAACCAAAAGTGATGATGAGGATGATTAAACCTGCAATCGACATCACTCCCAATTCCCAAGCTTGCGGGTCTTGGTAAAGTGTTTTATCCAGAAGTTCTAACTCGGGTTCAGTACTGTATATATCGATGACTGCTGCAATGATAGGCAATATAAATTGCGCTATGATCAAGCTGTAATACACAGTATTGGATACAGCAGGAGAGTTTTTCATCATTTGACTCATTATTATTGTGATAATTAAGATAAAAGATTTAGTGAAGATTGGCAATTGATCAATAAGAAAAACCACTCAATGACTTGAGTGATTTTTCGAGCTTTTTTATAGCACAATATCACTGACGAAATGTTGCACCACTTCGGTTAAATCTTTGGAAAGGTAGTGTTGTGTATAGGGCTGTTTAAAATGGGCATGGTAAGCCTGTTCCGAGTCGAAGCGTTCCCAAAGTAGTAAACGAGTTGGCTCTTGTTGGCATTGATGCAGTTGAAATAAGCTACATCCCGGTTCTTGTTGAAGAGTGAGCTTACATAATGCTTGTAAGGCTTCACGGGTTTCTAAGATTCTGTCTTTATCTTTAATTTTTAATTCTGCGGTGATGTAAAAACCTGAACTTAACATTGTCTACTCCTAGCTCAAATTGTGAGTCAAAAATATTAACTGCTCGAGTTCACTCTAGCTCAAGCATTTTTTGTGCATATATTTCAATTTTATAGTCGACAATACTTTGTTCTTGTTTGAGTCTTTGAATTTCTTGTTTTAATTGAACGGAATGGGCAATAAGAAGTTCTTGTCTTTGTTTTAAGGTTTGTTCTCCTTGTAGCCGAAATTGGGCAAAATCTTGCATTTTTTCTAAAGGCATGCCTGTTGATTTTAAGCGTTTTACCCATTCAAGCCATTCCAGATCAAGTTTGGTATATACACGTCGCCCAGATTGATTACGATGGATATTTTTCAGCAAGCCTATTTGTTCATAATAACGCAAGGTATGGATAGAGAGTCCAGTTTTTTTAGAGATATCAGAGATAAACAAAAGTGACTCCATAGCTTTACGGATAAAAATAGATCATATAAAAAAACCGCTCAATCTCTTGAGCGGTTTTTTAAGATTAAAGTGACAAATTATTTTTTGTCATCTTTAACTTCAGTGAATTCAGCATCTACAACGCCATCATCAGCTTTTTGCTGTTGTTGGCCTGCATCACCACCGAATTGGTTAGGATCGAAGCCTTCAGCGCCGCCTTGACCTTGAGCTGCTTCATAAGCACGTTGAGTGATCGGCATAATGATGTTTTGTAAAGCTTCAGTTTTAGCTTTAATTGCATCAACATCATTTTCTTTTGCAGTCACTTCTAACTCAGAAACTGCTGCTTCAATTGCAGTTTTTTCATCAGCAGTGACTTGTTCGCCAAGATCTTTCACAGCTTTGTTTGCAGAAGCAACTAAAGCATCAGCTTCGTTACGTGCTTTTGCAAGCTCTTCAAACTTACGATCTTCTTCAGCATTTGCTTCAGCATCTTTGATCATTGCTTCGATTTCAGCATCAGACAAACCAGAGTTTGCTTTGATCTGGATCGATTGTTCTTTACCAGTGCTCTTGTCTTTTGCTGATACTTTTAAAATACCATCAGCATTGATGTCGAACGATACTTCAATTTGTGGCACACCACGTGGCGCAGGTGGAATGTCGCCTAATTGGAAGTTACCCAACAATTTGTTTTGTTGAGCCATTTTACGTTCACCTTGGTAAACTGAAATATCTACCGCTGGTTGGTTATCTGCTGCAGTAGAAAACACTTGAGATTTCTTCGCAGGAATCGTGGTGTTTTTCTCAATAATTGCAGTTAATACGCCACCCATGGTTTCGATACCAAGTGTTAATGGTGTTACGTCAAGTAAAAGTACGTCAGTTTTGTCACCAGACAATACCGCACCTTGAATTGCCGCACCAATCGCAACAGCTTCATCCGGGTTCACATCTTTACGAGGTTCTTTACCGAAGAACTCTTGTACTTTCTGTTGAACCATTGGCATACGTGATTGACCACCAACCAAGATCACGTCAGAGATGTCAGAAGTCGAAAGACCTGCATCTTTAAGTGCGATACGGCAAGGCTCAATTGTACGCGCAACTAAATCAGCAACTAAACCTTCTAGTTTGGCACGTGTTACATTCATCACTAAGTGTTTAGGACCAGTTGCATCCGCAGTGATGTATGGCAAGTTAATTTCAGTCGAATTAGATGAAGAAAGCTCAATTTTAGCTTTTTCAGCTGCTTCTTTTAAACGTTGTAATGCAAGTGGATCTTGTTTCAAGTTGAAGTTTTGCTCTTTCTTGAACTCTTCAACCAAATAGTCGATCAATGCATTATCAAAGTCTTCACCACCAAGGAATGTATCACCATTGGTTGACAATACTTCGATTTGTTGGTCGCCATCTAAGTCAGCGATTTCAATGATTGATACGTCAAATGTACCACCACCTAAGTCATATACAGCAACTTTACGGTCGCCTTCTTTTTTGTCCATACCGAACGCAAGTGCAGCAGCAGTTGGTTCGTTAATGATACGTTTAACTTCTAGACCAGCAATACGACCAGCATCTTTTGTTGCTTGACGTTGCGCATCATTGAAGTAAGCAGGAACTGTAATAACAGCTTCTGTTACTGTTTCACCTAAATAATCTTCTGCAGTTTTTTTCATTTTTTTCAAAATTTCTGCAGAGATCTGTTGCGGCGCAAGTTTTTTGTCGTTTACTTCAACCCAAGCATCACCATTATCAGCTTTGATGATTTTGAATGGTGCAATACCGATATCTTTTTGTACTGCTTGGTCTTGATACTTACGACCAATTAAACGCTTGATTGCGAATAATGTATTCTTAGGGTTGGTCACTGCTTGACGTTTAGCAGATTGACCCACAAGAATTTCGCCATCTTTATATGCAACGATAGAAGGTGTTGTACGGGTACCTTCAGCATTTTCAATCACTTTAACTTTATCGCCTTCAAGTACAGCAACACATGAATTCGTTGTACCTAAGTCAATACCAATAATTTTAGCCATAAATCAAATTCCTCTAAATTCTTTTGAATCCCTGGTTTCCTCTTTTTGCAAAGGGGAGTTAAAAGGGATTTTCTTGTTATCCGATATGAGAGCCATTCAAAAATTTTCAAGTCATGATTTGTGAAAATTCATGAAAATATTTTTAAAAAGCTCCTATTTATTACGCTTATTGACCAACCATCACCATTGCAGGGCGAAGTAGTCGACCATTTAAGGTGTAGCCTTTTTGCAAAACTGTGCCAATTTGGTTGGCTTGTGCATTTGGGTCGATCCCGACAGCTTGATGTAAGTCAGCGTTAAAACCATTGGTTGTGTCTGCTTCAACAACACCGAATTTTTCTAAAGTGGTGAGAAGTGATTTCAAAGTCAGTTTTACGCCTTCGAGTACAGGTGTTTCTTCATCACCACCTGCAAGAATTGCACGTTCAAGGTTGTCGACAGAATTTAATAATTCTTTGGCAAACTTTTCTAACACAATGTCTTTATGCTTTTCAGCATCACGTTGAATACGTTCTACACTTTTTTGTGCTTCATAAACTGCATTTGCAGTACGTGCTTTTTCGAGTTTTAAGCTCTCTTCAAGATGACTGATTTGAGCCTGTAAAGCTTCAACGGTAACTTCAACCTGTTCATTTTCAGCCTGAGTTTGCTGTTCGGCTTGCTCGTTTTGAATATCTTGGGCTTCTTGATTCTGCTCAGTTGCCATTGATTTACTCCGTTTAAATGGGTTCTTAAACATGTACAGTCCTTATCGGCAGCAGTTTTGCACTGTGTTCATTTTTGAACTGCCATGATCGTTTAATTCATTAATGAATAAGAAATGTGGGCGAGCCGCTAAAATTCAAGCAGTTTTAGACATTATTTAATGAAATTCAGTGAAAAAAGCGGATCTAAGAGAGAAATCTTAAAATTTAAAGATATTTTTGTTGGAATAATCATCAAATCAATGATTATTTTTTTAGATTAAAAATTTAAATTTATGAGGAATTGATGCGGTTATTGCTTAAAAATGATGAGTAAATTCAAAAATTAAAATTGAATGAATAGATCAAAATACTTAACTCACATGTAAAACCGATTAAACTTATTGAAAATAAGGCTTTGCGAAAAAGCAATAATTTAATTATCATGCTTCATAGATTCTATGGCTGTAGTTTCTTTTTTTAGTTTGAACAATGTTTTCATCGCTTATCCAATCTTCTTGGGTAAGCTTTTTTTTGTCTTGTAAAAACCATTAACAATGTAAGTAATGCGAAACTTTTATGGTAAAAGTATATCTTTTATTAGATAGACTTTTGCCTAATCGCATTCAATCCCATCAAAAAATCCAGCGAAATGAAACAAGTATAATGAAAAATAAAATCGGTCAATCTAAATCATTGATTTAATAAACTTTGCATAACTTATACGGCAATACCTTAAAAGTCTAACCAAGCTTCAACGAAGTTTGCAGAAAAAATAGCAATCATAGTCAGCACGACAACGCAGTCCTGTGTTGCCGTTTTTTGATAGAGTGATAAAGGAATTTATGATGAAAAAATCAGGTCTTATTTTTATGCTATTGGCTGGTGTTGCGGTCATGAGTACGGCGTGTACATCAAGTGAAACAACACAAGCACCTGAAACGACCCAATCAGCACCAATGAGTTCTGCAGATCAACAACAATCGGCACAAACTTCGACGGTAGATCCGACTCAACAAGGTACTGCTGTTGAGGGTGATGCGACGATTCAGCAATCACAACCTGCTCAAGCAACCAATGACCCAAGTTTAGTTGAACAACCTTCAGCTCAGTAAATTTTAAAATAAAAAATCAGGCAATTTATGGATGCCTCCATTGCCTGATTTTTTATCAATAACTTTTGAAGAGATGTTATTCACCCGCCAAAGAACATTCAAAATTGGTTCGATCTACAGTACAACGTGCCCGTTTAAGCACTGACATCATGGTCGGATCGTAAATACCTTGTCGGGTTAAATCCATACGTCCATCTCGTAACAGCTTTTGATATTTTTCAGTATCTACTTTACTTAAATTCAAACGATATTTAGCAGGAATGCCTTCTTCTAAACGTTTGACCATACTGAATTGACGCGGAAGTTGCTTGATAAACCAGGTTCTAGAATCATTGCCAAAAGTAGCTGGGAATTTTTGAGATCTAAACACCAGATCAGCAGTAACATTAAGCACTGGAAAATTGATCAATGCACCTTTAGAGCCAAGCCCTTTTTCCATTTCTAAAGGTTTAAATGCATAGGCTGGTGCTCCCACCATTGGTACTTCACCTGTATTAAACTTCTTAATAAAATTGGAAATATCGGATGGAACAGGAATTGCTCCGACACGTTCAACCATTGCAATCTGTGCTTTGTCATACGCCAATACCGCAAATTTTTTACCTTTACCTTTTTCAATGGTATTGATGGCTCGATCATTCACAAAGATATAGGCAGGGCCAATTTGACCGATTCCACCAATTTCTATTTCTTCATTGTCTATCTTGGTTTTTAAGCGTTTTACATTACGTTTATCCAAGACAAAGGTAATCGCTTTGAGCGCAATGGCATTGGTTGGAACACCACCCAACGCATCAATAGATCCTGCGAATTTATTGTATTGGCGTGCACGCATTGTGGTGATATAGGCAGCATCACATTTGCCATTTTTAAAATCTTTATCAGCAAGCTCTTCATTTTGGTAAGCAATGAGCTGGACATCGGTATTCCATGTTTTTGCAGCGAGTGCCCACTCTTCCATCATTTTATAGGATTCACCAGCTTTCCCTAATAAATCAAAAACACAGATTTCTTGTTTTGCTTGAGAGGTACTTGATATTCCTAATAATACGATTGTAGTAAGGGCAAGAAATTCCTTTTTCATGTTATATCCTTATACTTAAAACGCGTTTTATTTATACTAAATATAGTAATTTTATTTGAATAAAAATAGAGTTTTTACTCTATTTCCGATGAATAAACCATTGAATAGCTTACTTAATGTGATTTATTTATCTTAATAAAATATTATTGTGATGTTGTGATGTTGTGATGTTGTGATGTTGTGATGTTGTGATGTTGTGATGTTGTGATGTTGTGATGTTGTGATGTTGTGATGTTGTGATGTTGTGATGTTGTGATGGTTGTTGGTGTGGGTTTAGTGGCTTAATTAAAATCTTGTTAATTTTGATCGATCTAGAAAAATAAAATAGATTTCAAGTTTTGTTAATCAATAAAACATATAAGTAAATCTAAAAAACGTATTTTTAATAATATACAAAAAAACCGTACCATGAGGCTGATTCCCATCTCTTTTTATTTATTCTAGTCCATACATTGATCATGAAATTTCAGCAACTGATTTTGCTTTGCTCAGCTATAAGTTTATATAGCTATAGTGGTTTGGCAAATGCTCGCCCTATCGTCATTGGTTATCAAACCAACATAGAACCTGCAAAAGTTGCACAGGCTGATGGTGTGTATGACAAAGTGATTGGGGAAAAACTGGATTGGCGCTTATTTAATAGTGGTGCAGAGGTTTTAACTGCATTGGCTTCTGGTTCTGTAGATATCGCACTGATTGGTTCAAGTCCGTTAGGGGCAGCTGTTGCCAATAATTTGCCCATAGAGGTGTTTTTAATTTCTACCGATCTGAAAAGTGCGGAAGCCTTAGTGGTGAGAAATGGCTCAGGAATTAATAGTCCTCAGGACTTGATTGGGAAAAAGGTGGCCACGCCATTTGCTTCGACTTCCCATTACAGTTTATTGGGGGCTTTGCAGCATTGGAATATTAAAACCAATCAAATACGGTTGTTGAACCTAAAACCAGCTGAAATTAATGCAGCATGGCGCAGAGGCGATATAGATGCAGCTTTTGTCTGGTCACCTGCACTTGCCAATATTAAGAAAACCGGCAAGGTCATCACAGATGCAGGGCAGGTTGGGCAATGGGGATCTCCTACATTTGAAGTTTGGGTAGCACGTAAAGATTTTGCACAGAAGCATCCTGAAGTCTTAGCAAAGTTTTCAACAGTGACACTGAACTATTACCAATCTTATAACCAGAATAAAAGTCGTTGGACTGCCAACTCGGCTGAAGTGCAAAAAATTGCCAAAATTACCGGCGTAGATGCTCAAGATGTGCCAGCGCTTCTTGCTGGCGCCGCCTATCCAGATCGTCAGGCGCAATTAAGCACTCAATACCTTGGTGGGCGGACCACACAAAATATTGTCAACTCAGTGAACTTTTTAAAAGCACAAGGTCTGGTGAGAAAGGTTTCTCCAAATTATCAACAGTTTATTAACACGCGTTTTATTCAAACATCGAAATAGAGATCGGAAGTATTCATCATGGCTGTATTGACTGTAGAACATGTACAAGCACAGTATCCGGGTGCTGAACAACCGGTTTTGAAAGATGTGTCATTTCAACTGGGTTCTGAGCAACTGATGGTTGCATTAGGTGCTTCAGGCAGTGGTAAAACATCCTTATTAAATCTGATTGCTGGATTTACTCAACCACAAGCAGGCACTTTAAAACTGGATGGTGAAGCAATCGTTGCACCTAGCCGAGACCGTGGTGTGGTGTTCCAAGATGATGTTTTATTGCCTTGGCAAAATGTAGAAGACAATATTGCTTTTGGTTTAGAGCTTGCAGGGGTTGATAAAAAAACACGTCAAAACCGTGCACAAGCATTACTCAAATTGGTGAATTTAGAAGGCTTTGGTCAACGCCATATCTGGGAACTTTCAGGCGGGCAACGTCAACGGGTTGGTTTAGCGCGTGCTTTGGCTTCTGACCCTAAAATATTATTGATGGATGAACCTTTTGGTGCTTTGGATGCGTTTATTCGTGAACAAATGCAGTGCTTATTATTAGATGTTTGGAAGAGCACGTCCAAACCTACTTTCTTAATTACCCATGACATTGAAGAAGCTGTTTTTCTGGCTACAGATCTGATTATTCTTGCACCAAATCCTGGGCGAATTGTGGAAAAGCTGGAGTTGGATTTTGCTAAACGCTATGCCAATGGCGAGCCAGCACGAAGTATTAAATCAGATCCCAAGTTTATTGAAATGCGAGAGCATGTGTTGAGTTGTGTATTCATTCAAAATAATCAGGATCAATACCATGTTGCTCAGAGCGACCAAGCTCAAGTGGAAAAGGTGGAGTAATGACAGCACAATTAGACCCTAAATTGATCCCTCGTACAGTTGAATCTCAGACTGTGGAGGTGAAGGTTCCACGTGAAGTCAATATTACTTTGATCAGTAGTATCACGATCATTACTTTGATTGCAATTTGGTGGCTGGTCACCACTTTAG
Source organism: Acinetobacter sp. 1125_18A (assembly GCF_052824985.1). Taxonomy (NCBI): domain Bacteria; kingdom Pseudomonadati; phylum Pseudomonadota; class Gammaproteobacteria; order Moraxellales; family Moraxellaceae; genus Acinetobacter; species Acinetobacter sp. 1125_18A. Next base: position 55,122 of record NZ_VTDG01000018.1, read on the forward strand.
GCTGGATTGATGCTTTATTCTTACCATCACCAACCGCCGTGTTGCAGCGTTTCAATGATTTGTTCAGCAATGGCTATATGAGTATTAGCTTGTGGAGTCATATTGGCGCAAGTTTGGGTCGTATCGGCACGGCGTTGATTGCTGCGGTTATCACTGCGATTCCAGTGGGGATTGCGATTGGTCGCAATAAAATTGTGCGGGGTATTTTAGATCCCATCATTGAGTTTTATCGTCCGATTCCACCACTGGCGTATTTACCTTTGATTGTAATTTGGTGTGGTATTGGTGAATTGTCCAAGGTACTACTGATTTATCTGGCAATTTTTGCACCGATTGTTATCGCAACAGCAACTGGTGTCCGTTCAGTCGACCAAGCCAAAATTCGTGCTGCACAGTCTTTGGGTGCAAGCCCAATGCAAATTATTAAACATGTGGTTTTACCAAGTTCTTTACCGAGCATTTTAACCGGTATCCGTATTGGTCTTGGGGTGGGATGGTCGACTTTGGTGGCAGCAGAGTTGGTTGGTGCTTCTGAAGGTTTAGGCTTTATGGTGCAATCATCTTCACAGCTTTTGGCTACGGATGTTGTGATTGTCGGGATTTTAATTATCGCTGTGATTGCCTTTATTCTGGAAATTGGTTTACGTCGTTTGCAAAAGAAATTAGTCCCTTGGGATAAGCAATCTCAGTAAGTTATTTTTCGCTACATTTTTCGATAGCATATCGCCATATTTAGTTTTAACGTTTTAATGATGCATTGCCTTTAATACATCGTGAGATGATCGAGGAAGAAATGAACGCTGTTGTTTCAAATATTTTTAAAGTTACCCCATTAAATCCAACGATTGGTGCGCTGATTGAAGGTGTGAATTTCAATCAGCCTTTAACACCTGAACAAAAGGCTTTGATTGAAGCAGCTTTATTGAAACATCAGGTGATCTTTTTCAGAAATCAGCCGATGACTGCACAGCAACATGCAGCTTTGGCGCGTCAATTTGGTCAGTTACACATCCACCCAATTTACCCCAATATTCCAGAACAACCCGAAATCATGGTTTTAGATACGGAATTAAATGATTTACGGGATAATGCATTGTGGCATACCGATGTGACTTTTCTTGAAACACCAGCAATGGGCGCAATTTTAAGTGCAAAAAAAGTCCCTGCATGGGGTGGAGATACGCTTTGGTCAAGTGGAACAGCGGCGTTTGAAGCATTATCCAAACCGATGCAAGCGATGTTGTCTGGTTTAACTGCAACACATGATATTGCGCGTTCATTTCCAGTAGATCGTTTTGGTGGTGATCCTGCTGAATTAGAAAAGCTAGAACAGGCTAAGAAAAAACATCCTCCGATTAGCCATCCTGTGATTCGTACTCATCCTGTCACAGGTCGTAAAGCTTTATTTGTGAGTGAGGGTTTTACCACACGAATTAATGAACTCGAAGCCAAAGAAAGCGATGCTGTCTTGAAAATGTTGTTTGAACATATTCAGAAACCAGAGTTTGTAGTGCGTTGGTCATGGCAGGCCAATGATGTGGCATTTTGGGATAATCGTTGTACCTTCCACTATGCTGTTGATGATTACCGTCCTCAGCACCGTGTTATGAATCGAGCCACTTTGATGGGTGATAAACCTTTTTATCAAGCAGATTAAGGTTTAACTTGTTATAAAAACCAATCAAATTTGATTGGTTTTTTATTTTTGAAACAACTGAATTTGAATACAACTTTTTGAAACTTCAATATTTAAAAAATACATTAAAGAAAAAATCATAAAATGAGCTGTTGGTAAAAGTATCGGTATGCTGTGTTTGTCGGTGTTCACAAAACAATTTGAATATTCAAGCTCTGATGAAACCTTGTTGCTGAGCAATAATGTTTAATTATTCATCAAAATTAAACAAATGATCAACATACTAGGCCACAAATATTTATTGCTTGTTGGAAATATCATGTTGATTAATAATAAAAAGCAAATCATTTTGCTGAGTGTACTGTCTACGCTGTTGGTTGCTTGTAATGATGATAATGATCATTCAAATACTGAAAAACCAGTAGAGGCAAAAGCTTTAGAACTGAATATCTTGCATATTAATGACCATCATTCACATTTAGATGAAGAAAGCATTAAATTTAAAAGCAATGTGGGGACAGGGGATGAAGAGTTTAGTGTTGCAAGTGGTGGATTTGCACGTGTTGCAAGCTTAATTAACCAACTTGCAGTAGAAAAGAAAAATGCTTTAAAAATACATGCTGGTGATGCGATCACTGGCGATTTGTACTATAACTTAACGGATGGTAAAGCAGACGCAGATGCAATGAACACCGTTTGTTTTGATACATTTACGCCTGGTAACCATGAGTTTGATTCTAAAGATGATGGATTAAAGAAATTTATTGGTTTCTTGGATCAAAGTTCTTGTAAAGACAAAACCCAAATTTTAACGGCCAATGTCAGTTTTGGTGCATCTTCACCGTTGTATAAAACCAATCGCATTTTGAAGTCACAAGTGTTTGAAAAAGAGGGGGTTAAATTTGCAATCATTGGTTTAACGGTTGCTAAGAAAACCAAAAACTCTTCTCAACCAAATGCTGATACATTGTTTGCAGATGAAATTGAAACAGCGCAAAAAGAAATTAATCAATATAAAGCGCAAGGCATTAAAAATATTATTCTTCAAACCCATGTGGGGTATGACTTAGACCAACAGCTGGCAAAATCACTTACCGATGTTGATGTGATTATTGGGGGTGATTCACATACCTTGTTGGGCCCTGACAGTCTTAAAAAATATGGCATGACACCTGAAGGTGCTTATCCAACACAGCTGAGAAACAAAGATGGTCAATTGGTCTGCGTCGCGCAAGCTTGGCAGTACAGTTATATCGTGGGCGATTTAAATGTGAAGTTTGACAAAAACGGGAATGTCGAAAGCTGTAGTGGAACACCACATGTACTCATTGGGAATAACTTTACCCGTACCGCCAAAGACGCAAAAGCAGTCACCGAAACTGAAAAACAAGCAATTCTGACGCAATTTAAAACAGATCAGGCCCCATTTACTGTTGTAATACCACTACAAAAGACTTTGGATGTTTTAAAACCGTATCAGGAACAAAAGAAAAAATTTGCTCAGGAAATCGTAGGTCAAGCCACAGATAATCTCTGTTCACGTCGAGTCCCTGGTACACAACGGGATGTAAATCGTTCAACACTCGGCGATATCTGTAATAAGAATACCCATGTCGATCAACATGGTGGAGATATTCAACAAATTATTGCTGAAGCGTTTTTACAACAAGGAAAGACCTTCTTTGGCGCTGATATCTCATTCCAAAATGGTGGTGGTGTCCGTGAAGATGTTGCTTTAGGGGATGTGACGGTTGGTAAAATTTATAATGTCTTACCGTTCAAGAATACATTGTTGCGTTTAGACCTGACGGGTGCTGAAGTTAAAGCCACCTTAGAGGATGCAATAGATGGTGTGATTGCCCAGAATAATACGGGTAGCTATCCATATACTGGTGGTATGCGTTGGAATGTTGACTTTACCAAAGACAAAGGCCAGCGTCTTAACCAAATACAAGTACGTAATGCATCTGGGCAATATGAAAATCTAGATCTCAATAAGACTTACAAAGCGATCACGATTGATTTTCTTGCCAATGGTGGTGACTACTATACTACCCTGAAAACCATTACTGGTGAGCGCCGTGTGAATGTTGGCTTAGACTATGCGGAGGCTTTCCTCAAATATGCCCAAGGTTTGGCTGGTCAGACAGGTCAAAAGAAAATTAATAAATTAGCAACGGCTGAATACAGTACCCAGCTATTTATCGATAAAGCAAAATAAACTGAAACAGACAATCAAAATCCCGCTTCGGCGGGATTTTTTTCGTTGGGTCGTTAATGAAAACTGACAAAATCCTATGTTGGTGATGAATAAATAATTGCAAAAAACCATGCTTAACTTTAAAATGAGCCAAAATTTAGCCACGATGGCTTAAATAATCACAATGACAAACCTAATTTTCTTTTCACTTGCCTCAATTTGATCTTGTAACGTTGCCTTTTGACAAGATTGTTTACAACCACTGACTGGTTGCAGGATAACCATAATATCTTGATTGAACCCATCGTTTTAAGCAGGGTGCTTAAAATGTGATTTGAATCAGCTGTTAAATTCAATATTCGGGAGAAAAATTATGTTGTTTAACGTATTTCTCATTTTGGGCTTTAAATAGACCCTATACATTTTTAATCGTTTAAATTAAACGAAAATAAACCTTATTTTAAAGAATATACATGTTCTGAGGGATGACTTTGCTTGCAGAAAATGCAAATTGGAAAAAGTTTAGCCTTTGGCATGAAAAGAAAAAAGTGAATATATGAACGAATATATTAATCAACCTTTTGCACAAAATATGCATCAGGTTGACGTAGAGGATTTTGCTGAAATTTCTCCGATTGTAAAACTTTGGGCTTTTCGATTTTTGGTCGAGTTAGGTGGTGCAAAAGAATTTATTTCTGATCATTGCTTTAGTCATCAATGGATTGCAAAAAAGTTAGGTTTTTCTGAAGCATTACTTGCAGATAAGTTCGATGAGCAAGCTGCTTATCAGGAACTCAACCATTTGCATAAAAATAGCCAACAGCAAAATTTATTAGATAATTTTCAGTTCAATGCTGAGTTGCAATATAACCTAAAGTTAATACAGCAATTACTGGATTTAAATGCTGTTGAAAGCACGATTTTAGGCTTTATCGTGATGTTAAACAGTGAACAACTTTTAGATGATATTGCGGATACCATCGGTGAATTGACTGCGTCTAAAACCATACGTGCTTTGGCTGTAGTTTTATATTTGCCTTATGAAGCAATTCGTCAGGCTTTGTCTGTACAAGGGCGTTTACATCGCAGTGGCTTAATCAGTGTTCAACAACACTATCGTAATTATTTACGTGGGAAATTGAATCTGGTGTCAAACCAATTGGCCGATAAGTTATTGGTGAAAACCAATGATGTTATGGATCTGTTTGTTGGAACCATTAATAAAAGTCAGCCCGCTGAATTAACCTTAGAGGATTATCCTCATTTACACACTGAATTGACTTTACTCCTAGCTTATTTAAAGCAAGTCAAAATGAGTAAGCAACAGGGTGTAAATATCTTCCTTTATGGCAGTTCAGGCACAGGAAAGACACAGCTGTGTAAGAGCCTTGCAGATGAAATGGCGGTGCAACTTTTTGAAATCTCCTGTGAAGATGAAGATGGTGATGCAATTTCAGCCACAGGGCGTTTATGTGCGTATCGTGCAGCACAATGCATTTTCGACAGTCAATCTGCTTTATTGATGTTTGATGAAGTCGAGGATGTGTTTAATGATACCGAAAATGGTGTGGGGATGAAAAGCACTGCGCAAAGTCGTAAGGCTTGGGTCAATCGTATTTTAGAGCAAAATCGTACACCAACGATTTGGGTGTCTAATTCCGATCAGCTTGATCCTGCGTTTATACGCCGTTTTGATATGGTGCTTGAAATTAAAGTGCCACCTAAAAAGCAACGCAGAAGTTTTATCGAGCAACATTGTGGTCAAGAACTTAATCCTTTGTATCAGGAAGCCTTGGCCAATGTTGAACAATTATCTCCAGCAATTTTACGCCGTAGTTATCGTGTTGCCAAAGCGGCTCAAATGCACAATGAGCATTTAGTGATACAGGAAAGCATGACCAAATTGGTTTCCAATACATTAAAAGCACAGGGTTACCAAGGTATTAAATTGCAAGATAGTAATGCTTTGCCCAAGTTCTATGATTTGAACTATATCAACTGTAAGGTGAATTTTGCGGAGATCGCATCAGGTATCCAGCAACATGGTTTTGGCCGGTTATGTCTATACGGAGCATCAGGAACAGGTAAAACTGCATTTGCACGATGGTTATCTGAAACCATCAATCGACCTTTACTGATTAAGCGCGGTTCAGACTTAATTTCTGCTTGGGTCGGTGAAACAGAACAGAACCTTGCTAAAGCGTTTCATGAAGCCGAAGACTTACAGGCAATTTTATTGCTGGATGAAGTAGATGGTTTATTACAAGATCGCCGCCAAGCAACCCGCTCTTGGGAAGTTTCTCAGGTAAATGAGTTTTTGGTTCAAATGGAAAGCTTTAATGGCATCGTGGTGGCGACAACCAATCGCTTTGATGAACTTGATCAAGCTGCATTACGCCGTTTCGATTTTAAAATGCATTTTGATTTTCTAAATTATGCACAGCGTTTGGCTTTACTGGAAAATGTCTGCACACAACTCAAACTTGATGTTCATGAAGCCGATATAAAAGTAAAGCTGCAATCTTTAGATCGTTTAAGTGCTGGAGACTTTGCGGTGATTGTACGACAGTCCTGTTTTCATCCTTTTGAAAATGTGGATTCTATTCTGCAGCATTTAACAGATGAAATGACTGCAAAATATAAAAGTGCACAAAGTATAGGATTTACCGCATCAAATTGATGCGGTTTTTCTTTTTTGAATCCTGATTCAGTTGAATAATGCTCAGATTTTGTGATTCGAGAGTGGAAAACAAAGCATAAAAATATCTTTAATATGAAAAAAATAATGAAAAATGCTTAAAAAATAGATAAAAAGCATAAAAAATCACTGATTTTGAGGAAAAAACGCACATCCGATAAGAAAGT
>NZ_VTDG01000019.1:0-59607 GCF_052824985.1 Acinetobacter sp. 1125_18A
GCGGTATTTGGATATCTGGAAGAACGAAGTATAAAATGGATTATTAAAAAGCTCTATTCTTTATAATAGAGCTTAATTTGATAGGTAAAAACGTTATTTAAGTTGTCTTCGGGCATGTTTTAATGCAGTTCTTAAGCCTTCTTCCAAGGTTGGATGATAAAAAGGTTTTGCTAATATCTCATCAATTGTTAGCTGTTCTGCAATGATCCAAGAGAGTAAGTGGGTCATATGTTCAGCAGATTCAATAAAAAGTTCAGCCCCTAAGAGTTTTCTGTTTTGCTGATCTACATAAACTTCAACAGCACCTTTATTTTTACCTAAAACCAATGCACGACCTTGTTTTTCATAAGACGCAAAACCTATAACAAATGCTGTGTCTGATTTTGACAGCGTGGCAAAGTTTTGCCCAGCAATCCCCATTTCTGGACTACAGAACACAATACCTAAGGGGGATAAGTTATTTAAATGCTGAATATTGGGAAAATTTAAACAACTTGAAATGACATTTCTTCCTTCATTTGCAGCCTCATGTTGTAAAGGTGTTTGAGTAAAAGCATCACCAATAATAAATATTGGGAAATCAGCCAATTGTTTAGTGGTGTGATGAACCGGTAATTGTTTTAAATCTGAGAATGCCTGATCAATGTTTTCGAGGGACAAAGTTGATAAGTTTGTAGCACGACCAGTCGCATTTAAAATATAGTCAACCTGTATGGATTTAGATTCATTATTTTCGATAAATGATATTTCAACCCCATTTTCAAGATTTTGAATTGAATCAGGTAAAACTTCAAATTTAATATTAAGCTCTTTGGATAATTCTGCTTGAGCGATTTCTTGTAAATTAGGGCTACTAAGCACTCCTACTTTTTTGCTTCTTGCAAAAACAGTCGTATTCACGCCTAAGCGATGCATTGCTTGAGCTAATTCAATTGCAATCACACCACTACCGATCACGGCAATTGACTTAGGCAAAGTCTCAAGTTCAAATACTTCATCCGAAGTGATCAATTTATTGCTTATTTTATTTTTCCAATCCTGGTTATAGGTCGGTGTTGAGCCTACAGCAAGAATAAATGATTTAGATTGATAATGTTTTCCATCGACTTCAACCGTATTTGCATTTACAAATTTAGCTTCGCCATCAAGTTTATGTGCAGCCTCCCAACTTTCTACATCTTTAAGCATCGCCCGAGCAAAGCGATCACGTAAATCTCTGACATGTTGCATAACTTGAAGTGTATCAATCTCTGCTTTTACCTCTAAAGCGACTTCATTGGCATTTTGAATGTCATACATTCGATTTGCAGTTGAAATGAGAACTTTACTTGGCATACAGCCAACACGGACACAGGTTGTATCCCATGGACCTTTATTGATAATCAGTAAGTTAGAGGTATATTTGATTGCTTCTTTATATGCGCTAATACCCGCTGTTCCTGCGCCGATGATGATGATGTCGTACATGATATAAACCTGATTTTAAATAATAGTAATTACATTAAAAAACATTTTGAAATAGCATATTTACACATATAAATATCTATGGTTACATAGCACTCAAAATAATCTACAACAATTTTGGGGATTCTTACGTTGAGTAAAATTATGGACACTAGAAAATTTACTGGAAAGCTAAGTGCTATTGCAATTTCGATTTTGTTAGCGAGCTGCGGAGGGGGCGGTAGTGATGGTTATTTCAATAATGGAAATAATCAGGGCAATAATGGCAATAATGGAACTGGTACTGAGACACCCCAAGTTTCTGCTGAAGTTTTATCGGTTGGGCAAAGTAAAGCAAGTTTAAATGCTGGAACCGATGATAGCTTAACACTAACAATTAGAACACTTGATAAAAATGGCGGCATTATTCCAAAAGCTAATGTCAAAATTGAAATAGTTGATGCAGTAAATTCTGGAGCAAGTTTAGGCACAACAGCAAATATGGTAAGTGATGATAAGGGTATTGCTACTACAAGTGTAGCCTTGTCAGCAAGTTCAAATTTAAACTTCAAAATGAACCGTACAATCACACTTATCATCACTTCTGGAAAAGTTAAGCAAGAGCTTACAATACCTGTAAATGGTACTGTTGTTGCAATATCTTCTGATGTTAATTTACTTGAAGAGGGGCAAACGGGAACAGTTACTGTATCTGCTGTTGATGCTGCAGGAAAAGCATTAGTAGGAGCAAAAGCTTCACTTGTAAACTCCTCTGGTGAAGAGGTGTTTTCTGCGGTCTCTACAGATAATACGGGTAATGCAGTTTTTAAAATTCCATATGCTACTGTTAAAAACTCACCTAATCAAAAGTTGGAATTAATTGGTAAAATTGCTGTAGAAGGAAACAATCAAGCAGTTTCAAATTTATTATCTTCTGGTGGTATTACTTTAATCGCGAATGTAGCAAATAATGTAATTCAAATAGTTTCAGATAGTAATCCTGTTGGGGTGGGTGTTAATAAAAATATTACGGTTAAAGTTTCAGCACCTACTCAGGCTGAGCTAGTTGGTAAGATCGTTAATTTTGAAACGACAAATGGTGCTGTGACTTCAACGGCTACGATTACTAATATTCGTCAAGAAAATGGGCAATGGGTTGGTAATGCGACAACTGTTTTAAATGGAGCTATTGCTGCAATCGCAACTATTTCCGCACAATTTGGAAATAATGTAATTTATATTTCTCAGCAAGTGAGTGCTGGTGTTCCTAAAACAATTTCAATTCAATCTGAAGTAAGTGTTTTAGCGCCTGGAGCTAATACGAAAGTTATTGCACTGGTGAAGGATCAAAATGGTACGCCTATCCCAAATGTAAAAGTTAACTTTAAAACGTTAAAAGATACATCACTTAGTGGAAAAATTTCTCAACCTTCAGCTGTGACGGATTCTGCTGGTCGTGCAACAGTAATTTATACGGCAGGATCGGCTCAAACATTAGGTGGTGGTGTTGAGATACAAGCATTTACTGATACAGCTACTGCTCCAGCACCTGTTTATTCTGAGAATTTATTGTTAACTGTTTCTATGCAATCAGCATTTATTACAGTTGCTCATAATCAGCAAATTTTAAAAATTGCTGGCGATGAGACAAATTATTACAAAGAGTTTTCTGCGACAGTTGTTGATACCGCTGGAAATCCAATTCCAAATCAAAAAATTAGCATTTCTTTAGATTTAGAGAGTTTCTATAAAGGTGAGTTCAAGTGGGTACGTGACTATACTTATGGTCAAGATGGCACTGGAATTTGGGATTGGTATAGTTATCTAGATTGGTCGCGTGATTATACTATTTATGAAAACAAGGTTCCTAGACGTGTAGTGACTTATGTTCAGTGCCCAAGTACAGAATTCCCAAATCCTATTTCTATTCTAGCTGCTGATGGCTCTATATTGAATACAAAAGGTAGTTTTGTAACTGATTCACAAGGTAAATTTGCATTTAAAGTTCGATATAATCGTAATTATTCAAATTGGTTGCGAGTTAATTTAACGGCTTCCACAGTTGTGTCAACAAAAGATAATAAAACTGCATTGTCATTTATGCCAGCAGTTGCAGAAGATGATGTTGATAATGTGAACGGTAAATGGCGACCAGACCGTATTAGCCCATATGGAACAGATATTTCTACTTGTTCGAATTACAAATAATTTTACCAATAAAAAACAGCGCTTCGGCGCTGTTTTTTATTTAACAGATGTTCCCATACTTACCCCAACCGTAGGTCTTACATTCATTGAACTACATGCAGATAGAAGTAGACATGAGATCAATATAAGGCCAATAACTTTCATAGAAATATCCAAATTTTAAGTTGTTGTTATTCTAATCCTAATGATAAGACGGCGTGTGTAGTAAAATTATTGTCTTTCATTGATTGAGTTAAAAATTTTTATTCAATTTCATTGTTGGTATTGGATTTTATAATTGGAGGTGTTTAAAAGCCTAAAATTTTAAGCTTTTAAACAGGAGTATACAAATAAGTGATTCGGTGATGTTATGGCGTTGTAAATTGCAAAACACGATTGCCATATTGATCGACTAACTTTAACGTTTTGTCATACACTTGATAACCTTTCACCTTATTGAGTGCTTCAGTATAGTCAGCCGCGAGTTTCATAGTGTCTTGACAATACATACGAGTTGAGCCGAGTTGCCCTAAGGTCAAGTGTTGCCCTTTGATCGCATAGGCACCCATAATGCGATTACAGCCATCTGCGCCACTTACCCGTAAATCTGAACCAAATTGAATACTTGGTACGTTGTGAGCATTTGACGTTGCTTTATATTCTGTTGCACCAATATGCGTGAGTGTCCAATTTTTGTTTTGCAACGAACTTAGATTTTGGCTTTGTTGGTCGGCACTTGGTGTAGATGCACATCCAGAAAACAAGAGCGTTGCTGTGATGAATGTGGTTGCGATTATGGATTTAAACATGCGTATTCTCCTAATTTTATCATTATATAAACAAAATTGAGTTAAACCATAAAGACGAGCTGACTAAAGCTATACATTATTGAGCGTGGCCTTCAGGTAAACCAAAACGAATCACTTTAGAAAAGTTATCGCTATTTTGATATTTAAACTGAGCATATTCAGCCGTTCTTGGATTGATATGTGTTTTTTTATACCATTCTTTGATTGACCATTGATGATTTAATGCACCCAAATCATAAAGATAATTGGGTAAATAACCTGAAGCCAATAAACGATAATCTGTTGGTAATTTTTCAGGGGAAATCGCCTGAACCATATCAAAAACCAAAGTTGTACAGTTACTGGTTAGGGTGTTGTACCATTTTGGATGTTCTGCTAAAGCGGAAGATTTCAAAAGATATTCTTCAAATAATGCTTTGGTCTCTGCTTTTGGTAATTGAATCGGGAAAAAATAAACCTGTTCACCTCGAATATTACTTCGAGTATAAACAATATCTTTTTCATCTGCAGCGATTAGGCTTAGCTCGAACTGTCTAAAAAAACCACCAATTGCAGAAAAGTTTTCATTTTTTTCTTTCCGAATTTCAATGGAAAAAACGAGTGGACGTTGATTTAAAAAATCAAAGCTGACCAAGGTATGGGCAATCTGTGGTCCCATCCAATAAGAGGTGATGATATTGACGCCTGTAATCTCATCTAAGTTGTAGCTTCTGGTTTCCCAGCGTTCGTCATATTGATCAGGGGAGTGCCAATTAAAGTTGCGGACATTATGAATCGTGACAAGATTACCTTGCTGCTCATAAGTAAAAATTCTGGAAACTTCTGGACTCCATTGACGATTTTGCTGTGCAGGAATATTAAAGTACCAGATTAAGCTGACAATAAAGGCGATGATATAGATCAGACTGTCAGTTTTTCGGCTAAATATATTTTTAGTAAAATAGATTCCAAGAATACTCAGTGCAAAAATAATCCAAATAGGGATGATGATATAGCTGAAAACTTTTCCTAAGGGGTGTTGAATCCAAATCGCGAAACAAAACCACAGGCTGCTCAATACCACAAATAAGCTAAACAAGGAATGGATTATTCCCATTCCAAGTGTATGCAGTATTGATCTTGTTTTTAAACTATCCATAAGCCACTATTTTTGTTCATAAAGTTCAGTGCTATTTTCGGTATGTTGCAAACTCAAAAGCAATAGCTGTTTTGTCATCAACATGTGACTCACTCGCAACTTTTTTAAATTCCGCTGGAATTTCTGGATAATACGCATCACCTTGTACATCGAGCTCAATGTGGGTGAGCTCTAAACGATCGGCAATGTGCATAGTTTGTTTAAAAATTTCACCACCACCAATGATAAAGATACTGGCAGGTTTTTCTGATGCCAATACATCAGGAATGGCTTGCTCCAAAGCAGCATCTATACTATGGGCCGTTTTAACACCAGCAAAGTTCCAGTCTTGATCACGGGTAATCACCCAATTAACACGTTTAGGTAATGCACGTCCCATCGATTCAAGCGTTTTACGTCCCATCACGACAACACCACCTTGGGTGATTTCTTTGAAGTGTTTAAGATCTGCTGAAATATGCCATGGAAGATCATTCGCTTTACCAATGCAGCGTTGTTGATCCATTGCAACGACATGCACAATTTCAAAGTTTTTAAATGTCATAATGAATTCGCTTATTATCCATTGGAAAATTTTCCCTCCTATTGCAAGGAGGGAATAAGGAAAGACTGAATTAAAATATTTAAACAGCTACAGGTGCTTTAATTGCAGGATGTGACTCATAACCTGTAATTTCAATATCTTCAAATTTAAAGTCAAAAATATCCTTAATTTCAGGATTTAACTTGAGTTGACACAATGGTAAGGGGTCACGTGTTAACTGAAGTTTTGCTTGTTCAAAATGGTTAACATATAAATGTGTATCACCGCCAGTCCAGACAAAATCACCTACGCCTAAACCACAAACTTGAGCAACCATATGAGTCAGTAGAGCATAGCTGGCAATATTAAATGGCACCCCTAAGAAAACATCTGCACTACGTTGATAAAGTTGGCAAGACAACTTTCCATCCTGCACAAAAAATTGGAATAAAGTGTGGCATGGCGGTAAGGCAACTTTACCTGCTTCATTTGGATTCCAGCCAGACACAATCAAACGACGTGAGTTTGGATTGGTCTTGATTTCATTGACCAACCAACTGATTTGGTCAAAACCATCATTTTCAAACAAACCATTGTCTTTTTGCGTTGCGCCAAAGTTACGCCATTGATGACCATAGACTGGGCCCAATTCACCCTCAGGACGTCCAAAACGGGCAGTTTGTTCAGCGGTAGACCATTCATCCCAGATCGAAACTTTATTGTCTTTTAAATATTGAACGTTGGTGTCGCCTTTTAGGAACCACAGCAGTTCAATCACAATGGAGCGGAAATGAACTTTTTTAGTGGTCAGTAGCGGAAACCCTTTTGACAAGTCAAAACGCATTTGATGACCAAATACAGAACGAGTACCTGTACCAGTACGATCACCTTTGTCACCGCCATCGTCTAGGATATGTTGTAGAAGGTCTAAATACGCTTTCATATAGTTTCCAATTTGGGGAGTTTATACGACACAAATGACAGATTATGTCGCATGATTACCCATTCGTAATGTTTCTGAATAGCTTCAGAGTTTATACTAATCTCACTTTCTTTTTAAGCTAGATTATTTTCTGTTTTGCATCCATCTAACATCTAAAACTAAGAGTATTTGAAAATGAGTATAAATTTGAATGAGCTCCCAGCATGTTTACAGCCTTATAAAACGCAAATTATTGCGACAAAAAAAGACAGTATAGAAATAACATTACTGCCTGCTGAAGATTTACAGATTTGGCAAAGCAACGTGGGTGGAAATCCTTATTTACCTGTAGGAAAGCAATATCCGCAGAGCGCGGAGGGGGATGACTTACAATTATTGGCGCAGATCAATTTTGCAGAATTGCCAGAAAATCAACATTATCCAAAGTCTGGAATTTTACAGTTTTTTATCAATCCGCATGATGATTTATATGGTCTCAATTTTGATGATCAAAAAAAGCAAGATGGTTTTCGCGTGGTTTTTTATGACAAGATTGAGCAAGATCTTGCACTTTTACAAAGCGATTTTCCAAGTTTTGATGATGACGATATTTATAGTCCTATCGCAGGGCAATCTGCAATTCAGTTTGAGAAGGCTGAAAGCTATATTGATATGAACAATTTTGATTTTGCCCAAAAAGTCACAGACCCTTATGAAAGAGACGATGAAGAAGAGTTTTGTGATGAATACAGTGAAGTTTTTTCAGCAAGCGGACATCGTTTAGGCGGATATCCATTTTTTACTCAATCTGATCCACGTGAATACAATGAATCTATTCAAGATTATATTTTGCTGCTGCAGATTGATACAGGTGAAGCTGAAGGTATTGAGATCATGTGGGGCGACTCAGGTGTAGGGAACTTCTTTATTCATCCTGATGATCTTGAAAAAAGAGATTTCTCTAAAGTGGTGTATAACTGGGATTGTTATTAAGCACCGACAGCATAATTTCTAAAAAGCTGATGTTGATAACGTCAGCTTTTTATTAAAAAAATCTTTCTTTAGCATACGATTTTGCTGCATTTATAAAACAAAAGTGTGACTGAATTGACAGTTTAATGTGTTGATTAAATTAAGAAAATATATTAATGATACGGCCGAGTAAACTTTTATTGATTAAATTTTAAACAAACAAACCTAAATGATGAATTGTGTAATGTCAGCAGTTTCAGTAGCTTGAGGCGTTACAAATGAGATTTATTAACACTTACATATTTTTTTACATGTTTTAAGTCTACATTTTAAGAATTGCTGATTACTATTCATGGCTTGTGAAAAGTTGTTATTGGTTTAAACAAGGTGGTTTGAATCAATTCAAAAGGGCAGTTTGAGGACAATGCATGATTTACGACCACAATGTTAATATGAATGAATACGTGAATCCCACGGTTCATATTCAGATTCGATCGGAAAATCAAAATAATAATTTTCGACCAGATGAATACTTAAAAAATAAAGCATTTGAAACTTTTAAAAATCAAACTGAAGCATTTAAGAAAGAAAGCTTAATCGATATTAGTAAATTTACTGAAAAACTTGTCAGTATGTCACGTAGTACTACTGCACATCGTTGTGCAAGATATGTGCGTATAGCGCTTGAATCAGCTGGTGCACGTTTTTCTGATCATCCTGTTGCGGCTTCAGATTGGGGTTCGACTTTAACTGAGATTGGTTATAAGCAAATCCGTCCTGACTTTGATAATCCTCAAGAAGGTGATATTTATATCATCAACAGTACCAGTCGCCATCGTTATGGCCATATTGCCGGATTTACAGGTTCTCAATGGGTTTCTGATTTTAGACAACGTAGTTACGATGTGTATAAAGACCCAAATGTAACCTATGAATATTATCGTTTAGCTGCTTAGTTATACAGTCAAAATCATTTAATCCATTACGGATTAAAAGATAAAAAAGGAAGCTTTTGGAATGAAAGGCTTCCTTTTTTATTACTATGCTTTTTTACTACACCACTTTTAGTCAAAACGTTTTGCGCGATTTTGATAAATTGACATGATAAATAGACCCAATGCAGCAAAGCCAACCGCTTGAATCGAGGTCAATATTTTATGTTGTGCGGGTAAAAAAGCCATTAAAAGCATAAGTGCAAGCAATGGGTAGATTGAAAATAAAATTTTAAAACCTTGAGCATAGACATTATGTTGAGCAATTTTTAGCCCCAGCATTCTTAATAAATGCGTAGAGATTCCAATTGCTAAACATATCACGGTAAACGTTGGACTTAACTTCTCAATCGTGGCGCAATAATAAATTATCACACAGGTTAAGATTGAGATGATCACTTTCATTTCACGGCTACAGCGCGCTGAATACCAAAAATCTAACATTATTTAGACGCTTGTTCAGATGAGTTTTTATTGAGTAGGGAGAGTGGTGAAAAAATACAAACCGCTAGGGCCATAAAGCCAATACCTTGAGCGCCTGGGATTAAAATTTCACCATTGTTCATGTTTTTAAAAACCAATGCCAAAACTAAAGCCAGTGGAATCCAGGTCAATAAACGATAAAGAAATCCTGTTGGGCGTTGGGCTGCAAAATGAACCTTACAGTAACGACAAATCAGAAAAATAATACCTGTACCTGCAAAAAGTAAAATATTATCAAGGGTTAAAGGCTGGTACCAATATAGTCCAATACTGACTAGTGCCAATAAAATAAGAAAAATGAGCTTCTTTGCAACCGCGACTTTAGGATCAAACCAAAATTCAAGCATAGTGATTTCGTTTAAATTGGATAATGATAATTTAGCATAAAAAAGGTGAAGCTTAGCTTCACCTTTTTAAACTTAGCCCATAAGGCTTAAGTATTTTTTTGTGGACCCCAGTCAAAAATTTTCTTTTGGTAAGCGTACCAAATCAACCACAATCCAATCAGAATCATTGGGAATGAAAGGATTTGACCTTTGGTCATCCAGCCAAACAGGATATAACCTTGATCAGCATCAGGTTCACGGAAGAATTCCATAAAGAATCGAGCACAGCCATAACCCATTAGAAAGATTGCAGATACGGCATAACGTGGGCGTGGTTTAGCACTATAGAACCATAGAATAAGGAACAGCAGCAGTCCTTCACACAGCGCTTGATAGAGCTGAGATGGATGACGAACCAAATGTAGTGGATCAGTCGGGAAGATCATACCTAGCGCAAAGTTAGGGTCAGAAACTTGACGACCATATAATTCACCACCGATGAAGTTACCAATTCGACCAAACATCAAGCCCGTCGGTACACAGGGCGCAATGAAGTCCAGGGTTTCAAACCAAGTTTTCTTATATTTATGACACCACAAAAGCATGGCGATCATTACACCAAGGAAGCCCCCATGGAAACTCATACCACCAGTCCAGACTTTAAATAGCCAGATAGGATCTGCTAAAAATTTGCCAAACTCGTAAAATAAAACATAGCCTACACGACCACCGAGCACAACTCCAAGTGCGCCAAAGAACACCAGATCTGAAACCATTTCAGAGTTCCAGTCAGCACGTTGTTTCGCGCGATAAGTAGCAAGTCCCCAAGCACATAAAAATGCCAAGAGATACATCAGTCCATACCAATGGACGTTGAGTGGACCCAGTGATATCGCAATTGGGTCAATATTCGGGTAGGTGAGCATTCCTAATCCTTGATTTTCTATTTTGCACAGATTTTAGCTGAAACATATTAAAAATGTTGTACATTCAATGTGTAAACTTCATGGAATGTATTTTATGTGTATTGTGGCATTGGCTTGGCAAGTTTTGGATGATTTACCTGTTTGTTTAATTTCAAATCGTGACGAATTCTACCATCGTCCAAGCACTCAATTACAGTCATGGTCCAACAGTCCGATTATTGCAGGGCAAGATTTGCAATCCGGCGGGACATGGATGGGGGTCACACCACAGGGACATTGGGCAGTGATTACCAATTATCGTGATGGTGCTGATAAACAAACTTATCCGACGACACGAGGCTATTTGATTCAAGCCTTTTTAGAGTCAGATCAAACACCGATTCGTTTTGCACAAGCACTGGAAAAGCAGCAAAGAGATTATGCGGGTTTTAACTTATTTGTGGGTGATCGACAGCAAGCTGTTTATATGAGTAATCGTGGTGAAGCCCCACAAGTATTATCCCAAGGTGTATTTGTCGTTTCAAACGGCTTGATGTCAGACGATTGGGAAAAAACTAAGCATTTACGTAAACGCTTTACCCAAGAATTTTTACCCATGCTGCAAGTTCCTGCTATCCCTGAACAAGATCTACAATTCGCTGTTTGGGATATTTTAGAAGATGAACGAAAAATTATTCCTGATTTACTGCCCAATACTGGAATTAATCCTGAGATGGAAGCGTTGTTGTCTTCAACATTTATTCAAAGTCCAATTTATGGGACACGCTGTTCCAACTTTTTAAGAATAAGCAGTACGCAGATTGATTGGATCGAAAAAACACAACAAGGTGAACATATGGGTGAGTTAGTCGAGATTAAGCGCGCTATTGAAAAATAAAAAGCCATAGCAACTTTCATCACTATGGCTTTAAAAGAATAAATTTAGTTGATTAGCCAGCAATTACACCGCCATCTTTACGAGTAATGACGACAGTTGCAGAGCGCGGGCGAGCGGTCTTATTGCTTGGATCTTTTTGTGAGGCAGGCCAGTTACTTGATGGCTTATCAAAGCTAGGTGAGTCTTCACCAGGATGCTGAACATTGATAAAAATGGCTTTGTAGTCGGGTGTCATGGTGACACCCGTGATTTCACATTGTTTTGGGCCTGTTAGGAAGCGACGCAGGTTTTCATCAGTGACTTGTTTACCCACGATCGTTTCTTGCCCAGCAGATGATATTGCTTTTGCGCCATCACCGACTTTACCAGGCAGTGCAGCAAGCATCATACAGTTGGTGGTATCTGTATAAGCACCATCATCCGTTTGAATCCAAAGTACACCACGTGGATCGAACCACATACCATCTGGCGAAGATAAATCATTGTTATCATTTAACCCAGATAAGTTGATGTTACTGGCCATTTTTGCTTCGGCACCAAAGAGGTAGATATCCCAAGTAAAGCTTTCAGCTGTGGTTTTATTATCTTTTTCATGGAAGCGGATAATGTGACCATTTACATTGCCTTTACCGCCTTCTGGGTCGCTATAGTTTCGTGGATTTGCGGCATCTAATGCATGTGCTGTACCACGGTTCGAGTTATTGGTTAAGGTGACATAGACTTCACCATTCTCAGGGTTCACCGCAACCCATTCTGGACGATCCATTTTGGTGGCTTTGACCGAATCACCGGCTAAACGTGCAAAAGTAGTGACATCGGCTTGAGATTTAAAAGGATAGACGGTATTGCTATCATTTAAACCGTTTTTACCGTATGCCAATTCAATCCATTTACCTGTACCATCATTATTGAATTGTGCAACATATAGCTTGCCACTGTTCATATATTTATCACCAGCGCGATAGCCACCATTGACATCTTTTGCATCCCACTTCGCATCAGATACAAATTTGTAGATATATTCGCCACGTGAGTCATCGCCCATATAGAAGGCCAGATTTTCCCCTTCGATTAAACGGCTTGAACGACAGTCTTCATGTGCAAAGCGACCTAAAGATGTACGTTTAACTGGGTTTGAACGACTATCGAATGGATCGATTTCAACAATCCAGCCAAAGGTATTTGCACCGTTGCGATAATCTTTGTCCGCGGAGTCAGCGACAATTGAAGAGTTCCAGCGGTCATATAAATCTTGGTTTTCGATTGCCCCAATCGCAGTTTCCCAGCCATAACGTGAGCTGGCACCATCTTTTAAACCATAGCGATTCAGTGCGATGATTTCAGCCGCACTACGTTTTGCATCGTCACCTTTATTACGCACAAAGTATCCAATAAAGTTTTCTTCTGTGGTGAGGTAAGTCCCCCAAGGCGTATAACCATTACCACAGTTATTATGTGTGCCACGTGTTTGCTTTGCTGAGCTTGAGTATTTGGTTTTCACCAAGTCTGAACCCGCAACTGTACCTGCAAAGTCCATGACCGTTGACGCTGTAATACGGCGATTAAATGGAGAGCTTTTAACAATCTCTACTTTTTGTGTGGTTGCATCTTTTTTTAATTCAATGACGGAAACACCGTGTGCATTGACTTCACGAATCACTTCATCTTCTGGACGACGACCATTTACTTTTGTTGCACCTTTAGGGTGTAAGAAGGTTTGATTAATGTATTCATGGTTCATGACCAATAAGCCACGGTTTGAGGCTTTCGCATCATATTTAGAGCTATTGGAATTTAAGCCGAAATAGCTCATACCATCATGACAGTCGCCTGAACGCGCTGTAAAGCTGACCCCTGAAGGAACATTGTTATCATCCCAGTCAGGGATCGTTTGCGTTAATGGGTCACCTAAAGCATAAAGCACATTTGCTTCATAACCAGCAGGAACAGTGACGATGTCATTGAGGTTTTTTGCAACAGGGTTAAAGGTGAATTTTTCTGGTTTTTTGACGATCGTTGTTGGGGTTGAGTTATTGTCATCGTCATCATTACAGCCGACTAGGCTCGATGCTAAAGCGAGAGCAGCTGCACCACTTGCTGTTTTTGTAATTAAACTACGACGAGAAATCCGTTGTTCTAAAATGTCACGGAAATGTGTGTTATTCGAAGTATTGTTATCTAACTCTTGATTTTCATGATATGGCGTGAGGTCTGTCATACGATTCCCTTTGGCTTTAAGTCTTGATTAAATGTGATTTTGATTCAGCTTAAAAACATACAGAACAAATGTGTAAGATCTCTTACTCTTATATTTAATATTGGTTAAATTTAATCTTATTTTAAGAAAGTAATAGGATTGTCATATTTGTATTTAGATAATTACTGTGCTGTTCAATTTCTATAAACATTGAGATATGACTGATTGAGCATGATATGTGCTTGGTGAATTGAATCAATAGGATTAACTTGTAGTTGTTTTAAAATAGAGATGTTTCATAAAGAGATTTTAATAATAGACTTCTTTTATAAACGCTTATTAAAAGCATAGATCGACATAAAATCCCCCTCATCCTAAGAGATGGAGCTCACTCAACATGATCATTTTTGACTTATGAAATAGATCTAATGTACTCGAATAAAAGGGCTGAAGATTAAGCGATAGACTTATTTTTTATAGTTGTTTCTAAAAAGAATTTAACACGCTTAAAAATAAAAATGACCTCAAAAGAAGTCATTTAAATATTAAAAAGCTTTTTATTTTTGATACTTAAGCATCTACAGTTTTACGTTTTTCAATTACTTTACCCAGCAATAAACCCAGCTCAAATAGCATCCACATTGGAATTGCGAGCATGATCATTGAAATTGCATCTGGTGGGGTAATAAACATAGATACGAAGAAACATCCCACCACGATAAAGCGGCGCTTTTCAGCCAATGTTTTAGTGGTGACGAAACCAACTAAAATTAACACTAAAGTAATGATCGGGATTTCAAAGGTTACGCCAAAGACCAAGAATAATTTTAGGCAGAAGCTTAAATAACTATTGATGTCCGTCATTGGCGCGACGGTTTCTGGTGAAACACTGATAAAGAAATGCAGGATGGATGGCAATGCAATAAAATAAGCAAAAGCGATCCCTGAATAAAACAGCACAATACTCCCAAACAACAACGGAAATGCTAGATTTTTTTCTTTTTCGTATAATGCAGGTTTAATAAAAGCCCAAAGTTGATAGATGATAAAGGGCATCGCCAACATAAGCGCAATAAAGAAGTTTAACTTAAACGGCGCCATGAATGTTGCTGTAACATCAGTTGCAATCATGGTTGAGGTTGCAGGTAATTGTTTTCTGAGTGGTTCTGATAATGCAATATAGGTCTTATTGGCAAATGGCAATAAACAAAAAAATATAGCGATGAGTGCGCCAACAATTTTAAATAAATGCTTACGTAATACCATCAGGTGTTGAGTAATCGGCATTGCATCTAAAGCCGGCGTCTCGGTAGACGAGGCATCATGTACTTGTGGTGCTAATGAGTCGCTCATACAGCCACCTTCAATTGCGGTACTTCTTTAACAAGAACAATTTGTGGTCGAGTTACAGTACAGTTTTGTTTATCTAACCAAGTCTTTGACATATAAATAGCGGGGACCGTAATATCAAGTTTATGATAAGTCGTGTGAATTTTTTTATTGTCTGTTATTGCGAGATGACTTTCTTGTTCTACAGCAATTTTTTGTTGTTGTAACTCTTGCATTTGAGCCTGCATTTTTTGTTCAAGTTCTTGAATTTTTTGCATCTCTTGTTGCATTTGTTCTCTAAATTCAGAAAGACGTAATTCACGGTCGATGTCATTTTGGACACTACTAATTGCACGTTTAAATTTGCTATACCATTTGGCAGCAAAACGCGCAGCTTCAGGAAGTTTATCTGGTCCCAATACCAAGAGAGCAATGATCCCAAACACTAACAGTTCTGAAAATCCAACATCTAACATGATCTACGCCTCACCGATTAGTGTTTTACTGTAGAGTTCACATCAGTATTGCTAGTTTGATGTTCTAGTGTACGCGTTTCAGTCAGTGAAGCAGTTGTTGCCTCTTCTTCTTTAATCGATTTCTTAAAATCTTTTACGGCACCACCAACATCTTTACCTAAGTTTTTTAGCTTTGATGTACCAAATAGTAGAATCACAACGATTGCAAAAATAAGTACATGCCAAATCGATAATCCAGCCATAGTTTTAACTCCTATTTATTAACAGCTATAACAACAGTTATCCATGACAAAAAAGTGACACTAATATTTCAATTTAAAGACAGACAATATTTATAAATTATTTTGATATGTTAAACGTCATCTATATTTGGAAAATGCTAGTATGTTCATGATTTGAGAATAAGGTGTAGTATTGTGGCTTTGTTATTTCCAGTTTTATCATTTATCTGTGGGCTGATACTGGCGAATAGCAAATTTTCAGTAAACTTAAAATCACTCATGTCTTTGCTGTTGGCTCGCTTATTTATCCCGATTGTGATTATTTACAATATGGTATTTTATAAATCGGGCAGTATTGCTTTAATTTTATTTGCTTTTTTCTCATGTTGTACGCTTTTCTTTATTTATCTCACGCTGTTTAAAGATCGTTTAGCTTCATTGTGTTTTAGCTATACCAATATGGCATGGCTCGGCTTTCCGATTGCCTTGGCTATATTTGGTCCAGACAATAGTATGGTGATGATACCGCTCTATATCGGGGTTTCAATTTTTGGAAACTCTTGGGCTGTGACTTCGGTAAGTTCAGCCCCGCAATCCAAACATTTGCTTATCAAAAAAGTACTGCAATCGCCACCTGTGATTGCCTTGATCATTGCAGGGCTTTTACATTGTTTTGATGTGCAACAGTTTCAGACAAATGATTGGATTAATTGGATTTATACTCTGGCTAAATGGAGTATGAGTTTTACCGGTATGTGTGTATTGGGGATGTGGTTAAGAAAAACCAAAGTCCATATCGAGGATTTACTGTCCAGTAGTAAGCTTGCAATATTAAAGTTAGTTTGTGGTGTTGTATTGTGCAGTCTGGCTTATTTCTTTTTGCCTGTTCCACAGATCCATCAATATATTGGGGTGATGTTTTTACTGTTTTGTTTACCGCCAGCTGCCAATATTGTCGCATTGGAAACCCACTATCAAGGTACTGGGGTTTCAGCAAAATATATTGCTTCGGGAACGATAGTCAGTTGTGTGGTATGCGTCCTATATGGTGTGTTGATTCATTTTTTATAGTTTTATCGGTTTATTTTGCTTCGTTTTAGATAAGCTTTAGCGATATTCATCATATTCCTCCTTTGCTCAAAGGCGAGGAGGAATCTAACAAAATCGTATGATTTTAAACAGCTGGTTTTAACTGCTTATTTCAAGCTTGCTTTAAACAATTGCATCGCCTGACCACGATGGCTAATTTTGTTCTTTTCTGCTTTACTCATTTCTGCGCTTGAAATATTTAGCTCAGGTAACCAGAACAGTGGGTCATAACCGAAGCCATTTTCACCTCGAGCTTGCTCTAGTACTTCACCTTGCCAGATCCCTTGGTAGATTTGTGGTAAAGGGTCATCTGCATGTTCAACCAATGCCAATACACATACGAACATTGCTTCAATCGCTTGATCGTCTTGGCGTAAAGGCTTAAGGTTTTCCAGCAATTTTGTATTATTGGCTGCATCATCGCCATGTTCACCTGCATAACGTGCAGAGTAAATTCCAGGTGCTCCACCTAATACGGGAACGCAAATCCCAGAATCATCTGCAATCGCAGGTTTACCTGAAATACGGCTCGCATGACGTGCTTTGATAATTGCATTTTCAATAAAGCTTAAGCCATCTTCAATCGCGTCTTCGATATTCAGTCGACCTTGAGGAATCACTTCAACGGGTAAAGCCAATTCAGCAAACAATTTTTCAAATTCAGCAATTTTGCCTTTGTTATTGCTTGCGAGTACCAGTGTTCCTTGTGATAACCAATCTTTTGATGACATGATGCAGACTCAAAATTTAAAATTGAGTTATTTTAACTTAATCTGTGTCATAAAATGCGGCTAAATTCTCTCGTCCTTTACGCTTTACTGGATATGTTTTGCTTTTGCGCTAATGCGTTTGTCTAACTGTTGTTTTAAATCGAGAACATCCTCATTTTTCATAAAACCTAGTCCAACATTGAGTTTCTGTTTGCTGTTATCTTTCATGATAAAAAGTAAATAGTATTGTCGATCAAGTAAGGTTTTTTTGAGCTCAACTTCATAGATCTCTGGTATTTTAATGTGTTTTTTAATTATCACTCGACCTTTAAAATCAATGCTTCTAATCATGTCTTGGGAGAGGGTCAAAATAGGACGTTGATTGCTAAACATCTGAATAGCTTTATTACTGAAAAAATAAGCAATGAGACCCAATGGCGTAACAAGAAATAGCGAAAAGAGACTTTTTAAGCCATTCTTCCATTCAAACATTTCCAAGATTAAAAGCACGGTCGCAGCCCAAAAGGGGCAGGCCAAAATTCCAGCAAAAATCGCCAAAGGAATCATTTGTTTGCGTGAAGCATAATATTTTTTCTTTTGCATATTTTTCCATACATAGAAGAACTCGATTTACTTCTCAAATGCACAAGTGGTGCCTTGATGGAAAATCATTTGCCATATACTGTGATCATTCATAACCCAAATTGAACTGCGTAAAGCCACATTGTATTGAGCTTGAGTTGCCACATTGATTTGATGGCTTTGATAGGTCAGTAAAACGCTATGATCAGATAACGACTGAACTTGAAAATCCTGTGCTTGAATGATGTCGGTATCTGTATCGTTTAAAAGTGCTTCAATCATTTGGGCTTTATGCACAACCCACCCTGATTTGGTAATTTCTTTAAAATCTGGATGTAACCGTTGATCAAGTATTTGAAAGTTTTGACGATCACGATGATGCAACCCGCATTCATATTGAATTAATTGTTTGAATAGGTCTTGCATTGTCAACAATCCCAGTTGAAATACTTAAATGGATAGCAGTAAAAAAAGCACCCGAAGGTGCTTTTATGATCGATGAAAATCAAATTATTGAGCTTGAATCCATTGATCTGCACGTTGTGTTGCAGTACGAATTTGGTCTTGAGTTAAGTTAGCAGCCAAAGCAGTTTTTTTGGTTTGCGACATGTTAATCACTTTATTGTCTAACATACCATCACGTGTAGAAAGCTCATACCACTGATAAGCGCCCATGTAGTTTTTCTTTTGCTCTTCCATCACCGCAAGATTAAAGCTTGCACGGTTATCGCCGTGGCTTGCTGCTTTTTCAAAGTATTGACGCGCAGATGTTTCGCTTTTAGAAACGCCTAAACCATCAGCATACATACGACCAACATTCAACTGAGCCGCAGAAATACCTTGGTCAGCCGCAGCTTTAAACCATGTAAATGCTTGTTTAAGGTCTTTAGATACACCGCCAGTACCAGCCTGGAAATGTGTTGCTAAATAAAATTGTGCAGCAGGTTGGCCAGCTTTGGCTGCTTTTTGCAAATCTGTCACATTCATATGTGCATATTGTGCTGCCATTGCTGATACAGATTGTTGTTGCTGCGGTACATAGTCCGCATGGGCTTGAATACTCACTAGCCCAAAAAATAACGTACTGCCTAATAATAATTTCTTCATAGAGCGCTCACTCGATAAATAGCGACTTCGCCGAACAAATTCGGTATGGCTTTACTTAAAAAGCTACCTTGTTGGTTCCCATTTACAGCGAGTCGATCAATAATTTGAATCTGATTTTCAGCACATAATGCTTCAAAATCACGAAAGGTGCATAAGTGGATATTAGGTGTATTGTACCACATATACGGTAAGGCATCAGAAACAGGCATCTTGCCTTTCAGTGCAAGGAAAGACCGTGTTTTCCAATACGCAAAGTTAGGAAACGTAATAATTGCTTGTTTCCCCACACGCACCATATCGCGCAGAAGCACATCAGGTGCATCTACAGCTTGCAAAGCTTGTGCCATAACCACATAGTCAAAAGACTGGTCGGCAAAGCGTCCCAAACCGAGGTTTAAGTCTTGTTGTATAATATTTAACCCTTTGCTGACGGCAATTGCAATCTTTTCTTGATCGATTTCTAGCCCGTAAGCATGAATTTGCTGTTTTTTGCTCATTTGTGACAATAATTCGCCATCACCACAACCTAAATCGAGCACACTTGCACCAGCATTGATCCATTTTTCTGCAAGCTGTTGGTCAATACGCATTACAAAGCCTCCTTAGGTGTTGAATTAAGGTGTTCAATACCACCTAAAAATGCACGTAAGGATTTGACGTACAAGGGGATAGGGAATAGGAATGAGTCATGACCCTGTTCAGCATCAATATCCAAATAACTCACAGGCTTTTGATTGGTAATCAAGGCGTTGACAATCTCTTGCGAACGTTCTGGGCTAAAACGCCAGTCTGTTGTAAATGACACCACTAAAAAGCGGCATTTGGTATTAGATAATGCTTTCGTCAGTGACTGTTCATATTCACGTGATGGATCGAAATAATCCAAGGCTTTGGTCATGATCAGATAAGTATTGGCATCAAAGTTACGACTGAATTGTTCGCCTTGATAACGCAGATAGCTTTCAACTTGGAACTCAACATCGAAACCATACATAAACTTGCCTGATTTTAAATCACGGCCAAATTTTTGTTTCATGGCTTCTTCAGAAAGGTAGGTAATATGACCCACCATACGTGCCAAAATTAAGCCACGTTTTGGATAACTATCGAGTTCTAAATAGCGACCATTGTGAAAATCTGGATCAGATAAAATAGACTGACGTGCCACTTCGTTAAATGCAATATTTTGTGCGGAAAGCTTTGGTGCGCTGGCGATGATGACACATTTTTGTAAACGGTCAGGATAGTCCACAGACCATTGTAAAGCCTGCATGCCACCTAAAGAACCACCAATGATTGAATACCAAACATCTATCCCTAAGCGGTCAGAGAGGAGGGCTTGAGTTTTAACCCAATCACGTACAGTCACTAATGGAAAGTCGGGACCGTATGGGCGATTTTCATTTTCAGGGTTAGGTGAAGTGGGTCCTGTTGAGCCACTACACCCCCCGATATTGTTGAGTGCGACCACAAAAAACTTCGAGGTATCAATGGCTTTACCTGGCCCAATACATGCATCCCACCAGCCGGTTTTTTTATCGTCTTCATGGTGATAGCCAGCCGCATGATGATGTCCTGAAAGTGCATGGCAAATCAAAATTCCATTTGATTTATCTGCATTGAGCTCACCATAGGTTTCCACCATGATTTCATAGCGTGGCAATACTCGACCACACTCAAGCTCTAACGGTTCTTCAAATTCAAACTTTTGTGGAGTAACGAGCCCCACTGAATCAGCTGGAAAAGACACTGGAAATGTTCACCTTAAAATTTTAGAAGGTCGATAAATTACGGATATTAGAGATATCTAAGTCATCTGTATGGCTAATAAATTAATGATATTCCATGGTTTTCACAATAGCTTTTATCATTAAAGTTCACTTCAGGATGAGTGATGATGTTTAGTAGAGTCACAATGAATGTTTTGACTTTGCTGAGGCGCAACGTATTCTTCTTTCGAAAAAATGAAAAGCTTAAGCTTTATAAGAGAGCGATCTTGTCAAACTTTGCTTCTCATCACCAAGCATGTTCACTACTCACCAACACCAGTCTGATCTCAAACAATCATGGATGAAATTTCCACGTCTCTTTTTATCTTTAAATTATTTTTAAAAGATATAAAGCTGTTTGAAGAGATTGCTTGATAACATCAATAAATAAAAGAAAGGATACCACTAGGGGGCATCCTTTCTAAAGTCTTTTAATTGATATCGCTTATACAGCAGCAGCGATCACTTGTTCAGTACTTAAAACACCTTGGTCAATTAAACGATTGGTTGCCGCAATGATTGCTTCAATTGAAGAGGTGACGATATTGTCATGCACACCAGCACCGAATGCAGATTTACCAGTACCTTGAACTTGAAGTTCGATCAATGCCAACGCTTTTGCATGTGCGCCTGAACTGATACTGCGTTCTTCGTAGTTTAAGACATCAATTGGTAATTGAAGCGCATTTAAAATCGCAGAAATTGGACCATTCCCTTCACCACGTAAGCGCTGAGTTTCACCATTGATGACCACATCAAGTTCAATTACTTGGCTACCATTTTCATCTGACAATCTATAGTTTTTCGCTGAATAATGTGCATCTTTTGCAGCAACATAGGTGTCTTTAAACAAGGTCCAAATTTGTTGAGCTGAGACTTCAACGCCTTCTTCATCTGCAACTTGCTGAACAATTTGTGAGAATTCAATCTGTAAGCGACGAGGTAAAACCACGTTATAGTTTGACTCTAATAAGTAGGCAATACCGCCTTTACCCGACTGTGAGTTGACACGGATCACTGCATCATAATCACGACCTAAGTCTTTAGGGTCGATTGGTAAATAAGGCATATCCCAAATTTCTTCGTCTTTTTGGAACTCAAAGCCTTTTTTAATTGCATCTTGGTGAGAACCAGAGAAAGCAGTAAAGACCAAATCACCGGCATATGGGTGGCGTGGGTGTACAGGCAAGCCAGTACATTCTTCTATTGTGGCAATAATCTCATTAATGTTTGAGAAATCTAACTCACATGCCACACCTTGTGTGTACATGTTTAATGCAATTGCAGCAACGTCCACGTTACCAGTACGTTCACCATTCCCAAATACACAACCTTCAACACGATCAGCACCAGCCATGATCGCTAACTCAGATGCTGCAATACCACAACCACGGTCATTGTGACAATGTACTGAAATAATCACACCATCACGACGTTGCAAATTACGATGCATCCATTCGATTTGGTCGGCATAGACATGCGGACCTGAAACCTCAACAGTTGCAGGTAAGTTTAAAATGACTTTATTGTCAGGCGATGCTTCCCAAATTTCAGTCACTGCATCACAGACATCTTTAGCAACCTCTAATTCTGTTGCTGTAAAACATTCTGGGCTGTACTGAAAAATAAATTCAGTTTCAGGCTGTTTCGCTGCATATTCTTTTACTTTGCTCGCTGCATTGATGGCCAATTGTTTTGCACCATTGACATCAACATTCAATACTTTTTTACGGAAAGTGGGTGAGTTCGAGTTATAGATATGCACAATGGCACGTTTCGCACCTTGTAAAGCCTCAAAAGTACGTGCAATTAAATGATCACGCGCTTGCACCAAGACTTCGATATAAACGTCATCTGGAATATGACCTTCTTCAATCAACTTACGGGTGAAATCAAAATCAATTTGTGATGCTGAAGGAAAGCCAATTTCAATATGTTTAAAGCCAATTTTGACCAACATTTCGAACATTTTGAATTTTTGTTCAATATTCATTGGCTCGAAAATCGCTTGGTTACCATCACGAAGGTCGGTACTCATCCAAATTGGCGCTTTATTGATTTCGTTATTTGGCCATTGACGGTCAGGCAAGTCTACACGTTGGTACATGCGACGATATTTTTTACTTGGATCAGCCAACATCATGAGGGAACTCCTTGTGTAGTTGTTGTTGCTCGTCTCTTGGGTAAAGGCAACTTACTACAAATATAGATTGTGTCTATCTGTTCAATTTACAAGTGTTTTTAAGATGAAAACACAGTAAATTTTCATAAACTTATACGTGGGTAGCACGAGATAAATCTAAACACTGATAACTTACAAATGGTTTAACTTGAGATTAATTCTAAAACAATTATCTTGGAAATAATTTCCTTAATTTGCATAAAAAATATCAGTTGAGAGAAAAATTTCCTTTGAATGACTTAATCTTGAAAAATATATTCTTGATTGATTTCTTTTACGGTAGCAGTTCCCATTAATGCCATGGTAATTTCAAATTCTTCCTTTAAAATTTTAATCACATGGGCGACACCTAAAGCACCAGCAACCGAGAGTCCGTAGATCGCAGGACGACCAATCAGCACCGCAGATGCGCCTAAAGCCAATGCTTTAAATATATCTGTACCACGGCGGATTCCACCATCCAAAAGTAAAGGAAAATCATGAGGAACAACGGCCTTAATTTTTGCTAAGGCGGTCAGTGGGGAAATACTGCTATTGAGTACTCGCCCACCATGATTAGAAACGATTAAGCCTTTTACTCCGATTTCGACTGCTTTTTTTGCATCGAGTGGATGTAGCACACCCTTTAAAATTACAGGCAAATGGCTATGGGCAATTATAAATTCGATATCTGCCCATTTGGGTGCAATTTGCATTAAACCGTTGAATACAGGATGTTGATGCTCAGAAATTTCGGGCAGGGGAATGTGGGTAGGTGTATGGGGGTGTTGCATGCCTTCTGGCAATTGAAAATTCACCCGACGTTCACGATCACGAATCCCTGTATGCGGTGAATCTACTGTAATCACAAGTGCTTTAAAATTTTGTTGTTCTGCGAGTCGAACTAAGGCCAATGATTTTTCACGATCACCTTGCCAATACAGTTGGAACCATTTCAGCGGGTTTTCTTGTTTTAAACTTCGCATATCGGTATTGGTGAAAGTGCTCAGTACAATATTACTTCCTAAAACTTCGGCTGCCAGTGCAGCCGCAGCTTCGCCCTCTGGGTGGAACAATTGTTGATGTCCAATCGGTGCAAGAAAAATTGGATGAGGAAATTTTTGCCCTAAAATTTCACATTCTGTCGAGCCTTGAGTTAAGTCATTGAGCAGTCTTGGAATCAGTTGAATATTTTTAAATTGTTGTAAGTTTTCTTGAACACTTTGCTCATCCATCGCCCCACCTTGCAAGTAGTGCCAAGTGTTTTCAGGCAGATGCTGTTCTGCTTGTTTCTCGTAATCCGCAATTGTCTGTAAATATGCTGGAATTTGAGTGAGTGGTGCTTGGATTTTTTTACTCATTTATTGATTGTCCAAATTTATACAAAACACTTTCATTACAATAATGACTTGCGAACTAAAACTTATAAATCACTCCATTCACGTAGAAGGTTGTGATAGATCCCTGTAAGACTAATCACTTGCTCATGTGTAGCAGACAGCTCGATGGTCAGCTTTTGAATATTTTGATCTAAGTCAAATAGAATTCGTCGTTGCGCATCGGATGAAACAAAGCTTTGTACCCAAAAGAACGAGGCAATACGTGCACCTTCAGTGACTGGGTTGACCTGATGCAAGCTGGTTGATGGATAGACAATTGCATCACCAGCTGGAAGTTTTACTTCTTGTGTGCCAAAAGTATCTTCGATCACCAGTTCGCCGCCATCGTATTCATCGGGATTGGTGAGAAAAACAGTACAAGACACATCAGTTCTTAAATACTGATTGAGTTGAGGATGGCGACGGATAGCATTATCAACATGCATCCCAAAATTTCCGCCGTGTTGATAACAATTAAACAGCGGAGGTAAAAATGTTTTTGGAAGAGCCGAACTAAAGAACAACGGATTTGCGTTGGCAGCGTGTTGAATGATTTGTCCAAGTTCTAATGCTTGTTGAGAATCTTGAGCTAGTTGTAAATTATTTTTTAAATGTGCAGATTGATAGCCTGTTGTTACTTTTCCATCTGTCCACTCTGCTTGAGAAAGTGTCTGACGACAATGATTTAGTTCATCCAGACTAAGTAAATTTGGAATATGTAAAATCATGATTTTCTTCCCCAAAAAAGAAACAGCGCCTGATGAATCAGACGCTGAATTTTAACATAGATTGATTAAATCTTAGAACTTATAGTTGATGTTGAATACGCCTTTGCGACCCTCACCAGGCATTGCCCAACCATTGTTACGGATATGGGTATAGTACTTCTCATCACTTAAGTTTTGCCCTAATAATTGGAAACTTAAATCTTTGTTGTAGCTGTAGGTTACAGAAGCATTGTGAATCACATAATCTTCAGACTTGACCTGCGGCACAAGATTATTCGTCGCTGAACGTGTGCTTAAATACATTTCACCTTGATAGGTTAAGCCATAGCCAGCTTGCCACTGATCATTGAATTGATACGTTGTCCATAAGCTGCCTGAAACTTTAGGCACATTGACCAACTTGTCACCTTTTTGGAAGTCAATATTCGGTGAACCATTGACTTTAGTTTGGTCGTATTCTCCTTCCATATAAGCAGCACTAGCGGTGATGTTCCATTTTGGCGTAATTTCACCCGCTAAACCAAGTTCAACACCTTGTACATAGTTTTTACCATCTAATTTGGCATCTGGTTGTCCAGGTATATCATTGGTTACACGGACTTTATCTTGTTCATTGCGGAATACTGCAGCAGAAACCAAGAAGTTAGGATTTGCTTGCCACTTTGCCCCCACTTCATAGGCAACTGCATTTTCAGGATCTGTACTGCAAGAATTTGCTGTGATTGCATTGTTGGTAATAGTTTGAGAACAGCCACCACTTGCAGTATTTTGTACCGGCTTTTGAGCATTAGCATAAGACAAATAAAGACTGGTTGCTGGTGTTGGTTTAAATGTCAAACCAGCATTATAGGAAATTAAATTATCAGACTGTTTATAGTTTTGACCACGAGTTACCGCTGCATTAGTTGTTGAAATAGTATCTGAACGATATTGACCGTCAGTATAATCATTACGCACACCAAGGTTAAGTAACCATTGTTCACCAAACTTTAAAGTATCAAACAAATACGCTGAATAAACATTTAAGTAGCCTTCAGCAACACCTGTTTTACGGAAATTTGTTGGACCATGCCAAAAGTTATCTGGATTGTACACATCCATGTAAAGCGGGTTAGTAATAGAACTGCCTGCTGATGAACCATTTGAATTATATAAATAGCCAGCTGTGGTAATCTCATAGTCTTCACGGCTAAAGCCCACCCCAGCAACAAGAGCATGATCGATAACCCCAGTTTTGAATTGCACATTGATGTTGGTGTCATTGGCAAATTGCTTATTATGGGTATCACGATAATAACCACGTGGACCAGAAATATAATATGAACCCTTTGGAACAGTAAGCGTGGTTGTACCAGAAGTTACATTACAATTTTTATATCCAGTTTGGTTGGTATTGGTCAGTGCTGTTGGTGATGTGCCATCTGCTAAACAAAATGTTCCTTGTGGTGCAGAAACAGTTGCTTTTTGTTGAATATCACTATAACGAGTAATGGAGTTCAGTTTTGCGTTGGGACTGATCTCGCTTTCTACTTTAAATGTGACAACCTGATTTTCAATATCTTGTTGATCTAAGTTGCTATAGCCATAGTTATTTTTATCTGAAATCCCTTTGACAGGTTTGCCATTATAATAAGGAACGCCGTACTGTGGATCATTTTCATCTTTTTGATATAAGTAAGATAAAGTTGCCTTGGTGGTATCACTGATTCCAAAAGTAACCGATGGCGCAATTCCCCAACGTTTCATTTCTTCATCACGACCCGCATAGGTGTTTTGATGCCCCATTACATTTAAACGAAATGCTAAATCTTCATCTACAACTTTATTAAAATCACCTGTAAAGCGTTTATAGCTATCTGAACCAAAACCTAAAGTAACTTCATTGCTGTCACGATTCTTAGGCGTTTTAGATACTAAATTGACACCACCACTGATTTGTCCTACACCATTTTCAACAGAATTCGCACCTTTGATGATTTCAACAGCTTCATAGTTGAATAAATCAGAACGGTTGGTTAATGCTGCATCACGTAAGCCATCTACAGTTGTGTTATAGGTTGCATCATAACCCCGTAGGTTGATTTTATCGCCATAACCACCACCACCTTCGCCAGCACCAAAACTAATGCCTGGAGTTGTTGCAAGGGCTTGTTGTAGTGAAAGTAAGCCTTGATCTTTGAGTGCTTTTTCCGTGATGACCTGAACGGTTTTAGCTGTATCTAAAATGGTTTCTGTACGTTTAGTTGAAGATGTTTTTGCTGCTAAATATGCAGTATTTTGTTCTGCTCGAGCTTGAATCGTTGGGAGCTGTATTGTTGTATCTTCAGTTGCTGCAAAAGCTAGGTTGGGTAAAGCAATTGCAAGTGCAACTGTTTTAACTTTTTTGTTTTTTACAGAATATTTTTGAGCCATTTTTTGCGTCCATCGCAGGTTGTATTAAACTTACCCAAATACTGCTCAGGAAACTTCATGACGCAATAATGGAGAAAGTGTTAAACTATGTAATCATTGCTGCGAATTCTAATGATAATTATTTTCATTCACAATGACTATAAATGATTATTCATACGGAAAAACTGTTTAATTTATTAAATATAATTAAAGAAAACTATGAGAAAGATGATTAAACGATCTTGTTTATATTGCTGAAATTTAAAGTTTTTTAATTGTTGGTAAAATCTTATATTTGTATCCTTTAGATTTGCATATAGATATTTCTAAATTAAATCAAAGCAAGATAATGAGTCAGATCAAAAAAGCATTTGAATTTGGTAAATTTCTCAAAATATGCGGATTTCTGGCTTTTGACTACAAAGAAGGGGATTTGTTTAAAAAAGCGACATAATGGGGAAATCCGTGACCGAAATAAAATGATTTACACAGGTGTTTTGTATATATTCAAATGTTGTCATATAATGTGGCACTTTTTGAAAAACTGTAATTATTAAATTCTATCGAGGAAGCCATGCAAGTAACTTCTGAAGCGGTTTCGGGCGTTGCCCGTCGTTTAAATGTATCTGTACCGACGAGCCGTATTAACGAGCAGTTTGAAGCTCGCTTGAAACGCACTGCCAAAACTGTGAAGATCAACGGCTTCCGTCAAGGTAAAGTGCCAGTAAACGTTGTACGTCGTGAATACGGCGCTGGTATTTACCAAGAAGTTGTAAACGACATCATTCGTGACACAGTATTTGAAGCAATTCAACAAGAAAAAATCAACGCTGTTGGTATGCCAAACATCGACAAAGTTGAAAACAAAGATGATGCTTTAGTTTATCAAGCTACAGTTGAAGTTTATCCTGAAGTTGAAGCTAAATTTGAAGGTCTTGAAGTATCACGTAAATCATCTGAAGTAACAGATAAAGACGTTGATGCAATGCTTGAAAACCTTCAAAAGCAACGCGCTGAATGGACTGAAACTAAAGGCATGGCTAAAAAAGACATGCAAGTAACTTTCGATTTTGAAGGTACTGTAGATGGTGAGAAGTTTGAAGGCGGTGCTGCTGAAGACTTTAAACTTGTTTTAGGTTCTGGTCGTATGATCCCTGGCTTCGAAGACGGTATCGTTGGTATGAAGAAAGGCGAAGAGAAAGTGATTGATGTAACTTTCCCTGAAGACTACCAAGCTGAAAACTTAGCAGGTAAAGCGGCTCAATTCAAAATCACAGTTAAACTTGTTGAAAAACAAAAACTTCCTGAAATTGATGCTGAATTCCTTAAAATCTTCGGTTTAACTGAAGAAGAAGGCGTTGAGAAATTAAAAGCTGACGTTCGCAAAAACATGGAACGTGAAGTAAAAAATGGTCTACGTAACCAAGTGAAAGGTGCAACTTTTGATGCACTTGTTGCTGCAAATGACGTAGAAGTTCCTGAATCTATGTTGGCTCAAGAAATTGACCGTCAACGTCAACAAATGATTCAACAATTTACTCAACAGTTTGGTGCTCAAGGTGCTAAAGCATTTGATAGCAGCATGCTTCCAGATGAATTGTTCAAAGAACAAGCTGAAAAAGCAGTTAAACTTGGTGTATTGGTAAGCAAAGTATTGGCTGATGCTAAACTTGAGGTAGACCAATCACGTGTTGATGCTTATATCGAAGATATGGCTTCTTCTTATGAAGATCCTACTGAAGTGATTGAATATTTCAAAACTGATAAGCAACAACGTGCTCAAATCGAAGGCGTAGTGTTAGAAGATCAAGTTGTTGATCATATCTTAGCTGCTGCTAAAGTAACTGATGAAGTTGTTAGCTATCAAGATTTGTTAAAAGAGCAACAAGCGCGCCAACAAGGCTAAGTTGTTTGATCTAAAAAAAGGCGCTTTGGCGCCTTTTTTTATGAGCTTAAACATGGATTTAATCATTCCATTCACAATACTTATGCAAAAAATATCTGATATTAAGTTGGGAATATTTTGCATTTTCAGCAATTATCCCTCATATTGTGAACATGAGTGAAGTAACAAGAATTCAGGAATAAATAACGTATGTATGTTCCATCAATTGAAAGCGCTTTGGTGCCAGTAGTCGTAGAACAATCTTCACGTGGTGAGCGTTCTTTCGATATTTTTTCACGTCTTTTACGTGAACGTGTGATTTTTTTAACTGGTGAAGTTGAAGACAACATGGCGAATCTTATTGTCGCGCAAATGCTGTTTTTAGAAGCTGAAAATCCAGATAAAGATATCCATTTATATATCAATTCACCTGGTGGTTCAGTGACTGCGGGTATGGCAATTTACGATACGATGCAATTTATTAAGCCTGATGTAGTGACCTATTGTATGGGGCAAGCTGCATCTATGGGGGCTTTCTTATTAAATGCTGGTGCAAAAGGTAAGCGTTATTGCTTGGAAAATGCACGTGTAATGATTCACCAACCATTGGGTGGTTTCCGTGGTCAAGCATCGGATATTGAAATTCACGCACGTGAAATTTTATTCATCAAAGAACGTTTAAATCGTTTAATGGCTGAACATAGTGGTCAAGATTACGAAACTGTCGCTAAAGATACAGATCGTGATAATTTTATGACTGCACAGCAAGCAAAAGAATATGGTTTAGTGGATCAGGTATTAAGTAAACGACCTCAAGACTAAACATTTATAGATAAGATTTAAGAATTTGGAGTGAAAATGTCCGATCTTCCTCAAGGACAAAAGCATTGTTCATTTTGCGGTAAAACGCAGTCTGAAGTCGGTAAGCTGATTGCAGGCGAGGACGCATATATTTGTAATGAATGCGTGGATGTGTGCTTAGACTTAGTGCAAACGAGTCAACAGGTGGAAACAGGCGATTGGGCAACACGTCCATTGCCAAAACCACATGAAATTCGTGCGGCTTTGGACCAATATGTAATTGGTCAAGACACTGCAAAGAAAACACTTTCAGTAGCAGTGTATAACCATTACAAACGTTTAAAAGTATCTCAAACAGGTCACAAGCCTAAAGATGCGGTTGAAATTGCTAAAAGTAATATTTTGCTGATTGGACCGACAGGTTCAGGTAAAACATTGCTTGCACAGACACTTGCGCGTTTGCTTGATGTACCTTTTGCAATGGCTGATGCAACTACATTGACCGAAGCTGGTTATGTTGGTGAAGATGTTGAAAACATTATTCAGAAACTTTTGCAAAAAGCAGATTACGATGTAGAAAAAGCACAAAAGGGTATTATCTATATTGATGAAATTGACAAGATTACCCGTAAATCTGAAAACCCTTCGATTACACGTGATGTGTCTGGTGAGGGCGTGCAACAAGCATTGTTGAAAATGATTGAAGGTACTGTTGCGTCAATTCCGCCTCAAGGTGGACGTAAACATCCACAGCAAGAGTTTATTCAAGTTGATACTGCAAATATCTTGTTTATCTGTGGTGGTGCGTTCTCTGGTCTTGAAAAAGTTGTTCAACAACGTCAAGAAAAAGGTGGCATTGGTTTCACCGCAGACGTAAAGAATAAAGACGATAGCAAAAAAGTATCTGAATTATTCCGTCAAGTTGAAGCCGCAGATTTGGTAAAATTTGGTTTAATTCCAGAGTTCATTGGTCGTTTACCTGTGATTGCAACCCTTGAAGAGCTTGATCAAGAAGCCTTGATGCAGATTTTAACTGAACCAAAAAATGCATTAACTCGTCAGTATCAATATCTCTTTGAGATGGAAAATGTAGACCTTCTTTTTGAAGACTCTGCTTTACGTGCGATCGCGAAAAAAGCGTTAGAGCGTAATACAGGTGCGCGTGGTCTGCGTTCTATTTTAGAAAATGTATTGCTTGAAACCATGTATGACTTACCAAGTCGTTCCGACATTGGTACTGTGATTATCAATGAAGCGGTGATTAATGATAAAGCTGCACCAGAGTTCAAGTCTGAACGTCAGCCAAAGCATGAAAATACTGAAGTTGAAAAAGTAGATTTGAAGGTATTAGATTCAAAATCAGCTTAAAAGTCTGATTCTGATTCATCCTCAGTGCAATTCATCTGAAACGTGCAACTAGCTTGACTATTTGCACGTTTTTTATTTTTAAATGGTCATTGAAATGTTAAGCTGGCTGTAGACAATAGGGTTTATTAAAAACGAAAATAAAAAATACGCGGTGAGGGAAAATCATGCGTTACATCGGTCTAGTCGTTTTGATCAGTTGTGGGTTGGCAGCTTGTCAAAGTCATCAATCTGTTGAACAGCAACCTGCAAAAGTTGTTTCAACTTTAGATCCAATCGA
The DNA here is from genome assembly GCF_052824985.1 of Acinetobacter sp. 1125_18A. Classification (NCBI taxonomy): domain Bacteria; kingdom Pseudomonadati; phylum Pseudomonadota; class Gammaproteobacteria; order Moraxellales; family Moraxellaceae; genus Acinetobacter; species Acinetobacter sp. 1125_18A. The sequence goes on from NZ_VTDG01000019.1 coordinate 32,069, forward strand.
TTTCAAAAAAGAAGATTCGTTGGTTCATGAAAAGCTTGAACAATATAAGGTTACATCATTCTCTACCGGGTCTTGGGTCAATCAAAAGCCGGGGCAATACTTTAAGCTGGTTAAGCCTCAGAATCCTCAAGCTGCGATCGTCTATTTTTATCGACCAGACAGTCGTTGGAATAGACAAGAAATTATTCCAAACAATTTTTTTCTGAATGGTAAGAAAATTCCAAGCTTGATCAGTAATCATTATTACTGGATTGAACTGGCTGAGGGTGACTATAAATTGAGTCTCAGTCGGCCATTAACGGTTTTTCATTTCCAGAAACCCAAAGTTGCTTACTTCTCAGTAGAAGCTGGCGGGCAATATTTTGTCAAATATGAAGAAGAAAAATTTCGCGGTGGACCCAATGGTGAAGCAGGGTTATTACGTGTAGGGCCTTTAATGCAAATGCCTACGCGACAAGGCTTAAAAGAAATTGCAATGACTCAGCTAAAGACTCCTGGCCTTAATTTCGTGGCAGAAGTGACTGCGGATGGACGAGTGATCAAACCTAAAGAAAAAATCAAAGGTGAACCGTACAAAGTGAGTGATGATGTGCACTTGGGGCAGCAGTTTAAATTTTGGAACCCAATGACTTGGTAATCTATCGCTAGATGATGTTTGATATAGAAAAGAGAGCGAGGCTCTCTTTTCTTATTTGTTTTATTGAGTATTTGCAGCCTTTTTTAAAGCATCTAATTTTTTAGTCACTTCTTTAAAGTCTTCAGATGCAGTTTGTACACTTTTTATCAGTTGGCTATTCATGACTTTCATGGTTTCTTGGGCAACTTGAGGTGTTTTTTTCAAAATCGACTGTCCAATTGCACTTGAATAAAAATTAATTTGAGCTTGAACTTCTTCAGCACTGTATATGTCTTTATAAATCTTAAGATAAATTGGTTTGATTTGATCCCACGCAACAGTTTTTTTACTTTGCTCATACATTTTGTCAGCAAGCTCATTGGCGACAATTTGTTCTTGTGGGTTGAGCTGATCTTTTTTTACTGTCATTTGAATGATCTGGTAAGCTTGTTGATCCAGCTGAGGACGAATCTGTTGTATGGTTTCTTGTAGCAGTTCATCAATATTCATGACTTTCAATAATTGTTGAACTTGTTGATCTGAAGCGGGCGCTGCAAAAGCAAAATTTGTGCTGATACATGCGCTTGCAAATAGTAAGTGTTGGAGTAATTTCATAAAATACCTATATAAGTTCTGGTTGTAATTCACATCATAAAATGGTTGAGTAAAAGCTTATTCAACTTGAAGAATTGGCTTTAAAATCGTTTCCATTTTTTCTTTCAGGGCTTTTTGATTTTCTACTTTTAGCATTTTTTCTTGAGAAAACTTTGCGGTTTCTTGCATGACTTCTGTCATAAGCGTGTTCATCTTTTGATTGATGGATTGTCCAATCGGTGTACTTAAAAAAGCGATATTGGCTTGAACTTCTTCTTCAGTAAAGGTCTTTTTAAATAATGATTTAAACATGTTGAGATATTCTGGGTCAGTCACCAGCTGCTGTTGAATATCACTATACAGCGCACTAATTTGTAGTGCTGCATTTTGCTGATCGATATTCAATGTTTGAGCCCCCGTCACTTGACGAACAAGTGCTTCCGCTTGATCATCAAAGTAGGGCTGCATATCACGGGTACTTTGTTTGAAAATCTCTGAGATATTGGAGAGTTGCATCAATTTGTCGACGCTTTTATCTGTCGCAGGGCTAGCAAAAACAGAGCTCTGAACCCCAAAAAATAAACATGCGATAAGTATTGGTGAGAACACCTGTTTTATTTTCATTATCTTACTCAAAGTAAAAAAGCACTCTAATCATAGAGTGCTTTCTATTTAATCTTCAAGCTTAATCTAAGCTTGAGATCAGATTATTGTGCAACAGCATCAACCACTGGGATTTTACCAATTTTGGCTTGCCAGATTTTAGGTGCAGTCGCATGAATAGAAGTACCATTGACATCAACTGCAACTGATACAGGCATATCTTGTACTTTAAATTTATAAATAGCTTCCATACCTAAGTCAGCAAATGCAACAACTTCTGCTTCACGAATAGCTTTAGATACTAAATAAGCAGCACCACCAACAGCCATCAAATAAGTCGCTTTATTGTCTTTGATCGCTTCAACAGCAGCAGGTCCACGATCCGCCTTACCGATCATACCGAACAAGCCAGTTGCTTCAAGGACTTGACGTGTGAACTTATCCATACGCGTTGCTGTTGTTGGACCAGCAGGGCCTACAACTTCATCGCCTACAGGATCTACAGGTCCCACGTAGTAAATGAATTTACCTTTGAGATCTACAGGTAACTGTTCGCCTTTATTTAACATGTCAACCATGCGTTTATGCGCAGCATCACGACCTGTATAAATGGTACCGTTCAATAATAATGTATCACCTGGTTGCCATGAGTTCATTTCTTCCTGTGTGATATTGTCTAAGTCAACACGTTTAGACGTTGACGTATCCCAAGTCACTTCAGGGTAATCTGAAAGTAAAGGCGCTTGAATATGTGCAATCCCTGAACCGTCTAACTGGAAGTGAGCGTGACGAGTTGCAGCACAGTTTGGAATCATACCGACTGGTTTACCAGCAGCATGACAAGGGTAGTCTTTGATCTTAATATCAAGCACTGTGGTTAAACCACCAAGACCTTGTGCACCGATACCCAATGCATTCACTTTTTCAAAGATTTCAATACGCAATTCTTCGATTTGGTTCTGTGGACCACGGCGAAGTAATTCGTCCATATTGATTTCTTCCATGAGTGATTCTTTTGCAAGCATCATGGCTTTTTCAGCAGTACCACCAATACCAATACCGAGCATACCAGGAGGGCACCAACCGGCACCCATCGTTGGTACAGTTTTAAGTACCCAATCTACGATCGAGTCAGAAGGGTTAAGCATAGCCAGTTTAGATTTATTCTCTGAACCACCACCTTTCGCTGCAACAGTAATATCGACTTTATTGCCTGGAACGAGTTTGTAGTGAATTACAGCAGGTGTATTGTCTTTGGTATTTTTACGACCAAAAGCAGGATCTGCTAAAACTGAAGCGCGGAGTACGTTGCTGTTTTCTAAATAACCTTGGCGTACACCTTCATTGATCGCATCATCTAAGCTCATGGTTAAATCAAATTTAACATCTAAGCCCACGTCAACAAATACGTTAACAATACCAGTATCTTGACAGATTGGACGATGACCTTCTGCACACATACGTGAGTTAATTAAGATTTGTGCAATTGCATCCTTTGCAGCTTGGTTCTCTTCACGATCATAAGCACGGCTCATCGCTTGGATAAAGTCTTGTGGATGATAGTACGAAATGAACTGAAGCGCGTCCTTGACCGATGTGATCAAGTCATCTTGTTTGATAATAGTTGTCATATCAAAAATCTCTTGAGCGGGCTGTTAGCTAGCGGGCTAAATTATACGTGATATTGCTTGTTTTGTGGTGGCTTAGATCTAATTTCAGCCTAAAGTTTTATGATTTTATTTGAGAAACTCAGCTTATATTTTGGTTGATCAAGTCAACTTTTCTACTTTTTATATAAATGATGATAAAGCAGTATTGAAATAAATTTTCAGATTTTACAGCGTGAAAAGCGCTATACTCTGTTGAGTCAAAAGTTTGGGCTGAATAATAACAACATGGAAAACTATACGCATCTTGCGGAAAATATTATTGAAATTTATAAAAAGCATGCTCGTGCATGGACTGAATTACGCGGGAAGTTTCTTTATGAAAAAGCGTGGTTGGATCGCTTTTTAACTTTAATTCCAGCTCACTCCCATATTCTGGATTTGGGCTGTGGCTCTGCAAAACCAATTGCTGCTTATTTGATTGAGCAAGCGAATACTGTGACAGGTGTTGATAGTTCTGATGTGATGATTGAAATGGCAAAACAGAATTTTCCTGAGCACACTTGGATTTTAGCTGATATGCGAACAGTAAATTTAGATCGCAAGTTTGATGCAATACTCGCTTGGGATAGCTTTTTTCATCTTACGCAACAAGATCAGCGAGATATGTTTGAAATTTTTAATCAATATACAAAAGCTGGCGCTGCTTTAATGTTTACCAGTGGACCATCACAGGGTGAAGTGGTTGGAGAGATGTTTGGCGATGCGCTGTATCATGCCAGCTTATCATCCGCTGAATATCATGAATTATTGAAAAAGTATAATTTTGAAGTGATAGAGATGATTGCTGAAGATCGTGATTGTACAGGGCATACTGTTTGGTTAGCCAAGCGAATATAAAATATCTAGATGAATGTAAATTAAGCAACAAATAAAACGATATCTAAAAAATTTAAGATTCTCAAAATGAGAGACTCATATATTTAAATTATGAGTATTAAAGTTATTTTTTAATTTGATTTCTAAATAAGAAAAAATAACCCTATCCATTTTAATGTACTTTTCACGGTTATTTTTTAAACAATTATCATTTTGTAGTTAAATTAGCATGTTATTGTAATTTTTGGTGAGAAATTGTATTATAATGATAACTATTCTCATTATGTTTTCGGTGCAATCATGCCTTTTGTTAAAAAAAGCTTAACTTTAATGATGCTGTCGACGGGAGGACTTTTCGTTTCCTCTCTAACACTTGCAAATACAGATAGTAGTGAAGAACAGAAAAAAAATACGGCAACGCTTCCCACGATTGTAATTGAAGCAATGAATGATGGTGATCCAATAAAAACATATGTGGACTATAAACAAGCCAATGTTACGAGAAATGGTTTAGATAAAAAAGATATACCACAAACGATTGATACAATTGATGTTGCTAAATATAAGCTTTATGGCGCAAATGATCTAAGTGTCATGTTACAAGGCACACCAGGCGTTTCAACCAGCTACGATATGCGTGGTGATGGCATTATGCTGCGTGGTTTTAGTGCGGATTCTGGTGATATCTATCGTGATGGTGTGCGTGAAAGTGGACAGATACGTCGCAGTACCGCCAATGTTGAACGGATTGAAATTTTAAAAGGCCCAGCATCTGTATTATATGGCCGTAGTGGCGGTGGTGGTGTGATCAACATGGTCACCAAATATGCAAATTTTGATTCGGGAAGTTCAGTTGGAGCATACGCGGGTTCTTATAGCAATATTGGGGGAACACTTGATATTAATAAAGTACTCAATGATAACTGGGCTGTCCGTTTGGTTGGTGAAAAGTCCGATACCAATAGTTTCCGTTCTGAAATCGGCGCCAATGAGGAAATGATTTCTCCAAGTGTGACTTATCGTAGTGATGATGAAAAGCTACTTTGGACAACGGAATTTACTTACGACAATATAAATCGGGTTCCTGATCGTGGTCCTTCTTATGATAATTTGCCTGCTGGAACTTCAATTAAGATGGGGTTTGCTCAACCAGGTGATTATGTAGAAGATATTCTTCAAACAATGCGTACAGATGTTAAATATGAATTTGCACCAAATTGGAAATTTCACTGGGGTTTAAGTCATCGTGAGTCGGAACAAAATTTTGATCATTTTTATTTAGGCTCTATGTGTACTGCTGACGTGAAGCCAACGAATACAAATAAAGGATGTTATAAAGGTTATATCAATCAAATTTATTATTGGCAACAGACAACCAATAAAACCACAACCAATACTTGGGATATAACCGGTGAATTTAATACTGGGGCGATTAAACATAATGTTCTAGTTGGTACAGACTGGTCTTATGAGCAGAGAGAACCCTTACTATCAAATAAAAACAAGGATGGCTCATTGATTTATGGATTTATTAATCCATTAACAGGTGATCGTTTTAGTAACCGTGGTACAGGGCATATTACTACCTCGCATAATTATAATGAAGGAACAAATTATGCGCTTTTCCTTCAGGATCTCATTAGCTTTAATGATCAGTTTAAAATGATGTTAGGTGGGCGATATGATTACTATGAGTCAAAAACTACAAATAAGTTAGAGAGTTCAACCTCATACCGACAATCACGCGAAGTTAAAGATGAGACATTTAGCCCAAATGTAGGTTTTGTATGGCAACCCGTCCCTGAACAAAGTCTATATGCATCTTATAGTCGAAGTTTTTCACCCTTTGGCGGCAATATGGGCGTCAATGTTATAAATGCAACCGATGATCTAAGTGCATTTAATTATGAGCCGCAATATCTTGATCAATATGAAGTGGGTATAAAAAGTGATTGGCTGGATTCTAAGCTAAACACACAATTATCTGTATTCAATATTAAAAAACATAATATCCGCGCGCGTAAAGATCCAGATGATAATAACTCGCCTTATGTTGTTGTTGGGGAAAATGAATCTAAAGGATTAGAGTTTAGTTTTATTGGTCAGGCACTGAATAATATTTATGTTCGAGGTGGCTATGGTTATACTGATGCCAAAATTACTAAACATGATGTAAGACCTGAATTAGTTGATAATAATTTACGCAATGTTTCCAAGCATACAGGCAATTTGTTTGTACGTTATCTTCCTACCGAAAAAATTTATGGCGAGGTCGGTGCAACCTATATGGGGGATTATTATACTTCTGATGAAAATACCACCAAAATGCCAGATTGGACTCGTGTAGATGCTGCAATTGGTTATAAAGACGATAAATGGGGCGCGACGATTGCTGTGAATAATTTAACAGATAAAGAATATTGGCGTTCAAACGCTATGCCTGGTACTCCGCGTAATTATTTATTCCGCGTGAACTATTTCTTCTAAGCTTTAATTTCATTGAAAATAAAGCTGTCTGATTGCCATGATAGCAATTAAATCGATGGGGATATCAGTATAACTTTTAGTCAGCATATTATAAAAAACCACCCAATTGATTTGGGTGGTTTTTTATGTCTAGTAGATCAGATTTAATGCGTAGCTTGTTGTTCTGACTGAATCGCCGTTAATGCAATGGTAAAGACAATATCATCTACCAATGCACCACGAGACAAGTCATTTACAGGTTTATTTAACCCTTGCAGCATTGGACCAACACTGACGACATTGGCAGAGCGCTGAACTGCTTTATAGGTGGTATTGCCTGTATTGAGATCTGGGAAAATAAATACATTGGCACGCCCAGCCACTTGAGAGTCTGGTGCTTTAGAGCGGCCAACACTTTCAACAGATGCAGCATCATATTGTAAAGGACCATCAATCAGTAAATCTGGACGACGTTGTTTTGCAATTTCTGTGGCTTTTGCAACTTTTTCAACTTCCGCACCTGCCCCTGAAGTACCTGTTGAATAGGAAATCATGGCAATACGTGGGTCAATACCAAATGCTTTTGCCGAATCAGCAGATTGAATTGCAATCTCAGCCAATTGCTCAGCATCTGGATCTGGGTTGATTGCACAATCACCGTATACATAAACTTCGTCTGGCAACAGCATAAAGAAGATTGAAGAGACTAAAGAGTATTCTGGTGAAGTTTTGATCAGCTGGAATGCAGGACGCACCGTATTGGCGGTGGTGTGCACAGCACCAGAAACCAGTCCATCGACTTGATCAAGTGCCAGCATCATCGAACCGAGTACCACAGTATCTTGCAGTTGCTCACGTGCTTGTAATTCGTTGAGTTTACCTTTGCGTAATTCAACCATATGCGTCACGTAGTTTTCACGGATCAGATCTGGATCAATAATCTCTAAATCCACAGGAAGTTCAATATTACGCGCTTTAGCGACTTCAAGTACCGCTTCAGGTTTTGCTAACAATACACATTGTGCAATACCACGGGATTGACAAATTGCTGCGGCTTGAATGGTACGCGGCTCATCGCCTTCAGGCAGTACAATACGTTTTTTTGCAGCAATTGATTTTTGCACCAATTCATGACGGAATGCAGAAGGGGATAAACGGGGTTTATAGTCACCATTTAACATCTGAGTCAACCATTCTGGATCAATATGGCTTGAAACGAAGCGGGTTACTTGATCGGCACGTTCAGTATCATCCACAGGAATTTCATTGCTTAAATTGGCAAGTTGCTGTGCTGTTTCAAAGGTACTGAGTGGTGTATGTAAAATCGGTAGACCATTTTTAATTGCAGACTGGCAGAACTCTAAAACCAATGGATTTGGCTCGTGATGTTCAGTTAAAACTAAACCTGCGAGTGGAATGCCATTGCTGGTGGCTAAACTACTCGCCAATAACACATCAATACGATCAGAAGCACTGATAATCAGTTCGCCTGCAACGAATTTTTGTAGTTCATGTTCAATATTTGACGCAATTAAGCTGCTGTGCAATACACGGCGTGTGTTGGCTTTGCCCTGATTAATCCACGTGGCTTGAATTTGTTTTGCTAAGTCTGAGATGCGTGGCACACTCAAGGTGTCACTGAATGGAACTAAGCCAATAATTGGAAACGCTGCTGAACCAATGTGTGCATGAGTTTTTTGAATTTCGGTTTTAAATTTTTCAGTATCTGCAACTAAACGTAAGCTTGGATCAATGGTCACCGGAATTTGTGCAGATTCAGCAGGTAGACCACGGGTACGCATAAACAATACGCCTGCGTTACGCGATGATGATGCACCACCAAAATTGCGTACTTGTGCTTCAACTTTTTCAGCAGTTTGTTCTGGTTTTTCGATATTGGCATTGCTGACAAAGACAACTTTTGCATCCAAAGCTTGCGCCAAAGAAGCATTTAAATCACTGGCAAAAGCATCACGTGCAGTAGGGACTAAGCCCTCTACAATCACAATGTCATGGGACTTTGCAATTTGGCGTTGTAAGCTGACTGCTTCTTCAAGGAGTTCATCTTTTTCACCATCATTGAGCTGTTGTGTGATTTTTGCATAAGCTATCGGTTCAACCGTATCTAATTTTGAGATATGACGGTAAAGCGCAGTGGTGCGGTCTGGTTCAGCGATTAATTCTTGTGAAAATGGTTTTACAAAGCCTGCTTTAACGCCTTGGCATTCCAATGCATAGACTAAACCTAAACACGCAGACGTTAAGCCTACGCCTTCCCCAGTTGGAACCAATAAAATTGTTTTCATAGACGATTCTTTAATCAGTAAAAATATGTGAATTCATGGGTAAATTGAAGATGAATATCTCCAATCATCTGTTTCACTCAACATCTTTTTAGTGGTGTATACAGTGATCGCAAAACGATATTCATCTACAAGACTGGTTTATATATTTATGCCAGCTTAAACGATTACAAAACAGCTTTATATCAAAAATCTGCTCAAGATCATTTTTGATAACGAGCTTGAGTATACTGCTATTTCAACATGTATACCCAAAGCTCGTACAAGACTTACGACAGCTTAAGCTGTCGCAATATCAGATTCAGGCTTTTTTACGGCCTGTTGTACCTCGTGTTCTACAACATGAACAGTTTCTTTAGCAATACGACCTTCTTCATCGGTTGGTATGACCCAAATTTGAGGACCTGTTCCAGCATCAATTCGACCTTCTGTACCACGTTTTAAACCATCATTCTGTTCTTTGCTGAGGTTAAAACCGAAGTGTGGTAAGTAAGCAATCGTTTTTTCACGAATATAGGCAGAATTTTCACCAATACCGCCTGTAAAGAATAAACCATCGATACGCGGTAAACCGCAGCTTAATGCCGCAAGTGATTTGGCTAGACGATAACAGAATACTTCAATCGCCAAAGTCGCATCTTCATTACCTTGTTCTGAAGCTTCAATCAAGGTACGCATATCATTTGAAAGATCTGATAAGCCCAGTAAGCCTGATTCACTGTTCAGCATTTTATCAATTTTATAGATGTCCCAGCCTAGATTTGAAGCAAGGAAGCTATGAATACTTGGATCAACATCACCACTACGGGTACCCATGACCACGCCTTCAAGCGGAGTGAGTCCCATGGATGTATCGACACTTTGACCATTCCAGATGGCACAAGTTGAGCTACCATTGCCTAAGTGTGCTGTTAACCAACCGCCATGTTTGTAGCTACCCGCAAGTTCAGAACCACGTTCAGAAACATAGGCATGACTGGTGCCATGGAAACCATAACGACGAACATTATGTTGTGTATACAGGAACTTTGGTAAAGCATAACGATATGCATGTGCAGGCATGGTTTGATGGAATGCTGTATCAAATACTGCAACTTGCGGTAATTCAGGGAATAGACGCATTGTCGCATCGATACCGACTAAATGAGCTGGGTTATGCAGCGGTGCAAGTGGTGTTGCTTCACGAATTTTTTCTACAATTTCAGGCGTCAATAACTCAGCTTTGGTTAAGGTACCGCCATGAACAACACGGTGTCCAATGGCTTGAGGTTTATACTGTGATAAACGACCTAAGATGGTTTCTAAAGCTTTTTCATGGTCTGCATAGGGAATTAAAAGCTCAAGCGGTTGATTGCCTGCCGTGATTCCTTTAATACGTGCATCAGCAGAGCCTAGGTTTTCTGCTAAACCAAAGATTCGATCTTCACGACGTTCAGAAACAAGCGCATATTTGATTGATGAAGATCCGCAGTTAATTACTAATACTGATGTAGACACGTTTGAATACCCGAAATTATAATTTAAAAAAGTCATCCTGATTGATCTGATTATGCTTGTTTATAAAGGGCAAATTAGATCAGCAGTCATGTTGTACCATGTGTAGTTTTTTTGTCCTAGATAGACTTTAGGTGATTAGACTTTTGGACTATCGACCTGATATTGATTAATAATTAATATTTATCAATTGATTGTTAAAAATTATCACTCATTGTTGTTTTAATCTATCAGCATTCTATAGTTTCTTGTAAATAATCTTGTCCTATCCAAAGGCAATCTTTACGTCTTTTTAAAAGACAAGCACATATTTTTTATCAAAATTTTAAATTGACTGATGTTTTTACTGTGTATTAAAAATAAAAAACTCAGCACTTATGTTTGAGATAAATGCTGAGTCGAGTTATTCAAGCTTGGAATCAATGACGAATTTGACCATCACCTAAAACAATCCATTTTTGCGAGGTTAAACCTTCAAGACCGACTGGACCACGGGCATGAATTTTATCCGTAGAAATACCAATTTCAGCACCTAAACCATATTCGAAACCATCAGCAAAACGCGTTGAAGCATTGACCATGACTGAACTTGAATCTACACGGGTTAAGAATTGACGCGCTAAGCTAAAGTTTTCAGTGATGATTGCATCGGTATGATGTGAGCCATATTTGTTAATATGTTGAATGGCTTCTTCAATCCCCGTCACAATTTTCACTGCCAAGATTGGACCTAGATATTCTTCATACCAATCTTCTTCACTGGCTGGTTTTACAGCATTGCCTAAGATTTTTTGAACATTGATACAGCCACGTAATTCAACGTTTTTTTCTGCATAAAGCTCAGCGATACGGGGTAAAAACTCTTCCGCAATTTTTTCATCAACCAACAATGTTTCCATTGCATTACACACACCATAACGATGTGTTTTTGAGTTTAATGCGATAGGAAGTGCTTTATGTAGATCTGCCTGCGCCTCAACAAAAACATGGCAGTTTCCATCGAGATGCTTAATCACAGGAATGGTTGCTTCATTGGTAATGCGTTCAATCAAGCCTTTACCACCACGAGGTACGATGACATCAACATATTCAGACATGGTAATCAATTGACCCACGGCAGCACGGTCAGTGGTGTTAATCACTTGTACACAAGTTTCAGGTAAGCCCGCTGCTTTTAAACCATGTTGAATGGCTTCAGCAATTGCTTGATTTGAATTCAATGCTTCAGAGCCACCACGTAAAATGATGGCATTGCCAGATTTTAACGCAAGTGAGGCCGCTTCAAGGGTAACGTTTGGGCGTGATTCATAAATCATGCCGACCACACCTAAAGGCACGCGCATTTTACCAATCTGAATACCCGTTGGACGGTAAGCAAGATCTGTGATTTCACCAATTGGATCGACAAGGCTGATGACATCTTTTAAGCCTTGTAACATCCCTTTAAAGCGTGTGGGGTTGAGTTCTAAACGATCAAGTAAAGCACTATCCAATTGATTGTCACGACCTTTGCTCATGTCAATTTGGTTGGCGGCCAAGATTTGCGGTTGACTATTTTCCAAAGCAGTATAAATCGCAGATAAGGCATTATTTTTTGCAAGTGTAGTTGCGCCTGCCAAAACACTAGCGGCTTGGCGTGCTTGCTTCCCTACAGTTTGCATATACTGTTCAATTGAGTCTTGCATAGCAGTTTATTTGATCATTAAAAATTTCCCTTTGATAGTAGCAGTCTAAGTAAAGCCAAGGAAGTATTTCACTGAAATAAACTTATTTTGCAGCATTGAAGCGTTAAATATCTTGCAAAATCTTTTGCCATTTAAACTGGATAAACGGTCAATTTAGCGATTGCGTATAAATCACACATCTGTAAGAATGAAACAATAAGGACATTGATGTGATACAGAATTCATGCGTATCACGAATTTGAAAGAATAATGCGGGTCAAAATCTTGCATATTAAAAGAATAAAGCAAGGATGGAGGAAGGATATGAATTCCATTATCCAAATGGACACAGAATCACACCAATCTTTATCAAGCTTTGGTTTTTTCGACATATACCACAAAAACAGTTTTAAGCAGGAGCCAAGAACAACTTGGATTGATGGCTGGAAAATTGAGTATATGGCGATCGCAGATCCACGAACAATTCACAATACACCGATTGTGATTGTGGGCGGAGCGTTCCAAAACTTTAACTCATATAAGTATTGTGTTGAGCAGTTCTTTGAAAGTGGCCCAGTCATTTTGATTGATTTGCCCTCTATGGGCGCCAATCAACAAATCACCAATATCGACTCTGGTTTATCTGCGGGGACATTAGAATTACCTGATCTTTCTCATATGTTGGGGCAGTGGCTTGATATTGTGGCGATTGAAAAGGTTGCTGTGGTGGGGATTTCTTTAGGTTCTGTGATTGCTTCATTTTTTGTTGATCAACGCCCTGAACTGGTCGAAAAAATGATCTTGATGGGGGTGATGCAAGAAACCCGTAAAAGCTGGCGCATGCTGTTAGAAGAATCATTGATGTTGATGAAAGAGCAACGTATGGGCGAGTTTGGTCAGGCCGTGATTTTGTATTTAGTCAATCATGCCAAGCTTGATAAAACACGCATGTCGCCCACAGCCAAAAGATTGTTCTTTAAGCAAATGGCTGAGTTTTCAAATACTGAACAAGAACGTTATGAAATCAATTGTAATCGTCTATTGCGGTTAAGCCATGTACCGGTTCCTCAAGTGAATACACTGGTGGCATGTGGTCAATACGACAGTTTTACCTTACCTCATGAAAATGCAAACTTTGCTTTGCAATGCCCAGATATGCAGTTTGCAATGATTGCCAATGCCGATCATGTTCCACAATTACAACGTCGTAAAGAAACCATGACTTTATTCACCACTTACTTAAAAGGTGGGTCGATCCAAGGACTGGATGGTATTGTCAATTTCACACGGGAACAAATGCAGCATATAGAGCGTCGTGGGGAAAATCGTATTCAAGTGCTTGATCCACATCGTCAGTTGACACATCGCCATTCAAATAAAGTGATTCAGGTTGACGTGGTTGATTTAAATTACTTTGGTTTATTGATGCGTTTTGATCATCAACAAGATTTAGCTTTTGTAAATCAACATACCCGTGATTTGGCTTTAAATTTAAGTGATGATGAAGGTGAGTTTGCGATTGAATGTTTGATTTTTGAAACCTCTGCATCTGGTGTTCGCGCACTATTTAAGCATGGTAGCTTTGAAAATGCAGATCGCTTATTACGGTTTATTGCACGCCAGACTCAAGCAGTGCAGTTATGTATAGCGCAAGAAGGCGCGGTGGCTTAAGCTTTTGATATATTGATCTGTTAAAAACCAGTTTTTTTGACTGGTTTTTTTTATTTCTTAGAATTGAAGTATTTAAATCTCAATAAATGATTGCTTTAGCGTTGTGCATCAATCATCCACACCAAATCACCTAGATGTTCTTCAGTATTGTATTCAGTTGAATCTGTATTGAAATAGACACGGGGCTGAATCACTTCAACTTTTTGAAAACCAGCTTGGTAGATAAAATTTCTGACTTGTTCTGGTGTGACAAAGTGAAAAGTAAAAGCACTTCGTGACATGACTTTTAACAGCTTGCTGCTGTTCCAAATCACTTTTGCCAATTTATTTTTTACCGGTTCAGGGTAAAGGTCGGTGAGATAATGCAGACTGTTAAAGTCTTGCCCATAATGGGCAATCGATTGAATCAATTGTTGTAACAGTTCTTTAGTGAAGTAGTTAATTAAACCTTCACTGATCACGACAAGTGGTCGTTGTGGATCAAATACTTCAAAGGCTTTTTTAAAATCCTCTGTAAATAAGTCAACAGACAACACATCTGGGCTATTGTGATCAATTTGCTTAAGCGCCGTTTGCTTGGTTTTTGCCATATCGGGTAAATCTAATTCACGATAATCAATCAAGGGATAATGTTGCCTAAACCACCAGCCTCTTGGTGACAGTCCAGCGGCTATTTCCAATACTTGTAAGTCAGGAGACTGTTCAATCAGTTCAGCTAAACGCTCATCCAACATGGTATGACGTTGCTTGAGTGTGGTACGCATACTGCCACCTACATATTTTTCTCCCCAACTTTCTATTGGATGGGCAATCATAGCCAAAGTTTTACCTTTGGATGTGGCAAACAAGGGATGAGAAATGCCCATTTGATACCAAATATAGCCTGTGTAATGGGCTGTAAATGAAATATGGCGGTGCTTGGAAAGTTGCTGGTCTGACATAGTTATCCTTAACTTTTATTTTTTCTAATGGGGTCATGATGAAAAGCAATTAAAAACAAGACTAAAAATTTAATTTTGTTTCATCGTCTTTTTTTGATCCTTTGCTATCCTCCAGTTGAAAGAAGGATAGCTTAAATCTCTTTGATCATTAAAGGCTTAAAATTTGCCCCCGCTTGTCATCAAGATGGGCAGGGAAATTGAGTCATCTAGCGCAATATCCTATGGATAGCTCTCTATTGGTTTTAAAGTGAATTTTTAAATTCTTCAATGACTTTTTTGACAGCTTGCCATTCATTTCCAAGATCAAATGTTTCATCAATACTGATCTGAGGAATTTTGCCACGCATACGTTCTAAACGTGCTTGATTTGGCAAAGGCAGGTTTTCTATCCCAGCCAATGCGATACATGCCGATTCACGGTTATTACACACCAAGCCCATATCACAACCTGCTTCGAGGGCAGCACGGATACGTGCATCTGCTCCGCCTGCAACACAAGCTGCTTGCATGCTTAAATCATCTGAGAATAGCACACCATCAAATTGAAGTTCTTGGCGTAAAATCGTTTGAATCCAGTAAGGTGAAAAACCAGCAGGATTTGGATCTACTTTTTCATAAATCACATGTGCAGGCATCAGTGCATCCAGCTGAGTTTGTAGCTGAATAAAGCTTTGCATATCATTGTTATAAATGTCTTGGTATTCACGTGGATCAATTGCTGCAGCAACATGAGAATCTGCTTTCACAGAACCATGTCCAGGAAAGTGTTTTCCTGTGGTTGCCATACCCGCACGTTGCATTCCTTTCATAAATGCGCTGGCAAGTGGCACAATATCTTGTACATTTTTTGCAAAGGCACGATCGCCAATCACATCACTAATGTCATTCAGATCTAAAACAGGTGCAAAACTAAAATCAATCCCCACTGCAAGCACTTCAATTGCCATGAGCCAACCACATTGTTCAGCCAGGGTTAAGGCTTTTTCAGGTTGAGTTAAGTAAAGCTCACCAAAATGCCCCATGGCTGGTAGTAGAGTAAAACCTTGTTTTAGGCGTTGTACTCGTCCACCTTCTTGATCAACGGCAATAAGAATGTCGGGACGAATTTGGCGCATATGATCAGTTAAAGCGCGAACTTGAGCGGGTGATTCTATATTTCTTGAAAATAAAATCATGCCACCGACTTGCGGAGTTTGTAATAGTTCAATATCTTCTTGAGTAAGTTCTGTGCCTGCAATATCAAGCATCAATGCGCCGATCATAGGAATCCACGGTTGTATTTATATAAACTGGGAAACAATACCCGATTTCTGCAATGATTTGCTACACTTACTCAGTACAGATTATGCTAAAACTACACAACATAAACAGATAAAGTCGTTTAAGATATTGAAACTGTTGAGTTCAGATTGAAAAACGATATAGAAATTGGAAAACCCAAGGAAGTATTAAGAATTTATGAAAATTCAAACTCTCGCTTGCGCTATAGCACTTGCAACAGGTGGTTTATTCTTTACTCATACCATCAATCAGGCAATGGCGGAAACCAATGCTACAAACGTGTCTCAATCGATTCATCCTTCACAAGATCAAGCCTTAGTGACACGTCAACTTGCAACATTGATTGACCGTCAGCATTATTTGAATATGCGTTTAGATGCAAATACATCAAATCGTATTTTAGATATGTATATTGATAGCCTTGATCCAGAGCACACCTTATTTTTAGCTTCAGAAATTGAACAATATAAAAAACAATATGGTGCAACACTCGGCGCAAAATTAAAAGCAGGCGATTTGTCTGGACCATTTGCGATTCATGCGCATTATCGTGCACGTTTAAAAGAATTTTATGAATTTGAATTGGCTGAACTTAAAAAGACCCAGAACTTAAATCAGCCAAATGAATTTATTGATGCAGATCGTGAGAAAGCTGAGTTCTTTGCCAGCAAAGCCGAGTTGCAAAACTATTGGCGTAAGATGCTGGTGTCGCAATTAATCAATCTCACTATTGCTAAGCAAGAAGATCAAGCCAAACAAAAAGCATTAAAAGATGATCCAACATTGGCTAATGGTCAAGATTTGGCAGCGTCAGAAGATCTTACACCTGTTCAAACACTCACCAAGCGTTATACCCGCCAACTAGAGCGTATTGGACGAACCAAGAGTGATGACGTACTGGAACGTATCCTCAATGCAATGACCTTGACCTACGATCCGCACAGCAATTATTTCCCACCAGTCGATGCTATGGAATTGAATCGTCAAACCACTTTACAACTTGAAGGTATCGGTGTTTCGATTCGTCCTGAGCGTGGTAATGAAGACTATACCAAGATTGAAACCATTGTAGATGGTGGGCCTGCAAGTAAGACAGGGCAGGTCAAATCTGGTGATCGCATTATTGGCGTTGCACAAGATGGCAATAAAATGGTCGACGTGATTGGTTGGCCAAGTTCTGAAATTGTTGGATTGATTCGTGGTAAACGTGGCACCAAGGTGTCAGTGAAATTGTTGGCTGCGGGCGCTTCTATGAGCCAAGCACGAGTTGTGACCATTACTCGTGATGTGATTCAAGAAGAAGATGCCGGTGTGCGTTCACGGACTGTAGAGCTAACACGTGATGGTAAAAAACATAAGTTTGGTGTTTTAGAAATCCCATCTTTCTATCTGAACTATCGCGCACGTCGTGCAGGGACTGAATACCGTTCTGTTTCAGAAGATACCAATAAAGCATTGAAGTCACTTGCAGCACAAAATGTAGAAGGGATTATTATTGATTTGCGTAATAACCCAGGTGGTTCTTTAGAAGAAGTTGCCAAAATGATTGGGCAAGTGATTAAAGAAGGCCCTGTGGTTCAAATCCGTGATGGTAACGGCAATGTGAGTGTTTTTGAAGACACCGATGGTGGTGCGCAAACCTATTCAGGTCCTTTGGCTGTTTTGGTTAACTTAGCATCGGCTTCTGCCAGTGAAATTTACTCTGCTGCCTTACAAGATTACGATCGTGCTGTAATTTTAGGAAGTACGACCACGGGTAAAGGGACTGCGCAAGTTCAATTGGATAGTCTTGCCTATGGTCAAGCAACCTTAACGCAACGTAAATTCTACCGTGTTACTGGTGGCAGTACCCAAAACAAAGGTGTGATTCCAGATATCAAACTGGTGGACATTTATGATGAAGAGTTTGGTGAGCGTAAAGCTAAAAATGCTTTGAAATGGGATACGATTCCGACTGCACCGTTTAAACGTGAAGGGTCAATTCAACCGTATGTAGCACAGCTTGGTGAAAAATCAAAAGTTCGTGCGGCAGGTGATCCACAGTTCCAATATTTAGAGACGCGTAAAGCGATTGCTCAAGAAACTAAAGATCAGAAACGAATCTCTTTAGATATTGATAAACGTAAAGCAGATTTGGTGGCGCTAGAAGCAAGAACATTGGCTGCGGAGAACAAGCGTCGTACTGAAACAGGATTAAAGCCATATTCAAATTGGGAAAGTTACCAAGCAAGTTTGGATGCCTTGGCTGAATCGAGAGCAAAAATGAAGGTAAACCAACGTCCGTCATTGCCTGAGGAAGAGACCTTTGTGAATGAGGCTGCCAATGTTCTGTTAGATTTGGCACATCTAACAAGTAAATAACTAAAAATTCTATTTAGGTAAAATAAAAAAGCATATCTCGGATATGCTTTTTTTATTTCGATTCAAAAAATAACTTGACGTTCAATAGGATAGTGATATTTTAAGTAAAACGAACGTTCTTTAAAAAAAGGTGAACCTTCTCGCAATTTTGCGTTGTATATATAGAGGTTGCTTATAACAAAAATAGGTTCATTACTGGAAGTAAATTTTTATGAGTTATATGAGTTATGATAGTAATCTCGTAATAGGTTCTGCATGTATTGCAGTTATCATCTGTTACGTAGCTATTTCATTAGAACAACTCATATTTACCCAACATACCCCTCGCCTACAGAAAATTATCTTGTGCTTAAGTGGCATGGTTTTTGGCTTCGCCATTTGGGCAATGCACTTTGTCGGAATGTTGGCTTGTGATCTACCACAAGGTTATTCCTTTGATCTAACATTAACCGTGATTTCCTATATTATTGCCGCATTGGCTTCGACTTTTGCGATATGGTTGACCACTCAAGAGACCTTGCCGATTGTACGGTTGATTTTAGGTGGCGTGTTGATGGGACTGGGAATCTCAGGGATGCATTATATTGGCATGCTGGGGTTAACTATTCCAAACCAACAAGTTGATTATGATGCTATTTTGGTGATGCTCTCTGTCATCATTGCAATTAGTGGTTCTGGCTTGTCTTTCTGGCTCGCATTTAAATATAAGAATTCTTTTAACCATAAGATGCTTTATAAAATTGCTGTATCGATCATGATCGCTCTCAGTATTGTGGGAATGCATTATATCGGTATGGCAGCAGCAACGATCTCATCGGTGCATGACCATCATTTTGGAAGTCAATTACACGAAGGGCAAGGTATTTTATTGTTTACCATTATTTTTGTAGCGAGTTTAATACTTGTTTCTGCTTTTTGTGTGGCGATTTTAGAACGAAGATTAGAAGAACGTAGTTTACAGTTATTACAAGCCAATAAAGAGCTTGAAGACTTAGCACTTCAAGACAATTTGACTAAACTTCCAAACCGATTATTTCTAGTCGAATATACTGATGCTTTATTTCTAGATTATAAGGATATACAGTCTAAAATTGCTTTTATTTATATTGATTTAGACCGCTTTAAATCAGTCAACGATGCATTTGGTCATCATATCGGTGATGAGCTTCTGGTTAAACTAGCCCAGCGTTTATATCCTTTACTTAATGATGGGCAAAGACTCACCCGTATTGGTGGAGATGAGTTTATTCTGATTCTGGAAGATTCTAATCGTAATGAAGCTGAAGAGATTGCCGAATTATTCTTACAAAAAATACAAGATGGTTTTCAAATTTCAGGTAAAGAAATCAATATTTCTGCCAGCATTGGTATCGTATTTTTTCCAGACCATGGGCAGAACTTACAAGACTTATTGATTAACGCTGACTCCGCTATGATGCAATCTAAAGAGCAGGGGCGTAATACTTTTAGCGTTTATAGCAGTTCATTAGACCAACAACACCAAAGCCGAAGTCAATCTAAACTCATTAACGATTTATATAAAGCAGTAGAAGAACAACAATTTATTCTATTTTATCAACCTAAATTCACAGCCGACTACCAAATTTGTGGCGTAGAAGCTTTAATTCGTTGGAAGCATCCAACCCTAGGCTTATTGGCTCCGAGTATGTTTATTGATGGCGCTGAGCAAACCGGTCTGATTATTCGTATGGGCTATTGGGCTTTAGAAAAAGCATGTAAGCAAATTCAAGAATGGGAAGATAAAAAATATGCTTTTGGTCCCATCGCAGTAAATCTTTCAGCTGTGCAATTTGAACATAAGCATTTGATTGAAACTTTAGAAAAATTGATTCAAAAATACCATGTCAAGAATGGTAATTTAATTATTGAAATTACTGAATCTACAGCGATGCATCATATTGATGACAGCATTCAAACCTTTGAGAAATTAAGAAATTTAGGTATCCGACTGGCAATTGATGATTTTGGAACGGGGCATTCGAGTTTCTTGTATTTAAAAGATTTACCAGTAGATGAATTAAAAATAGATCGAGAATTTATCCGTAATTTGTGTGAAGGTTCAAAAGAACAAATCATTTTAGAAAGTATTATTCATTTGGCGATTCGTTTGGGTTTGGTGGTGACGGCAGAAGGTGTTGAAACTGAACAACAGGCGCAGATTCTTAAACGCTTAGGTTGTCAGCAATTACAAGGTTATTTGTTAGGAATGCCGCTACCTGTAGACCGTTTGGAAACCAATTATAGTATGGTTAAAGCTGTACCTTAAATATAAAAATATTCAGCAAGCTAAAGACTTGCTACTGTCATTCAAACGAGGTTTAAGATGGGCATGTAGCATGTATTTTTTTGAATGAGTTTTAAAATAAATTAGATGATACTTTCCGCTCAGAGCAGTTAGCTATTTACAGTATTTCTAAATCATTATACGAATTTAAATATAATTGTTAAATATTTTTATATAATAGAGGTATTTAAAAATGTAAACTGGATATTTGGTTTATATTTAGAATATGGATTTAGCTAAGAAGTGTTAATCTTTTTTAATAATTTACATCAAGGTTAGATTAGTTTATATATTTATTGAAAATTAATTTGTAAATCAATTATTTGAATTCATCGTTTTTTTGTTTTTTATCAACTTAGGTGATTTTTAATTATAAATATGTATAGAAAAATATAATTATTTAATTCGGTTTGAACTGCTTTAGTGGGATTTTTCTATATTTTATAATTGTGGTTGGTGTTTTTTTTTGATGTTTGATTAAATTAAAGTTTATATTTTTAGTAAATATGTTGTAAGTTAAGGGTGTGTGGAGTTTAGTAAATATATCGATCTGGAAATAAGTGATATGGTCTCTTTTTAATATAATAATAATCCCAAAGACTTTGCAATTTTTAACTTGTTGATGTGGTTTATTTTAAGTTAAATCTTAATTTATATTGTAATGTATTTTGACTTGAAATGTGTTCGTATATCATTAATTTTTTCAATAAAATGCTCCAATTTTATTAGTGTAGAGTATGTTGAAAAACATCCATATTGTTTTATATTTTAATAAATAAGTTTTTGAAATTTTAAATGTGCATTAAAGATTCTGGTGTATTAAACATCTTTTAATAATTAAAATTCTATATAAAACAATATTTTGGGTGATTATTGATTCCTTTTTTTTGAAGTGTATGTTTTTTTGCTCTTAGATTAAATTATTCTCTAAAAAATTTCATAATAGAATTAAGATTTTAAAATTCATGAATATAAACTGGCTGTTTTCTTATTTTTTATTATTTTAAGAGATGAGAGCTTCGATGAGTAATGTTTTTTTTTACCAAAAGCAGTTTCTATTTATAATCAGATCAACGACTAATTTTTTTATATTTCTCTGTATCATTTTTACTGTATCGATGACAAAGGCAGAAATAGTATTAACAAAACCAGAGAATAATTTAAAGAATAAACTTTCTCAATTCTTGGCTCCTGAGTCTAATCAGGATTATAAATTTTTTAATTTACAAAAATTAAAAAATTTGCAATTAGAACAAAGTCAATTCCAAAAAATTGGGAATGACGGTTTTTTTTCAACTATACCTAATGCCTTATCAAATGATTCTATTGGTTTAATTGATGCGATCTATTATTCAATTCAACAAAATCCCGATATTTCTCAAGCGATTGCTAGCTTATCAGCACAAAATTCAGGGGTTGATTTTGCAAAAGCTGGTTATTATCCACAATTATCGGGAGGAGTGAGTACAGGAGATTTAACAACTGGAGAGCGAGGTCGCCAGTTACTCAGTTTAAATGCAACCCAGATGGTTTATGATTTTGGAAAAATAAAGTCTGGGGTTTCAGTAGCACAAGCCAAGGTACAACTTGAACAAGCAAATGTTTTAGTCAGTATAGATGATATCGCTTTAGATACGTCCCTAACTATTATTAATATTCAGCGTTATCTTCGGTTGAATAAAATTGCAGAACAACAAATAGCTGGTATTCAACGAATTAAAGATATCGCAAATTTACGTACCAATGCTGGAATCAGTAGTCAAGCTGATCCAATTCAAGCTCAATCTTATTTAGAGTCAGCACAATCAGGTTTAATTGCTCAACAGTCTTTGTTACGCCAGTATCAACAACATTTACGAATACTTTTAGGCGTGGATATTTTTAATAAGCTTTGGATCATTCCAGATGATTTAGTCATGCAATCGGATCTATATGGCGAACCTCAATTTAATATCATTCCTAAAATGATTGTAGCTCTCGCTAAAGTGGAAGTTGCAAAAGCTCAAAAAGATCAGACTCGATTAAGTCGTTATCCAACTTTTGCAGTTAAAGGCTCTTTAAATCAAGCTTTAAATGGTCGTAATCCGAATAATGGTAGAGATGATGGATTTTATAGTTCAATTATGCTTGAAGCGACTAGTCAGTTTTACCAAGGTGGGGCTAATTCTTCTCAAGTAAAAATGGCGAGTTATGCAGAAGAGGCTGCAAAATCAGAAGTGAGCTCGGTATACCGAGATGTTCTAAATCAGATTAGGACGAACCGTGAACAAATTGAAAATAAACAGCGCCAGATACAAGTTTTAGCAAATAGGCAAGAAACTACAGTTCGGACCAGAGAGCTATACCAAGAACAATATAAGCTTGGAACACGTTCATTGGTTGATTTACTTAATGCCGAGCAAGCAATCCATAGTGCAAATGCAGAACTCGAAACAGCACGTTATGACATCTATAACAGTATCGTTCAGTACATTGCAGCGACAGGCCGTTCGAGACAGGTTTATGGCTTAAACAATATTTCAATTCAGGGGTTCGAAGTCCAGCCATGACAACAAAAATTAATTATCAACCTTGGTTAAAGGCAATACTGAGTGTTGCTAAGTATTATCGAATTGAGCCATCAGAAGAAAGAATCCGCTTACAATTGGATTGGAATCAAAACCAAAATCTTGACGATATTTTACAATTGATTGCCCGTCAGGTTGGGTTAAATTTACGTAAAACCGATTTTTCAGTAGAGCTTTTAAACCCATGGCTTTTACCTGTTATTGTTGCATTTGATGGTGGGCAAGTGGGGGTGGTTGATAAAGCAGATAAGTTGGGAAATGTTAATATTCAATTCAGTGGTGATCAAGGTTTATCACAAAGTTTTCATATAGATTTATTAAAAGATGAAATCAAGCATGCATATATTTTGCGGCCAGAGACTTCAATTCCGGATGCCCGTGTTGATGAATACATTAAGCCATATCAAGAAAATTGGTTCTGGTCGATTGCTTTACAAGATTGGAAGCGATATATCGATATAATGTTTGCCTCTTTGATTGCAAACATATTGGCATTGGCAACCATTGTCTTTTCTATGCAGGTTTATGACCGTGTCGTACCTTCACAATCTATTTCAACATTATGGGTGTTAGCTGGTGGGGTATTAATTGCTGCGATCTTTGAATTCGTATTACGTGTATCTCGTGTTTATTTATCCGATATTATTGGAAAACGAGCAGATTTGCGTATTTCAGATCGCGTTCTGGGACACGCTCTAAGAATTAAAAATAAAGATCGTTCAAAATCGACAGGTAGTTTTATATCTCAAATTCGCGAACTTGAAGGTGTTAGAGAGCTTATTACTTCTACCACAATTGGCGCGATTGCTGACTTCCCATTCTTTTTTCTTTTTTTGATCATTTTTGCCTTCATTGGGGGGAATTTATTTTGGGTGATGTTATTGGTTATTCCACTCATGATTTTACCTGCTATTTTGGTACAGAAAAAATTGGCACATCTGGCACAAGAGGGGATGCGTGAATCTGCTATTCGTAATGCAATATTAGTAGAAGTTGTCCAAGGGATAGAAGATATCAAGTTATTGAGGGCGGAGTCTCGTTTCCAAAATCAGTGGAACCATATGAATGAAATTTCAGCTGATATTGGGATGAAACAACGTAAAATTGTGGGTACTTTGATGGCCTGGACACAAAAACTTCAGGGTCTGACATACGCTATGGTTGTTTTAGTTGGCTGTTTTGCTGTGATCGATGGTGAAATGACAACTGGTGCTCTGGTTGCCTGTTCAATTTTATCATCACGAATGCTGGCTCCAATTGCCCAAATTACAGGAATACTAGGGCGTTTACAGCAAGCTAAAATAGCGAAACAAAGTTTAGATGAGTTGATGAAGCGACCTATTGATCAAGCAGAGCATTCTCATTTAGTTCACAAACCTGTTTTAAATGGAGACTATGAATTAAAGAATGTTTTGTTTCAATATGGAGATGACGATCCTAAACCGAGCCTTATGATTCGTCATTTGAAAATTCGTACAGGCGAAAAAATCGCAATATTAGGTCGTAATGGTGCGGGGAAGTCAACTTTGCTGCAATTACTATCAGGTATGCAGGAACCAACTCAAGGTGCAGTTCATCTTGACGGCCTGGACTTATCTTTAATAGATCCATCTGATGTACGACGTGATATGGGTTTACTCAATCAAAATGCGTATTTGTTCTATGGCACAATTCGTGAAAATTTGACATTAGGTTCACCTTTAGCAACGGATGCGGACATATTAAATGTCTTGACTGTTACAGGGGCCCTCGCTTTTGTTCAAGAAAAGAAGGAAGGATTAGATCACCTGATTTTGGAAGGAGGGATTGGTTTTTCTGGAGGTCAACGACAAGCATTTTTATTGGCTCGATTATTGATTCGTCAACCTAATATATTATTGCTGGATGAACCTACAGCATCCATTGATGATGTTGCAGAAAAACAACTGATTGATCATTTGAAAGGTTGGCTAGCTCATAGGACGCTCATTGTTGCAACACATCGCCGAGCTGTATTAGAACTGGTTGATCGTATTATTGTCGTTAATGATGGAAAAATTGTAATGGATGGGCCAAGAGATCAGATATTAAGTCAATCTATTGCTCAACAAAACAATATTAAACAAGGGGATAATTCATGAGCGAGCAACAAGAAAAAGATCGTTCAATGAATGTTTCATATACCGAGCCACCTTTACCTAGTGTCAGCTTAGTTATTTGGATTGTAGGTATTGGTTTTCTAGTTTTCTGTACTTGGGCATGGGTATTTAAACTTGAGGAAGTATCTACTGGGGTGGGAAAAGTTATTCCTTCATCTAAAGAACAGGTAATTCAGTCTTTGGAAGGAGGGATTCTCACCAAATTAAATGTACAAGAAGGTGATATCGTTGAGAAGGGTGAAGTACTCGCACAGTTAGATTCCACTCGTTTTGCATCAAATGTTGGTGAATCCAAATCTCTACTTGTTGCAGCCCAGGCAACAGCAGCTCGTTTACGTGCAGAAGTAAATGGAACACCATTAGTTTTCCCTAAGATTGTTGCAACAGATTCACTGTTGGTGAGTGAGGAAACGGCTTTATATCAGTCGAGACGGGAGGATGTAGAGCAGACTTTGAAAGGGTATAAAGAGGCGTTACAGTTGGTACAGCAGGAATTAACTATGACTGAGCCATTGGTTGCTAAAGGAGCGGCTAGTGAAGTTGAAGTTTTACGTTTGCGTCGTTCAGCAAATGATTTACAAAATAAAATGAATGATGTTCGTAATCAATATTATGTGAAAGCTCGGGAAGAATTAGCTAAAGCCAATATGGATATCCAAACTCAGCAACAAGTGGTTATGGGGAGAACTGATAGTTTAGATCGAACAATTTTTAGGGCACCAGTACGTGGTGTAGTGAAAGAAATTTCGGTGACAACTCAAGGTGGTGTCATACCACAAAATGGCAAGTTTATGACGATAGTTCCAATTGATGAAAAGCTTTTGATTGAAGCTCGGATCTTGCCACGTGATATCGCTTTTATTCATCCAGGGCAAGAAGCACTAGTAAAAGTCACGGCATATGATTATTCAATTTACGGTGGATTAAAAGGTAAAGTGACAGTGATATCTCCAGATACTATTCGGGACGAGGTAAAACAAGATCAATTTTATTATAGAGTATATATTCGTACGGATTCTGATAAGCTTTATAATAAGTATAAAAAATCATTTGCAATAACCCCTGGTATGGTGGCTAGTGTGGATATTCGTACTGGTGAGAAAACAATACTAGATTATTTGCTAAAACCATTTAATAAAGTAAAAGAAGCATTGCGTGAAAGGTAGATTCTTTAATATAGATATGAATTATAAATATTAGTAATTTTTAGCTATATTTTTTTGAATGTTTTTATTATTTTAAAATGTGAATTTTATTATTTGTATTTTAAAACACAACTGGGTAATAATTATATTTTAGACATTTAATTAATGTAAGATATTGAAAAATAGATAATATATTTAATTTAATTGCTTTGATTAAAAAACATACTGTGTTTTTGATTTTTTTATGTGATGAAATTCATGTATAGAATTTATTTGTGTGTTGAGGTTTGCCTTTATTTTATCTAATTTATTCCATAGTTTGGGCTCTTTTTATTTAAGAGCTTTAAATTGGATTCATTTAAATAAAATCCTTTAAGGGGCATAAAATATGTCAGAAATACAAGTTGTTTCTAAGGAAAGTCATAAGATTTTAGAAACTACAACAAAAGATAATGTTTCACTTTCAGAAGCATCCGTGGTTTTAATAAGGGTGAATAAAGAAGATGTTTCTGAAATAAGACAGGATGGTAGAAATGCAATTATTACTTTAAAAAATGGTGAAAAGATTGTAATAGTTGATTTCTTTAATGGTGGTAATTATTCAACTGATAATAGTTTAGTTTTTGAAGATGGTAACCATAAATTAGTTTGGGTGCAATTTACAGATAGTAATGGAGCACTATTAGAGAATATTACATATAGTTATATCGATGATATCGAACCATTACTTTATCATGATGGGGCAGCCTCGCCATGGGCATGGCTATCGGTACCATTAACTGCTGCAGGAATTTTGTGGTGGGCAAATGATAATGATGGTGATGGTAAATCCTCAGTAAAACCTGATACTACTCCACCCGCAGCCCCTGTAGTTGATCCAATTAATGGGAAAGATCCAATTACA
>NZ_VTDG01000020.1:0-57306 GCF_052824985.1 Acinetobacter sp. 1125_18A
GTGTACCCAAAGTCAACACCACGGTAGAGCCATTCACTGTAACACCGGTTACAGGTACCACTTGACCATCTGCGGTGACCACGAAACTGTTTAATGGCGGTAAGTTGTTACTGTCTAGTGCTTCACTATAGGTCAACGTGAGCGATGTGCCGGCTGTATCTAGTGCTGCACTGACAAAAGTCGGTGCTGTGGTATCACCACCGGGCACAGTTGAACCATTATCCACTGTGGTGGCTGGAAGTGTTGCTGCATCATTACCCGCAATGTCTTGAATCGCATTTGGATCATTGGCTGCCGATGGATCGGTATAACCCACTTGCACCGCTTGACCTGCTGTCACTGGTGTACCCAAAGTCAACACCACGGTAGAGCCATTTACTGTAACACCAGTTACAGGTACCACTTGACCGTCTACAGTCACTGTGAAGTTACCAGCAACGGGTGGATGTAATGGATCAAGGGTTTCACTGTAGGTAAGGGTCAATTGTGTTCCTGTACTATCCACATGCGAAGATTGGAATTGTGGATTTGTGACATCACCTGCTGTAATTTCAATCGCTTTTGGATTACCAGCACCATCTGTCACAGTGACCGTAATTTTTTCACCATCTGTAAGTGGTCGTGTTAACTGGATGTTATCAACAACACCATTCCCCGTTGCCGTTCCTGTTCCAATCACATTACCTGAACTATCTGTGATTTTAACTTGACCTATTTCATTTGAAGTAACTTCAACATGGGTCGCATCTTGAATGGTTGTAGTGATCACTGGTGCAGTTACATCACCTGCTGTAATTTCAATCGCTTTTGGATTACCCGCACCATCTGTCACAGTGACCGTAACTTTTTCACCATCTGTAAGTGGTTGGGTTAACTGGATATTATCAACCGTGTTATTACCTGTGATTGTACCCGTACCAATTACATTACCATGACTATCCGTGATTTTAACTTGACCAGCTTCATTTGAAGTAACTTGAATATGGGTTGCATCTTTAATTGTTGTACTAATATTTGGCGGTGTTACATCACCTACTGTAATTACTTTTTCTGTTTGATTCCCTGCGGCATCAATAACGTCAACAATAATCTTACTGCCGTCAGTTAAAGGCGTATTTAAATCAACTATTAATTTTCCATCAGGACCAATTACACCCTCAGCAATTATTTGTCCTGCTTCATTTTTAATTATAACTTTACTACCAGGTTCATTTGAATTGACCTGAATAGTATCATTATCAATAATATTTATTTCGACGTCAGGTTTTGTAACATCGCCAACATTTATTGTTTCAGTTGTTTTATTTCCCGCATTATCTGTTGCTGTTATTGTAATTTTTTCATTATCAACCAAAGGTCTCGTTAAATTAATTTCAAGCGCACCTGCTTGATTTAATTGCCCTGACCCAATTGTTTTACCACTCGCATCAACTATTGTAATTTTACTTGCTTCATCTGCAGTGATTTTAATTTTCTGATTATCTAAAATATCATAGGTAAGTTTTGGTCCAGTTTTATCACCGCTTCCCGAATGGTTTGAACCACCACTTCCTCCTGACGCTGCTGCAATACCAATCACCCCAGCTGCAGCTGCAACCCAAGCCCATGCTGGTACAGCAGAATGTTCACCAACTAGATATTCTTCAAAATCTGCAATCCCTAAATAATCAATTTTAGTTACTGTACCACTCGCATCAAACTCAAGAAAGTTAAGTAAATAATGCTTTCCATCTGAAGTTTCTATTGTAAATTCTTTTGGTTTTTCACCAATAAAGAAATCATCAATAACAACTTTTTCTCCATTTTGTAAATAAACCTCCAAATTATTATTAACTTTTACAATCTTGGCTATTTCTGCGCTATCAAGATTTACTTTATACACTGAGTAGTGTTTATTAACTAAATCTTGAGTAAGAACTTTAGCTGTTCCTTTTTCATAAATAGTGATGTTTTTCATAATATTTTTTCCGTCTTATAATTTACTGTTATGCAAAAAAGATAAATAAGTGAGATAAATTTCACAAGTGTATATTTTTAATATTAAAATCACATATACATATAAAAAACTGTGCTTGTCTATAATAGCTAAATGATTGAACTTTTTTAAAACCATTACATTGTGATGCAATTATCATTTAATTAAAATCTTACTTGTTTATTTTGCTAATTTATTGAGATTAAATTTAATTATCACTTTATATTCATTACTGACATTACCAACAATCACTTTTATAAATTTATTTAAATTTTATTAATAATTTTGTCTACTTTAAAAAAAATAGCCTGTTATTTTTATACAACTCATAGCATTTAAAAATATGAAATTCCCATTTAAATTTTATGGGTATTATAGAAACTTAAGAATTTAGCTTAGATTAAAATTTAAACAAAACATGTAACACATTTCTTTATCTGTGACAACCATCACATTAAAACTATGTTGTTAAATTTTAATGAAATAATAATTAATGAAATATTGAATAAAAACTGGTTTTTTTTTAAATATACCTCACAAAAAGCAAAAAAAAAGATGAAGGAAGTCCTTCATCTTTTTAAAAACGCTGAGTCGTTAGACAGTAAAATCATCACCCAAATACACTTGGCGCACAGTTTCATCTGCCAACACTTCTTCTGGCGTACCTTCCGCAATCACAGCACCTTCACTCACAATATAAGCATGCTCACAAATCGCTAAGGTTTCACGAACATTATGGTCGGTAATCAAAACCCCGATCCCACGATCTTTTAACTGGCGAATAATATCTTTAATATCACCTACCGAGATTGGATCGACACCTGCAAAAGGTTCATCCAAAAGCATAAATTTTGGATCTGCTGCAAGTGCGCGTGCGATCTCTGCACGGCGGCGCTCACCACCCGATACACTCATTCCAAGTGAATCTTTAATATGAGTAATTTTAAAATCTTCCAATAATTCTTTAAGACGTTGTTGACGCTGCTGTTTATCTAAGTCTTTGCGTGTTTCAAGGATAGCCATGATATTTTCAGCAATGGTTAGCTTCCTGAAAATTGAAGCTTCCTGTGGAAGATAACCAATCCCTTTCCGTGCACGCTGATGCATAGCTAAATCAGAAATATCTTCATTATCAAGATGAATTTCGCCTTTATCCATTCGCACCAAACCAACGACCATATAGAAGCTGGTGGTTTTACCCGCACCATTCGGCCCAAGCAAACCTACAATCTGTCCACTTTGCATACTAAATGAAACGTCTTTGACCACCCAGCGTTTACTATAAACTTTTGCTAAATGTTTGATACAAAGTACTTGAGGCTGATTCGATGCTGTCATTAATCACGCGCTCCAGGGAAAGACTTGGTGCTATTTGGCGGAATAATAATTTGTACACGTCCTTTCGCTGAACCTGTGCTATTTGAACTACCCGAAGCCTCAATATCACCTTTGTTCATACTGTATTTTAATGAACTGCTGCGAATACTTGCTCCATCTTGATATAAATAAGCATTACCAATCAGATTAATAATACCTGTTTCAGCATTATAAATAATTTTTTGCGCTTCTCCACGAGCAACACCCTTAGCCGTATCAACTTGTTGTTGAAACTTTGCTGGGCCCCCAGTGGCAGTAATGGTACTAATTTGCTTATTTTTATTCAATTGAGCCACAATTGAAGCAGCTTGAAGCTTCATAGTACCTTGCTCAATGATGACATTACCGGTATATGTCGTTACACCCGCAGCTTCATTATAGGTTGCTTTATCTGCAACCAATGAAATTGGCTGATTACGATCTGACGGTAATGCAAATGCTGCTGCAGACAAGCCCATTAAACCGGCAGTGCAGATCGCTTTTATTAGGAAAGATTGTTTCATTAAAAAAGGCTTAGTTAGGTACATACTTTCCTCGAATATGTGCAAATTCATATTGTCCTTGGTTTAAATCAGCTTTTAAACCCTGACTAATAAATTCTGCATCAGGTGCATTAACAGTCACTTGGTGAGTCGTTTCAAACTGACGTATTTTAGGGTAACCCGTTAACTCGTCTGTTTGAAATTCCATGGTCCCTCGTTCACCAATCTTCGTCGCTTTAACTTGTCCAGATAAAACGACTTTTTCATTGTCATTAAATCCTCGTGCTTCTTTTGCAAAAAAAGTTGAATCTACTTTATTTTGATGAAACATCGAAGCATTGAGATTACTCAATGTTGAAGTTTTTCTTTGTAAATCCTGCTCTAAACGATCCACTTGAGCACGAACATAAAGATTACCCTTTTCATCTGTTTGAACCAACTGGATACCCTCAGCAGTATACGTCATGCTTTTTGCTGAATTCGCATCCAACTTTTTGCCTTTTCCACTGTAATAGTAATAGCCACCACTGATTGCCGCGATGACAACTGCAGTCACATATAAAACCTTAGTATCCATAAATTACATTCAACATTTGATCAATCTGAATTTACGCTATTAATGCGGTATAGCTGTATATTTTTCAAGTAATTCTTGGTAAGTGCCTTTTGCCATCAGCAACATATCACAGACTTCACGCACAGCTCCACGCCCACCCATCGCCTGAGTGACTAAATCTGCTCGACGACGCACTTCAACATGCCCATTGGGTACAGTGACTTTCATTCCTGCAATTGCAAAGGCAGAAAGATCTGGCCAATCATCGCCCATATATAAACAGTCTTCAGGATCTAAATTGAATTGAGCACAAGCTTCTTTAAGTGCAGTCCCTTTGTCTTCACGACCTTGAAAGACCAAATCCACCCCCAGATCAGCCATACGTTTTTCAACAATATTGCTTTTGCGACCAGTGATAATGATGACTTTAATCCCAGATTTTTGCACCAGTTTCATGCCCAATCCGTCACGAATATCAAAGGATTTAATTTCATCCCCTGTATTGGTCAACGTCACAAAACCATCACTCAAAATTCCATCTACATCTAAAACCAATGCTTCAATATTACGCGCTTGTTCCAGTAAAACATAAGAAGCCATTGATTAATTTACTCCAGCTTGAATCAGGTCATGCATACTAATTACACCAATCACTTTATTGGCATCATCAACGACAATAAATTGACTAATTTTCTTTTCATTCATTTTTTCTAAAGCTTCAACTGCACGTGCTTCTTTAGAAATGGTTGAAGGGTTTTGAACCATGACCGCGGAAACAGGCAAGTTCACATCAAAACCTTGCTGTCTATCAATTAAACGGCGTAAATCACCATCGGTAAATATGCCCAATAAGGTGTCATTTTCATCGACAACAGTGGTTAAACCTAAACGCTTATTGGATATTTCGTACAAAACTTTATTCATTGGTGTATCAGGAAATACTTTTGGTAAATCAGTGCCTGTACGCATCAAATGTTTTACATGTAACAACAAACGTTTGCCTAATGCGCCAGCAGGATGTGACATTGCAAAATCATCTGCAGTAAAACCACGTGCATCTAATAATGCTACAGCCAGTGCATCGCCCAATACCAATGTCGCAGTAGTACTTGAGGTTGGTGCCAAACCTAATGGACATGCTTCTTTGATATTTCCAAGTGTCAACGCAACATCTGCATTTTGTGGCATAGGTCCTTTGTCATCACCGCTGATGGTGATTAAAGGCACTTCCAAATACTTAATCAGTGGCATCAACATCATAATCTCATCACTCTTTCCAGAGTTTGAAATTGCAATCAACACGTCACCTTTGACCAACATACCCAAATCGCCATGCCCTGCTTCACCAGGATGCATAAAGAATGATGGTGTCCCTGTTGATGCGAAAGTTGCCGCCATTTTCCGCCCAATATGCCCAGATTTCCCCATACCCGTAATCACTAAACGACCTTGGCATTGTAAAATAATTTCACATGCGCGCGTAAAGCGTTCATCAATTTGAGTCGCTAAAATCTCTATGGCATGTTCTTCAATGCGTAAAGTTTCAAGTGCAACTTTTTGAAAATCAACTTGATTTGATTTATTTTCAGGATTCAAAATGGGCTAACCTTAACTCTATAAAGAGTTTTGAATATCAAATGGAATATTTTTGCTATTTTAGCATAGCAATACAATAGGCTGCTTTCCTAAATGTATAAATTTCATTTTCTTAGAAAAATAACGTATAAAACTTTATGAAATATGGAGCTTAGGTTAAGATTAATCATCATTTTGTTGAAGCCTTTAGAAAACCTATGCAACCATTTGTTCTTTACAACTCTGAGCAACGAAAAAAAGTTGAATTTGTTCCCCGTAAAGAAGGACATATCGACATGTATGTGTGCGGTATGACAGTTTATGATTACTGTCATATAGGCCATGCTCGGGTGATGGTTGCTTTTGACTACATTATTCGTTTTTTACGTAGCCAAGGTTGGAATGTTAAATACGTTCGTAACATCACAGATATCGATGACAAAATTATTGCGCGTGCCAATGAAAATAGCGAAAGCATTACAGCTTTGACCGATCGTTTTATTAAGGCAATGAATGACGATGCCGAAAACCTAGGATGCTTAGCACCTGATGAGGCACCACGCGCAACAGATTACATCGATCAAATGCAGAATATGATTGGTAACCTTGTCAATAAAGGCACGGCTTACCCTTCTGCAAATGGCGATGTCTATTTTGAAGTTGAAAAATTTAAGAACTATGGCCGACTTTCAGGACGTAAACTTGACGATATGCAAGCTGGCGCTTCTGAACGTGTTGATGTTGAAGTTGAAAAGAAACATCCTTTTGACTTTGTACTATGGAAACATGCAAAAGAAAATGAGCCATCATGGGCTTCACCTTGGGGCAATGGCCGTCCAGGTTGGCATATTGAATGCTCAGCAATGTCAACTTGCTGCTTAGGCAATCATTTCGATATTCATGGTGGCGGTTCAGATCTTTTATTCCCACATCATGAAAATGAAATTGCGCAATCAGAAGCAGCAACAGATGAACAATATGTAAATTACTGGATGCATGTTGGCTTTATCAATGTCGATGGCGAAAAAATGTCTAAATCTTTAGGCAACTTTTTTACCATTCGTGATGTGATGGAGAAATTCCATCCTGAAGTGATTCGTTATTTTATTGTGTCATCACACTATCGTAGCCCTGTAAACTTCTCAGACTTTGCACTAAAAGAAGCAAAAACTACGCTTTCTCGTTTTTATCATGCATTTAAAGCGTATCAACAAGTCTATGGCGATAAAACCACAGACCTGTTAGATGAAACGCTCATCGAGCGCTTTAATTCAGCAATGCGTGATGACTTCAATACATCTGAAGCAATTGCAGTTTTATTCGAAATTATTAAAGAATTGAATCGTGCGGTTAAAGAAGAGAATGCAGCGCAATCTACGCTTTATTATTCTACTTTACGCCACTTGACCAATATTCTTGGCTTGGTTCAATACAATGTAGATGACTTTTTAAAATCAGATATTGGTCAAGAAGCACTTGGCTTATCCGAAGCTGATATTGAAGATTTCATCCAACAACGTGTTGATGCCAAGAAAAATAAAGACTTTGCCCGTGCAGATGAAATCCGTCAGTCTTTGCTTGCTCAAGGTGTAGTACTGGAAGATACACGTCAAGGTACCATTTGGCGCCGCGCGGATTAATTTCTAAGACCTTTATTAAAAAGAATAACCTGATCAAATGATCAGGTTATTTTTGTAAAGTCGTTGCTGACTAAAGCTGTTTTTAAACGGTACATCTCTTACAGTTTCTTTATATTCATATTATGACCATACTTAAGTTTAGGTTTTATAAATTGTTCATTAATTTTTTTAACATCGCTAATTTGCTTATATAAAATCTAAATTATTAAATATATTGAAAAAATAAATATTTTATTGAATATGATGGACTATAGTTTTATTGAATCAGCAAAATAGCTGATATACTCTGAGTCCAGTTCTTCATCAGCGGTTTTGGATCAATAGAATGAGTTCAGTGCGCCAACAGAATTTTCTTCTTCGCAAAGAGAAAATTTTAGCAATGGCAGAAACCTTATTGCTTGATAATAATCAGGATATTACGTTAAGTGAGCTTGCTGCTGAACTTGATATCGCAAAAGGAACGATCTATAAACATTTTAAAAGTAAAAACCAACTGTATCTTGAACTGATTATTTTGAATGAAAAACGACTTTTAGATATTTCTAAAGCCTATCATCACGATATTAAAATCTATGTATCTGAATACATGTTATATAACATGTTAAATTCGAATCGAACAATTTTACTGCATGTGATTGAAGAGCGTTTAACCAATAATGAACGTAAACTCAAAGACTTATTCGAAGAACTTTATAGCATACGTGAGCAACGTATTTTAGAAATTAAAGATCTTTTCGGAGCGCATCTCAAAGCCTTAAACAGTAGTATGTCAATCCGTGATTACTTGTCTTATATCTGGACAGTGACTTATGGCGCATCATTATTGTTAAATTCTACGCACTATCAAAAGTCTATTGGCTCTCGTGAACGCTTAATCAAACTCTATGTCAATCAAGCATTGATGACACCTGATAAGCTAACCGATTCAGAGCATCAAGCGAATTAATCTTAAAAGGATAACTGTTCTTAAGCTATTTAGTTTAAAAAATCCTCTAAACTTCAGGCTGATCGCCATGGCTTAATAACTGACTGGGTAAAGGCATTGAGTTCACCTGACTAAAAATCTCATAACACATATGTCTTAACCACTGATGGCTGGTTTTATGGTGACATGACATATGCCAATACTGCTTAATCGAATAAGTCGGAAACGAAATTGGTGCTGGAAAAATTTGTAAGTTTCCTCGTGACAACAAGACTTCGCTCAAATAATAAGGAACGGTTGCAATCGAGTCAGTATCTTGCACCACTAAGCCAACACCAAGATAACTCGGAATACGCATCAATACATTACGTTTTAAATCCAAATTTAACAGCTCATTGGCGATGTGATAATGCCCCACACCCGCATCAATATCGATGTGTGATTCACTCAAGTACTGCTCAACGGTCATGCTTTGTTGAGTTAATCGTGGATGATCTTTAGATGCAATCACCACATAAAATTGTTCGAATAATTTTTGTTGATAGAAACCATTTTCTAATTGCGGTAAAAAACCAATCGCCAAATCAATTTCACCATTTGCCATCTGATAACTGGTTTCAGAAGTGATAGCGCGAACATTTAATTTGACATGTGGTGCATGTGCTTTGAGATATTGAGAAATTTTAGGCAATAAAACTAAGTGAGAAACATCCGTCATCGCAACTGTAAATTGTTGCTGAGATGCTGTTTCATCAAAATCCACACTAAAATTATTAATAATTTCAACTTTACTCAGTGCTTCACTGATCAAAGGATAAAGTTGTTTAGATAATTCTGTAGGCACCATTTCATTACCAATCCGTAAAAATAACGGATCGTTATAATGAACACGAATTTTGTTCAGAATATTGCTTACTGTAGGTTGGCTCATCGCTAAATGATCTGCGGCAACAGAAACACTTTTAAACTTGTAGATATAGTAAAAAATACTGAGCAACTTACAATCTAACTCATACACGAAATTACTTCTCACTCATTTTTTAGATTCAATATTATATCTTCTGCTTTTTTATAAAAATTTCCAATGTTTTAATGTACCGATTTTAAACAATCAAACTAGGATTTTAAAATCGGTACGAATTATTGGCGCGATCCGTTCAGCAATTATTCTTTAACAAACAAATCAACCATCAACTCATCCTCAGAATCAGCATAGCGATATTCAGAAAAATTTGTAATACCCGACTCTCGTAGGATTTCTTCATCAATCAACAAACGTCCTGTTAAAGCACGTTTCTCACTGTTTAAAATACGATAAGCGGCGTCTGCCATAATGTTCGGTTTACGAGCTCTGCTAAATAATTGCTTACCGCCTAAAGAAAACTCAATTGCAGCTGTGGCAATAATCGTTCTCGGCCAAAGTGAATTTACACTCACTCCATAACTGGCAAACTCTTGATTCATTCCTAAAGTCAGCATACTCATGCCATATTTAGTAATGGTATAAGGTGCATAGCTGGCAAACCATTTTTCATCCAAGTTTAACGGCGGTGAAAGATTTAAAATATGTGGATTGTCACTGTTTTTTAAGTACGGTAACGCAGCTTGACTACATACCATCACAGCACGTGTATTAATCTGATACATTAAATCAAAACGGTTTGGGTCAAGCGTCTCTACCCCAGACAGTTTAATCGCACCAGCATTGTTAATTAAAATATCAATTCCACCGAAATGCGCTGCTGCTTGTTTCATGGCAAGCGCAACCGTATCTTGATCACGTACATCCAGTTGAAGTGCTAAAGCTTGACCACCTGCCGCCTCAACTTCTTGAGCAACAGTAAAAATCGAGCCTCCTAATTTAGGATGCTCTTGTGTAGATTTTGCAGCAATCACAATGTTCGCACCATCTTGTGCAGCTTTTAGTGCAATCTCTCGCCCTATTCCTCGGCTTGCACCAGTAATAAAAAGTGTTTTTCCTTTAAGCGACATGATTTCCTCGTTGTATTTGTTTTTTGCTGTACTAATCTACTTAACTTTGTTTTCTCCTCATAGTACCAAATCTGCCATTTTGTATACTCATGAGTACAATAATTATTGTTTTTTATGGTCTTTATAAAAATCAAAAGCTTGCATAAGCAAGCCTTGGACTAAAGGTGGTTAAAATTTAAATTCTAGGCAGCGCCAACTTTTGGACTTGTTCCAATTTGCCAAACAAAAGGCAATGGTTCACGATTGACTTCCCAATCACCAATCACTTTTTCCTTATATACGACTGGATTATGTGAAGATACGACTCGCGCATTGCGCCAGAAGCGATCAAGTTGTTTTGTGGTGGTACTTGCAGATGCGCCAAGCGCATTAAATAACTTACTGGTTAACTCCAAGACTAAATCAGAAATAACCACCTGCCCTTGTGCTGCCTCTAATTCAGCATCATTATTTGCTTGAATATTTTTTACTTCGGATTCACTAAAGTGACTGATATATGCACGCTGCAAAGCTTCTGCTGTTTGAGTGGTAATACTTTCACTTGCATAGGCTTGTGCGGAAGCTTTACCAATCACTTGTAAAATCTGTGGATCATTACGTACTAAATCAGCATTGCCATGACTAAAAATACGATCACGCTTTTGTACTTCATGAATAAATGTTGCAACTGCTGACTGTGCAATCCCCGATAAGGTCGCCAAATGAATCACTTGGTAGAATGCAGTTTGATATTTAAAACGTTGCTCAAAAGGCAAAATATGGTCTGCTTCGATTGCAACATTGCTTAACGTTAAAGTGCCACTCCCCGTAGTTTTTTGACCGAAACCATCCCAATCATCCTGTACTTCAACCCCAGAAGCATGTCGAGAAATCGCAGCAATAACATGCTGATTAGTACGTTCATCATAGGCAAATAAATCAACCCAATCCGCAAAGATTGTACCTGTTGAATAGTACTTCTTCCCATTGACCAGCAATTGATTATTATTTTGAGTTACACGGGTAATCACATCACCAATTTTTACATGACCGATTTCAGTCCATGCATTCCCCACCAAATCACCTTGAACAAAGCGTTTAAACCATAATTCTTGATTCTTAAACTTATGTGCATTTAATCGATCTTCAACAAAAGCGAAATGCCCCCGCAATGCTTGCACAATATTTGAATCGGCCTGTGCAAGTTCAGTGAGCAATTGAAATAACTGAGGTAAAGACACCCCATCTCCACCAAACTTGACTGGCACACGTAATGCACCAAAACCTGCATGTTTTAACCAGTCTATTTGCTCATACGGCAATATACGCTGTTGCTCGCGCTCAACGACACCTTGTGAAATCTTTTCAAAAATTGCACGATACTTTGACGCAACCTTCTCATAGTCTGCTGAGATTGATAAATCCTCAATAAAACGGTTTTGAATATCTAAGTTACCCATTTTTTCTCTCCATCTGTTGGTTATTTTTATTCTTAACTCCACGCATGGCGTGGTAAGTGAATGTTATTGAGATAATAATTACCGACTAAATTAAATTTCCAACGTACAGGATCATGCAAAGTATGAGTACGTGCATTACGCCAATGGCGATCTAAATTTAATTCAGACAATGTTGAACGAGTACCTGATAATTCAAATAATCTATTTGAAGCTAGGATGGCAATTTCAGTTGTTAATACCTTGGCTTCTGCGACCAGTAATGCCGCCTGATTAGCATTCTCTTCAGATGGATTGGCAATTGCTTGATCAATTGCATCACCAGCCAAGTCTAAAACAGCTTCGGCTGCACGTAATTTGATTTTTAACTCCCCAATACTTGCAATGGTATACGGATCATCGCTGGCTTTCTCTAAACCTGAGTCAATCCAAGGGCGTGAATGTAAGCGTACATATTGAATCGTTTCATCAATTGCACCACGAGCTATACCAGCATCTACTGCGGCTTGAATAAATTGAGAAATAGCACCTGCTGCTGTAGGTCTTTCAAAGGCTTTGTGAATCGGCACAATATATTTTTCATCGACTTGAACTTGTTTTAATAACACAGTTCCACTCGCTGTGGTTCTTTGTCCAAATCCAGACCAATCATTAACAATTTCCAGACCTGTACTGGTCCGTGGCGTTAAGGCAACCACAGGCAACCCGTCTTCATTAACTGCTACAACAGGTACCCAATGTGCCAATAAAGCCCCTGTAGCAAAGAATTTTTGACCATTAATTTCATAGCCTTGGACTGTTTTATGTATTTTGGTTTCTAAGTCAGCAACGGTCTTGCTACCTTTTTCTGAAAACGCATTGCCCAGACGTCGACCTTTTAAAATTTCAGCAAAGAAAAATTGTTGCTGCTCAGGACTGGCATCTAAACGGAGATGCTCAATAAAAGCCCAATGATTTTGAGCAATTTGTCCAAGTGAAGGATCTACACTAGAAATGGTCTTCACTACTTCCGCTAAAGTACGATATTTCACTTCAGCCCCACCAAATGCCTGAGGAATATTAATTCCCCATAAACCACTTTGTGAATAGAGCTGTATCTCCTCAAGCGGCAAACGACGTTCATAATCACGTTGTGATGCTTCTTTGGCAAATTCTTTGGCCAAATTTTTCGCTACTTGAATGGCTTCCGCATCCGATTGAACAACATGTGCATCATGATTCAATTCAAAAAATTGCAAAGGAACCGCTGTCTGAGAAGAAAAGTTTTTTTGGTTTAAATCCGTCATTGTTGTTACTCTTTTAAATAAGCATGGATTTAAACTAGCATTATTTTTTTATGCTATTTATACGAATAAATGCATTTATTATTCAAAACAAAATCATAAATTTATCATTAAAATTCATAACTATTAAAATCATAAAAAAGCCCACATTATGTGGGCTGGACTCTAACTAATGAGCTCAATCAATATACAATAAATAATTATTTAAAATGCATATTTAAAATTGAATTTAAACTAACTTGCTTGTGCCAATCTATCCGTATTCTCTTTGCGATATTGTGCGCCTCGATGATTCTCTGGCAAATAAGCACCTTGTTGAAATAGTTTTTCTCGTAGAGTCCCCTGAAGATATTCTGTTTGATAAACACCACGACGTTGTAACTCAGGTACAATAAAATCTACAATATCAATAAAAGTTTGATGAGCAAGAATATAAGCTAAATTAAAACCATCAACATCGGTATCTTCTACCCATTGTTGTAACTCATCTGCAACCGTTTGTGCTGAACCGACAAATACAGGACCATTTCCCCCCACACTATTCCAATGGGCAATTTCTTCAATTGTCCAAATACGCTTAGGATCTGCATTGACATAAGCATCTAACATCGATTGAATCGCATTAGTTTCAATATACTCAACTTTATCATGCGGTTGATACTGTGAAAAATCCACACCAGACCAACCAGATACCAAGGTCAATGCACCATCATAGCTTCCATAAGATTGATATTCTTTAAATTTCGCCTGTGCCTTTTGATCCGTTTCATCGGTTACAATTGACAATAAGCTATAAATTTTAACAGCATAAGGATCTCGCCCTTCCTGCTTTAATTTTTCACGAATACTTTGAACAATTTTCTTGGCCGCTATTTTTGACGGTGGCGCAATAAAAATACATTCGGCATTTTGGCTTGCAAATTTTTGCCCTCGAGCTGAAGCACCAGCTTGATATAGCACAGGTGTGCGTTGTGGTGAAGGCTCACAAATATGAATACCAGGAACTTTAAAGTACTTCCCCTCATGTGAAATAGGATGAACTTTTGTATGATCTGCAAAGATCCCAGCCTGCTTATCTCTTAAAACAGCATCATTTTCCCAAGACCCTTCCCACAGCTTATACAGCACTTCTAAATACTCATCGGCAATATCATAGCGATCATCATGATTTAATTGCGTATTTAGACCCAAGTTTTTAGAACCACTTTCCAAATAGGAGGTGACGATATTCCATCCCACCCGACCTTTGGTAAGATGATCTAATGTACTGATTCTTCGTGCAAAAGGATAAGGATGTTCAAAAGAGATAGATGTAGTTACACCGAAACCTAAATGCCGTGTTACCGCAGCCATCGCTGGAACAATTTGCAAAGGATCATTGACCGGGACTTGTACTGCACCTGTTAATGCATGTTCTGCACTGTGGTGGTAAACATCATATATCCCGAGTACATCCGCAATAAAAATGCCATCAAACACGCCCTTTTCCAAAATTTTAGCAAGGTCAGTCCAATACTCAATATCTTTATATTCTGTCGAACGATCTGAAGGATGACGCCATAAACCAGGAGATTGGTGGGCAATACAATTCATTTCAAAGGCGTTAAAGCGGATCTGCTTCGTCATTTCTCTTCAACTCATTTTGGTTATTATTTTTATCCTATGCCATTTATCTTTATTCTTTTATCTCAATATCTTCAATTATTATCATGATTGCTTTTATCTAAAATGGTGAAGTGAATATACTATTTTATAAAAAGTGCTTTATTTAAAATGACTCATATTGGCCTTTATCATTCTGTAAGTATCATGATTAACTTTGTATAAAAATTAAAAACATATCTTATTTAAAAAGCATCAATCCAAACTTAGTTTAAGGTTAATCACTCAGCATAAAATCTAAAGGAAAAAAGCAAAATTCGATGCTAATTTTCAATCTTTTTAGCCAGCAATTGACGTGCTTTAAAATCTTTATAGAAGTATAAAATTAGTCCAAAGATCAAAACCGCCGCACCAATAAAC
Organism: Acinetobacter sp. 1125_18A; assembly: GCF_052824985.1. Classification (NCBI taxonomy): domain Bacteria; kingdom Pseudomonadati; phylum Pseudomonadota; class Gammaproteobacteria; order Moraxellales; family Moraxellaceae; genus Acinetobacter; species Acinetobacter sp. 1125_18A. The sequence goes on from NZ_VTDG01000020.1 coordinate 15,264, forward strand.
ACACTCATTGTTGGTTTTTCATTATTGAGCATCGCGCCTAAAAACATGGCAATCATCGGGGTCATCACAGTCGTCAATGACAAAGTCGTGGCTTTAATATTTTGCACCAATTTAAAATAACAAAACATCGCCAGTAATGAAGCCATCAATACGGTATAAATCAATGCTAATAATGATTTTGTTTCGGGAATATGCGTAGGTGCATACTGCCAAATAAAAGGAATAATACACATTGCAGCCAAGGTAGAAACCAAGATTGAACCTGTTGCTTGCGCCATTGGAACGACATCTGCATTTACTTTTTTTACCCAAAAGATGGAAAAAGCATAGGTAAATACACTCATCAACATCAACAAGATTCCAACAGGATGCACATGTTGACTTGCCCCGCTACTGGTACAAATAATGGCGAGGCCAACAACAGCAACTAGCATCCCAAGCCATTGAATCCCCAGTAATCTTTGACCAAAAACAAAACGACCAATAAGCCCTGCCATAATTGGAGCTAATCCAAACATCAAAGCAATAATACCTGAACTTAAATAACTGGTTGCAGCATAGGTAAAAATTTGCGAACCAATCAGACTAAATGAGCCTGCTAAATAACTATGTAAAGCAATTTTATTGCGCGGTAATTTAACCTTTAAAATCAGCAATAGAATTAAAGCAATCGGCAAAGCGATAAAAAACCGCAAAACCAAAGCCCACATCATATGTAAATCTGCCACACTCCATACAATTGCCAAAGGCGTACTTGCCCAAATGAAGACCAATAAAATATAGGTCGTCATCAGGTTGGATTTGGAGGGCATATAGATTCCTAAATGACTGCTGGATGTGAATTAAAATGTGCTGGGGTTAAAAAAGAATTTCTACATTAATCTTTGCAAATTCACTTAAATCTTAATCAAGCAATGTGAAGATCTATTGAAAAGCAAGGTCGAGTCATTCAAAAGGTCGAAAAAATCAGTCGCAGATGATTATTCAAAGCATGAGTTAAACTTATATCGAAGTCTTACGTTTCTGCTTGAGAATGGTTTGGTCTAAGCTACTCGAAAACTCACGTTTATCACGCTCAGAAATCGGTGGTGGTCCACCTGTTTGTACACCTGCACCGCGCAAAGTATCCATAAAATCACGTAAATGTAAGCGAGCTTTGACGTTGGCTGAAGTATACACTTCTCCACGTGGATGAATTGCCACACCACCCTTTTCAATAACCTGTGCCGCTAAAGGGATATCCTGAGTAATCACAATATCATGCTCCCCCATACGATCAACAATTTCTTGGTCAGCTTGATCTGCACCCGACATTGCTTGAATTGAGTTGATCCGTACAGATGGCGTAATACCTACAGGCTGGTTTGCAACAAAAGTAACTTCCAATTGATAACGGTCTGATGCACGTAAGATCACTTCACGAAGAATTTTAGGTAAAGCATCTGCATCGACCCAAAGTTTAAATGGCAGCACACAACATCTCTGATAAAGATTTGTCAACATTTTAACAAAATGCCGCTTCGCTGTCCTATGCATATTCTTTTATTTATCGCGAAAATCTTTAACGACTTTCAGATTCAATCAAACTTTGCATCTCGCTTTTGGTGATTAAAAGTACAATTTAGGGCGTGGTTTATGGCAATTGAGTTTAATATTCTGGTTTTTCTTATGATTTTACATTTCAGGACTTGAAATCTAGCAATCATCCTCGATTTAATAGCATAAGAGAGGCATTTAAAATCGTGAAAATGAACAATCAAAACAGACCTGAAACAATTATCATAGAAGATCAGAATTTTGGTAGCCATGTCGAACATTGGAGTCTATTGACTGAAAATCCAACGTCCGAAGTGCCCAAATGGTTAGGTTTGGCTTTGGATGCACCAGTGATGCCCATGGGGCTTTGTTCAAAAGAATGCGATATGGATGTATCAACTTGGTTAATCCAAGGTCCAAGCGGTTCTTCTGTACAGCTCTGTCAAGTGATTGATGTTGAGAATAACAAACCTAAAGCTGTAAAAACGGCTTTCCCAAGTTTTGAAAGTCCCTATCAATTAAATGCTTCTATTGACCGTATTATTACCTGTAAAACCAATACTCAAGCAGTACTTAGCTTAAAAGTAGGAACAAATAGTGTAGTTTATGCATTTGACAGTTTGTACAGTGTAAACGGCCATCAATATTTGCAAGATCAACAATATAAAGTTCAACTGAATGCATGGGCCTATGAACTTGAAAAAGTTTCTGACCATGAACAAATCATTGTTGATGATCCTGCTTCAATCAAACACCATCGTGCGTTAAACGATATTCTTTCACAAAATAATGGTATTGCACCTGAAAACCTTCAAGAGCAAATTGATGCATGGGAAGCGAAGTCAGAAGATGATAAAGCGCCTGTTACTGTTGATTTTTCTAAAATGGTGGCATACCTCTATGGAGAAACCCTAGGGCAAGAGGATGAGGCTTGGTTTCAAGGTAAAGTGGTCGGTAAAACTCTAATGCAGTTTATGCAACAAGACTACACGCTTTATGATGTGACTTTAATTCTTGAAGAGAACCAACCCGCAATCTTAGTCCGTATCGCAACCAAGGATCCTGCTTTCAAAAATTTTGAAATTGGACAATATATTCGCGGTAATATCTGGATTCAAGCAAACATTTATTCTGCTGCTTGATTCAAAAAACACATGATCAGCATGATGGAAAACCCATCATGCTTTTTTATTACATGTTTTGTAACATTTCTATTATATCTAAATAGAACCTCGCATTTTTTATCTTTTTGAATTCAAATTTACCAGTTATCCACAATTTAAATTCAAAATTAAATAATCAGGCCTTTTTAAAACTATTTAAGTTGAAGAATATCGCCTGTTTATTTAAATAATAAATACATTCCCCTATTTGAAAAATTCCAAGAAAATGAATTCAAAAATAAATTTAAAAACAGCAGCTTAAGTATAAAAATTAAACCAATAAATATCATGATCTTGTTAAAAAATAGACTTCATTTTTATACTTAAATCATATTATTTTCCATATAAAGACTAAAAAATAGTCAAGTTATCCACAATGTATCCACAAAATCATGATTATAAATTCATAATATTTTTATTGATCGGGAGATAATAAAAGCCACAACATATTAATAATGTAATTTAGCACTTTATTTAACCAGTCAATTATGTTAAAAATACGACGAACCAATAGGATTTAAACAATAATTTAAAAATCTAGGCTCAGTAATGAAAATTATACCTGAACAATCGACTAGTCTAATCAATCAAGTTAGTGGTTTTCACTTACGCTTGGATAAAGGAGCCTGCTGCTTTTTTGTTCTGGGTATGTTTTTAGCTGCAATGATGATCCATATATTAGGCATATTCCCAACGACTTAATGTTTTACGACATTTATCTCACATAAAAAAATCCCTCACTCTGGAGGGATTTTTTTATGTCTAGGACTTTACCTGTTTATTCAATCAAAGGAGAAAATTAGGTCCTGATCGACCACAACAAATCATTTAAATGTTTTGAAGTGAGATTAGCCGTTACGTTGAGCAAAGTCATCCATAAAGTTGACAAGTGCTTGTACGCCTTCCAAAGGTACAGCGTTATAAATACTTGCTCGCATACCACCCACTGAACGATGACCCGCAAGATTGAGCAAATGATTTTCTTCAGCTTCTTTCAAGAATAATTTATCCAATGCTTCATCTGCCAAAGTAAACGGTACATTCATGATTGAACGGTTTGGAAGTGCGATCGGGTTATTATAAAAATCACTAGAATCAATATAACCATATAGCAATTTAGATTTTTCAAGGTTGGTTTTATACATTGCGTCTACACCACCCTGCTCAAGTAACCATTCAAAAACCAAACCAGACAAATACCAAGCATAAGTTGCTGGCGTATTCACCATAGAGTCATTCTTCGCTTGTGAACCATATTTTAACAAGCTTGGAATTTCAGGTTTTGCTTGATCCAATAAATCATCACGCACGATTACAAGGGTTAAACCTGCTGGGCCAATATTCTTTTGTGCTCCAGCATAGATCAAACCAAACTTAGATACGTCCAATGGTGCAGATAAAATACTTGATGAAAAATCAGAAACTAATGGTTTATCTGTTTCTGGAATATTGGCAAATTGAATACCGCCAATTGTTTCATTTTCAGCATAATGGACATAAGCCGCATCGTCAGACAAGTTCCATGTACTTTGCTCAGAAATTGCAAGCTTTCCATTTATGCTTGTTGCCGCTTCAACGATATTGATATCGCCATAACGTTGCGCTTCTTTAGTGGCTTTTTCTGACCAAATCCCAGTATGGATATAATCAGCTTTAGAATTTTTACCCAATAAATTGAGTGGAATTGCAGAAAACTGAAGTGATGCACCACCTTGTAAGAACAATACTTTATAGTTCTCTGGAATGTTCATCAATTTACGTAAATCTGCTTCTGCTTTTTCAGCGACAGCCACATAGTCTTTGCTACGATGGCTCATTTCCATGATGGATAAGCCTTTACCATGCCAATCCAATAACTCAGCCTGAGCTTTTTCTAAAACGGCAGTAGGTAATGCAGCAGGACCAGCACAGAAATTGTACGCGCGCATGATTTTTCCCTTTTTAAAAGTGAAACGAATGAAATAGGCGCATTTAACCACAAATCGACCTTTCATGCAGTAGCTTTGTCAGTCAATATTTCAATATGTTTAGAGATTTAGAGTTGATAATTCAATTAACTATCGATATTGAGAGAAGCAAAATATTATAGCTAGACTGCTCACGGATATTTTAATCATCAGCCTGAAACAATGACTTATTGCGAACATGCTTTTCTAGCTGACTGCACAAGGCTAGAGCATCCGTTGCTCATATTCATATACGGATAAAACTCAATTTATCAGCTGAACTCAGTTATAATTTATCCAGCTTAAACTTTATTCATTGGTAGATGGTTAAATGCCAGCATCAAATCATCAGGATTGGATTCGCACAGCATCGGAAACAGATCGATTTGAACGTATCGAAGCATTTTTTAATGATCATGCCTATGAACCACATCGGCATGATACCTATGCCATTGGTCGCACATTTTCAGGCGTTCAAAGTTTTCATTATCAAGGTGTCATGCAACATAGCCAGCAAGGTATGACCATGGTGCTGCATCCTGATGAAAAACATGATGGTGAATCAGGTACTCAAGATGGTTTCCGCTATCGTATGGTGTATATAGAACCTGCAAAAATTCAATCTATTTTAAAGGGTAAACCTCTCCCCTTTATCGAACACGGGATCAGCACAGATCCTCGATTATTTAAAGCCACCAATACTTTTCTACAAAGCATTGAAAATCATATGGAAGTCTTGGAAGAAGAAGATGCGCTGTATGATCTGGCCATGGCTTTAAATGAAATTTCTGTTCAACCATTATCACAACGACTGAGTTTTGATTATCGTGCAGCAGAACAAGCTCGAGAATTTATTCATGCTGTATCTGAACGAAATATCAGCTTAGATGATTTAGAAAAAAATATTGGACGCGACCGTTGGAGTTTATCGCGCGACTTCCGCTTATTGTTTGGAACCAGCCCACATCGTTATTTAACCATGCGTAGGCTGGAAAAAGTTAAAATCAATTTAATCAAAGGGGCTTCTTTGGTTGCGGCTGCAACAGATGCAGGGTTTTATGATCAAAGCCATATGACCCGACATTTTAAACAAGCGTTTGGGCTCAGCCCTGCGCATTGGAAAAAGATTAATCATTTGCCTTAGGCGTAAATACACACAGATTCAGTTCAAGCTAGTGATTAATCACAGCAAATGCATTCCTACAATAAAATCGCGTAGCATTCCAAGTCCTGTAACAATCAGCATGATTGCCATAATTTTATTTAAATAATTAAACCATTTAGGATCAGAAATTTTATCTCCTAAAAACTTGCCCGCCAAAGCATATACAAATGGCGCTCCAGCAGCACCCATTGAAATAATCAAAGATATAATAAAAATCATTACGCCTGTAATTTTAGCCGCAGGATACATAATTGTCGTGACGGGTAAAATCACCAGAATCCCTTTAGGATTAAACAATTGAATTAAGAAACCATTTAAGAAGGTCAGTTGATGTTCGGCTTTTTCAGTACTTTCTAAATAGGCTGTCAACATTTTAACAGCCATATAAAAGGTATACACCGCCCCGACCAAAGAAATATAGTGTAGCCAGTGGTGAGGAATAACAGCCTCACCAACATAGCCCAAAGTCAGAAATAGAAATAACATTGCACAACCCACCCCAATGAAAAAACCGATGGATTGTTTAAGCTGCCCAAGCAGTCCTGAATTCAATCCAATGAAATTTACAGGACCGGGGCTATACATCACACTCAAGGTATAAAGAAAGATTTCCACAACAACACTCAACTTTGATCTAAACGAATTTCAGAAGATCAAAGTAAGTCTGTGGAAATGTTTTGTATTGTACGTTTGTGCAGAACTAAACTTTATTTTCTACATAGCGTGCAAAATTATCTAAAATTGCTTGCCAACCTGCTTGCTGTTGCTCAATCGGATATATCGTTTCAGGATCAAAACTAATCCTCACCACAACAGCATCATTTTTTTGTTCAAAGTGAACTTCAGCATTTCGCTCGCCAAAAGAATAGGCAATTTTTTTATGGGGAATAATTTCAGTATATGTACCCGAAAAATCAAAGCCCATACTGCCATCTTTGGCTTCCATACGATTTGAGAATTGTCCACCTACACGTAAATCATTTTTAGAATTGACCGTGTGCCAATCCGCTGAAGCGGTATTCCATTGCTGTATATCCTCTGGATTATTATAAATGTCCCAAACCAATTCGATTGGTGCTGTGACCACGGACTCAACGGTAATTCTTGCCATTTTTATTCTCCATAGATCTATTTTGAGATTCAATTTATTGATTGAATTATCATGATTTTGATTATAATTTAATCGGATTTATACTGATTATCGAAACTACAAAAACCACACATATTAAAGTATACATTTAGATTATTTATTCTAGTCATTCAAGGTTAGAATAGTCTCAAATTTAAACAAATGCTGATGATTTTTCAGATGAAATTTAAAACTTGCTATTCACTTAAAGCATTATCAAAATTGATACAAGTAAGCAGTTTTGCAGCCTTCAATACGGCCTTTGTATCTGTCACCTTTGCTGAAAATCTAAGCTATGTGCAAGCAGAACAATATTTACTTGAAAATTCTTATACCACCCAAGCCAATCAAGCACTCAATCAAGCATCTAAACTTCAAGCAGAGGCTGTCAAAAATATTGGTCTACCTCGCATCGATTTAAATGTACGTGCCTATAAGTTTCATACTGAAACAGATATTCCGCTAAATGGGGTCAAAAATAATCTGGAACAGACGCTTTCACAAGGGGTGAATGATCGGGTTGATCAATGGCAATCTGAACAGAACATTCCATCAAATATCACAGATCCTTTAAAACAAGGACTAAACCAAGGAATTCATAGTGGTATTGGCTTAATTCCAGATACAGCCAATGTTGTCCTTGAAGATGAAGTAGTTCGCCCTACAGTTTCTGTGATGATGCCAATTTATACTGGCGGGATTACCTCGACAACAAAACAAATTGCCAATTTAAAAGTTGAACGTAGTCAACTCGATACTAAACAACAGCAAGATACACAACGTTTTGAAGTGATTCAGGCGTATTTTAATGTGCAATTACAACAACAGCTGTTCAATGCCAATCAATTCAATCTAAGTGCAATGCAACAACACTATGACAATTCACTAAAACTTGAAAAACAGGGATTTATTAGCAAAGGACAGCGCATGCAATTTGAAGTTGCGCGCAATAATGCCCAGCGTTCAGAACAAAATGCTTCAGCAAATTTACAAGCCAGTCAGTTCCAACTTCAAAATTTATTGCATAAATCCAAAATTGATCAACTGACGACACCCTTATTTGTCAATCGTCAGCAAAGCCAATCACTCAACCAACTCCTTACTTCTTATCCTGAAACTTCAAGCCTAGTTCGAAAAATGCAAATGGATACGCAGCTTGCCAATCAGAATGTCAAAATACAGAGCGCCGCAAAAAAACCAACCCTTTTTGCGTTTGGGGAATATAGTTTAGATCAAAACCAAAACTGGATTGTGGGTGTTGCTGCTCGCTACAACCTATTTTCAGGGATTGATAAAAACAAAAATGTCCAAGCCGCTGAATTACAAAGATATGCAACAGAGCTTATGACAGCGCGCACCCAACAAGAGATTGAGAATATTATCTACAAATCCTATAGTGAACTCGCCACAGCACAGCAGTCCAATCAATTACTGCAACAAAATGAACAAGCAGTGTTAGAGAATTTAAGAATCCAACAATTATCATTTAAAGAAGATATGGGCACCGCCACCCAAGTCATCGATGCACAGAATCAACTCAGCCTACTCAAAACAGAAAAAGCACTCAATGCCTATAAATACGTACTCTCTCTAGCAACTTTGCTACAAAGCCATGGTTCTATTGAACAATTTAAAGACTACGTCAATCAAACTAATACAGATTATATTCGTTAAGATGGAGCATAAAATGACAAAACAACATGACCATCACAATGGACAAAATGATTCATCTTCAACTTCGCAAGCTGATGCAAACTCAGATATTTCATCAAATGAAAATTTAGTTCATCCAGAAATGAATACACACAATAATACAGATCCGACTGCTTTATCTGATGCAGCTGTAGCGCAACAACCTACAGCCAATCAAATTGAATCTGAAAAAGAGACACCAATCAGAGATTCAGCACAGGAACAAAGAGCAGCGACAAACATCAACGCTGATCAAAAACCTTCTAAAAAGAAAACAATTTTGGTCATTGGCGCAATAATTTTAATTCTATTATTGGGATTGATTGCGTTTGGTCTATGGAAAAGTTATCAACCTAAAACAGTAGATGTTCAAGGACGTGTTGAGGCTGAAACATTACATGTCAGCACTAAAGTTCCAAGTCGAATAGAAGGCATTTTTGTCAGCGATGGTCAAAAAATTGAAAAAGGACAACTGTTAGTTACTCTAAGCAGCCCAGAAATTGCTGCCAAAAAACAACAAGCGCTGGCAAGTTTACAATCCGCCTTAGCCTTACAATCGACGGCAGACAGAGGTTCTCAACAAGAAAACATTGATACCTTATATGCCAATTGGCAAAGTGTAAAAGCGCAAGAAAATCTTGCAAAAATGACCTATCAACGCGGTGCTAACCTCTTTGCACAAGGGGTAATTTCACGTCAACGCCGTGATGAAATGCATGCCGCTGCACAATCAGCCACTCAAATGAGTGAAGCCGCATATCAGCAATATGCACGTGCAAAGCGTGGCAGTACCGCTGAACAAAAATCTGGGGCTGATGCACAAGTCGAGATTGCAAAAGCCGCTGTTTCGGAAGCCAATGCTTTAGAGGCAGAAACCAAACTATATTCTCCTGTAAACGGCACAGTATCTAAAACTTATGGTAAACCCTCAGAACTGGTGGCTATTGGTGTCCCTGTTGTGAGTATTATTCAAGATGAAGAAAATTGGGTCAGTTTAAATGTCCGTGAAGATCAATACACCCAAGTTTATCAAGCAAAAAGTTTAGATGGTTTTATACCCGCACTCAATAAAACAGTGTCATTTAACATCAAAAATATAGATGCTGAAGGTGAGTTTGCAACTATTAAAACCACACGTCAGACAGGTGGATATGATATTCGTAGTTTTAAAGTCAAGCTTACTCCCACTGAAGCCGTGCCTGAATTAAAAGTAGGCATGAGCGTGATCTTTAAATTAAAAGAGAGCCAATAAACATGTGGGCAGGCATGTTAAGAGAGCTTCAATATTTGCTCAAGCATAAATGGGATTTATGCTTAGTCACACTTGCCCCGCTCTTTGTGATTATTTTATTCAGTAGTATGTTTTATGCAGGAAAAGCTGAACATTTACCGATTGCAATTATTGATCAAGATCAGAGTGAACTCAGTCGCAATATAGAAAAGTATCTCAGTCATAATCACACGCTTTCAATCTACACTGTATCAGACAATCCCAATGAAGTTGAACATCTGCTCAATCAGACCAAGATTTGGGGATATGTGCATATTCCAGCAGGTGCTGAACAACGTATGGTTCAAGCACAAGATGCACAGATCAGTATTGCTTTTAATCAGTCCTATTTTAGTATTGGCAATGGGATCTCTTCAGCGATGCTTCTCTCTACGGTTGAAGCGATTGCTGATTTTGCAAAGAATTCATATTTTGAAAATAAAATTCCTTATGCTGAACTTTCCACAGCAAATATAAAAATTTCCCCCCTATTCAATCCGAATCTCAGTTATGAGTTCTATTTAGAACCCTTTATGATTCCAGCAATTTTGCACTTATTGCTGTGTTGTTGTGTAGCCTTTGCTGTGGGTCAAGAATTGAAATACGGCACTTTAAATCAATGGATCCAAGACAAATCTGTATTGAATGCACTTTTAGCAAAAAATATGGTCTATGTGTTAATTTTCTGTTTTTGGACTTGGGTATGGTTGTTTTGGCTAGTGGTGATCCGAGGTTGGTTCATTGCTGGCAGTCTATGGATAATTTTACTTGGACAATTCTTACTTTATTCAGCCTATGCACTGATCAGTAGTACAGTCGTTCTCGCAACTAGAAATTTATCTAAAACTTTTGGATTTATTGCAGTTTATGGTGGCTCCTCGCTGAGTTTTGCAGGCGTAACGCTTCCCTTAAATAATGCACCAATTTTTACCAAATTTTGGGCCAACATTATTCCTTATACACCTTATGCGAAATTACAAACTGAACAATGGGTTGTTGGCAGTCCTAGTTTTATTTCGATGGTTCCTTTAGCTATCCTTGCCGCATATTGTATTTTCTATTTTGCATTATCAAGTTTACTCCTCAATAAAAATTTAAAGGGAGCAAAACATGATTAAATTCTTTAAAGAACTCGCTCGATACTATGTAGACACTTTTAAAAATATTGGGAAAAACTCGTCTATTTTGACCACCATGGTGCTTTCAGTATTTTTTTATAGCATTTTTTATCCCACAGCCTATAAAGCGCAAACGGCTGAAAGCTTACCGATTATTATTGTAGATGAAGAACAAAGCTATCTGAGCAATACCATCATTACTGAAGTTGCCAAAAGTCCCAATGTAAAAATTACTGAAATTACTGGAAATTTTGAACAAGCAAAACGTATGGTTCAAGAGCAAAAAGCCGATGGTATTTTATTATTACCTGAGAACCTATCCAATAGTGTGGTTCGAGGTGAAGCTGGTGGTATTGGTTTATATTTAAGCAGTGCTTATTTTCTTAAAACCAAACAGATTGGTTTAGGCTTAGCCACGGCAATTGAAAATGCAGTGGCAGAACAAGCCGAAAGGTTTGGCAAAATTTCACATTTCCAAGTCGCCCTTCCAATCCATCAAATTCCGTTGTTTAACACGCTTTCAGGATATGGCAGTTATATCTTTCCTGCAATTGCACCGCTGATTATCCATCAGACTATTGTTCTGGGCTTGTGCATGTTGATTGCTGGGTATCGTGAGCAACGATGGCGAGCCACAACCGCTGAATTTCTTGGAATCTATCTAGCAGCACTCACGATTGGCTGCCTCGGCTGCTATTATCTATTTGGTTTCACTTACTGGATCAATGACTACCCAAGAGGTGGCAATTTCTGGGGCATGCTGTTTTCTGTTCCGATTTTTATTAGTTGCGTGATTACAATGGCAATGCTTTTAGCCAGCTATCTAGATATTTCAGAACGTTCTGGACATCTGATCGTTTTCACCTCAATTCCATTATTTTTACTCTCAGGTGCAGCTTGGCCCCTGCAAGCAATGCCGACTTGGATGCAGTATTTTGCTCACCTCTTCCCGTCTACTCAAGGAATTAACTTATTTATTCAGTTAAATCAAATGGGTGTACCGATTCAGGTGGTTATTCCTAAGTTAATTTATCTCGTGTGCTTAACAGGAATTTTGATGATATGGGCATATATACGCCTGACCAAAACACATAAAAAATAAGAATAATTGTGTGAAATTTAATTTATATAATGAATTAAAATTAACAATAAAATCGAATATTTTAATCAAACTGAACTATTTTTAATCATTTGAACGCATTTTTGATAAAAAAGTTAGTACTGCTGACGCAAATAGCGTCAGAATAGGCCATTTTCGAAATACTCTGAATACTCAGAATCTCCCACCCTAAGGCACCCACATGCTTTAGCGGGATTTCTTTTGTGTTTTTTTGATAGAGTTTTCCTTTTCGCCAAAATCTGAATTTTAAGGGCTCAGTATGAAGAAAATGAAAATTAGCCTCGCTTGGCAAATTGTTATTGCGCTCTTCTTAGGTATTCTTGTTGGTGCTTTTTTGCACAACGCACCTGAAATTCGCGGTGACATCATTGCAAACTTTTTACAACCATTGGGTAAGATTTTCATCAATCTGATCAAAATGATTGTAATTCCACTTGTGCTTTCCATGCTGATTTTAGGAATTGCCAATGCGGGTGACAGTAAAAGTGTCGGTAAACTTGGTTTTAAAACCATTGTTTATTTTGAGATTATTACGACAGTTGCAATTATTGTAGGCTTAGTTGCTGCCAATGTATTCCAACCTGGTGCAGGCATTGATATGTCTACACTGACAACCTCTGATATTTCGCAATATAAAGAAACGACACAGGAAGTCAGCCATGAAGCTCATGGCTTAGTGAATACAGTTCTTTCACTTATCCCACCGAATATTTTTGCTGCAATGGGTGATGGGCACATGTTGCCGATTATTTTCTTTGCAGTCATTTTCGGTATTGGTCTAGGTTCATTGTCTAAAGAAACCAAGCAACCGTTAATTGACGTGTTAAAAGCTGTTTCTGAAACAATGTTCAAAGTAACGCACATGATCATGATGTTTGCACCGTTTGGTGTATTCGGCTTGATTGCAGCGACTGTTGCAAACTTTGGTTTTAGTTCATTATTACCGTTAATTAAACTAGCAGTTTTAGTTTATGGGGCAATTTTGTTCTTTATCTTTATTGTGCTTGGTTTTGTGGCTAGATTCTGTGGTTTCAGTATCTGGACAATTATCAAAATCTTAAAAGATGAACTTATTCTGGCCTACTCCACTGCAAGCTCTGAAACCGTTTTACCACGTATGATGGAAAAAATGGAAGCTTATGGTGCACCTAAATCAATTACCAGTTTTGTTGTTCCTATCGGTTATTCATTTAACTTAGATGGTTCAACACTCTATCAAAGTATTGCTGCCATCTTTATTGCGCAACTTTACGGTATTGATTTAACCATCACTCAACAGCTTGTTTTGGTCTTGACCCTGATGATTACCTCTAAGGGTATCGCAGGCGTTCCTGGCGTGTCTTTCGTGGTTCTATTGGCAACTTTAGGCAGCGTGGGTATCCCACTAGAAGGCTTAGCATTTATTGCGGGTATTGACCGTATTTTAGATATGGCTCGTACTGTATTGAATGTGATTGGTAATGCACTTGCTGTTCTCGTGATTAGTAAATGGGAAGGTAAGTTCGATACTGAAAAACAAAAATCTTATAATTTTGATGCCACACATTAATTTTTAAGATCAGAAAAACCACCTTCGGGTGGTTTTTTTGTACATGCTTGACTGAGATCACCTCCCTTTTAGACTGCATTCAATTCCACCAATCGCTCAAAAGATTGAATATATGATATGCAGAATAATTAACCTTCTAGCATTGATAAGGGTACTGTTTTAATGGCGTTTTACCTTTCTTTAAAATGATTTTAATCTGCGCTTTTTTACCGACATCGACAAATTCTTGTGTGATATAGCCATCTTTTGCAAGGCATAAATTCCAATCGTACACTTGCACCCCATGAATCATTAAGCTCTCAACTTTCCATTGGGCCTGTTTTTCAAAATTCACTATCCCCAATTTGTTTGTGAACTTTTCATCAGACTGGTCATCTATTTTTGCAGGATGTACTGCCGTTACTAACACGACTTTTACATCAGAAATTGCTACTCCCTGCTCATTTACAACAGTCACAGTCACTTGAGGCTTCTGTGTTTTATATATCGGATAACAACTACTTAAAGAAATCAGGATTGGTACTAGAAATATGCTTCTTTTCATAAACTCATCTATTTAAAAATTTTTTGATTTTTCTAAATTAATTTTGACATGTGGGAAATTATAGTCACCTTATTCTAAGTGTATTTTTCTGGCATTTTTGATTCACTTTTGGATCTTCCAATCTTTCTAAATGTATATCAAAAATACTTTTATCTGAAATACTGTAATATTGCTTTTTATAGCCTTGTTTAGATACACAGAGCGACCATGTATACTTTCTATCCAACCCCATATTCAGTGCAAAAGATCTATTGATATCAAAATACGCTTTGCCATTTTTAGTATATTGAGTCTTGTAGTTTTTGATCGTTTTACCCTCTTTAACTGTCGTCGTTAAAACGACATAAGCAAGATCCACCATTTTCCCTTCAGAATCTTTTACAGTTACTTCAATTTCAGGTATGGTTTTTTCTATATATGGATAACATGCGCTAAGTGAAAACAGTATTGGTATTAGAAATATAAATCTATTCATTCATTTACCTTGTATAGCCACAGCTCAATTTTGAGTTTCCTTGTGGTGTTTCATCTAAAGCGTTCTCAATATTCCAATCATCACCCACAACCTTACGTAAATGATAGAGCACCGTTGTCGGTGTACCCTTAAATACAAAATAGTAACCATTGGATTGAGTTTTACCCGATTTATATTTTTGTAATGCAATTTTGATCAGTTGTGATCCAAAAACATTACTATCTACTGCTAAGTCATCCTGTTCAGTATGTGCAGTTTTATAATAGCGATAACCTTGCACACCATAATATGTATTATTACCAACAATCATCGTCTGTTTAGATTTATTCAGCTTTACATTTTTCTGCCCATCACGGCTAAAATCTTGTAAAAGTACAGCTATTTTACTTTCAGGATGTTGAAAAAGTGCATAACAATTGATCGCTTTAGTATCGATAAGCGTGTCTATCTGAATATTCTGAGCATTTACCAATTGTGTAAAAATCAAACCGACTATTAGTAAACTTATTTTATTTATATTTTGAAACTGTTTCATAGGTTATTTTCCATCAGTCGTTTGCGAAAGCAATAAGTTTTGTAAACACTCTAAAATTACGATTAAATTATTCATTTTTATGAGCAAAAAATTGGACAAATTCATGATACACAAAAACCACAATAAAGTGGCTTTTGTTATTAGCATCTAAAATTATCAATCAGGGAATGTACTCGCTTCTTTAGCTATGCAATTAAATATGCACTGAGAATAATCAGCATTTGTACAACTAAAATAACACTAAACCATTTCCAGCCTTTTTGGCGAAGGATGACCTTATCTGCTGTTGAATAATTGACTGTTCTTATCATTTTATCACCTCATTCTTGCTACATCATGGAACATTTTTGGGGCAAAACATCAGTCTTTTAATAGACAATGTATAACATGCAAGAAATAAACCAAAGTTAAAACTGTAACTAAAATTATCTTATACTCATCAATATAATTAACTTGATATAAATCAACTCATTTTGATGTTCCATTATTTAATCCTACATAGTGCCACTATCCCGTGGCAGCATAAATCTTACCTTTGAGTGGAGGCGATAGAAATATTGATCAGTTTAAAACAAAAAAGCCCCTTACGGGGCTTTTACAATCCATCGGTCTAGATCTAATTAACCAATAAACTTACGCGCATTACGGAACATACGTAACCATGCACCATCTTCAGTCCACTCTTCAGGTTTCCAAGAATGCTGAATAGCACGGAAATTACGTTCAGGATGCGGCATCATAATCGTTGCACGACCATCTTTTGAGGTCACCCCAGAAATCGCCTCAGGAGAGCCATTCGGGTTCAATGGGTATTGTTGAGTTGCATTACCTAAGCTGTCTACATAACGTAAAATCACTTGATTACCCGCATTTAACGCAGCAAAGTTTTCAGCAGAAGTTTCTGCACGACCTTCACCATGTGCAACAGCGATTGGTAAAACAGAGCCTTCCATGCCTTCTAAAAGAATCGATGGAGATTTCTCAACTTTCACATTCACAACACGTGCTTCAAATACTTCTGAAGTATTACGGCGGAAACGTGGCCAGTTGTCTGCACCTGGAATGAGTGGCGCAAGCTGAGCCAGCATTTGACAACCATTACAAATACCTACAGAGAAAGTATTATCACGGTTAAAGAATTTCTCAAATTGATCACGAAGTTTAGGATTAAACAGTACAGACTTAGCCCAACCACCACCAGCACCTAAAACATCGCCATAAGAGAAACCACCACAAGCAACCAGACCTTCAAAGTCGTCTAAATCTACACGACCTGAAAGTAAATCACTCATGTGAACATCAACCGTATTAAAACCAACTTTATCGAATGCCGCAGCCATTTCAACATGACCATTTACGCCTTGTTCACGTAAAATCATCATGTTTGGACGGCGTTCATTGATATAAGGTGCTTCAACAGGCTCATTTAAATCAAATGTTGGTAATGCAATTATACCTTTATGGTTCTTATCACCAATTAAGGCAAATTCTGAATCAGCGGTTTCTACGTTATCACGTAAACGTTGAATTTGATGTGACACCTCAGTCCAAGCTTGTTGCAATTCAGCACGATCAAGGAGCAAACCGTTCACTGATAATTTATCAGAATCATTGACAGTACCAACAACACGAATTGCTTCTCTTAAACTAGAAGTTGCAACTTCATCTGTCAAACTTGCCCAGTCTGCTTTAGAAATTTGCAATACTGCGCCGATTTCTTCAGCAAATAAGCTTTCAGTAGATTGATCTTCAAGTGCTACACCTAAGCGTGAAGCAAACATCATTTCAGCAACAGTTGCCAATAAGCCACCATCACCGATGTCATGATATGCCTTGATCAAACCGCGATTATTCCAATCTTGAACCAATGCAAAGAATGCTTTGAACTCATCAAAGTTATCAACATCAGGTGTAACAGAACCAATTGCCTTATACACTTGTGCAAGGATCGAACCGCCTAAACGGAACTGACCTTTAGATAAATCAATACGTACCAAAACTGAATCTTCATTTTTCAATTCTGGTGTCAATGTTTTACGAACATCCAACACAGGTGCAAATGCAGTGATAACACCAGACATTGGTGAAGTCACAGATTTATCTTCGCCGTCGTCATTCCAAGTCGTACGCATTGACAATGAGTCTTTACCCACTGGAATTGCAATACCTAATGCAGGACACATTTCCATACCGATGGCTTTTACGCCTTCGAATAATGCTTGATCTTCACCTTTTTGACCTGCGGCCGCCATCCAGTTAGCAGACAGTTTAATATCGCTGATCTGTTCAATATTGGCACACATGATATTGGTGATGGACTCAGCCACAGCCAAACGTGCCGAAGCAGCAGGATTTAACAATGCAACAGGAGGACGTTCACCCATTGCCATTGCTTCACCAGTATAGCCTTGTAAGCTTGTTGTAGTTACCGCAGCATCCGCAACTGGTACTTGCCAGCGGCCCACCATCTGATCACGCGATACCATACCCGTGATTGAACGGTCACCAATGGTGATTAGGAATGATTTTGAAGCCACTGTCGGGTTTTTCAATACACGGAAGATTGCGTCTTTTAAATCGACTTTAGATGCATCAAACTCATCACCTTTACGTTGAATCGTTTCGTATGTACGACTCATACGTGGCGTGCCACCAAGCATGACTTGCATTGGCATATCCACTGCTTTGTTTTCAAACAATGGATCGTTTACAGTCAATTGACGTGCTTCAGTCGCTTCACCCAATACAGCAAATGGGCAACGTTCACGTGCACAAATCGATTCAAATAACTCTAATGATTCTGGTTTGATGGCAAGTACATAACGTTCTTGCGCTTCATTTGACCAGATTTCCATTGGCGACATGCCAGGTTCAAGCGATGGGATTTTACGAAGATCAAGAGTTGCACCCAATTCGTGATCATTCACAAGTTCAGGCATTGCATTGGACACACCACCCGCCCCCACATCATGTACAGATACGATCGGGTTAAAGTCTTCCATTCTCCAACATGCATCAATCACTTCCTGACAACGACGCTCCATTTCTGGGTTTTCACGTTGTACAGAAGCAAAATCTAGGTTTTCACCCAATTTACCACTATCTACAGAAGAAGCTGCACCACCGCCCAAACCAATGAGCATCGCAGGGCCACCCAGTACAATCAGTAAATCGCCGGGCTGAATTGCATCTTTTTCAACATGGTCAGGACGAATATTCCCGTAACCACCCGCAATCATAATCGGTTTATGGAAACCTTTTACTTCGCCATTAACATTTTGCTCAAAAGTACGGAAGTAACCATTTAACGCAGGACGACCAAACTCGTTGTTAAATGCTGCACCACCTAGAGGACCATCAATCATGATCTGAAGTGGTGATGCCATACGAGATGGTTTACCGTAGTTTTCTTCCCAAGGCTGTTCAAAACCTGGAATATTAAGGTTAGAAACAGTAAAACCCGTTAAACCTGCTTTTGGTTTACCACCACGGCCTGTTGCACCTTCATCACGAATTTCACCACCAGAACCTGTCGCGGCACCTGCAAATGGAGCAATTGCGGTTGGATGGTTGTGGGTTTCCACTTTCATGAGAATGTGGGCAGCTTGGCTCTTGTATTTATAAATATGGTGACCCGTAGCTTCATCTTTTTTCGGATAGAAACGCTGTGTGTCAAAACCAACAATTACAGAAGCATTATCTTTATATGCTGACAAAACATCTGTAGGTGATTCTTTATAGGTATTTTTAATCATTTGGAACAATGATAATGGTTGTTTTTCACCATCAATTGTCCACTCTGAACCAAAGATTTTATGACGACAATGTTCTGAGTTTGCTTGAGCAAACATCATCAACTCGATGTCATGTGGGTTACGCCCCATCTTATTAAATGCTGCGGTTAAATAGTCAATTTCTTCATCTGACAATGCAAAGCCAAATTCAGAGTTTGCTTTAACCAGTGCATCTTTACCTTGCCCCAAAATATCAATTGAGTTTAAAGGTTTAGGCGCAGTTTCAGAGAATAAAGCTGTTGCGTCATCAATTTTATTGAAAACGCTTTCTGTCATACGGTCATGTAAAATTTGTTTTACTGCATCAGAAATTTCAGAAATTCCCTTTAAAGTAAACAAAACACCGCGTTCTAAGCGGTGTACAGGTGTATTACAGTTGGCAAAAATATCGGTTGCCTTAGATGACCACGGTGAAATTGTACCGACACGTGGCGTGACTAAAATCTGGACTTCGTCACTTGCAGCCTGACGAACTTCAAACGATGCGCCATCGTTTAAAAGCTGTAAAGCAGATTGCTGTTGTTGCTCGTTGAGCGTTTGGTCGAAAAGGTAAACCCATTGGCTTTCTATTGATTGAACAGAACTGATCGACGCAAGGCGTGTTAATAGTTGTGTTTGCTTAAAAGAAGAGTGTGCAGGTGCACCGGCAACGATAAACATGCTGTTTTTGGCTCCACAGGCAGGTTTTGGCAACCTACCTCAATGTGACTTGAAGAGAGCGCATATTCTACTGTGAAAGCAAGATTTCAGCTAGTCATATCCCACTTAAAAAACGCTGAAATCTTGGTTTTAAATATCCGATTTACTTTGACTTTCGTCTTTAAACATGATTCGTAACAATTGAATTATTGAGCTGTATAATGAAACTCACCCGTTTTAGGATCTTCTTTCGCAATGATTCCGCTTTTTTGATAAAAGACTTTTCCACAAGAAATCTCAGGATCGATTTCACCATCAATATCATAGGATAATCGGACATTGATATGTTCTAAATTTGGGTTTTGAGATGCAGAGTCAATGAAAAATACATCTAAACTTTCCATGTTATAGCACACATAGATTTTTTCAGGATGCGAGTTTTTATTCAGATCAATTGTATACGTATGATCCGCATTTTGAGTCATTCGATCAAGCTTGAGGGCCACCGCATTAACCAAATCGCCACTTTTATTGATCGCATACGCATAGTTTGCCGTGTCATTTTTATAAGCTTCGTTGCAATTTTTAATTGGTTGCCCAATCTTCACCTTGCTAGGCGTAAGATCCTCTATTGTAAATTTAGCTTTTCCATTCAACATACTGCTTGGTAAGATGCTCCAATACTGTTTATTTTGCGCATTTGGATCATCTGTCCAAATACAATTATTTGTCAAATGACCATCTGGCGTTTCTTGAAAAGCAAAAGTCGCGAAAGCTTGATCTACTGCTTCAGGCTTCGCAGGAATGCTTTCTTCGATTTCAGCTTTGCTCACTTCAATCTTTTTCTGAGTTTCGATTTCTTTGTTTTGATTGGATAGATTTTTATCAGTTGGGCTACACGCTGTGAATAAAATAGTCATAATTAATAAGAAGAAATTTTTATTCATGCTTTACTCTATTTCTTAAATGATATAAGGATAATGTTTATTCATTTTAACTGTTTATAGGGATAAACATATTAGCTTTAATCTTTGAAATTTTCCTATTGTTTGGACTATCTAGATTATAAATTGGTTTACTGGTCATTCAAAAATTTACTGCTCAATGTTTAGTGGATAGAAAAGATCAAAAATTAACAGGCGATTGTATTATTGGATAATTTTTAGGTCATGGTGAACAGCTTTTAATTCGCCTTGATTCTGAAAAACCTGATTATGGCTCTATTGTTGTCGTGAATCCAATTACAGCAAGAGATGATTGGTTTAGTGTTGAAGCCAACTTTTATAACTTCATTGTGAATTATTTTAAATATAAGGGTGAAAAATACTGGGAAAATATTTCTCAAATATAAACTACCAAGACAACTTATGTCGCCCGCCCCTAGTACATTTTCAATAAATTTGGCATCATACGATTAACGAAAGAATGAATAATGATAAATGACTCAAATGCGTTGGTTAGAACTCCTTTCAACAGTTCGTTTAGGTAGTAAAAAGCAAAGTACAGAACAGGCACGAAGTCCATTTCATAAAGATTATGACCGCATTATATTTTCGCAAAGTTTTAGACAACTCAATCGTAAAACTCAAGTTCATCCACTGACCCAACATGATGGTATTCATACACGGCTCACGCACTCTTTAGAGGTGTCATGTATTGGCCGTTCTTTGGGAATGCTCGCTGCTGAAAAAATCAAAAATGAACTCCCCGTTTGGATCTCCCCAGCGGATGTAGGGGCAATTATTCAAGCTGCATGTTTAGCACATGATATCGGTAACCCACCCTTTGGACATGCTGGTGAATATGCGATTCGTGAATGGTTTGATGACGCTGCACATACAAATTTTTTACAAGATCTGAGCCCTGAACAACAAGCAGATGTACGACAGTTCGAAGGTAATGCCCAAGGTTTAAGACTGCTTACTAAAATTGACTATCATCCTCATGATGGAGGTATGCGTCTTACTTACGCAACATTAGGAGCTTACTTAAAGTATCCTTGGCTCTCTAAGACCATCGAATCTCAAGGGAATACTCCTGCAAGCAAACGGGCTAAATTTGGCTGTTATCAAGCTGAAAAAGAAATTCTTAAACAGATTGCAGATCAACTCGGTTTAATTCAATTGGGTGAGTATCATTGGTGTCGTCATCCGCTGACGTATTTACTAGAAGCTGCTGATGACATTTGTTATGCCTTAATTGATTTAGAAGACGGTATTATTCTCAATATGCTCAGCTATGAAGAAGTTGAACCTATTTTTCTTGATTTGTTAGGAGATTATGGCGTTCCCGCTGAACTTAGTATGCCGTATATGACTTGGCAACAAAAAATTGCAGCCTTACGCGGTCGTGTCATGAAACGGCTGGTAGATGAAGTAACCACCGCTTTCGCAAAACAACATTATCAAATTTTGTCAGGACAACTAAAAGGTTCGTTACTGCAATACTGCGCTGAAGATATTGAGATCGGGATTGATCGAGCAAAAAATCTTGCCCGTGAAAAAATCTTTGAACACCCGCAAAAATCAGGTTTGGAAATTATTGCCCATCAGAGTTTACAGCATATTTTAGATGCCTTTATTCCCCTTACCACACCGAATAAAACATTAAGTTTTAAAGATGGTCGTTTACTGTCTATATTAGAACGTTTTGGTGCACGCTTTAGTGATCATCACTATGACAATATTATGCAAGTCTTAGATATTGTGAGTAAATTTTCAGACCATCAAGCCTATAACTTAGCGCAAGAACTCCAAGGTAATAAGGTTGGTTTTTTCTGATGACTGCGCGGCATATTGATGGTGGCATCTATAAATATCAATTTATTTATGCCGATCAATGGGTCCATTGCCCTGATTGTGATACAGCAGGAATTGTTCATTATCAATCATTAGATACAACTCTATATAGTTGTAATTGTCGCGCTCATTTTGTATTTACGTGTCGCAAATGCAATCGCCATTTAGACAGTCATTCCACGCAATATAATATTGAATTTAATGGCTATTATTATGTATATCTGTCTGAACGTTGCCACTTCTGTGGAGGGGTTCAACTAACAGTGAATGAAAAAATACGGAATATTAAAAACCCAAATTCACATTTTGAAGCAATCTGCCCTTTATGTAAAAAAACCTCAAAACTGGTGCTAAAATCTCAAAAAATTGTTTTCTCAAAAGCGAATAGGTTGGAACATACTCACTTTGGGCTTAAGCTTTATTTAGTCGCCCATACTCGTTTCGGGAATATCTATGTACATAATCTTGAACATTTACAAGTATTAAAGTCTTTTGTACACGCTGGTTTACGTGAAAGGACACAAAGTACTGGAAATTCCAGTTATTTTTCTCGACTGCCTGCTTGGATAAAATCTGCCCGAAATCGCAAAAAAATTCTTAAAGCAATTTTGCGTTTAGAGCAAATGGCATCTACTATTCAACCATTAACAAATAAGTGAACAAACTCAATGATCGGATGTCTTATTGGTGAAGTCTTAGCTTTAGAAGCACCTACCGTACTTTTAAATGTAAATGGTGTGGGTTATGAGATCGATACCCCACTCTCAACATTTTGCCAATTACAAAAAGGTCAAAAAGTTACCCTATGGACACATTTAGCCGTCCGTGAAGATGCTCAATTGCTATATGGCTTCTCTAATGCTCAAGAAAAAACCATCTTTCGCACCCTGCTAAAAGTGAATGGTGTCGGTCCTAAAATGGCTTTAGGTATTCTATCTACACTCAGTGTCGAAATGTTGGTACATACTGTTGAGAATGGTGATGTTAAAACCTTAGTTAAAGTCCCTGGCGTTGGTGCGAAAACAGCCGAACGTTTAATGATTGAACTTCGTGATCGCTTTAAAGCCTTTGCTACAGGTACCACACCGAGTAATTCGACTTCAACTCAAATACAATTTACGGGCAATTCTGCTGTTGCAGAAGCTGAAGCGGCATTGCAATCTTTAGGTTATAAACCTTTGGAAGCACAAAAACTGATTAATGCCGTGAAAGCAGACTATACTGAAGCAAGCGACATTATCCGTGCTGCACTTAAATCCATGAATAAATAAGACAGATTAAGACACTCATGCAAGACCGTTTAATCAGTGGGGCTGAAAAACCCGAAGATCATTTTGATCGTGCCATTCGTCCAACCTCTTTGGATGACTATATAGGCCAACCTGTTGTACGAGAGCAAATGGAAATTTTCATTGGTGCTGCTCGTGGTCGTGGTGAAGCACTTGATCATACCTTGATCTTTGGCCCACCCGGTTTAGGTAAAACCACATTGGCCAATATTATTGCCCGTGAAATGGGGGGGAACCTTAAATCTACCTCTGGTCCAGTACTGGAACGTGCAGGTGATTTGGCTGCAATGCTGACCAATCTGGAAGAAGGTGATGTGCTATTTATCGATGAAATTCATCGCCTCTCTCCAGTGATTGAAGAAATTCTTTATCCCGCGATGGAAGATTACCAACTCGATATCATGATTGGTGAGGGCCCTGGTGCACGTTCGATAAAATTAGATTTACCACCATTTACTTTGGTTGCTGCAACAACGCGTGCAGGTCTACTCACCTCACCTTTACGTGATCGCTTTGGAATTGTGCAACGTTTAGAGTTTTATTCAATCGAAGATTTGACTCATATTGTTGCACGTTCAGCATCATTAATGAATGTTCCCACAACAGCAGATGGTGCAAAAGAAATTGCTCGTCGTGCACGTGGCACTCCCCGTATTGCTAACCGTTTGTTACGTCGTGTCCGTGACTATGCACAAGTTAAAGGCACGGGTGAAGTCACTCAACACATGGCACAACGTGCATTGGATATGTTAAATGTTGATAAAGATGGTTTAGATACGTTAGACCGTCGTTATTTATCGATGTTATTAGAACGTTTTGATGGCGGCCCTGCTGGTGTTGAAGCTTTGGCCGCAGCAATGGCTGAAGATTCAGGCACGCTAGAAGATGTGATTGAACCCTATTTGATTCAGCAAGGTTATGCTATGCGTACCGCTCGTGGACGTATTGCAACCAACCAAGCCTATTTACAGTTTGGGATGACACCACCTGAACCAAAATAATCAACTCAAGGGAATATTGAATATTCCCTTGAGTCTCTTATGATTTTATATATAAAAGCCCTATACAAATAGGGCTTTTATAGTGCTAATCGAAGAAGGGTTTTATTAGAATTTAAACGTTGTGCTCAATTGAACACGGCGTCCCTCTTGAGTATTTTTATACCGATTATAATAGTCTGCGCCTACTTTCTGATAATCAACAAAGTTTTTATCAAAAATATTATATAAACCAACAGCAATATCCCACTGATTATTGACATTAAAATTTGATCCCATATGCATCAAACCATATGCTTTAAAATCACCTAATGCATCATAAACTTCTTGGTTAACTACAGGTAGACTATTATAGTAGTCTGGTGTGAAACGCGCACGTTCACTCCGGTATTCGCCTCGCGCCCATAATTGAATTTTATCATCCGCTTGCCATTTTAATGATGCATTAACAATATGTTTAGGTGTATCGTTTAAAGGCGGATTACCATTCTTTTTGTCCTTAATTTCTGCCACTGTCCATGTATAATTCAAACCAAATTTCCAAGTCGGTACAAACTCCCAATTTAAGCCGGTTTCAACACCATAGATTTCTGCTTCTCGAGCATTGATAGGACGAGTAACATTCCAAGCGCGTTTGTCAGTATCTCCAGATTGCATTAACCATGGTGTACCAAGACTAGCCATGAATTTTTCACAATCTGCTTTTACCTTAGCGTCCTTGGCATCACAGGTTCTCTCCACTGGTCCATTGACTATTTTATCTTGAATCTGACTAAAAAATGCTGTGATGTTAGCATCAAAATTAGAACCGTTATTAAAATAAGTACCCAGTTCAAAGTTATTACTTGTTTCAGGTTTTAAATTTGGACTACCAAAAAGAGGAGTCCGCCCCTGTCCACCAACATTATAAATTCCATTGGTCAGGCGCTCTAAGCGTGGCGCTTTATACCCCTCGCTATAACCACCTTTAAACGTCCAATTGTCATTTGCATTCCAAACTAAATATGCTCTAGGTGTCCAAAAACTACCAAATGTATCATGGTTGTCAAAACGTAAACCCATGGTCAAAGCTAGATCAGGAGTAAGTGCCCACGTATCTTCAGCAAAAAGCCCCAGTTGCTGAAACGACACCTCTTTATTTACCCTTAATCCATCTTTAATACTTGCATCCCACCATTGCCCACCAAGGGTAATATTGTGCCCTTTAAAATATTGAGTCGCCAATTTAGTATCAAAAATCGTATCCTCACTTTCTAAAAGACGTGGGATAATCACACTTGAACCTGCTTGAGCACGCGATGGAATAAGTCGACCAATGGTTTCGGTTTGAATATTACTTATACTTGATTCCAAGGTCCCTATTTTATTGCGCCATATATGTGCAAGTACTAGCCGATCTCGATTAAACTCTTTTGTTTTATCATAACCACCATTTGCACCAAGCGTACCAAGTTGACTCTTACTGTTATCGTACCATTGCTCAGTTTTTTCATATTCTACGGAGAGGTCATGTTGCTTTGTTGGGGTAAGTGTTAAACGAGCACCAATTGTTTCTAAATCTGATTTGGTTGGGTTATTCCCCATGTTCAACTCTACTGAATTATCATTTACATCGAGATAACCCACATTGGATTGACTCCGTTGAGCCTTTCGTGCGCGAAGTTGCACTCCCAACAAATCCTGAATAATTGGACCAGTAATAAATCCATCAGCAGCACGTTGATTACCAAAATCAGAACTGTTTGGAAGTAAAGTCCCTTCTAATGTGATGGAGCCTGTCCATTCATTTGAAACTTTTTTTGTAATAATATTGACAACACCACCAATAGCATCAGAACCATACAATGTAGAAGCAGGTCCTCGAATCACTTCGATTCGTTCAATTGCTGAAACTGGAGGAATAAAACTATTATTTGACTCACCAAAAGCATTTGGTGCGATATCCCCAGTACTGTTCTGACGACGACCATCAATCAATACAAGGGAATACTCAGAATCCATCCCTCGGATACGTATATTTAAACCGCCAGTTTTCCCAGCGCCTGGGCTAATATCAACCCCCTCAACATCAACTAAAGCATCTGCAATTGAGTTTATACGTTTATCTTTTAGATCTTGTGCTGTGATCACAGTAATACTTGCCGGCGCATCTTTTAGTTTTTGCTCATAACCTGCCGCAGAGACAACAATTGTTGAAAGTTGTTGTGTAGCATCGGATTCTACCTTGCTATTTGCAAAGACTGAAGTTGTTGTAATTCCTAAAAGTGCGATTGAAATAGGACGAAGGTTAAACTTACTCATAAATAGAATTCCAGTAGATGGACGACATAAACAATTGAAAACAAATAAAACATCTAAATATGAATGATAAGAATTATCATTTGCAATAAAAAGAATACAAAAGATGGCGGTCATAGTAAAGATATATTACATATTATTTTAATAAAAACTTAATAAAAACTTTTGTTGGTTTTAATAGCCTCATTTAATTACATTGATCTTATTAAAAATTTGCTATTCAAAACAAATAAGTTATTGTTAATATTTAATTTTATTATTTTATAAAATCTTCTTCGATACATCCTTTTTACTCAGCACTTAATAAAAATTCCTACACTCAATTGGCTGTTAGTAAGGTAGTTCAAAGATAAAACACACGAAAACATCATATAGCTATGCTGCTTATTTAAACAATTACAAAAAAATAATTTTGGAATGAACGGGTTTCGTCGAGTGTTGAAGTTATGAAATATAGAGCGGATATTCAATTGCCATCTTTTATTTCACGCTGCAAATGCAGATTGACATACTCTTTTGATTAATGAGTTTTTCTTATTGTACGTTTAAAACTTTAAACTTATAAAAAAGCCAATTCAATGTTAATAACTTAATAAAAGGACAGTTGATAATTTTGACTGAGCAACCCAAAAAGGAATCAAATTGAGTGAACTTGCATGGAATGTGAGTTTAGAAAAAAAATTCAACAGCGCATATACCTAAAGCTCATTCGAGAGTCTTTTATACAAATATTCAAACTTGCTGATGTTGATCGTTATCGCCCGAAAATCAATATTTTCAACATGGATGTACTGGTTTCATAATCGAATAAATAGGATATTTAAATATGGATAACACTCAGAATATATTACAAAAATTTGCAATAAAAGTCAGTGATTGGTCAGAAAAATGGTTTCCTGATTCCTATATCTTTGCCCTGTTAGGCGTCATCATTGTCGCCATAGCTGCGATTGGAATAGGAGCACCTGTTCAGGAGGTCGCAATTTCATTTGGCAATGGTTTCTGGAGTTTGATTCCATTTACGATGCAAATGTGTATGTTGATTGTCGTTGGTTATGTGGTTTCAGTATCCAAACCCGTCGAAATGCTGATTCAAAAAATGGCTCAGATTCCAACATCTGGAAGAAATGCTATTGTTTTTGTAGCGACTGTTAGTCTGTTGATTTCGCTGATTAACTGGGCCATGAGTACAGTTTTAACTGCCCTTTTGGTGATTGCACTATCCAAGCGTAAAGAGCTGAATATGGATTATCGTGCAGCTGCCGCAGCCGCTATTATTGGTATGGGAGCAACTTGGGCATTGGGTATTAGTTCTTCCGCTGCTCAGTTACAGGCAAACAAAGCGAGCTTACCAGAACCACTTTATAATTTAACTGGTATTATTCCTTTTACTGAAACGATCTTTTTACCACAGTCTATGATTATGACTGCCGTATTAATTATTGTGTCAATTGCCATTGCATTCTGGTCTGCACCTAAAGGCAATAGCATAAAAACCATTGATGAATTTGATATTCATTTTGAAAATGAAAAGACCGAAGTTCAGAGCAAAAAACGCCCAGGTGATTGGCTAGAAAACTCCCCTATTCTGAGCATTTTAATTGTGGTTTTGGGTCTGATCTGGATGTTTAATGAGTTTACAAAAAGCAATCCGATTATTGCGATTTCCAGTTTAAACACTTACAACTTTATCTTCTTAATGCTGGGTATTGCTTTACACGGAACACCTCGAAATTTTTTAAATGCAGTTTCTAAAGCAGTCCCTGCGGTTTCTGGCGTACTGATCCAATTTCCACTCTATGGAAGTATTGCTTTTATCATGACAAGTGCAATGAACGCACAGGATTTATCTCTATCTCATTATATTGCTGAATTTTTTGTATCGATTGCATCCAAAGAAACTTTCGCAATTGTTATGGGGTTATATTCGGCTATTTTAGGCTTTTTCATTCCATCTGGGGGTGGTAAGTGGATTATTGAAGCACCTTATGTCATGCAGGCTGCACACGATTTAAAAGTACATTTAGGCTGGTCTGTTCAGATTTATAATGCAGCAGAAGCTTTACCCAATTTAATTAATCCTTTCTTTATGTTACCCATGCTGGGAATTTTAAAGTTAAAAGCCAAAGATGTTATTGGATTTACAGTTACTCAGCTTGTCTTCCATTTACCCTTGGTTTTATTCTTATTGTGGATTCTTGGTCGTACTTTAACGTATATGCCACCTACTTTTTAGAATTTAAGATGCTTTGTTGTACAAAGTTATTTAAACGGCTTATTCAACATAATCTTCTGTTGAATAAGCCGACAACTAAATTGATCATACCAAGAGTTGATCTTCTTACAAACGAGCTTTAATTAGTCAATCGTAGGAATGCATAGCAACATGAGTGATAAATTCGAATTCCAAATTCTAATATTTACTTAAAATCTAGCAATAATAAGAATTAATAGACAAAATATTAAACCAATAAATTCAATATGTTATGAAAATTTAACTTTAATAAGCAATATTTAGAAATATTTAGCAGTCTATTTTTGGTCTACTATGGGTCTACTTTTAATAACTCGGATTAATAGACCAGCCTGAATATAATTGGATAAAATTCATGGAATGTAATTTCCAAATTATTAGAAAAAATTGACTATACAATTGACAGACATTTTTTGAGATTTTTTAATTACGAAAGTTTCGTAATGTTTTGGCCTAGCCTGATACTCAAATTGTGAGTATCAGCAATGCTCTCTTTTAAATTCTGTACAAATTCAAGTAAATTAAGATTAACAAAATTTAAGGCTACCATAACAATTTGGGGCAAAATTTTGCCCATTAAGCTGAAGGTTAGATAGATTCATTTGTAGGGGAGCAACATTTGATAAATTTACATTTCCTATATTTGCATCAAGGCCATTTCCAGTAATAATTCCAAGAAGATCATTTGTTCTGGCAGGATTTTGCTGTAAATAATCTCCAGCTTTCGTAGCAAATTGACCAAGCAATGGCTCAATACTTAATTTTTGGGTTGGTTCTACTCGACCTATACTGATAGGATCTGCAAGTGCTAACCACCAACCTGGCTGTGCAATATTTAAGGATTCAGAATCTGGCCACAATAAACTCTGATTTTGTAAGCTTAAAGATGCAGCCGAATTCACCTGTAAGCTATGTATAAAACCAAGAGCTTCTTGAAAATTTACAGTAGCTTTCGCACCACTTACTGAACCACTCATTTTGATATTAGTAAATTGACGCCCTGTTGGTGCAGCTAAGCAAGCAGGAATAAAAAAGACCGTGTTTTGACATCCTGTTATCCTTGCGTCTACGGGATTGCCAGCTGTGTATAATGCTGTTGTGGTTCCATTTGCATCAAAGGTTGTTCTACCTGTTGCTGGATAATCATTTCCTGTCCCTAAATTGATAGTTGGAATATCAACAGATGCAGATAAACCGACTGATGTCTTACGATTTCCTACAACAACAATTTGGGAGGTTTCAAAAGGAAGGTTATCCATTTCTGGAATACTGAATCCCCCTCCAGTTGTGATGAAACTTGCATTTGCTAATCCAATTGCAAGTAAATTGCCTTTAATTGGATATGTACCTAGATTCATAAATTGTGCAGCAGTATCGGCATATCCTTTAATTTTACTTTGTTCTGCAACAGTAGTACCAATACCTGACTGTACTTTCATGTACCCAGAGAAACTATTTAATCCATTCGCAACAGATGAATTTTCTGTTCCCAAAGTCATCAGACCTAGTATTTTCTCGGCACTCAGTCTTAATCCAATTATTTCTCTTGTAGATGACTTACCGGGATTTTTAATTGCAAACTCAATAAAAGGGTTGGTTAATTTTGCACTGGAACTTGTTCTACCAGAATTAGTATCAGAAATACCACTTAAACTTAAATTATCAATATCAAGATCACATCCACCAGCCCCGTTCACCCCCCCACAACCTAGTTGTAATTTTTTAATATTAGCATTCAACTCTAGTTCTGCTTCCAAACCTAAGCGATAAAAACCGATATTCTGGCTACCGCCAGTACGCTTTCTTTCCAAGTTATCTGAATCATTAGGTGCAATAAAAGACATACTCATTAAAGCCTGACCAGTAGTTGCTGACATTTCACTTTCTGACATAGGTTGAAAAGTTTCAGAACTTGCATAAACTGAATCGTTGCTAAAACAGATTAATCCCAAAAAAGCATTTGATAAAAAAACCTTTTTCATTTAAAAATCCTTTTTCCATTGTAAGAATGTTTATTAGTTTAAAAATTCAAAAAATTAGTTTATTAATAATCGCAATGTAATTCTGATCAAATTTTATACTTTTTTCAATTATATTCAAACTGTTTTTAATTTTTCTAATCATTTAATACATAATAATTATGAGTATTTAAATTTGTGGTCTATAACGGCTTTGTTGCGCAAAGCTGTTCTTAAAGGCTTCTTCAGCAACATAATTTCCAAATAAAGAAGCCTACATCCAAAATCTATCGTATAACGAATTGGTCCTCCTACAACCAAGCCTTAATAGGATGAGGAAATATTTCAATTTAGTTTGATCCTAAAATGCAATGGTATACTCAACCAAAAGGAAAACCAGGACGAAATCAAACTTATTCAGATACAGCGATTAAATGCTGTTTAATGATCAAATCTCTATATTGATAGATTTTATTCCAATATTATTCCTAAGAATAAAGCCCTATTTAATAGCCTTATTCTTCACATCATTCAAAGCATTACATTCATTGTATTTAGCAACTGTATCAATGATCCATAAGGTGATTTCTTTACCCTGCCCTGACTCAAGTTTTAAGAGTTTAGGGCAAGGTAGTGTGCGGGTATTTATAGGATAAGTTATCTAATAATTCGTATAAGCTGTATTATGTTAATTTTAGGAAATCTTAACTTATATGAGTAGTAGAATGTGGAGAATTCTATTCTTAGACTAACTTTTTATTTTATATGGTTTAGAAATAGCATCCTTGCCATATTTTCTAATTATTACATTTAAAAATTCTGGATCAATATAAATAGAAAAGTTAACAATGCCTTTTAATTTTTCTACTTCCTCAGAATCAGTAATTTTTCCTAAGCCGTATTGATAAATCATTGCCAAGATTTGGCGTTTTTTGCTACGAACAATAGATACCTTATTTTTATTAGTAATAGTCAATCCAGTATTTTTTCTAGAACAAGCTTTTGATACAAAAGTAGTTTTTTCAGTGTTTATTTTTATTGATTCTCCCTTGTTTACCTTGTAGCTGTGCATACCATTGAGTAGTAGGATCAAACCAAATCGAGATATTTCCTTGATTGATTAAGGCTCGATTATAAGAAGACCAATTCGTTGTACGGTAGATTTTAGGTGTAGGCTTAGTCATTTAGAAATTATATTGTTGATAAGCCTTTGATGGTAGGTTTGTGCAACAAAGCCCACTACATGTAACGAGCCAGCAGCCCCCCATGTTTTTCCATCAGAAGTGGCAGCTTGAATAGCTGGAATTCCACAAATAAAAGCGATGAGTAAAACAGTTTTTAAAACTAATTTCATAATATTACATTACTTTCTTAATTTTTTTTCTAAATCCCCAAAATCCTATTGGAAATCCGTCTTAAATATTATTTACTGTTTGGTATAAAGTACACACAAGAAAACAACATATTAATTTTAAAACAGTGTTTTTGGTATTTATTACTTTTTTAAAATATTAACTAATTATTAGTATTTTTTAGGTGTTCAGTCATCAAAAAAAAAGCAGATCTGAAATTCCATAATGTTATAAAATGAGGAGGCTACGCTGAAAGGTTGATTTTGAGAAAAATTGATCTTTTATCAATAAGTAAAGCAGCGCATTTCATTGTTTAAGATGAAGCTTGTTTTTAGGTATTTAAAAATTAAATTTGGCCATGTTCAACTGTTTCCTACTCTCAAAGAGACATAGACGAAGTAAGGTACATGGCTAATTTTGGGTGTGTATAAATAGAGTGCATTTGCATGAATAAAATTAGATACTTTTTAGTTTTAACTACAGTTCTGGGGATGGTGGCTTGCGGGGGAAGTCAGGATGATCAGTCAACAACGGGAACGGTAAAAGATATTCAGAATGAAGTGCCTGTAGGCATAATTCAATCAACGCAAGACAGCGCTATGGTTGGAGATAGCATACTTTTAGATGGTTCTGAAAGTACTGATGATAACGCGACAACATTGAATTATCGTTGGGCAGTCGTTAAAAAGCCTGAAAATAGTTTCCCAAGTTTTGGTGCTAGTACGGATAAAATATTTCATTTTATTCCAGACCATGCTGGAGATTATGAACTGAGTTTAGTGGTGAATGATGGTCAACAAGACAGTCAAACCACCACAGTTAAACTAAAGGCCTTCGCTAGAAATGTAGAACAAGTTGTTAATCCATCTGATGTCATACCAGACCCTGAAAATGATGATGTATTGATAGACAATACGGAAGAAAAGGGTAAGGTTATTTTTCGTGATGGGTTTGAGACAGGGACGATTCGTGTCGATAAATACAGTAATGATCTGTCGACGTGGAATGCAATGGCCCTCCACTTTGAAAATCGTAGTTCAGCAACAATTGTTAAAGATCCTGCTGGCACAGGGCAGAATGTTGCCAAATTTGTCGTGCCTGATGATGGTCAATGTTATCGCGCGGAAATACAACGAAAGCAATTTAGTTGGGGCCATTATAACTATTCTTTTTCTCACTATATTCCCTCAACATGGCCAGTATTTCAGTATGGAACAATATTGGCACAGTGGCATGGCTTTAACCTAAATGGAAAAAATTTGAATCCCCCAATAGCCTTGGTACTTTCAGGTCTAAAACCTGAGTGGCAGTTACATTTATATGAGTTGAAGCCAATGACTTCACCCTTGGCAGTTCCAGAAACGCTTTTGAAGCGTTATGTCTTAGATGTGCCTGTGGTATATAACCAGTGGAATGATTGGAATTTTGATATCCAATGGTCAGAACTTGATGCAAACGATCAATTGATTCCTGGGAAAGTAGTGGTGAAACATAATGGAAAAGAAGTAGCCAACATCACTGGGGTCAATAATTACCATCAAAAGTGGTCACCTTATTTCCAAATGGGCATTTACCGTTCAAGTTGGCGAGAAGGAGCACTTAAGAACCGTGTTATCGTGGGTCAGCCTGTCGAGGCTTACCACAAAAACGTGGTGATTAAAGATCTTAATTAACAAGAATCCTGCTTTAGCCAATCATTGAATGATTTAAATCGTTGGCTTATTCGACATCGTGAATACAATTTCGCAGATTCACGATGTCGAGCTGTGGCAACAATAGCATTGCGTGGGCCACAGTTTTAGATATCTGGTTTAACATAATGGCCCTTATGCAAATATGCCCTCACTCCGAGGGCCATGCTTCCCTCAATCTTTCTGCATCAGCTGCGTGTCCATCTGCTTTTTCTGCCACTGCTCGATATTCAGTAATGCACTTTTCGAGTTTTTCAGTGCTTTTATTGATGGCTGGTATTTTTCTTGCCTTAACTGGAGATTGGAGCAAGTAGAGATTTGGATAGGAAAAATTTTTATTAAAAAAATATCTAATTAATCCAAAGTATTACTTAATAATATTGAATTATTTTTTAAAAATTCAAACATTTAATTTATCATTTAAAGATGGTATCTTTGTTCCCAATATTTACTTAAAAATCAATGTTGCAGAATCATATGTTTAAAGAAGGAAAAATTACGACCTATAATGAAAATAAAGGTTATGGTTTCATCCAACTTGAAGATCATGGGAAAGATTTATTTTTTCATATCAGTGATTTTCCACACAAAACATTTCCTCCAAAAATTGGAGAAAGATTAAAATTTCATGTTGTTAATGAAAATGGAAGAATAAAAGCAGAAAATATTATACGTTTAGATTTTAAGATCGAAGAGAAACAAAGTCCAAGCGATAGTAAGCGTCAAATTCGGTCACAATTCAATAAGAGAAAACCACAAGAAAAGAGTTTCAATTTACTTGAAATTTTTATTGGTGTATTTATATTCTCCGTATTTCTAGCTGTTTTAATACCCTTTTTATCAGGAATATATAAAAGAGAGACCTTAAAAAGACAACCCGTTAAACTTGTTGAAAGAACCTCATCTACTACAACTAATTCAGTTCAACAATATCGTTGTGATGGACGAGTATACTGTAGTGAAATGAAATCATATGATGAGGCAGTATTTTTTATAAATAATTGCCCAGGAACAAAAATGGATGGTGACGGAGATGGAATCCCATGCGAAAGTCAATTCTGATAGATCCCCATAAAATTTAATTATGATTAAGTTGTATAGAGCCCTCTAAAATAAATTTCGTTCTTTCGAACGACAATTAACTAAACCTTGCACAACCTTGCCTTTAACTTTATTCCAAAAATTAAACTGAGAAGCTGCACACAGAACATCGCTTGCATTCAGTATTTTAAGTAATGGGAACTATTTAATTTTCTACACTCACATTAAGTTTGTAGTTCACATTTGTATTTTGGCGAGCTGTATTGCGCATTTGGTAAATTTGAATTAAATAATTACCAGATTGAGGAAGTGAAAATTGACCTGTTGAACCTGTGATAGATCCGATAACCAATGCCTCAGCTGTACCAGGTTTATCACCCGGAGCATAGATATTAATTTGAGCTAAATTTTTATTACTACTTAGCTTATAATCTAAAGTCTGCCCTGCTTGAGCGCGTAAACTATACTGCACCTCATCTGATCCTTTAAATGAACCAGAAATAGTTGTACCAACTGAACCTTTTGCAAATTGAATCGATTTTACAGGAGTTGCGTTTGCTTCTAAAGTACCCAAAGACATAGTTACAGCCATTAAACACGGCAACATAATTTTTTTCATGTCAAATTAGACCTTAATTTATTAAGTTTATAATAATTATATACTCATGATTTTATAGGTCAATTATTCAAAGACATAATTGAGTTAAAAAGTGTGAAATGTTCCGTTCTTAACTGATTGAGAAATCGAACCATATTCCTGAGCTGGTTTCAGATCATCTAACTAGAATTGAGAATGAAAGCTTGATGCAGGCCTATGAAGAAATACAGACAAAATTTGGCAAAGCTAAGATCTCTATAGGTCCGTGTTACTTCAAGGATCGAAAGTGGTCTATGAGTAGGGATATGCTGTCTAAGAATTATTTTACGAAAAATGGGATGATTAAGGTTTATTGATCATTAATATGGGAAATGCCAAAGCCCTAATCTAGAGAAAAGATTAAGGCTTAGCACGGTCTTTATTTTGATAGAATAGATATCAAATAATCATCATCTTTGTAATATTCTTTTATAAATTCAATAATAATATTTTTTTGAGCATCATTAAAAATATGATTATCTTTTTCCCATTGTGATTTCAGTCTAAAAATAAACCAATCCATATAAGCTTTGTTTCCATCAGTTGCTAGAAAATGATAAATAGCAGCTGGTAAATAGAATTTAAAACCCTCTGAGCTTAAATAACTACAGTCCTGCCCAAAATAATATAAGTAATCATAGCTAACATCTTTCCATGTTTTGATTCCCTCATTTGGTCTACTACGCGAACGAACAGCTTCTAGTCCAGCTTGTAAGTAAAATTTAGGCCAATCAAAGCTATACTCAAGAAGTAATCCTTCTGCTGGCAAGTCTATTACAGATAGGTAATCATCATCAATCTGATCAAAATAACTATGATGAGTATCATAAAAATCACATTCAAGCAGTGAGCGATTATCCCCTAATAGGAACGGTGGGAAAATTTTCTCAAGATATTCTTTAGTATTTATATCCATAATTAGTTTTCACATAGACTCAAAGCGTTTTGAGCATCAACTAAAGCTGTAGCATGGTTTTGATCAGGAGGTGACCAGCAAGCATTTTCTTGAACTCTTGCATTGATTAAATTCCGAAAAAGAACAGCATTAGAGGCTTTAATTGTTGTATCTGTTATATTTTTACAGCTCTTTCCTCTTGTGGCCGTTTTGGCATCTCTTGTTGCACGTGTGTATGGCATAAATAAAGATTTATCACAAATCCAACAACTACCATTTCTAACTATACCACTTGGGCATTTAGAATTATTTTCCAGCTCATCAGCAATTGGCTTCGCTTCCGCATCATCCTGTTCAGCATCAGAGAGGATATTTGTCGCTGCTGCTAAAACTGCGAATTGAGCATCTAGATTATCACTTTCTGCATTCTCGATGACTTGTTCGGCGGCGGTTATGAGGGAAAGGTGTTTTTCTGTGATAATAGGTGGCGAAGTTATGAGTGGATAAATCACAAGATCAGGTTTTGTAGATGTACTTGTATCATCACAGTTTGCTTTAAACTGTGTTTCGCTATGATTTTCAATATCATATGCAAATGCAAATTGTTTAAAAAAGTACCTACATTGAGAGTCAGCAGCTTCTTTAGCAGTAGCAAATGTTTTTTTTGTTAATTGATCATAATAAGTACCGCCGAATTCCTCATATTTATACTTAATCTGATTATTCGCAGGATCTAATACCCAATCCACAGCCCCTAATAATTGCTCTACCGCAAAAGTTAGTGCATATCCAGCTATACCACCACGTAAAACTTTGGCAATCTGCGAAGCATTAGGTGAGATTAGCACGGATGACGCAAGTGAACCTTTTGTACCATCATATAAAATTGATGCCCCAACAGCAGTAGGGTTTGATAAAAACCATCCATTAATTGTTGTAGCATTAACTAAAGCTGAATTTAATAACAATAAAATTGAAGTTAAAAAAATCATAATTCTTTTAAGCATGTTAATTTGACTCTTTTCAAGGAATTGGAAGTATTTTTGATTGTTTAACGACATTCTGGTAAGTATAACTAAAAATTATAAATTGGGATGTAAGCAGAGAAAAATTGACACAGAATTATTTTAGTTGGGATGGGTTGTTGACTGTAAGTGATTAATTTTGCATTATTTGCATAGTTGCCTTTAAATTTATATTCTATGAAAATCAGAACCTTGCAAAATGTATTAATTTTTATAATATTCTTAAAAATTTTTTCCTGTATTGCGCATGCTGAAAACATCAATAATATTGAAAAAAACAAGTTGCTTGAATCTAAAAATTCAATAAATATCAATACTAAAGATCTAAATGAAGTAAAAGAGAATCAATTAAAATTAATAAATGAATTGAATAATAAACCAATAAATTTATATAAGGAAATTGGACTGCCAATACTTTTATCAATTATAGCAGGTCTAATATTTTGGTATCTTTTTCAAGTATTACCAAACAATTCAAGAAAGAAAAGATTGCGTCCAAAAATTGAAAAAGATTTACTGGATATCAGATCTACAATTTATCATCTGATAGATTTAGCTTTTATACATAATGAAAACCCAGTCTCCATGTTTCACAATGAAGTTTATAATGGGGAAGTTTCAGAGGAACTTATTGAGTTGGCGTTATTCAATAAGTCAATAAACAGCAAACATCTTGTAGATCAATTTTCAAACAATATAGTTATAGGTGATTTATTATTCAAAAGAACCTCAAAGATTAAATATGGAATTGAAAGAGTACTTTTCTTTAATGAGAATTTGTCAGTAGATGAAATTTTGATCTTGGAAGATATTTATCAAGCTATTAATAAGTATGACTTTTTTAGTAAAAACGAAGATAGTTTTGGAAAGGTAATAGGTTTTATCGCCCTGTAAATCCAACATTGAGTGAATATAGTCACTTCTTTTTTAGCTTGGTTAGTTTAGTTAAAAAACTTGAATATATAATTACTGAAGAAAAATCAAATAATTATGATTTTCTTTTAATAAAATTTAATGTTTATTATATTGAAAAAAATTACGTAAAGGCTTTAAGTATTTTAAGAAAAATCGAAAAAGAATATCCTGATAAAAAACAAGGATTACAATGGTATAGATTCAAATGTTTATATTATACTGATTATTCTGAATCGCTAAAATTATTAGCATCTTTAATTAAATCACAAGATAGCTTAATAAGCTCAAGAAGTTTCTTATCTCCTTTTTTAGAAGATACCAATGTTAAAGAGGTTCTGAAAAATAATTCATCTCAAAATAATATTGATGATTTAGTAGACAGCTTAAATCAGGAAAAAACTATTAAAGAAGCTCTTCTATGCATTAATAGAAATTTAAAAGAATCGTTAAATTCTAATCAGCCCTCAATCT
Source organism: Acinetobacter sp. 1125_18A (assembly GCF_052824985.1). Classification (NCBI taxonomy): domain Bacteria; kingdom Pseudomonadati; phylum Pseudomonadota; class Gammaproteobacteria; order Moraxellales; family Moraxellaceae; genus Acinetobacter; species Acinetobacter sp. 1125_18A. The sequence continues at coordinate 54,561 of NZ_VTDG01000020.1, forward strand.
GAGGGCCATGCCTCAATCAATCTTTCTGCATCAGCTGCGTGTCCATCAGCTTTTTCTGCCACTGTTCGATATTCAGTGATGCAGTTTTCGAGTATATCACTGTTGGTATTGGTGTACTCAATGATGGTTTCTTTGGAAGCACTGGACAAACGGCTATTTGCAACTTTGAGTTGCTTTGACAAGCTGTCAGCGCTGGCACTAGCAAGGCGACTATCAGACTCAATTTGTTTAATTTTGGCATTATAGTTTTGCTCCGCTTTTAACTGTTGTTCAGACCATTGTTTTTCTTTGAGTGCTGCTGAGGCTTTGGCCTTTGCATTTTCAGCATGCAAAACAATTTCAGTGTGTTTGTATTTTTCGATCTGCCCTGCTTTGTGGTTCAGTAAAGTAAGGCAAATAAGTAATAAAAAAGCGAGAAGTCCAATTAAGATTTCTCGCCATTTTGAGATGATTAGGAATAGTGTCATTTTAGGAATAACTCCATCTCAATTTTTCTGCGTTTTACAAGACCATTCAAAACTCGGCCGCCTCCACGGTTCCATCGAGGGAATTGCTCTGCAGCGCCTTTATAATCTTTTGCATTTAACTTTTTAAGTAGTGTTGAACTTTTAAATGCACCAATGCCGATGTTGTAGGTTAGTGAAACCAACGCATCAAACTGGTTTTGATTTAAAGTGACCTTTACTGCTGTATTAACCACAGATTCAAATTTCTTTAAATCTTGAGCCATGTAGGACTTAGCTTGTTCAATTGTACAAGTATCACCTTTCTTAACTGCGACACCATTAATTGCTGTTGTGCCGTAACCTATAGTCCATACACCCACACCATCGTCATACGCTTTGAGTCGAAGATCTTCAAAACCTCTGATCAAATTAATTCCTGTATTGCTAATTTTCACGGCAACTTACCTCCCGAAACTACTGCTTTCCAAATCAACACGAATGTATCGATTGCCTTACCACCTAAATGGCCAGCCATGCCAGCTAATACACCTATCAGTACCAATGGCATATCCCAATAAATACACAATAGAACTGTGATGATCCCTGCGAATGCAGAGATAATTAACTCACCGAAAATAGGTTTAATCGAAAATCTAATGATCCTGAAGCCATACATTCCTCAACTTTTTTACAGGCATAAAAAAAGCCGACTTATTAAAATCGGCTTTGATAGTTAAATATGGATAACATTAATTAATCAAATAAAACAAAAACTTGAGATTAGAAAAATACTAGATGTGCTCAAGTTTTTAAATCTAAACTGTTTCTCGTTTATATAATTTTTCTTGATAATAAAAACAATTATTTACTTTGTTAGAGATACTACTACACCATTTTTAAAATAAACCATTTTGCCAGAATCATAATGCCAAAACTCTGATAAACCATTCACTGATTGCGTTTCAGAGTATCTCTGCGGATAACCCCAAGTTGAATTTCCAACCTGCGTTGTTGTCATGCCAATTTTTGGCTCCTTGCGCGCATCACGCTCTGCTTTTTCTTTAACTTTTCTGCTCTCATTTTCATGATAGCTATTTTGTTTTTCTTTAATCTTGTTGATTTGTTCTTTGCTGCCTGCGCAAGGCTTTCCTTGATAAACCGTTTTTCCACCAACGGTACATGTATAAACATCCTTAGCAAACACATTAGTGGAGGCTATCAATAAAACAAATATTAAATATTTCACAATCATTGCTCCAAAACAATTTTATAGACCACCTCCCTGACTATCGTTATAGTATATTTATCATTATCAACTACATAGCTCAAATTAAAGGCTGAACGTGGAATTCGATGATAAATTCTTAAAGTGAAACGTTTCTCTGATTCGGGATTTCCTAATACACTTTTTACATCATCAATCGAACTACCAATTTCTATTGAACCAGTAGATGTTTTGATGGATTTAACCTCTGTTCCTGCAAAAACAAAACTTGAAGCAAAAAGCATAAAGGCTAATAATATTTTTTTCATAAATATCCCCTTATTATGTGAACAGGATATCTTTTGAATGTTTATTGTGCAATGTGAAATTTATGAACCTTTCATCTCATTTGAAAATTTCTTATAGCCATTATTGTCTGCATGATATGAAACACGCATTGTACTTCCAAGGCTTAATAATGAATTTCGTTCATTACGTTGTGCAGCTTTTAAGTATTCAAGGAAGGCACCAAAACTATAATCTAAAATATCTTTGTGACGATGGCCTTTGCTTATCAAAAACTGAAAAGAATCAAACCATGTGTTTTCTGTTTTTTCAGTAGATTTTTTCCCATCTTCTTGATCAAAATAAGCTTTATTAATCGTTAATACATCTGAAAAAATTGACAGAAATGTATCAGCATCGGTATTCATAATATTTGAATAATAATTTGCATCATGAATTGTTGTAAGCGAGCAAACCATAATGGCTGCTACAATGTGTTGTTTTACAATTGATTCTAGATTTTCATTTGAATAATCTTGTTTTAAGTCTTTCCGAATCATTTCAGCAAACTGCGACCATTGATCCAAGTCTCTTACAGTGATTTGCTTGATTTCAATATCTTCATTAAATACAGATCGATTAGACGCTAAAAAGAATTCATTCATTTTAATTACTCGAAAACAGGCACAAAAAAAAGACGCTTATGCGCCCCTGTGCCTGTTGTCTTAATTACGCTGCTGGAATTGTCACAACATGGCCATATAAACCAAGTGTAGGATCTAAGCCTTTTTCAGTGTCTGAAAGTGACTGA
>NZ_VTDG01000021.1:0-50927 GCF_052824985.1 Acinetobacter sp. 1125_18A
ACAGGCACTTTCCGACACTCAAAAAGGTTTAGATCCTACACTTGGTTTATATGGCCATGTTGTAACAATTCCAGCAGCGTAATTAAGACAGCAGGCACAGGGGCGCATAAGCGTCTTTTTTTGTGCCTGTTTTCGAGTAATTAAAATGAATGAATTCTTTTTAGCGTCTAATCGATCTGTATTTAATGAAGATATTGAAATCAAGCAAATCACTGTAAGAGACTTGGATCAATGGTCGCATTTTGCTGAAATGATTCGTAAAGACTTAAAACAAGATTATTCAAATGAAAATCTTGAATCAATTGTAAAACAACACATTGTAGCAGCCATTATGGTTTGCTCACTTACAACAATTCATGATGAAAAATTTTATGCGAATATCATGAATACCGATGCTGATGTATTTCTTTCAATCTTTGCAGATGTATTGACGATTAATAAAGCCTACTTTGATCAGCAAGATGGGAAAAAATCTACTGAAAAAACAGAAAACACATGGTTTGATTCTTTCCAGTTTTTGATAAGCAAAGGCCATCGTCACAAAGATATTTTAGATTATAGTTTTGGTGCCTTCCTTGAATACTTAAAGGCTGCACAACGTAATGAACGAAATTCATTATTAAGCCTTGGAAGTACAATGCGTGTTTCATATCATGCAGACAATAATGGTTATAAGAAATTTTCAAACGAGATGAAAGGTTCATAAATTTCACATTGCACAACAAACATTCAAAAGATATCCTGTTCACATAATAAGGGGATATTTATGAAAAAAATATTATTAGCACTTGCTCTTTTAAGTTCAGCGAATGCCTTTGCTGTTGATGCTCGTAGCATTAGAACAACCACTGATATTGTTGAATACAATGATTCAGTTGGGACAATGATGTCTAAGCTAGGTCACCCAGATGGAAAATATGAATACTCAGGCAGAGATGCCAGAGGAAAATTAGTGTTTTTTACTGATTTTTATTACAGCATTGATGGTCTCAAGTACACCATCACTGTTTTAGAGGGCAAAATTTATAGAATTCAGTGGGAGCGTTGATAGTGAAATGTCCAAGTTGTAATTCTAATAATACTAAAAAAAAGCAAATAGTTTGGGCTAGCGGTACAAGAACAGGTCAAAAGAGATCAACTGGAGTTGGTATTTCGACAAGAGGTACTATTGGCTTAGGCGTAGGAAAAGGGAGATCTTTTTCCCAATCACATTTAGCAGCAATTTGTTCCCCGCCACAAAAAAGCAAAATACCAATAATTGTTACAGGTATCTTGTTTATATTATTTTGGATACCGACTTTAAAATTTGTTATATCTAGTTTTAATACTGGACATTTGATGAGTGCAGTCATTGGATTACCAATATTGTTATTGATATCCTTTAGTCTATACAAGTTATTTATTTTTTTAGGTGAAAAAAATAAAGAAGAAATAAAGGCATATAGTCGAACATGGGTTTGTTTGAAATGCGGAAATACTTATGAATAAAGCACCTTTTGGTGCTTTATTCATATTGATTAGTTGCTTCTAACTTCTGTTTCTTTCATCTCATGCATTATTACATTCTTTTTAATATCTGTTATTAAGCAAAACCCTTTGAAACAAACACCGGTATTTCGGTAATCTGTTTGTGGATTCTCTTTTAGGACTACTTTAGACATTTTATTAAAAAATTTAAAATCATTAGCTGCTTCGTTCTTAGCTGCCATTCCAACCACAGCAGCTGATTTAAATAGACAAAGTAAACACACTAGTAGGAATATCAAACCTATGTAGTGAACACAAACGGAAAAATAAAAGCTATATGGAGGAACAGATGTAAAAGACTGTTTACGTATATCTTTTTCTGTTAATTTATTCAATCTTATATATCGTTTTGTCCGAGCGACTGCATAAACTAAATATCGAGCAGGAATCTTTAAAAAATTTTTAAAAGAAATTAACCAAGGTGGATTAAAAGTTTGAATTCTAGAAGAAATTCCCAAGTTTGGAGTTAATGAAAACAAAGGTTTCAATAAATATGCTGTAAACATAAGTATACTTATAGTTATTGATAAAGAAGATAAGGTTACATACTTCCATTGCTCTTTATTAACGCTGGTAATAAATGAAATAAGCAATAAAATTATAGTTAACCATATAACATGACTAACATTTTGAGATAGACCCTCAATTATTAGTGTTGAGAGAGGCATATCGAATACTTTCAATTGATAGTCATAAAAATCAGTGTATCCCAGAAAGTACCAATAGCCACTCCAATAAAGGAATGAAGTAAAAATTGTAGTTAAGACTGGCCAGGCAAAGATGACATTGGTTTTCATTTTTTTCCAAATAGATAAGTCAAGGGTAAGGGGATCAATTAACAATTCAAATGGACAATTTAAACTTAAAGATATAGGTCCTTAATGTTTTTAATATTCAAAATTCTTTCATCTGAAACGATAAAGTTTGTTGTGTTGATTCACTAAAATCTAGAAGCGAGAATATTTTAATTACGAAATGAATTATTGTGATATTGATAATACTTTAAAAAAATCAATTATTAAAGTTTATTTTTCAATAAAATATGAATTTTATACTACATCACGATTCATATGAGAGTTGATTTGCTTGATGGTAAATAGATGTACTTTTTATAAGTGTTTGGCTAATCCAACTTAAAAAAAATGAAATTATTAGTACCACTTAATAATTTTTTGAATTGCTTCTAAGCGTTTTTTAGTACTTAAAATTTAATTTAACACACCACCTTTAGGTGGTTTTTTTATGTCTATCTAAAAGTTGAGGAATGTATGGCTTCAGGATCATTAGATTTTCGCTTAAATCTTTTAGCCAATACCGCTGGCTTACAGCAAGGAATGAATGGCGCTAAATTCGCTGTAAATGCCTTAGTTGCTGCAATGGCAGCTGTAGGTGTTGGCTTGAGTGTTCAGGGTTTGGCACAAGCAGCGGACTCATACACAAACCTTTCAGCTCGAATTAATATAGCCACCAAAGATGGTGGTGATTTTAATCAAGCAATGGCAGGTGTACACCAAGTTGCGCTTGCTACAAACTCCAATTTAACCACAACTGCAGATTTATTTACTCGACTAAATGCAGTGGGTAAAGATATGGGGATAACGCAACAACAAGCGTTAGACCTTACAAAAACAGTTACACAAGCAATCAAAATTGGTGGTGGTTCAGCAGAGGCAGCAGATGGAGCAGTTACCCAATTTATTCAAGCTATGCAAGGTGGCGTTCTCCGTGGTGAGGAATTTAACAGTATCATGGAGGGTGGCTATGGTTTAGCCGAAGCTTTGGCAAGAGGTTTAGGCGTTACCACTGGAGAGCTTCGGAAGATGGCTGAAGCTGGTGAGCTTTCTTCAGAGCGTGTGGTAAAAGCCCTGCAAAGCCAATCAGCTTCTGTTCAAGCAACTTATGATAAGTTTCCCACTACAATAAGTAATGCACTTCAAAGAATCTCAACAAGTTGGGAAATTTTAATAGGAAAAATGGATCAGGCAAACGGTGCTTCATCTACAGTTGCGCAATGGCTTGTGCTACTTGCTGATAATATCTCAGATCTTGATTTTGTTTTAAAAGATATTGGAGAAGGTTTTGTTTGGATTGGAGACCAGCTTAAAAAGATTGATCCAGCAACAATTGAGGCATTAAAGACTGCCTTAATGAGTGCATATGATGCACTAAAAAATGTAGCATCTACAATTGGAGAGGCATTTTCTGTAACTGGTGACTTGCTGAACATAATGCTTGTAAGTCTTGCAGGTTTTGATAGTGGTGTTGATACTGTTAATGATAAAACCAATGGTCTTACAAAACTTTTCCAGGCATTGAATGTTGTAATAGGTTTTATTAGTGATGGCTTTACAGGCATTAAAATAGGAATAAATTTACTGGCTGGGGCTGTGTATGATGTTGCGGCAGCCTTCATCTATTGGAAGTCAAAACTATTACTAGGTGATGCTAAGGACCAAGCATTAAAAGAATACGAGGAGCTAAATCAAAAAGCTAAAGAGCATTATTCAACAGCTTCAAGCGATGCCATGGGATATCAATCCAAAGGCATTGAAGCCATTCAAGCGATATCAAAAACACAAAAAGAAAAAGATGCTGATACTGTAGCCTCCTCTAAAGCTAAACTTGATCAGTTGTTAGTAGATCAAAAAGCCGAAGTTAATGGGAAAAAAACCAGCGAAGAAGAAAAAATAGCTGCAGTAAAAGCCTATGCGGAAGCCGCAATCGCAGCCAACAATGGTGTGCTGGATGGCACTATTCAAGCTGAACTTACCTCTAAAGGCTACATGGTCACATTAGATGAAGCAGGCAAAGTAGCTGTTATATCAATGCTTGAAGCAAAAAAAGCCACTGAGGAAAATGCAAAGGCAAATGAGCTTGCAATTGAAAATGCAAAGAAAGCTGAAGCAGATTATCAAGTCTTCTTAAAAACGAGTGCAGTTGAAAAAATTACGCTTGCCAAGCAAATTGAGGATGCAAAAAAATCAGGTGATTTAAATGCTCTATTATCTGCTCAAAACTCAATAGCGGCGATTGATGCCAAAGAAGCAGAATTAAATGCAGCTCGAAATGTGCGTAATGCTCAAGTAGCAACAGGAATTCAATCAACTGCGGATAAAGCGCGTAAATCAGCTACTGCACTTGGTTTGGATCTAGATGTTTCATTAAACAGAGTTTCTGAGGGATTTAAAGCAAATCAAACGAATGTTGTAAATCTTGCAAATGGTGTTGATAAGCTTGGAGCAAAAGGAAAGCAAGCAGGTGATCTCACTTATGAGGCCTGGTTAAAGTGGCTTGAAAAAGCAAAGAGTCAAGCTGAAATAGATCTTGCGAAATCAAAACTTCAAGATTTTGGCTTACAAGGGAAAATTTCGACAAATCAAGTTGAGCAAGGTTTGATTGCTATAAAACTGCAAGCTCAGCAACTTCCTGATGCTATAGATCCAGTTACAGCATCTTTTAAGCGACTTGGCATTGAAACTAAAGAGAATCTAAAAATTGCTGCACAACAAGCAATGATGGATTTTATTAACGTGAGAGATAGTGGCAAGGCAACAGCTGAAGGTGTACAAAAAGCTTATGAAAAAGCTGCTCAAGCTGCCGCATTATCAGGTAATACAAGCGTTATAGCCATGGCTAATGCTGCGGGTGCAGGTCGAAACCTTGAAATCCAAATTGATAGCACAGGAAAGGCAACTGTAGAGGCAACCAATAAAATGGAAACCTCTATGCAACGAGTCAGTAATGCGACTTATGGTGCACAGCAAAGCTTTAGGGACCTAGGTGATGTCGCTCGTGAAGAAGCTCACTCTTCATCTGAAGCTTGGGCTAAGGCGCTCGAAGCTCAAACTGGCAGTATGCATGCAACAACTCAGGGCGAGAAAACACGCTTAGCATTCGATCAAAGTGGTGTTGAGGCAGAGTTAAAAGCAATGGGTTATGACGATAAGAAAGCCGCTGAAATTGCTCGGACTATTCTTGACGGATCTAAGCTAGGCGGTGGATATAGAAATGCATCCACTTCATGGCTTGCTAAGAATGGTTTAGATGTTGTTGGGTCATTTGCTGGCGGTGGTGGTGGTACTTCAAATGCAAACTATGTCCGTGAGCAATTGGAGAAATATACTCAATATGCTGGTAATACATCTGTAACAACAGGGCCTACTTCAACTAGGCGTTTAGAAATAACGAATGGTAAGCAAACTGCATCTTTGACTGGAACATCTAATGATGTAGATGTTATGGAAAATATCTTGAGTGAATTAGAAACTATCAAAAAGAGCACTTAATCATGAAACTAGTACGAAAAAGTACATCTGAAGCCGTCACATTGTCTGACGGCTTTTTATGGTCTGATGAGTTTGATTGGAACCCTATTGAACAAAAACAGGACTATGCCGTTGATGGCGCTTTCATTATTCAAGAGGGCAAAAAAAAGTCTGGTCGGCCAATCTCACTTACTGCTGATAAAAACATGGCATGGATTAAACGTCATATTGTAAGCAAGTTAAAAGATTGGTCGGTCCTGCAAGAAAAATTCGAACTTCAATTTAATTACTTTCATGATAAACGCACTTTTAATGTTGTTTTCAATCATCAAGACAAAGCAATTGAAGCCAAACCAGTGCTTGAGCATCCATCTGTTTCGGATGATGACGAATATAACGTGACATTGCGATTTTTGGAGTTAAGTGATGCCGATTGAAACTAAAGACTTGGTGATTTATGAACCAGAGCGACTAACGGATAATGATGACGGTGGTGGAAAATACAACGGAAAAATCATAGCTGATGGTTTAAGTAATAATCTGTTTGATGATATTTCAGAATTAGACCGAACCATGGGGAATGTGTCACTTCGAAAGATTTTTCCAGCTGTCACAACTGCTGATACAGATAAGCTTATGGGTGCCACAGTATTCGTCTCTGAATTGCCGAAGGATCCAAATGTGTCAGCGCTTCTATTCAGTACAAGAAGTTGGACAGATCAGCGTAAATCAGCTCAGAACCGCATTGAAAACTATTTGGCTAAAGGTGGTCAAATGGCTGGCATCCCACAAGACACACACTATCAAGGCATGAAGATTCTTCAAGCGGTTATGTTTCCGCAAGAGGTTGAATCATCTGTGGGTGATACGATTGTACTTGTATCGAATGAAGGTAAAGCGCTGCAACATGAGCAATATGTACGAATCACTAAGGTTGAAACTCGTATTGCAATCATGATTGTCGATGGTAAACAAGTTGAGTATAAGATTGCCACTTACTCATTGAATGATCCGCTTGATCAAGATTATGTCGGGTTATCAGCAAAACAATGGTATTCAGGTGATAAGAGTCAAACCATTATACGTGACACGCTTGTTGCTGATACAGGCCTGTACTATTCATCCAAAAAACTAAAGACAGATGCACAACTAGGCGAATACACAGTCAATGTGGGCGATGTGTTTACTCAGCTTATTCCATCAGCACAAACTGAATCACCGATAGTTGATGTTAATGCTGCAGGTGAGAGTGTTGTTTTAGTACCTGGTAATTCAGCCGCAATTTCTGCAAATTTTGCTACAACAGTTGGTACAAGTCAGAACCTGTACATTGGTTCCAGTGTAATGCCTTCAAGTGTTTCATTCAGCTTGTTTGGTCAGCAAGTTATAGACCAGGGCGGATTGCTCAAGAATGTGCATGGTACTCAAGTTGGAACGATTGATTATCAGCGCGGTCTAATTCAATGGACAGCATCTGCAGGGACTGGAAGCACAACACTAGCTATTACCTTTACACCTGCTGCAGCGCCTAGCCAATATTTTCAAAGTTATTCCATTCCTGTCACGCAAAATAATCAAAGCACAAACTGGACAGGGGTTTTAGTTCCAATTCCTGCACCGGGTAGCTTATCGATTTCATACATGGCTCAAGGAAAGTTCTATGAGTTAAAAGATGATGGCTCTGGGCAATTAAAAGGTTCAAGCACTTCATTTGGCTCTGGTCGAATTAATTATGAAACTGGATCTTGGACACTGACAGCTGGGGCTTTACCTGATGTAGGTTCGCCAATATTGTTATTGTGGGGAACACCAATAGTCACTTTCATACGTTCTGGATTACCCGTGAATAAAGCAACGTTCTCTTTTCAGTTAGAAAAAGAGGGGATTGCTCCTGGTGTAACTGTAGATTGGTTGCTTGAGGGTGTTGCTAAAAAAGCTGTCAGCAATGCACAAGGAAAGTTTACAGGGGATGCAACAGGTTCAATTAATTACACAACAGGTATTGGTGAAATCATCCCTGTGAAATTGCCACAGAAAAATACTAGTTTTGTTGTGACCTATAACTTTGGACCACAACAAACTCAAAATAGAACAAATATTGAACCAGATGCTGGACAAAAACTTGTATTTACCATTGGTACCGGATCACCGATTCAGCCCAATAGTGTGAGTTTAAATATGCCTGTAAGCACTCCTGATGGCTCGACAGAGTTTGTTCAACTCACTGATACACCCATCAGTGCGAGTATCGGTAACTTAGTCAATGATCAAGGACAAGCGCAAGGCACAATCACTTATGCCTCTGGGCAGTGTGAAGTCACCCCAAAATTAATTAAGCGTGTATTTGAGGTTCTATATACAGCTACTGCTGTGTATGGAACAGCTTAAGTGAGGAAATATGTCATTTTATTCACCACAAACCTCTAGCATTCAAGGGAAAGAAGTTGAGTTTAAGGCTTATTCCACAACCAATGTTCAGGTACGTTATCGTGATACATCAAGTGTGAATTCTTCAACGCAAAATATCATTGCAGAAAAAGTTAAGTTCGACCTGTCATCTGGATACGATGAGCAAATTTTAAATGGATCGGTTCGTTTCAAAATAGGAAATGATACTTTTCTTGATCGCACAGGCACTTTATATCGAAATGTCGATTCAGCGACAAATAGTGGTATTGCATCGGGAGTAATTTATTACGGCAATGGTGTTGTTGAACTCGATACGTGGACGCCGAACATCGACAACACTGTTGTGCTTCAATCATTAACGACGACAACTGATCTGCCACCTGTAAATAAACTTAGCTTCAGAACACCGATCATTCCAATTCGACCACAATCTTTAACTGTTGTGATTTCATCTATGGATTTTGGTCAGATGACTCTAACAGCCGATGAAAACGGGGTGATTGAAACAAGTCGGGCACACGGCAAGATTAATTATGATACTGGTTTTGTAGAAATCTACTTTTACACTAAAACAGAAATCACTGTTGCGAATCGACCTGAAATTGAAGCTAAACCTTGGTATGACCCATTACTTGAGTATGAGGAAGCAACAAAGACGTATTTAAATGTTCCCGTGTGGATTGACGCTTCGTCTGCCCGATATAACGCTGTAGCTTATACCTATATCCCTTTAGATGCTGAGATTTTGGGATTATCAGCAACACGCTTACCACTTGATGGCCGAGTGCCAATTTTCAGAATTGGGGGGATCTGCGTTGTAAGTGCAAGCAAGGATTATGCAATGCCAGATCATGTGGCGGGTAAAGCTTATCAGCTGCCAGACATTCGTATTTCTTGGTGTGAATTGATTGATTCAAAAGGGATTAAAGTTCCATTCGATCAATATGTAGTTGATTATGATTATGGTAAATTTACGCTTTCAGGTGACTTTGCGGTAAATGCGCTTACACCACCTTTTACGGCTCAATATCGTTATCAAGATATGGGCTTGTTACGTGACGTTCAGATCAATGGGCAACTTACATTTACTAAGCAACTTACACATAACTATGATGCAGAAAATACCATTGTAGGCTCTGCTCTGGTTATTGATGAGATGCAGGCACGTTACACTAAAAAGTTTATACAACAAACTTGGAATAATGTTTGGGCAGATGAGGCCTCGGGTGGTGCAATTTCAGCAAATTACAATGATGCGATTTATCCAATCCAAATGATGAATAAAGGTGCGATTCAAGAGCGCTGGGCGATTGTGTTTGTCAGTGGCTCGACTTTCAAATGTGTGGGTGAATATTCGGGTGAAGTGGGTACAGGCAGCACAAATATTGATTTTGCGCCAATCAATCCGATTACTTTGGTCCCATATTTTGTAATTAAAAAAGAGGGTTGGGGTACCGGTTGGGCGAATAGTAATATATTACGCTTTAACTCGATCTCATCAATGTACCCAGTCTGGGCAATACGCACAGTCAAACAATCAGAACCAACAGAGCTTACAGATCAATTCCAAGTGATGTTACGTGGCGATATTGATCGTGTAATTTAAACTTAGTTCAAATATGACCGCTTTAAGCGGTCTTTTTTTATGAGTAAAACAAATGGCTATGAAGCAAACGCAAACCAAAATGTTTGACTTTTCAGATGTAGGATTGGATTTTTGTGCAGGTTCTAAAAACCTATTCCCCGATCGTTTTAAGAAAATGCTTGCTCAAGGGTACAACACGCAGACTGTCTCAAGTGTAGTGGTTACAGGCAATCAAGTGGTTTTAACTTATGGAGTAAATCATGGTTATGTTGCTGACCGGGTGCTTAAGTTAAATGCCCCTAATTTAACTGGCGAATATGTGATTGATAGTGTGACAAGCAACACTGTGACAATAACAATAGACAATGCGCCTACAACCATTTCAGGTGGTTTCACTACATTTGTTGCACCACTTGGCTGGCAACTCATGTATGAGCAATTAAATATCCATGTTTATAAAATGAAACATATTGATGACACTGATCGATATGTCCGTTTATGTTTTCAAGATAATGCTGCACATCGTAATGCTATAGCGATTTGTATTGGAAAAACCTTCGACTTATCAACTGGATTTATTAATGATCCGAATGCATTTCAGTTAACGAAAGAAGTAATGACACCAAGTGCAGCAGCATTACCAAGATGGGATGGTTATGAAGCCAGTAACCAAGCAAATAATTATACATATGCTCAAGGTTATTCAAATTACGGTAAAGCGATGTGTGTAGGTAGCCTATATCATTTTGCTATTTTAGCCTGCTGGGCAACTCCCTATCCTATTGAGATTTACGGAATTCTACCAATTGCTACCTTCAACTATGAAGTATTAAGCTATCCAATTATCATCGCAAGAAAAACTCCATCTGCAACCTCTTCATATGGTGAGAGTAATTACGGGAATTTTTACAGCTATAGTGATAATGGTTATGCAACAGTTGGCAATATACGTGTTGTTTTCGAAAATAAAAACACTATGTTAAATGGATTAACTGAAGGTAGTAATAAAGCCATATCTTCAGTTTTAAGTTCATCAATTGATTCATTCAACACTACAACAGCTATGCCTTTACAATTTTTTGAACGAGCTACTTCTCAACATTTGGGTTTTTGTTATGGCGTGTACATGTGTTTGTATGGGGATGATGCTAGTGCACCACTACTTGGTAAAACAAGCTTACCCCTCATCACGAAAGATATAGATTTTAACTCAAATATTGTTATTTCAAATTCTGGAAGCGGAGGGAGTAGATCAAGAACATCGTTCTTAGCATTTCCTATTGAGGAGATAAAAATTGCTTAAAATTATGAGAATTTTTGCTGGTGGTTATAGTCCTGATTATTCAAAATTAAAAAATCTTGGATACCAAATATTGAAATTACAGATGCCTTTTTTCACGGTTGTTAATAGTGACCAAGGTTTTGGGCAAATTAAAGGAAGCACTAAAAAACTAAATGTGATTTATCCAGGTGTTGAAGTTTGTGTATTTAAGCGAAGTAATAAACAGCTTTTATGGACCACTTTATCTAAGTCCGACGGATCATATGCATTTAGAAACTTAGCTGCGGGGCTTGAATGCTTCGTAACGGCATTTGATCCAAAACGAGAGTATAACGCTGTAATTGCAGATGGAGTAAAAGCGAAATGAGCGCAGTAATACCATCAATTGAAGCTGGGCTTACTCAACTTCAAGCTCTGACAAACTATATTGATCAAGGTAGCGAAAATGCTACCTTTGTTTTTTATAGTAGTGCTAAGCCAACAAACACTACTATAGAAGCTGATGAATCAAAGCGTCTGGTTACAATGACATTGCCCAAGCCATGTTTTAAGAAATTAAATGCTGACAGCATCGAACTACAACAAACTGATGCAGCAATCGTGCTGAGAAACGGTACAGCTATTTTTGCTCGTTTATTTTCAGCTGCAGGCAAAGCGGTTGCTGATTTTGAAGTGGGCACTCATATCACTTTAAACAACCCAACTTTGGTGGCTGGCTCAACCTTAATGTTGAATTCCATTGTCTTAAAACCAACGCTTCAATAAATAAAGGGGTGTAGATGTGCCGAACTATACGCCACCTGATTCACTGCAAGCCAACCTAAATTTTAAAGATGAACTTCAAAGCATTGATGCTCATAATCTTGTATTAAATTTCGGTTTAGACGAGATTCAAGAAGCGTCATTAATTGCTGAAATCTACACAGCATTCAATTCAGAAATTTTCGCTGAGAGCTTCACATTAAACCTACTAGATGCTGAATTGCAGACTGGGTTTTATACTGAAATTGTAGTGCTTCAAGGTCAGTTTAGCCAACTGGCGTGTGAAGTCTCATCAAGTTTTATTGCAATAATTGAAGCCGCTAGAATTGATCAGTTCTGCACAATTGAGGCTGACCTCAATACGAGTTTCATCCCAAACTTAGATGCTCAATTTGATATTAATTTTAATCTGGGTATCTTTGCTGAACTTAATGCAAATTATCAATTCACTAAACAAATTTTAAGAAGCAATAGCTTAAAGTTTTCAAAACCTATTCTTAAGGCGCTCAATAGTGCTTTTTTTTATGACCATGGTATAAGCATTACTCATGAATCAAAGATTAAACATGATCAAGCATCAAGTCTAAGCCATTCTATTAAATTGATCTTTGAAGAATCTACAGGATTGAAATCAGATTCATGCATAGCATGGCAAGACAATCAACGAATCAAAATAACGAAATCTTTGGTTTTTGATGAGTCAAATAAATTACATATTCAAAGGTCTATTGATTGGGTTGAGTTGGTTCGTAAACGTAAGCAGTTTACTTATAGTTTTGAAGTGGCTCAGCACTTTGAAAGGCAATATCAAATCGATTGGGATATGGGATTAGAGCTGGTTACGACTTGTAACTTTGCTTGGGATAAAGCCAAGCCAGTACATTATAGAAAGCACTCTATTACCCCTTGGCCAGAACCTGAAAAACCGCAGTTTGAGGGAGATACAGATTTTAATTTTATTTGTTCTTGCACTGAAATTGATGCCCACAATCTAATATTAAATTTTGGTGTTGATGAATGTATTCCCTCAATTGTTAATAGAAATTGGTGGTATATCGTGAATGAAGTATCGATTATTAATACACGTACAAATGAAGAGATTAAGGTACTTAATGGCTCTTACAGCACCGATCGCAGCCGATGGTGTTGGTCTTACAGCTTGACAGTTACAGAGCCTGAAATGTTGAAGCTCGAAAAGGGAGATATTTTAAAAATCAATGTGAATGGGAATATTCACATGATGATGTATGAAGAATATTCAAAATCTCAAAAGTTTGCTGATACTACATACAACTTAACTGGACGGAGTCAGACAGCACTCCTTGAAAGCAAATACTCACCTGTACGCTCTTATTTGCAAGAAAATGAACGAACTTCAGTACAACTTGCCCAAGCTGAAATAGATCGAGTGAATAGTGAAACAGCATTGGATTGGCAGCTTATTGATGAGCTTGGCTGGATTGTTGAAACTGAAAGCTTGAGCTATACAAATCTTGCGCCAATCGATGCGATTAAGCTTATTGCTGAAGCTGGGGGGGGCTTTTTATATAGTGAAAAATCAAGTAATACAGTTTCAATCAGACCACTTTATAAAAAGACTTTTTGGGATACCTTAAATTTAGATAACTATGATCGAAATTTACCTGAAAGCATTGTGATTCAACATGGTGATAGTTTTGATGAGTTGCTGGATTTTAACGCAATCACTTTAACAAATCCTAGAAACGGCAATGTTGGTCAAATCCGTAGACGTGACACTGCAGGTGATATTTTATTGGAGCCTGTAAGCAATCCATTATTCAATGCTGTAAGCATGGGGGGATTTGGTAAATCTAAACTGGCCAAGTCAGGCAAAGTTGAATCTCATGATTTTGATTTTCCAATTACTCATGAAATCGGGGAATGTATACCAGGTGAAATCTTGGCGTTCAATGGTGAGTGGTGGGGCATAGTTGATGCTGTTAGTGTTTCATATAATTATGCTGTTGTGAGCCAATCAATTAAGGTGGAGCGCACAGTGAATGAGTAATGCACTAAAACGACTAATGGATCTAATGCCAAAAACACCTGAATTTGTGGGTGTAATCACCTCATCAAATCACCCAAATTACAAAGTCTTAGTATCTGATAATTCAGGCTTAGTGATGTGCACCAGTTCAGTTGAATACAAAACTGGTGATCGAGTATTTATCTCGAATAATGAAATCAAAAGATCTGCACCAGAGGGCACTGTGGTTCAGATAGAAGTATGAAATTAACCAAATATGAGCACCCAATCGGATGCTTTTTTATTGCCAAAAAAAGGGGGTTACATGTCTGAAACGCAGGCAGCAATTGAAGCGAGTGCGGTCGCAATCACTCAAAAAGTTACAGTTACAAGTGGCGCTACATCATTCTTCGCATTCTTGGCCAAGGTTGATGTAATCGCTTGGGGCGGTTTATGCGTGGCATTAATAGGCTTATTTATTCAGCTGTACTTTGCGATAGCTAAAAATAGACGTGAAAAAGTAGAGCACGAAATGCGTAAAGCAGAACATCAATTACGAATCTTAAAATTAAAGGACGAATGCAATGTCAAAAACTAAAGTTTGGGCGGTTGGTTTAGCAGCTTCGGCTGCTTTTTTTACGTCTTTAATTGGCTATGAGGGGTACAAGTCAAAGACATACTTAGATAGTGCAAAAGTAGCAACTATCGGTATCGGGTCCACTTCCTATGAAAACGGATCAAAAGTCAAAATGACTGATAAGCCAATCACTAAAGAACGTGCTGTTCAAATTGCCAAAGCTCACATAGCAAAAGACGAAGTAGCTTTTAGAAAGTCACTGCAAGGCGTGAAGCTCACTCAAACAGAATATGATGTGTACTTAGACTTCGTTTACAACTATGGCCAAGCAAATTGGAATGGCTCATCGATGCTTCGTAATCTGAAAGCAGGGCAATACAAACAAGCATGCACATCACTTCTTAAATACAAATACGTTGCAAAGCGTGATTGTAGTATTCGCTCCAATGGTTGTTATGGTGTTTGGACAAGGCAGCAGGACCGATATAGTAAATGTATGGGGGCGCAATGATGCAAGCATTCTTAGCAAAATTTTATGAAACCGTCATTATCGCAATGGCGGTTTTTTTATTGTTGGCCATAACAGGTTTAGGCATTCAATCATGGCGTGTAAATCATTTTAAAAGTGAATACACATTGTTGAATGCAAAATACAAAACAGAAGTTGCAGAAGCTAAGGCATTGGCAGAACAAGCAAAAGCGACTGCAGCACTCAAAGAGAAACAATGGTCAGAACAACAGTTAAAAGCGGAGCAAAACTATAATGCCAAAATTAAGCAAATTGAGTCTGATAGTCGCCTTGCTAATGCCAGTGCTAACAGCTTGTCAAAGCAACTCAAGGTTGCAAACAGTCGCTTGTCCAGTGCTACCAAAGAAACCATCATTGAGTACACCAATACCAATAGTGAGATACTCGAAAACTGCATCACTAGATATCGAACAGTGGCAGAAAAAGCTGATGGACACGCAGCTGATGCAGAAAAATTGATGGAGGCGTGGCCCTCTGAGAGAGGGCTAATTCGCATAACGCCCATTATGTTAAATAGATAGTTATTTAGTGGAAAAATCTAATTTTGAAACTTCGAATAAGAGCTTTTATGTTAAAGAGGAAGGTAAGTTAAAAAGTATATCTGAACCGTATTTTTAATAAAATAATAGGTTTATTAAGTTAATTCAAAAGAAATTTTTTAGTTTTTTAATCTTTATATCCCTAGCTAAGTTATTATCAATTCTCAAAAAATCTATTGTTCTTAAAAATTGAGATTTAGTCCTTATTATGCGAAGCCAAATAAATACTCTACGTTTAGTTTATCCACCAATATCTAATCAGGAAGCAGAGTGGATTAAAGATGATCCTGAAGTCAGAGACTCACTATCTAAAAGCAACCTTTATATGATTTGCCAGCGTCCTGAGGCCTTTTTTACTTTTAATCACTCTTTAGATAATACTGATACCATTGAATTTCTTTTAACATGTGGTGATGCCTGTGATGAAGGGGTATTTAAGTTGAATGAAATATTAGAACCATACCATGACCTAATTGACCAGGAAAAAGTTAAAATTAAAATTGAAATGGGGAAGAAATTGTTAAGAATATGGTCAATTTCATTAGAAAATGGAGAAAGAAAGATTATAAATTGGTTTACAGTTGATAAAACAATCTTTGAAAAATCAAGGGCTAGTAGGTTTATTGACGGTTTAGAAAATTTTCAGAAATTTACCAAATTTAATCTACACTATGTTGGAATATCAAAAGCAGATGACAGTTTAACTAGATTAGTTACTAATGCTCATGAGAAACGAATTCGGATATTGTCTAATGAATCTTCATTGAATGAAGGTTCAAGATTAACTGATGAAATTATTTTATTATTTTTTGGAGTAGACCCACTTCATATTGCTCAAATAGAGTCAATAGAAGAGCTTAATGAATCAACAGAGCCAACGACTTTAGAAACAATATCAATTATTGCTGATGCGGAAAAAGCATTCGTAAGTATTCTTGATTCACACTATAACCATGTGAAGTTCAAGACTTATCCTAAAGGGAGTGATGGATTATATGACAGAGGGTTAACTCGATATATGTATTTGATTGGAGAAAGCTTAACCTTAATAACTGATAAAGAAGAAATTAGAGGTGAATATGGGAGTGATTATGGTTGGGGTGAGAAAACCGATGCGATTTCAATTGAGGGAGATCAAGTTTTTTTATTTAAATTTGATAAAGTAATTGCCGATAAACAATAATCTAAATCTGATACATATGATTTCATTTGCAATAAGTTTTCCTAAAATTAACATAATACAACTTATGCGAAATTTTAGATATTTTCATATCAATAACTGAATTTTACCTTGCCCTAAACTCTTAAAACTTGAGTCAGGGCGGGGCAAAGAAATCACGCTTTGGATCATTGACACTGTTGCTAAATACAAAGAGTGTTGTGCTTTGAATGATGCGAAGAATAAGGCTATTAATTCATGACCATACCTAATTAAAGCTTATTAATTTATTCTGAAAGTTGCAATATCTTATCCCATTCTTCTTTTAAGTAATTTTCAATCGAGCTAGCAATTTTATCTGATAGGAGCTTTAATTTATTACCTTCAAAGTCTTCATTAAAATTTTTCCATGTAACATAAACCTCAATATTAAAAACAATTGGAAAAATTTCATTTAATGTTTTTATGAATTCTTCTATATTTGAGATTATAAGTTTCTCTCCAGCACTCATATCTAATAAATATAATCTTAAATTATAATTATATTTCATGAAGTTTTTAAGTTCCGTTTGAAAATCTGTAATCGCCTTATTACTTAATTCAGCATTAGATGGTTGGAGAAATTTATATGCATTAATGTCTAGCATCATTCTAGGAATTTGATTGCTAATGAGATTTATATTTGAAGCAAACTCTCTGATTTGATTTAAACGCTCACTTCTACTTTTAGCATTCAATTCTTTTTTTTGCATTCTAAACAAATTATCTTGGGATTCTCTCTGAGTGTTAACCAAATTTTTATTAGAATCCTTTACTAATAATACTGTAACCATAGCCGCAATAATCGATACAATCACACTTGCTAAAACAGTAATTCCTAAAGCAGTATAGTCTGTAACTGGATCAACCCTGAGTTGGATTGGATAATCCTTATTAGTGTTTTGCAATACTATTGCTTGCTTTTCAGGAACTTTATTTACAATCTGATATGTGTTGGGTATTTCATTATAGCTTTGAGTTTCTTGATTTATATTGTTCATACAGAGCGCTTCATGAATTTTCAAACTATTTTAAGATTTAATCACCCACAGTCAACAACCCATCCCAACTAAAATAATTCTTAGTCAATTTCCCTCAACTTACATTTCAATTTATAATTTTTAGTTATACTTACCAGAATGTCGTAAAACAATCAAAAATACTTCCAATTCCTTTAAAAGAGTGAAATTAACATGCTTAAAAGAATTATGATTTTTTTAGTCCCAATACTGCTGTTGTTAAATTCAGCTTTAGTGAATGCTTCAATTGGTGGGTGGACTTTATCAAACCCAACCGCTGTTGGTGCATCTATTTTATATGATGGCACTAAAGGGGCAGCTACCTCATCAATCCTAATCTCACCAAATACTTCACAAGTTGCTAAGGTTTTACGTGGTGGATTAGTAGGGTATGCGCTTACATTTGCTGTTGATCAGTTATTGGGTGCGGTGGACTGGGTACTGGACCCTGCAAATAATGCTGTTAAGTATAAAAAAATACCTGATGTTTTAAATTCTGAAAGAAAATATACAACTTCTCAAGATGCTACATATTTTTATTCAGGAGAAGCTGCTTGTAGAAATTCATTAGGAAGTCTTTATGTTTCTTATGAAGAACCAGAAGGATTTGCTTTTAATGGTAGTGTAGGTTGGTGTAATCCTGGTTTACCTTCAAGGCTTAATCTTGTTGCTTATCCTAATTACCCAGCAATTCCTAATCCTGAAAAATATCTCTCCCTCATAACCGCCGCTCAACAAGTCATCGAGAATGCAGAAGGGGATAATCTCGATGCACAATTTGCCGTTCTAGCAGCAGCGTCAAATATTTTATATGAAGATGAACAGGATGATGTTAAAGCGAAGACAATTGCTGATGAGTTGGAAAATAATACTAAATGCCCAAGTGGAATAGTTAGAAATGGTAGTTGCTGGGTTTGCGATAAATTTTTATTTATGCCATACACACGTGCAACAAGAGATTCCAAAACTGCTACAAGAGGAAAGAGCTGTAAAAATGTAACAGACACGACTGTAAAAGCGACTAATGCAACTCTTTTTAGAAATTTAATCAATGCAAGAGTTCAGGAAAATGCTTGCTGGTCACCTCCTGAACCAAACCATGCTATTGCTTTGACTGATGCTCAAAATGCCTTGAGTCTATGTGAAAATTAATTATGAATGCAGATATTAAAGATCTACTTGAGAAAGTTTTTCCTCCTTTTGAATTGGGTGAAAACCGCTCATTGTTAGAATGTGATTTTTACGATACACACCATTGTTATTTTGACCAAATTGATGATGATTATCCTTCTGCTGTACAAGTGTCTGCGGAAGGGTTGTTGCTTGAATTTGGCTTTGACTGGCCAGAGTTTTACTTACAAGCTGGACTCGAAGCAGCTCTCTTACGAAGTAGACCACATGAACGGATCAGAACTTGGATAGATGTGAGTTATGAGTATTTATATTATTTTGGACAGAATTGTAGTTTTTTAAGTTCAGAAGGGTTTAAATTCTATTTACCTGCTGCGATATATCACTTCTTAACAACTGATCAAAACAAGGCTTTTATGGATAGTTTTTGTGTCAGGTTGAATACGCGATGGGTTGAAGATAATCATGTTTTTAGTGATGCTCAAAAAGAATTTATTATCAAATTTAAAAGGGAACATTGTTGATACTCACAATCTGAGTATTAGTATCCAATCTTATGTAGATAACCACACAAAGATATAGTCAATAGGGTTATGGTCATTTTGACAATACCCCTTTATTTTAAAAGATATTCCTTGTTTGATTCAAAATTAATAATATTAAGTCAAAAAACAACATTAATAAAATTTACTTAACTTTAATCATCCCATTCTTCGTAAAATAATTCTTAGACAACATATCTCGACTCATTGACCATTTTCGATCCTTGAAATAACAGGGACCTACTGAAATCTTGGCTTTACCGAATTTACTTTGAATATCTTCATATGCCTGCATCAAGTTTTCATTCCCAATTCTAGTTTGATGATCTGAAAGCAAGTCAGGGATATGATTTGATTTCAGTATTAACTCTGAATAAAACACACCGCATTTCTTATATTTGATGTCTGGTTTATAAATTCTTTCCAATAGTAAGTAAGCAACTTCAACCAAATCTAAAACGCAATCAGTTGGCTCAGCGAACTTATAAGTTTGTGCTTTACTGTAATACGGCATAGATTGATCAAAAGGGTTTGACTGGACAAAAGCCGTGATCACACCACACAATAGCTTTTCTTTCCTTAATCGACCTACCGCGTCCTGCACATATTTCGACATTGCTTCTTTCAAGTCCTGCAGCTCAGTGATCTTCACGCCAAAAGAACGACTGGCTACTATTTGCTGCTTTGGTTTGGGTTGATCATCAATCGGCATGCATGAAATGCCTTGCAGTTCTAAAACTGTTCTTTGCATACAGACAGTGAACATTTTCCCTATTATGGGGGGATTCGCTTTTGATAAATCTAAAACAGTTTTAATCCCCATATCATTGAGTTTCTTGTTCTGCTTTCTGCCCACGCCCCAAACTTCACCGACCTCAACCAATGACCAAAAATAATCACGATGTCTCGGGTCCATATTTGCTAAATCACAGACTCCATTAAACCGCTTTCCTTTTTTAGCCATATTGTTGCCGATTTTAGCCTCGGTTTTACTACGGCCTATTCCAATCGATACGGGGAGTCCAATCCACTCTTGAATGCGATCCCGCATATTTTGGCAATACTCCACAAGATCATAGTTATTCTTAAAGCTTGTCAGATCTAGAAAGCATTCGTCAATTGAATAAATTTCTTGTTCATGTGGTGCAACATACCCGGCTAAGATTGAGTGAAATCGACGCGACATTTCCGCATATATCGCATAGTTGCTAGAAAGTACTTGAACATTATTTTTTTGGACTACATCCTTTATCTGAAATAGCGGAACACCCATTTTAATCCCCATTTGTTTAGCTTCATTGCTACGAGCAACTGCACAACCATCATTGTTTGAGAGTACGATGACTGGAACATTATTCAACTTGGGATTAAAAAACCGTTCACACGAGACATAGCAATTATTGATATCAATAAGTGCAAATATCTTTTCTTCATGTTTCATTTAAAGTTCTTAATAACTTTAGTGACAACGCCCCAGATTACTAATTCTTGTTCATTTCTGGGTAAGATAGGTTTGTATTCGCTGTTTTCAGGCTTAAGCCAAACTGCTGGCAGATTTCTAAGTTCATTTTCATTATGAAAAATATCAAACAATTCTTGATGAGACATTCTTTGTGTAATCATCATTCTTTTTACTGTGAAATCATTGTCAATGAATGCGATAACAATGTCTTGATGCTGTGAGCGTATGCTTCTATCAACGATCAAATAATCATTTATATCGATCCCGATATCTTTCATCGAAAGCGATTCAACTTGAACAATGAATGTCGCTTCTTTATTAGAAATAAGAAGGTCATTCATGTCGACAGTTTTATCTATATAATCTTCGGCTGGGGATGGGAAACCTGCAGCAATCTTGTTTAAAACTAAGGGGATTGAGGCTTTAGTTATTGCTTGAAATGACAAGATTTTAGAGATGTCAGAAATTTGACGAGACTTTGAGGAATATTTTTTTATATCAATTACTTTAGAACCGTTCAAGTGATCTAGATTTGCATCTTTAAGCTTTTGAAGTTTAGCTTTTGTTGAGCTGTCATCTAATTTAATATCCATAAAAACACCACTTGATTACGTTACATATTCAAGAGTTTAGTTTGTATGTTTTAAAATTTCAAATTTAAAAGCTGTGGATAATCATAGCTGATCTAAAATAGATCACTTTGTTTGGCTACTTCAGATGAATTGTCACGCGGAAAAGTGACAAACTCATCACGCATTTCAAAGAAGTATTCATGTGCATTTTCTTTATCAACATTCAGCCAATCTTTTCTATATTCTTCTGGAATTACAATAATCGATCTTTTTTCATCGTCAGGTGCGTGAAATTGCTTCATGAAAGGGTGGTTGTCAGAATTGATTGTGAGCATTGAAAATGATCTGACTTTAGAGTCTTTAATCACTGCATCATCATAAATCGCTGCTACTGTGAAAGGCTGATCATCTTTTCGCTTGATCGTGTACCAGTGAGCTTTCCCATCAATATATTTAGGCTCATAGAACTCTTGCACTGGTACAAGGCAAAATTTGCTGTATTTCCATGCATGACGAAAGCTAGGTTTCTCAGCTACAGTTTCAGTTCTTGCATTATATGTATGAGAGCTAAATTTGAAGTCTTTCGCCCAGCTTGGTAAAAGACCGAATTTTCCAATATCTAAATCAAACCCCCGCATAATAATAGGCGCATGATAACCAGGATAAACGTGTAGTTTTAAATCTAAGCTCAACTGATCTTCGTGGACATCAAGCAAGGAGAGGGATTCTCTGCTGGGAATTTCATAGTTTGAGCACATTTCTTATTCTCGACATGCAAAACCTAATACTGATTATAAAACTATAACCATTGTATCTGTAGAAAGGTGAACTAATTTGTACAGTATGTTGGTGGAAATAAAGCAAATTTATCATATAATACGCCTAAAAAAATAGAATTTTAGCAATCAATTTTCTAAACATAATTTCTATCTTTATTTTTCAAGTATATTAATTAAAGATTCACCTTTTAAAACCAAATATTCGTTCTTATTGTTTTGATTTTCTATTCTAAAAAAAACATACTTGCCGTTATAATACTCTATATTTAAATTCACATCAGTTTTTAATTGGTTTTTTAATTTTATTGTTAGTATTTTTTCATTCATTGGTAAGTTTAGTTTATTAATGTGGGAGTAAAATAAATTAATTTTAGTTAATATAATAAATAGTATGCCAAATGTAAGAAATGTAAAGATTAAGAATGGTATAGTTTTTTCTGGTAGATTTTGTAATTTTTCTATAGCTTTATTAAATTCTTCTCTTGGGATATCAGATACTTTTTGATAATTTCTAAAAATATAGATGAGTGTTAAAGTAAAAAAAATATCAAATATGCATTTTAAAATAAAAAATTCTATTACAGTTTTAAAGACTAGGTAACCAATTGTAATGCTTTCAATTTCAAAATAACTAACAAAAGATAAATAACTTACCATTATCAATGAGAATAATAAAAAAGCAAATGTAGAACTTAAATTAGAAATGATATTTTTTAGATTCCAACCTAAAGTTATTTTTTTTAAATTATTTTCATTAATGGATTTTCTAAATATAAAATATATTATCCAAGCGAGAATGGTTAAAAATAAAATTAATAATCCATCAGGAACAACTTGCTCAACGGCAAAAAAACGGACAAAAGAGGGATCTAAATTGAAAAGTTTAATAATTTGTAAAACTCCACCCAAAAGGGCTGGTAAAAATATAATTAAGCTCCAATTTTCTTTATAAAAGTCGAGGCTTTTCCATACTGGAATTTTTTTACTTGTATTAATACTAAACATCTTAACTCACCTTAGGAAATTATATTATAAATTTAGTAATCTCATATTAATAAACTGAAAATACTATTAATCAGATGTGGTTTATATTATCTAAGTGTATGAATATATACAATTTAAAAATATATTCAATGTGTGCTCATTTTCTTAATTGCCAGTTATCCACAATATCTGCCCAATCTTGCAGCATATTTCTTCGTTCTTCTAAATATCTTGCATGATTATATGAGGCTCTAGTTTTATTATCGTCAGCATGTGCTAGTTGCTTTTCAATCCAATCCTCATCATAACCTTTTTCATTCAGTAGTGTTGATGCTGTTGCCCTGAAATCATGTGCAGTTACTTCACCAAGCCCAATATATTCAAGCATTCTATTTAATGTCGTTGAGGCAATCATCCCAGTTTTATAAACTGAAGAAAAAACATATTCTTGGTTGCCAGTTACGACATATTGATCTTTCAAGATTTTAAAAATTTGATCAGACATTGGAACAATGTGAATTCTATTTTTTTTGGTTGTGCGTGTTTGTCCGGTACGTTTTGAAGCAATTGGGAATGTAATAGTTCTTGCTTCAAAGTCTACAAAATCCCACTGCATGCGCCTTATTTCAATTGTTCTTAACATAGAGTACAACATCGTCAGTCCTGCATTTTTTACGGTTGTAGATCCTCTATAGCTCTCCAATTTACTTCTTAAATTTTTAGCTTCTTCTTTCGTCAATGGTCGGGCATGTTCTACATCTGGTCGTTGGACTGCACCCACGACCGCAAGGGTAGGGTCGTACTCTGCGCGTAAACTAGTAATTGCATAACGCATAACAGCGCCTATAAATTTCCGATTTTGAATTGCAGTCACTTCACCTGAACCGAAGTTTTTTTGTTTTTTAATACGCTTAATCGTATTTTTCATGATTGTCAGAATATCAGCAGATGAAACTTCTTTAATGTCTTTGTGACCAATTACGTTGTAGACATCTTTTTTCATAGATGTGTCAAATTGATTTACATATCGTTCAGACTTTGATTTTAGATATTCGTTTTTATATTCTTCAGCAATATCTTTAAACGTATTCGCCACAACTTCAACTTGAGTGTTAGCTTTTTTTTCTTGAGCTGGATTTTTTCCACTTATTAAAAGTGCTTTAGCTTCGTCTCTTTTTTTTCTAGCTTCTGCAAGTTGAACCATTGGATATTCACCAACACCAACCATTGTAGTTTTTTTCTGCCATTGATAACGATAACGCCAATACTTTCGTCCATTTGGACGAACTTCAATATAAAGACCTAATGAATCTATAACTCTATAAATTTTGTCAGTCGGTTTTAGTGATTTTATTTTTGTATCGCTTAACATTGAGTACACTTTGGGAAAAATTTAGGTGTACTCAATAATGTACTCAATGTGATTTGTTTTGTATAGTTTTAAAAGGTTTTTTATAATTTGCTATCATCTTGATTTTTATTATTTTGATTAATTTAAAATTTGTTATAGTTTGCTGTAATTTTGCCAATGTCAATTTTCGATCATTAGAAGCATATTGATACTAACCTATAGAAATTTATCAATTTATTTTGTTTAGTGGTTTTGGATCCCCGTTAGGTTACCCGTTTTGAAAAAAGTACCTAGTTACAGCACAAAATAAAAAAAGCCTGCTAGGTGCAGGCTATGATATCAGATTCTTGTTTAAATTCTTCCACTTTTTGCTTTACATAGGACTCATACTAGAACACATCTTTTTCGGAAATTCGATTCGGTTGTTTGATATTTCCTTTCTTAATTTCAGAGTAAAACTTTTTCTGATCATATCCGCCCAGTCTTCAAGATATTGACCATACATTTTTTTCAAGTGATTTGCAGTTAGTTCGGTTAAGAATTATTGGCTTTTGCATTGCTTAGACAAGCTACAGCATATCGGGTGTACTTAATTGCTGCAGATCAAATGGGGGGCAGATTAACTCTAATATTAATAAGCAACGGCAGTTGACTTTAGATGTTGAATCTTACAAATGGCAAACTGCGAAGGATGATTAAATTAAGCAAGTCTTGATTTAATATCAAATTGCTTTATAAACAGATTTTCATATTTTGGGTTAGGGAGGCTATTGATTGGATGAAATATATATTTTTCTTAGCAATAATAGTGTCACTACTCATAATTATCTATAAACCTAGTATTCCCTCAGAACATAAAGAAAGTAAAGAATTTCATAGACTAGGGACAGTACTAACGGAATGTCAGGGCATAGACCCACCCAAAAAGCTAGATAAGAGAAAGTATTACGATTATTGTAAATGCGTTAAGAATCCTGTTGATGCACGTAACAAGGAAGAAAAAAAGAAGAGTTGTATTGAAGATTTAAGAAGCCCAAATTAGTCGGGATTTTCTGTAGAAAAACACACTTAAAGTTAGACTAAGTAGTGCCTAGCTTTGGGAGTGCAATTCACTAGAGAACTTTTTAAA
This sequence comes from Acinetobacter sp. 1125_18A, assembly GCF_052824985.1. Lineage (NCBI taxonomy): Bacteria > Pseudomonadati > Pseudomonadota > Gammaproteobacteria > Moraxellales > Moraxellaceae > Acinetobacter > Acinetobacter sp. 1125_18A. The sequence continues at coordinate 25,630 of NZ_VTDG01000021.1, forward strand.
ATCAATGAAAATACAATATATTGAGTGAAAAACTATCTCAATTTTTTTGATACTTTAACATCTGCAATTCTATCTTTGCAGCATCTTTTTTTATCAGTTCATTTAGTTCTTGATATTGCTCAAGCACCACTTGTTTTTCTTGATTTGGATTTTGCTGTGTATCTTCATATTTTGGATTGAACATCAGATCTTTAGTGAGATCAAGATATTGTAATTGTAGTTGAATGAGGTCATGCATTTCAGAAGTACGTGACTTTAGTTGTTGATAGCTGATTTTGTATTGCTGGAAATACTGCTTAAAATTTTGCTTAATTTGTTCAGAATAAGCTTCAACGCTCTGATCATTTGGATCAATATTAGGATTTTTTTGTTGATTTAAGTATGCATCCATTTGGTATTCAATTAATTTATAATCAACCCAATCATTAATTAAATCCTGTTTTTCGGATTTCGATATTTTAGCTGCGCTTTCATTTTGAGCAAAACTTGACTCAAGTGAAAGACTAAAACAGGATAGGAGAATACTCAGAGTTAGTAATATTTTTTTCATAAAACAAGGTCTGCAAACATTTGCTGTAAAAATGGTGTTTATATTTAATAATTCCAAGAATAATTATAACAAGCTCAGAGCAATGTATCCTCCAAGTTAGTCTAAAATTGTCCAACTTTCGGGGTGCAGTTCATCCGTTGGGTTTTTTTGGACCCAATTTATGAGTAATGAAAAATTTACACATCTCTGTGATCTAGATGGAAATTTAAGCAAGCAAAACTTCAATATTTTGACTTCGAAATTCGGCCATGGCTATGAGCAGAGCAACTTAGTAAGGATCAACAATAGTAAGGAGGTAGTGGTCATATCAGAGAACGTCAAGCAAAGGTGAGATTCTACAAATCAAAGCTTTTTTTTATCGTCACAAAGGCACTGATTCATTTCTATGGAATTCTGCATTGGATGGAGAGGTGGGCGTTAGAGCAGATACAAGTTAGTACACTTTATTTTTATTCGAAACCAACAAAGTCATACGCCTATCACAGTCATTCCATCTACTTTATTTTCTAAAATATTTTTCAAAAAATTAACAATTTGATCCATCATTTCAATAGCATCATTTTTATATGATTCAAAGTTTTCAATAAAATTTAACTTACTTTCATTAAAAATGAATTGAATATCATCATTTTCATTTATTACTGTTTTAGTATCCAAATACATTCTATAAGCTTCTAATCTCCCAATTATCACTTCAACCTTTTTTGAATCAAGATAAACATCTCTCCAATGTGCCCATTTATCTTCACCTTCAAAAAAAAACCTCTCGATTAAAGAAAAAGCAGTTTCGCCAATAACAATAGAATTTAAATAATTCCTATTATTTTCAATACTTGAGGGGATAATTTGCATCCAAAGCCCTGCACACAAACCATCATTTTTTTTAACTTTAAAGTTAATATTTCTGATTTTCTTTGCCATTAGTTTTAGTTTCCTCTTTTCCCAAATCAAACAATTCTATTTTCAGCTGCGATATCTATTTATTGATTTCCTTTATACCATCTTACCATCCCCCCTATACAGTTCCTAAAACTAGGTTGTCATTCTCAGCTCGTCTTAAATTTTTGTGCCACAGTGAATACTCGAAAACTGAATCACTAATTTATTTTTAGAACATTTTATATTACTTATTTAGTAAGCAGGGTAAACCAATACGCGCTAAAAAGATCTATTTGATGCATGAGAATATAAGATTAACTGATCAAGTTAAAATTGATTTATTCATGTTACCGATATTAATATACAAATGTTATTAATATTTTTAAATAAAACATTTAGTTTTATTAAATTTGATTGGCATTATTTCTAAGCTAAAATATCACTGATTTAGCTTAATTTTAAATTAAGTTATTGAAATATAATTATATATTTTGTTTGTGTTGTCTAGGTTAAATTTTACTTGAGGATTTTTTTAATAACTATTCTTGTATTTTATGCGCTCAATAGTATATTAAATTTGTACAATTTTTTTACAGCAAATATAGTGTTTTATATTTTATTTTTCTATAAAAATGATAAACTGTTCACATTCTATATGAGGCCATGGGGGCTAAATGAAAGAAGAAGTAAAAATCGCTATATTCGGTTTGAGTTTAAATGTGCTCGATGCAATTAAGCAGAAAATACGATCTATGTATGATGACTCACTTCAAGTAAGTTGGGCGAATATTGCAGACCCTCATTTAGATATTCTTCTTGTGAATGATATGTTTTTTAGTTCACCTACAATTCAAAATTTGGTTGGTGTTAAAAAAGTCCCTTATTTGCGTCTGGTCAATAAGAATGAAAAATCAGGGCAAATAGAAGGAGATAAATTATATTTACCTTTTTCTCCCTCAGATGAAATTCGAAAATGGTTTAAAGATCGCTATTTACATGTACCTGTCAGTGATAAAGCAGTCAATATTGTCAATCAGATTTCAAAAAAAGCCGATTTAACCAAGGTGGTTCCTGAGCTTTTTAATGAGCGAAATGGCAATGTTCAAGTATTTGACTCAAAAGGCAACATCGCATTAGTTAATATTCGCACACAGCAAGTTTGGATAGACCCGTTACGAAAAGTGCAGGGAACAGATGTTTCTTTAAATTTTACTTATGCAACTATGCAAATGGCACAGTCTGTCAGCACTTTTCAAGGTATAGAACTTAGATCTTGGGTGTGGAATTTATTGTGGTATTCAGATGATGTCAATATTCCAATCAGTTCTAACGATTGCTATAAACTGCTAGATTGGCCGCAACCGAATCATCAAAATGAACGGCAAATGGTTTTTAAAATTGCAGCGTGTTTTGAATTGGGAGCAAGTGTTTCCCAAGTGGCTCAGAAAACAGGTTATAGCAAAGAACAAGTCGCTAAATTTGTTTCAATTGGCATGTTGACCAATGCACTGAAAAAAATAGCGATTGAAGATGCAAAATTACTCACTGAGGAAAAACAATCTTCAGGCATTTTACGTGGGTTTTTTGGTAAGTTAAGGAAAAAATTAGGGCTTTAAGTGTGTAAAAAACATGCGAATCAAATAAGGCTTGTAAAAATTAACCCTTAAATCAAGTTTGTTTAAACTGACACGATAAATAAATGCATAGTCAGTTTATATGATGCAGTGATAAGTTTAAAAATAGGTGATGATGTGATCTTACAAAAGTATAAAATTGTTTTTGGCGGTAAAATGGGGGCTGGTAAAACAGAAGCGATCAAATCATTATCTGAAATTTCAGTCTTATCTACAGAAGCACAAAATACAGATGAGCAAGCACACAGCAAGGCATTGACCACTGTCGGGATTGACTATGGTGAAATTAAATTAGATGAAGGCGTTATTGTTGGATTATATGGAACACCAGGGCAGGATCGCTTTGATTTTGTTTGGTCAGTGATATGTAAAGGTGCAATCGGAGCGGTCATATTGATTGACCATACGCAAAAAGATGCACTTGAAGATTTAAAATTTTACTTTCAAAGTTTTAAAGAACATCTCAATAATATTGTGGTTGGTGTGACCCATATAGATGAAAATCCGCAGCATCTATTAAAACCTTATAAAGATTGGATGCAATTAAATCAATTGACCATGCCAATTTTTGCGGTGGATGCCAGAAAAAAAGATGATGTATTGGTCATGGTTGAAGCGCTTATTGCAAGAGCCGAAGTCGAATTTGGTTAATTATATATAATAGATCGTAGATTATAAAATTACGTTACTGCATTAAGGGTTGTATAGAACAATGTTAAAGGCGTACACAGACTGAATACGCCTTATTTTAATGCTTTTGAAATAAAAAATTGCCATCATCTTAAAAAATAGTCGATAAAAAGTGTTGTTCGCGTAATATAAGCACCAAGATAAAACATTTTATTCAGTTTGCACAAAAATAGTGCGTTAAAATTGTGCGTAATAATTTTAAAATGAGAAGTGTGTTTGAATATGGTGCAATTCTATTTGCACTCAGTATAATAGATGGAATTTAATCGTTGCTAAGCTTATTTTCTGATAAGAAATTCAATATTTTAGCAATTATTTTAAAAGTTGGTATGCTACTTGCTATATAAATACCAACTACTAACACGCACTTCACAAGTGCAACAAAAATTCATTGGAGCAAAATGAGCATGGCGAACAAGGTCCTTCAACTCATACAAGAAAGTGGCGCAAAATGGGTCGATTTTCGCTTTACTGATACTAAGGGTAAAGAGCAGCACGTAAGCTACCCATCAGACACTATCGATGAAGATACTTTTGAAGATGGTAAAATGTTTGATGGTTCTTCAATTGCTGGTTGGAAAGGCATTGAAGCATCTGACATGATTTTACGTCCAGATCCTGAAACTGCTTTCCTTGACCCGTTCTTTGCTGAAGCAACCATCGTCGTTACTTGTGATGTTATTGAACCATCTACTGGTCAAGGTTATGACCGTGATCCACGTTCGATTGCTCGTCGTGCGGAAGAATACCTAAAATCAACAGGTATTGGTGATACTGCATTCTTTGGTCCAGAACCAGAATTCTTCGTTTTTGACGAAGTTAAATGGGACATCGATATGTCTGGCGCTCGCCATACATTAATCGCTGAAGAAGCTGCTTGGTCTACAGGTAAAGACTACGAAGCAGGTAACTCTGGTCACCGTCCTCGTGTTAAAGGTGGTTATTTCCCAGTTCCTCCAGTAGATTCTTCACAAGATATGCGTGCTGAAATGTGTGCACGTATTGAAGACATCATGGGTCCTGGTCGTGTAGAGGTGCACCATCACGAAGTTGCATCTTGCCAATTAGAAATTGGTGTAAGCTTCAATACGATGGTTCGTAAAGCTGACGAAGTTCAACAGTTCAAATATGCTGTTTGGAATGTTGCGCATCAATATGCGAAAACTGCGACGTTTATGCCTAAGCCTATGGTTGGTGATAACGGTTCAGGTATGCACGTTCATATGTCTATCTCTAAAGATGGCAAGAACTTGTTTGCTGGTGATGAATACGCTGGTCTTTCAGAAATGGCGCTTTACTTCATCGGTGGTATCATCAAGCATGCGCGTGCATTGAATGCGATCACAAACCCTTCTACTAACTCGTATAAGCGTTTGGTTCCTCATTTCGAAGCGCCAATTATGCTTGCTTATTCTGCACGTAACCGTTCTGCTTCGATTCGTATCCCATACGTTTCTAGCCCTAAAGGCAAACGTATTGAAGCGCGTTTCCCAGATCCAATGATGAACCCGTACTTAGGTTTTGCGGCATTATTGATGGCTGGTCTTGATGGTATTCAAAACAAGATCCACCCAGGTGAAGCAGCTGATAAAAACTTATATGATCTTCCTCCTGAAGAAGAAGCTAAAATCCCAACAGTTGCGCATAGCCTAGATATGGCTCTTGAAGCACTTGAAGCGGATCATGAGTTCCTTCTTAAAGGTGGCGTATTCACAAAAGAAATGTTGGATGCATACATCGAGCTTAAAACTGAAGATGTACGTCGTTTAAATACGACGACTCACCCAGTTGAATTTGATATGTACTATAGCTTGTAATTCGTTTTCGAATTTAAGTGATGAAAAACCTGCCTTGTGCAGGTTTTTTTATGCCTGAAAATTAGAAATTCAGTATTTTAATTTTAAAATTATGAGAGGGGAGAATTGTCAGTAATGGTGAGTTTAGATTTTGACGATATTGAGTTTGAAGATGCTAAATTTAATGGTAAAAAGCCAGTTAGATAACTGGCAATGAATAAAATTTAAAAATATGCTTAATGTGAACCCGTGATATTCTGTTGATATTTCACCATATATTGTTCACGAATTTCATTACGTTCATCAGATGTTGATGCTTTTTGCATTTTTTTACGCATTTCGTTGCGTTCAGCGGTGCTCATTTGCTGCCAGACTTCACGCATTTTTTGCTTTTCTTGTTCAGGAAGCTGAGTAAACCAATCCATGCGTTGTTGCAGTGCTGCACTTTGATCAGTCGGAATTTCTTTTAAATTTTGATAGCGTTTAATTAGTGCTTTTTGTTCGTCCTCAGAAAGGGCATCCCATGTTTCATTGACTTGACTGTTCGCATCTTTAGAAAAAATCCAAAAACGTTCAAATCCAGCAAAACTTGTTTGTAGAAAACCAATAGCACAAAATGCCAAAGCTAATTTTCTAGCTGCCATGAGAGTTTTTATCCTCACCAAATACAGACAACATATCTAAATCTTCCATCATTTGAGGTGAAAGTTTAGGGCTAATCACCACTTGTTGCGGAGTTTGCGATTCTGGTGATACATCAAAAGCATTGGGAATCACAACAAAACCAGTAATTGCCGCTGCAAGCGCAAAGCCAGTCATTTTCCAGTGACCAAAACGTGAGGTTTGTTTATCTTGGATATGATCAAGCACATTGTTCATCACCACTGCTTTATTGCGGTGATGACGTGCAGCTTCATCCAGTTTTGCCGTCACTTGTTTGGTGAAATCATCATTATTCATGTGATGAACCTCCATACGGATTTAAATGTGAGAGCGAAGTTCTTAGTCCTTGAATAGCTCTGTGATAATGGGTTTTTACACTACCTTCTGTACAATTCATAATAGATGCAGTGGTTTGAGTATCAAATCCTTCCCAAGCGCGTAACATAAATGCTTGTTGCTGGCGTACAGGGAGGCGGCTAATGGCTTCTTGAATTTCCTCAACGGTGACATCTTGATCTAGAAATTGAAGTGGATTAGGTGTGGATTCATCCACAATTTCCATGGCTTCTTCGTCATCAGAATCTAAATCAATTTTTCGAAATAACGAAAATGGAGAAGCGCGTCGTGCTTCTTTGCGTCGCCAATCTTGTAATTTGTTATTTAAAATTGTATAGAACAGCGGATACCATTCTTCAGTGGATTTATCAGCATAAGATTTATGTAAGGAAATAAACGCTTCCTGTACCAAATCCATCGCAATCCCATTGTGACCTTGGGTTGCATTTTCCATCATCACTAGGGCACGACCCGTCACGTCCTGCATGAAAAAACGCAGACGCTGCTCGCTCGTACTCGTTTGAGCACTTGCTGTTTCAGACTGTGACTTCTTTGGTGCTAAGTCCATAGAGATGGAAAATCCCGTCATGGGTACCCACCATTATTTTAAATTCATATCTCTATAACGTTAAAAAAATGGTTTGGGTTGACATGTAAATCAATTATTTTTTTCAGTTTAAATGATTTTTTCCAATAACGGGCAATATTTAAAATAAATTAACCTTATAGTCGTTGTCTAACCATTTCAAAGAAACAAATCGAGCCAGCAACTGCAACATTGAGTGATTCTTGACCACCAGGTTGTGGGATAGATACCGCTTCTGCACGTTTAAGAGCGAAATCTGAAACACCTTGACCTTCGTTACCTAAAATCCAAACGCATTGTTTGCGTAGGTTTTTAGTGTAAAGGCTTTCTGCCTGATGCGAACTGGTGACATACACAGGAATTTTAAATTGCTTGAGCAGGTCTTCAAGGATCACGTTTTCATATGTGTGTAATGAAAAATGCGCCCCCATACCAGCACGTAATACTCGTGGTGACCATAAAGATGCAGAACCTTTGGTACAGACAATTTGTTCAATACCCGCAGCGGCCGCTGATCTAAGTAATGTACCAACATTGCCTGGATCTTGGACATTTTCAAGAATTAGCGTGTCTTCAGTAAAATTCAGTGCCTGAGTTGAACTTGGTAAATCCACAATGGCTAGACATGCAAGGCTGGTTCCAAGGGTACTTAAATCTTTGTATAAAGATTCACCGACCACAAACACGATACCTTGATATTGGTCAAGGATGCTGCCTAAATCTTCATGTTCTAAGGCATGTTCAGTGGTGAAAATTGAATTGATTTTTCGACCTTTTTCTAACCATGCAAGCGTAAGGTGCGTCCCCTCAAGTACAGTTTGTCCTTGTTTTTTACGGTAAGTATTTTGTTCAATTAAACCTCTGAGGTGTTTAATTTTGGGATTGTCTTTTGATTCAAGGAAAATTGTAGGCATGGGAGAGTACGTCCAAAAAATTAAGTAGGGTCTGTGATCATTCTATAAAGAAATTGCAACAGACCCTAGCTGGCGTTACTCCCTAAATAGAGAGTAAGAAAAGAGAAGAATTAGTTGTGGTAGCTGGTAACAAGCTCAACTTCATTCTTAGAACCAATGATAACAGGAACACGTTGATGTAACTCAGTCGGTTGAATCTCTAAAATACGTGTACGACCTGTAGTCGATGCGCCGCCAGCTTGTTCCATTAACATACTCATTGGGTTGGCTTCATACATTAAACGTAGACGACCTGCTTTTTTAGGATCTTTGGTATCGTATGGATATAAGAAAATACCGCTACGACATAAAATACGATGAATATCACCCACCATACACGCCACCCAACGCATATTGAAATCTTTTTCACGTATAGATGTTTTACCCGCTTGTAGTTCATCGATATAACGTTTTACAGGCGCTTCCCAATGACGTTGGTTTGATGAGTTAATCGCAAACTCTTTGGTATCCGCAGCAACTTGAATATTTTCAGAAGTGAGCAAGAATTGCTTTTCTTCAGGGTCGTAAGTGAAGAACACAACGCCTGCACCAACAGTCAAAGCCATCATTGTCGATGGGCCATAAAGCACATAACCTGCTGAAACTTGTTGAATACCTGCTTGCATGAAGTCTTCAGCTTGCGTTACGGCATTTTGAGCAGGAAGGATAGAGAAAATTGTTCCTACACACATGTTAATGTCAATATTGCTTGAACCATCTAATGGATCAAATAAAACCAAATATTTACCATTTTCTTGAGCTGGGGTAAATTCATCTAATTCTTCAGATGCGAGTCCACCTACATTTGGATTGGCTTTTAAAGCATCAATCAAATAATCATTTGAAATCACATCAAGTTTTTTTTGCTCTTCACCTTGTACATTTTCATGTTGCGCACTTCCCAAGACACCAGCTAAAGCACCTTTTTGTAAAGCCTGATCGATGGTTTTACAGGTATTGGCAATTGTTTCAATCACATTGGCAAGTTCAGGTGTTAAGTTCCCTTGTTGTTGTTCTAAATATTGGGATAGGGTGCGATATGACATATCAGAGGTGCTCCAAAAGCGATAAATTTTTACAAACCAAATAATGGAGGCTATTTTAGATGAGTTCAGCACAAAATAGAAATTATCCTGTGTTATTTGTCGTGAAATTACCCTTGAAAGTATTTTAGAAAGTGTTATGTTGAATATACGTACAATAGCGTAAAGGAGCACTGACATGACAACGACAAAGTTTGAAGCGACTCCGACTCCAAATGAAAGCATTGATTTAAAAGATATTAGTGCTGAAAAAGTGAAAGAAGCATGGAAGAATTACGAAGCTAAGCCTGAATTCAAAGAATTCAATAAGCATGACATGATTGAATCTATGCAAAGCCCCAAGCCAGACGAGTCAAAGGCTTAATCAATAAAAAGCGTTCATTACTATATGAGCGCTTTTTTCTATTTATTTCATATTCATTCCGAACAATAACGCTTCATGATAGAAATTGATCACAAAACAGACATTATCATTCCGTTTAATAAAATTGGTGAAGTGGAGTGGGATGTTAAAACTCGCCTTATTTTAGAATCCCTTGCTGATTTAAATGATGATGAGATTGTACCTGCAATTGATGATGAGCAAATTTTTAAACTTGAACAGCGTTTAAATTGTCACTTACCTGAATCTTTAAAGTTCTTTTATCAGCACTTTGGGATTGCTGATATTGGTGAACAATTGCAGCAATTTGATGATATTGGCTACTTAAAAGATATTTGGGCAAATGCACCGCAATATGCGCCTGAATTTAGTCAGACCGATTTAGCAGTTTTACCTCATCTGATTACATTTAGTGATTATCTTGGTAATGGCAATATGTTTTGCTTTCATGATATCAGCAAAGAAATCTATTACTTTGATCATGACGACACGCCTTATTTAAGTAAAATATTGGACTGTGTGGATGACTATATTAAAGGTTGTCTGATTTTAGTGCAGTCTGAGTTTTTTGCTGAAGCACATCCAGATGAAGTAGATGAATGGGTAGAGGAAAGGTTTATTGCGTTATTTAATGAGCAAATACTCAAGAAATGGCGTTATTAATATAAATTACCATTGAACATTCTAAGCAGTTTCTTATTTTATTTTACTAAATCAAGACTTTATCTTGAAATGGAAAAGCGCTGAATGAGAAGAATTTCTGGTAAAAATGCCCAATTGAATTGGGCATTTTTTTATGGTCTATTTTAATAATGCAACTTTGGCATTATTTTAAAAGAGGAGGAACGGCTTCGTAGTTGATTTCAACACGGCGGTTTTCTTTCCAAGCAGCTTCATCATGACCAGCATTGATTGGCATTTCTTTACCGTAGCTTACCGCTTCTAATTGGTTTGCTTTAACACCATTGGTGATCAGGTAGCTTTCAACGGCTTTAGCACGACGCTCACCTAAAGCCATGTTGTACTCACGCGTACCACGTTCATCTGTATGACCTGTTAATGCCACTTTAGAGTTGGCATTGGCAATCAAGAACTGCGCATGTGCTTGTAGTGTTTGGTAGTCATCATTGGAAAGATCACTACTGTCATAATCAAAATGTACCACACGTTTTGCTAAAAATGCTTTATTGGCTTCAGTCACGCCTTTAGATGAAGCACCATTTAAGTTTTGTGCATTTAAAGCAGCATCTTCACTTAAACCACTGGTATTTACTGTCGTTGCACTATTTGGATTGGTTCCTGATTCTACAGTGGCAGCAGGTTTACGGCTTGCACAACCTGTCATCACCAAGCTTGCTGCTAATAAGGGTAAAGCTAGATATTGAATTGACTTCATGTTGATCTCCGGTATTTCAATTTTAAATAAGTGATTTACATCTTGATTAAATTATTTAGGGGCCCAAGCCGGTTCACGTACTTCACCTTGTTCACTTGGTAAGTTCATGCGGAAGCGACCATCTGTAGACATGATTGCCAATAAGCCACGATTACCCTCACGTGTTGCATAAACCACCATTTGCCCATTTGGAGAAAAGCTTGGTGATTCATCTAAACTTGTTGGTGTCAAAATATTGGTGATACCTGTAGAAATTTCCTGAATGGCAACTTTGTAATTACTACCAGAAGGGCGGTGTACCAATGCCACATATTTACCATCGGCACTTAATGTACCGCGTGCATTAAATGCACCACGGAAAGTTAAACGCTTGGTTGAGCCATCATCAAAACTATAACGGTAAATTTGTGCTGATCCACCACGGTCAGATGTGAAAATAAATGATTTTCCATCTGGAGCATAACGTGCTTCAGTGTCAATTGCGCTATCGTTGGTCATGCGCTTCACTTGACGTGAATCTAAATCCATTTGATAAACTTCAGGATTTCCATGCATAGATGCAGTAAACAGCATTGATTTCCCATCAGGAGAGAAACTTGGTGCACCATTTAAACCGCGAAATGCAGCGAGTTTTTCTCGTGCACCAGTGGCTAAATCTTGGATATAAATAGCAGGGCGCTTGGTTTCAAATGAAACATATGCAATTTTTTTCGCATCTGGCGTCCAAGCAGGTGAGAGAATCGGGTCTCTTGAACTTAATACTGTTTTAGGTTGCTCACCATCAGTATCTGCAATTTGTAAGGTATAACGAGTCTCTGGTGTTGCAGGGTTACGTAACACATAAGCAATACGTCCTGTGAAGTCACCTTGAATCCCTGTAAGCGCTTGATAAATTGCGTCACTGATCATATGTGCCGCAGAACGTACACGTGATGCTGGGATTGAGAGCAATTCATTTAATAGGAATTTCTGCTTTTCAACATCATAGAGTTGGTAATGTACTGCCAATGAACCATCTGCATTGGTTTTAGAGTCACCTAAAACCACATAAGGAACCCCAGCCGCTTTCCATGCTTCTGCATTTATATTGTTTATGTTTGCAGTTGCAGGAAGATTTTTTGATGAACTGGTAAAGCGCCCAGAGCGATTTAAATCTTGTTCAACAATAGGGTAGATAGATTGATCATTACTAAATGGAATGATGGCAATTTTAGGTGCAGATTCAGGTGCTTTGGCAATTTCTAATTGCAATTGTGCATATGATGTTGTGATCAATGCTGGACTAAATGCAACAATAATTGCGAATCCTAATAGATGTTTAGGCATGATTTTCATTGGACTTCATGTACTCAAATATCAATTTTTAACTATGCTTAGCTTTGTAGCACAAAGACATGATTTTAATCTATATAAAGCATGTAATTGTGAACAAAAGATTATCATTGAACAGATTTACTAAAAAATTAAATTCAAATTTATTACACTAATGAATTTCAGCTTGATCTTTGGGCATTGTAAATGTTGCAGCTTTAAAAATTACTTTTTTATAGATTTGACAACAATGTCATTGTTGCTGCCATTAAAATATATTATCTCGTGTTGAATAGAGACTTATTCAACACGGAATTTGATGCGAATCACTTTTAATAATTGATTGAGCGATGACTGTTTAGACATCTCAAAAGGTGCTGTTTGCTGAATCGCCGTTTTGATTGCGTTTGAAAACGTTTCGCTGTCCTGTTCTGTGATTAAAATATCTTTTACATTCCCACTGTCATCTAAGTAAATAATAACATCGGCATTTTCTTGGATGATTGTTAAATTTCTCAACTTTTTAACAATACGATTGACTCTAGCGGTATTTATCCGCTGAGCCATTTGACTTTGTAGAAGTAATGCTTCCGTTGTTGCTACAGACGGGTTTTTTTCGTATGACGCAGAAGGTGGGTATTGTTGCGTATTTACTTCAAGTATTTTTTCTTGCTCGAGATTTTTTGCAAATAATAACGCGGTTGGAAAAAATAATGAAATTGCTACAAATATGGGTTTAACTCGCATTTGATTTTTCCGAGTGATTGTTTTTGCATTAAATTACACCCTGCCAAGACAGGGTGTAATTTTAAGATTATTTCACAGTAAAATTTGCACTAAAACTTCGTGCTTCGCGTCTGGCATCTGGATCAGATGGCATTGGGAAAGGTGCAGCATTGCGAACTGCTTGTTCCACACTTGCTTTTACATCTGGGTCTGATGCATTAACAAAGACAGAGGCTATAGAACCGCTATCTGTTAGCGTGACACGAGCTGTAGCCTTTTGACCCGTTGAGCCAGCAGGCATACGCCAAGCATTCCGAACTTTACTTTCGAAGTCCTTTTTCGCAGAAGATGCAACTTTTCTCGCTTCTGCCTTTTTATTTGCAGCAGCTTCTTTGGCTTTTTCAGCAGCAGAGGCTTTTTCTTCATCTAATTCGCGTGCTAGATCAGCTTTACGTTTTGCGTCCGCATCCGCTTTGGCTTTTGCCGCGGCATCTGCCTTGGCTTTTGCATTAGCATCCGCTTTAGCTTTTGCAGCAGCATCTGATTTGGCTTTTGCAGCAGCATCTGCTTTGGCTTTTGCATTAGCATCCGCTTTGGCTTTTTCAGCAGCGTCCGCTTTAGCCTTTGCAGCAGCGTCCGCTTTGGCTTTTGCATTAGCATCCGCTTTAGCCTTTGCAGCAGCGTCTGCTTTGGCTTTTGCTGCAGCATCTGCTTTAGCTTTTGCATTAGCATCCGCCTTGGCTTTTGCAGCAGCATCGGCTTTGGCTTTTGCAGCAGCATCGGCTTTGGCTTTTGCAGCAGAATCGGCTTTGGCTTGTTGGGCCTTATCTGCGGCTTCTTTTCTGACTTTTTCAGCAGCTTCTGCTTTGCTTTTTGCTTCGGCATTGAGTCTTGCGAGTCTGGCTTTTTCCGCAGCATCCGCTTTGGCTTTTTGAAGCGCCTCTTGCTTGGCCTTAGCTGCTGCATCTGCTTTAGATCTTGCTTCAGCTTCTGCCTTAGCTTTCTCAGCAGCATTTTTAGCCTGCTTTACTTTTTCAGCTGCCTCTTGTTTGGCTTTTTCCGCAGCATCTGCTTTAGCTTGAGAAAGTTTTAAGGCTTTTTCTTGTGCTGCTTTAGCCGCTGCCATAGCCAATTGCTGTTCTAATGCGGCTGCCTTGGCCTGTTCGGCAGCTTTTTGTGCATCTATCGCCTTGGTATCTGGTGTATTATTTGCTTCAGTTGGAATTTCTGGTGCAGTTTGATCGGGTTCCGCTGTTTGCTGAGTATTATCTGCAACCTTGCTATCTGCCGTTTCAGTGGCATCAGTTTCTACTAAAGGCTTGGGTTCAGGCGGTGGTAAATCTTCAGGCTTAATTAAAACAGTTTTAATTTGCTTGGGTGGCTCAGGTGGTTGACTTAAACCGAGAAAAAGTAAGCCAGTAATCGCCACCACATGAATACCTAAGGTAAATCCAAGTGCAATCGCTTTTTCTTTAGATTGTGGCTTTTGAATATTTTTCATAACTTACTTTACAGACTCTGTCAGTAAACCCACTTGGCTTAAACCAGCATCTTGCAGTGTAGACATGAGTTTCATGACTTCACCATAAGGGCGTGATTCACTACCATTGATCAAGACACTCAATTGCTTGTTATTTGCTTGAGCCTGTTGCTGATTTTCTGTAAGTACTGTTTTTAACTCATCTAAAGTTAAAACCTCATTTTTATGGTTTTTGTCTTCAAGTTTAATCGTACCATCTGCTTCTAAAGTCACGATGGCTGGTCGGTCTTCAGATTGAATCGGATTATTGTTTGCTTGAGGTAGATCAACTTTAACACCCGTGGTAATCATGGGTGCTGTCACCATAAAAATAACCAATAAAACCAACATGACGTCGATATAGGGAACGACATTCATATCACTTTTTAAAGGCTTTTTGACGCGCTCAAAACGTCCAGAACGTTGGATTGTCATTATTCATCTTCCTGTGTAGTTCCCACAGACTGACGTTGTAATAGCGCCACCATTTCTTCTGCAAATAATGCACGATCTGAATAAATTTCTTCGCCTTTTGCAGTGTAATGGTTAAATGCTAGTACTGCTGGTATTGCAGCAAATAAACCAATCGCAGTTGCAATCAATGCTTCAGCAATACCTGGTGCAACAGTGGCTAAGGTAACTTGTTCAACCTGAGCTAAGCCAATGAATGCACTCATAATGCCCCAAACAGTACCAAATAAACCAATATAAGGTGCGACAGAACCGATACTGGCGAGAGAGCTTAAGCCTTGCTCTAAACGGCCTTGGTCACGACTGAGTCCTACACGCAAGATACGTTCAGTACCTTCAATCATCGATGCAGTTTCAGCATGACGTTTTTTAAGTTTTAAAAACTCACTTAAACCTTGATAGAAAATATCTTCTAAACCGCTTCGCTTAGAATTAAGCTGAGCATTGTTATATAAGGTATTGAGTTCAGCACCAGACCAGAAGATTTTTTGGAAGTGCTCATCGCCTTGATGTGCTTTCTTATAGCCCATATGCAACTTGGCAATCAAATACCAACTAAAAACGGATGCGAGTACTAAGATTAGCATCACCAATTGAACCACAGGGCTCGCTTGTAAAATTAAATCAGAGATGTGTAAAGAAGATTCTAGTTGTGTTGCCATAGTTACATGTGCCAAAAGTATTTTTTATTCGTGAGCTAATTCTCGAAGAATTAAATCACGGATTTCGTCAGGAATTCTACGAGGTTTCATATCTGTACTTAAACATGCCAATTCCACCTCGCCAGAAGCAAGCATGATTTCACCACGATATATATTCTGTTGCAACACAAATGACGAAGCTTTACATGAAACTACACTTGCTGTAACAGTAATAAGATCGTCCATGAGTATAGGGCGAGAATATTTCAATGCAATTTTATGCACGACAAAATTGTAATCTTTTTGATGCCAATAGTGGTCAATACCGGATGCACGTAGCCATTCTGTCCGTGCACGTTCCATAAAGCGGATATGATTGGCATGGTATACGATACCGCCAGCATCTGTATCTTCGATATATACACGGATTTGGAATTCGAATTTATTACTCATGTTGCTATGCATTCCTGTGTTGTTTATTGCATATCTATCAAATATTTAGCGATTTTAAATTGTTCATGAAAAACTTAAATTAATAAGAAAACTCATAAAGTAGACGCATAGTAGACTAGAATGTATACTGCTTACTAGCGATCGTTATTGCTTAATAGGGTTAAACAATGTCTAGGTCAGAACGCATAAAATTCACTAAAACTGCAATTGATTCTTTAAGCGAACCAGGCATATACAGGGACAGTGAACTTATTGGATTTGCTGTACGAGTTAATACAACTTGTAAAACCTATATTGTTGAAAAAAAGGTCAAAGGCAAAGCGGTACGGTCTACTATTGGTCTACATGGCAATTTAACACTATCACAGGCGCGAATTTTAGCACAAGGTCTGCTTTCTCAAATGGCACAAGGTTACAATCCAAATGAGGAGAAGAAGGCTAAACGTGATCAAGATGAACATATTTTAAACGTATCAAGGCAGCATCCTACTGTTGAGGTTGCTTATAATGAATATCTTAAGAATAGAACATTAAAACCTAGAACACTTAAAGATTACGACAAGGTTGTAAATGAATATTTAGCTGATTGGAAAAAACTTAAGATAGGGGATATATCGCGAATTCAAGTCCAAGCAAAATACACAGAATTAACTGAAAGAAGTCCCGCTCAAGCAAATCTAGCAATGGCTGTCTTCAGGGCGATCTTTAATTTTTCTATTGAACATTTTCTTGATGCCAAAGACGAGTCAATTATTACTGCAGTGAATCCAGTAGCAACGCTTAAAGCTAAAAGAACATGGAATAAAATCAAACGCCGGAAAGGCTATATCAAACAGGAACAGTTAGCCGATTGGATTAATGCGGTTATGAGCTTCACTGCTTTGAGACAGGAACGAAATACAGTCAGAGACTTTCTCATAACTTTGATACTCACCGGGTTTCGCCGTCATGAATGCCAAACATTAAAATGGGATGCTGTTGATTTAAAATATGGCTGGATAACTTCTAATGATCCTAAGAATGGGGAAGTTCATACATTACCAATGGGGGCGCGCCTTTGGGAGATCATGAAGAAAAGAGATGAGCAAAAGTTCAATGAATATGTTTTTGCGTCCACTAAGGCTAAGAAAAAAGGCTATACAACAAATTTATTTGAAGCTAAACAAAAAATAATTGATGCAACTGGTATTGAGTTCACTTTCCACGACCTTAGACGTACCTTTGGCACCATTGCAGAGAATCTTGATTACGGTCAGTACACGATTAAGAGATTATTGAATCATACTGTTTCGGGTGATGTAACTGAGGGTTATATCCAGATTAGCGATAAAAAGTTAAGGTTGGCCATGCAGGAAGTTGAGGACATTGTTTTTGAAGGATATAAAAAAGGAGGATAAACCTCCTTTTTAAATCAGATTGTATTTGTAAGTTTTTGGCCTTCAAAATATTTAACAGCATCACCTTTTGTGTACGAGATTTTTCTAGCACCTTTAATGAATGGTATGCCTCCACCTTCACAGCGTTTAAGCTGTAACCAGAGAAGGGATACATTAAATACAATTGCTACTGTGGTAGGTGGGAATGTTGCATCTAAAGGGGATTCCCAAAAAATCTTTGCTGCCAAGAGCTTTTCTTCTTCTGTCATTTTAGAAAGTTTTGATTGTCTACTCATACCTTTACCTATTTATTAAATTCATTTCATCAAGTGATAAGAGAAATAGCTCCAAATTAAGTCATTACGTTTGAACCTGAATTTTCAAGCTCAAATCGACGTTTACGAACCAGTCCCATTAATTTCGGTTGAATGTCTGGATGACGGGTTGCAACATCAATTTCCAAAATATCCAAGGCTATTAAATCAGGTGCATTTTGGATCTGAACTGCTAAGGAAGGTGGCTGTTCAGGAGGTGGAGCGGTCGCACCCAATTCACTCAATCGTTTATTAATTGCATCCATCAAAGGCTTACGCTGTTCTTCCGTCCAATGGACTGAATATTTATATAAAGCGTTGGCTTGTTTGGGTGTATGAGCCTTTTTAGCAGCATCAAGAAGTTCCGTTAAAACTTTTTGATAATCTGGATCTTCTTTTAAGTCTTCTTGGATTTGTTGTTGCTTAGGATCCATTGAAGTATCTTGTTCTTCAACAAGCAGTTTAAAATCTTCATAAATCTTTTGTGCTTGAACTTTATGATCGTCATCTAATAAATTGAAATTATGGTCAATACTACCTTTTAAATTGAATAAGTTTCTTTGAGTAGGTTCATCTTTAGCACGATTAAGCCATAGATCTATGAATGCTTGACTCTTTACTTGAGACTTAGGGTAACTCCCACTGGATTTGCCATCTTTGTTTTCGGTTTCTTTTACTTTACGTGGAGTCCGAGTTTTTTTTGGCTTTTCACTGAAACCGTCTTTAATTTCAATTTCAGTAATTATATTGCCAAACATTTTACCAAACGCCTGAAGCTGCAGCTGTGCATTCTCAGCATCTAATTGAGCAAATCCATTTGCCACACTTAAACATATATCACCATGTTCTGAATCGTATTTAGTACGCAAGATACATGTTGGCATCACAATAAAGATTTCTTGGCCATTCTCCAGATCGTGCGGCTCAACTGGCTTAGTAAATTGAATATCAGACAATGTTAAAGATTCACGTTTAATGCAGAACTCATAACCTTGTAAAGCGAAGATCGTAGCAGGGAACTGATTTAAGTCATCAAATTCCATCAATTCGCCAACAGCGCGGCACATAATATTTTTACCAGCCATAAGTGCTGAAAATGCTTCATTACTATTTAATAAATTCATTTTTTATTTTCCTCAATGCTGCATTTGATTTTGTTGTTGAACTTGGTTTATTGGTGGCGCTTCATTCCATCCCATTTGATCTGCTCTAGCACGACAGGCTTTTGATATACCTGCCTCGTATTGAGTACCTTTGAAAGTGTTGATAGCTTTATCAAGTGTTTGAGGTTTTTTAGCATCTTTTATAGCCAGAAGTGCATCGTTATAACGCTGAGCTAATGGCTTTTGTTGCTGAACTGAATTTTGGTTGTTTTGATTTTGTGCTGGCTGTTGTTTTTGCTCATTGTAATGTGCTGCAGCCATTTCTTGGTATTTCCAGTCATCCCAAATACCAGAGAAAATATCACCAGCAAAACCAATAAAACTAAGCGCTTTCACCATTGCATCTGTGACAGATTTTTTAGGGGCATCCTCGTCGTATATCATTTTACCTGTACTGGTTTTATACATGGCCATTGTTCCGCCCATGTGTTCCACTGAACACTTTTTACCGTCTTGCATATACCAAACACGGACTGTTGCATAATGCATCATTGTTTCGGCATTACATTGCTGAAAACCTTGTTGAACTATTTCAATTCCCCAACCTTGGCCACAAGGGCCAAAAGTCTCGGTAGCTCGTTGAACTAACCAATACGGTTGAGGTGATGAGCCTTTATAAGATTTACCTGTAATCGGCTTAACTTTCTTTGGATCTGTGATGCTTAAAGAATTCCAAAGATCCATGTTTGTATTATTTGAATTTGTCATGATTAGCCATTTTCAAATTAAACCTGAGCATAAACAGACTCAGGAAATCCAATCATTTTATGAACCAACTTTGCTGTTGTTGAACCACATCCATGACATCAAAAAAGGCAATTTAAGAATGCGTGGTTACAACGAAGAGAATGCAGCTGTAACCAAAGAAGAATTGGCCCAAAAGATGGCTTATCGATTCAAGATCACAATTTGTTTATCACATCAGGTTATTACGAGCTTGATTAAAGCTGAAGAGGTCATTTCATTTGGTGGGTACGTAAAGCCTAAGGTCGGTGAATTATGAGCCTTGATGCAACTGTATGGGCTTGGAAAACAACTGTAGATGGTGCTAGTCAAAAGCTAGTACTTCTATCACTTGCTGATCGAGCTGGAGATGACCATAAGTGCTTCCCAAGTTTAAAACGATTAGAGAAAGACACCACTTTAAATCGAAAAACGATTATCAAAGTTTTAGACGAACTTGAGCTTAAAAAGTTGATTAAATTTACAGGTGAAATTAAAGGGAATGGCGTAAAAGTCTATCAATTAATTGGTGTATTTGGACGTGAAGATAGTTCAGAAACCAATACCAAAAAGGGGACTAGTACCAAAAATGACACTGGTGTTGATTTAGGCACTGGTTCCAAAAACGGTACTAGTACCAATAATGGAACTGGAACCAGTACCGATTTTGGTACCGAGACCAGTACCAATTTTGGGACACAGAACCTCCCAAGGAATCTCCCATTAGAATCTAAAAATAAAAAAGACTGGCTTTGCTTTAAAAAACTTCGTTCTGAATTAGATCAAGCTGATCCCACGGTAGTACCAAAATCGATTATCGAAGCAAGTTGGTTTGAGCGTGAGAAAAAAGCATTCGAGCTTTTCAATGCTGGAAATAATCTTTGTGATGATCTCTTGATTTACCACTTTGCTGAAGCGATTAAGAAGGTGAAGGTATGAGCTTAGTCAAAGTTTGGGACAAAGAGATCAAAGGCAAGCTCTATGCAGTCGGTGATATTCACGGATGTTACAACTTGCTGATGAATCGTTTAAATGAAATTGGTTTTGATTTTGAAAATGATTTGTTGGTTGCAGTAGGTGATTTGGTGGATCGAGGCATTCAAAACATTGAGTGTGTGGATTTATTGAATGAGGATTGGTTCACTTCGGTTCGTGGTAATCATGAGGATCTATGTATTCAGGGCATCGACAACCAAGCTGCTAGAAATTGCCATATCTCAAATGGCGGTGAATGGTTCTACAACGAGTTATCACCTGGTGATCAAGAAAGAATGGTTGAGCAGTTTAAGGAGCTTCCAATTGCTTTAGAAGTAAATCACAAACGCAAGAAGTATGGATTTGTTCACGGTCACATTGAACAAAATGATTGGAATGAATTTGCGAACAATCAAGGCGTGTCAGCTTTCCGTGATCCTGCTCAATTGGCAATGTGGGGTAGAGATCGACTTGATTCGGACAATCTGCAATACACACATGTCAAAGGTATTGATGCGGTCATCATGGGGCATACAGTCACTCCAAAGCCTCTCAAGCGTGACAACTGCTATTACATCGATACAGGTGCGGTGCATTGGGGAACTATGACAATTTTAGATTTGAGTAAAGTTTAAGGGGCAATTATGAACGCAGCGGTGAGAATTATGGATTGGTCTAAATACACAATTGATGGATGGCTTGAGCAATTTGGCGCTTGGTGTGAAACCGCTCGTTTGAAAGGTGGTGAATTGCCTGATGGTCTACATGTCAACCAGATCTATTGGTTGATTCGTGAAGCGGATAAAACGCCACGTAACTCGAAGTGTTATATCCGTTGCGAAATTAGTGACTTTGAGGCAGAGCAGGTACAGGCATTGCTGAGAAGTATTTTTAAGAGTGATTCAGTGGATTATCAGGTTAAGTATGCAGTGATGTGTTTAGTCAAGCACAAGGTGGAGAATAGAAGTCTAAGTGCTGTGGCAGGCATTACGAATCAGTCAAAAGGTCAGGTGAATATTCTAATTGGATGTGCTAGATTCTATATTCTTGGTAAATATAGCTTTCTAAAAATGGAGTAATTAATGACAGTCAAATCATTTGAATCAAATTCAGCAGAAGGACTAGCTAATGAAATTAATGCTTGGGTACATCATGAGCTCGTAAATAATAACAACCATATCTCTATCAAAGCTATCAGTCACACTACTTGCAATGCTGATGTTAATTTATTTGAGTATAGTGCTTTAATTATTTTCGAATATGAATAGCTTGACCGTTTAAACGCATTATGGCATATTTCTGTTATACTGGACGAAGTTATGGTAATCCACACAGTTTAAATTTCATATACCCATCTATTCCAATACGTGGGTATTTTTTTTGGGTTGAGAAAATAAATAGAAAAAGTTATTCTTGATTGGCATCAACATACTGATGTAAATTTGTTGACAGCTCGGAAAGACGGGCATCAAATATTAAGTTCTTTGCATACCCACTAACTCCATCAGGTGGGTATTTTTTGGTGGAATAATGAAATCCTTTTTTGTTAGACAGAGCATGAATATTCTAAATGCTGCAATAACATTGGGCATTGATCTAGCAATGAGTGTTGATTATCCAGAACACTTTATTATTACATTGCAAGAAGGCAAGATGCTTCTAGTTCCAGTCAATAGATGGGTTGTAGTGAATGATGATTTCGTTTCGGTATTGACGGATGAAGAATACAAATCACTCTATGGGTAATCCACTAGATAAATCTCGCATTGTGGGGCTTAATAATAATTAGGGTTTTTATAAATGGATGCTATAAGAGCAATAATTGATGCTGCCTACATTCAAGGTTTTTTGGGATTCTTTGGAGCACTAATTGGGGCTGTGGCTCTAATAATTTCAATCAGAATTGCTGCTAAAAATACTTTAAATGAAATAAAGTCAGAAAAGGTTGCTGAATCAAAGAGAGATCAATATATAGATCTGACAGATTCCTATACTCGGTATTTAGTTTCCTCATTAAGACTTCCACTTAGCAATTCAAATGCACCATTTGATGGTGAAAATCAAGAAAAATGGGATTTGTTTGAAAGTAAATATTTTGAACTTATCGGATGTCTTAACAAAGTTAATTTAATTACTACTTCAGAAATAAGATTAGAACTACATAAATTGGAATATGAGATTCATTCATATCAACAAAAGTTACTTGAGTTTTATTGGCGTCATACTGAAAAACCTAAAACTACAGACCTAGAAGATCATGTTTTTGAATTTGCAAAGTTGTTGCGAAAAGACCTTGGTATATCAGAAGATTCTGAGCTAGAAGCTGAGCTAATTAATCTCAGGAATGAAAAAAAGAATCAATAAAGTCCTTAATTCATTAAACTGTTGTATGTTGTTGGGTGCTACACTCCCACCGATAAATAGGAAAACACATGAATATTTGCATCGGTGGTGAGCTGAGCGGTCAAGTTGTAGAGAAAAGCCCAAATGATTATTTTCAACAGTCAATCGTAATCGGCGACAAGACATATAAGTTTTGGTTTTCAGATCAAGTAAGTTTTCATGATGCGTTTGTTGAGGCTGAGAAGCTGACAAGGCAGGGTTTAAATAAAGGGCGCTTAGGCGTCTTTTTTTATGTTTGAAATTTATAAAGGTGCTTGTGACGTGCACAAGTAACATGATCGGGAGATTCGTCATGTCAGCATATGCATAGGGGTAGTACGCCACCCGAACCAAGGGCGATTTTGATTTGTGTAGCTGTGCAATCTGTTCAGCTACACAACATGATATAATGATCAGCCCCTTAAGTTGTCTATTCTATGCCTGAAATCTATAAATATCGTTATACACAAATTAGTATATTTGGGTCTTTACCAACATATAAGGTTTTTACTAACAGTAAGGGTGATAAGGCAAAATGGATTTTCGCTGATAACACGTTTATTTATGGATGTGTTTCAGAATGGGCTCTGATACATTCAGGTCTAGACTCGGGTAAATCAACATGGTCTGATGAGCCAAAATTATTTTTAGAAATTGAAAAAAGAAGATTGATTTTGTATAAAGCCACGCATCCGGATTTTAAAACTGAACCCTTTATTGGATAGGATTTGGGAATATTCAGATTTCTTTACGGTGAGAGAGTGTCGGAAGTATGGGAAAATTAAACCTGTTTAGATTTTAAAGAGAAGTGAATAAAAAAGCAGTAGGCTAGCAGTATTACGTCAGTACCACTGTTCAAAGCATTGATGGCTTAATTTGAGTTGATGAGATATGACGACACGCATTCAACCGCCAGATGTGAGAATTAAGTTAGCTATTCACTTCATCTTTAAGATTACGCCTCTTTCGAGGGGTTTTTTAATGCTTAGAGGAAAGTGGGATGAAATACTAAACAATGCTATGTATCTATAATAAGCAATAATGTAAATTTTGATCTTGTTAAAAAGAACTAATGAGATCTTAGTGATCTATATTAATATTTATTGGACATAAATAATGAAAAAGATACTTTTAATTATTCTGATTAGCCAAATTCTTTTAGCTTGTGCAAGTATAAGTACCCAGCGTTATGAAACACGCAATGATCTAATGAAATCATGGGTTGGCTCATCAGAAGAAGAGTTGATTCAAAAATGGGGGACACCAGATAATAGTTATACTTTAACGAGTGGCAGTAAGATTATTTCTTACGAAAAATTTGTACATCCAGGGCGTTATTGTGAAGAAAAATTTATGATTGAAAAAGGCATAGTAAAGAAGTGGGGCCTCTCTCGTTGTGATCTTCACTTCAAAAATGCCAAGAAAATATCAAAAGACATTCCAATCCCACAAGCAACTCTTTGATAATCTAAAATACAAGCTTCTTATTTGGTAACACAAGCCTCCTCCGGGAGGTTTTTTATGGGAGAGTCCTTTATGGAAATTAACCAATACACCACTCTTACCAAAAAGAATCCACCTAAAACCAAACCAAGAATAAGACCACTGCCAAAAGCAACTCAAAAGTATTTAGAAGCTGAGGAAACTTTATTTCAAGAATTAGAAGAACATCGAATTGGTTATCGTAGAAAATTTCAATTTGAATCAACTAGAAATTGGCGATTTGATTTTTATATTGTGAAATTAAATCTTCTCATTGAAATTGTGGGTAGCCCGTGGTCAGTTGGTCGTGGCGGTAAAAAGATAGCAAATGCATTCAGTAAATATGATTTAGCTGAAAAGATGGGGTACAAGATTGAGCGGTTTCACCCTGATCAAATCCTTTCTAGTTATGTTGTAAATTATATTTGTACAAAACTTGATTGAAGCTTTTTATTATTTGTTAAATTTTATTATATTATTTAAATTGCTATTTTTAGTTTGAGCAATTCCTAGTACTGTTAGTTGACGTAGGTAATTCCCCAAATGCCTATGTATTTTATACCCACATTTTCTCCAAAAATGTGGGTTTTTTATGGGTGAATTATGGACCAGATCAGACCATTCCCACCAACTGAGTTGATTGACCAAGCCGAAGAAGAGGAAGCGATTCGCTTGACACCCGCCGTGGATCTAAAAGAATGGGTGGTGACTAACTTTCTAACACTTGGTGGTGCATTACATAACCCTGACCATGACCATATGAAAATATATAAAGCATTACAGCCCATAGGTCGTTTTGAAAAAGGCGATATTGTGGGTGGTCTTTCAGATGACCAAATTAAACGATTAGAAGT
>NZ_VTDG01000022.1:0-43125 GCF_052824985.1 Acinetobacter sp. 1125_18A
GGATATAAACATAAAAAATAATCTAATTGCAGCACAAAATGCTGGATTGGTTGTTAGTTACGACTTAAATATTGCAGCTGGGAATAAGCAAGAACTGAAGGGTAGTCTATTGCAGGCAACAGTAGGCACAATCAACTTAAAGGCGGGTTCAAACGATACCAAAGGATTAATTAATATTCAGGATGGTACTGTCTGGGCAGGTGAAAATCTGAATTTAAACAGTTCAGGTGATATTGCGATAAAAAATATGGGGCTGATTGCAGATAATGCAGTTAGTAAAGTCAAAAATATTAATGCTTATAGTGATCAGAATTTAACATGGGAACATACTGGCCCAGCCTTAGCTCAGATTTCAGGCAAAGTACAACTGGATGCTGCAAATAAGCTTAACCTTTTAAATGGTGCTCTTTCAGCCAAAGATGATATCAACCTGCAGGCGAATCAATTGGTTTTAGGGAGTGCTTTGACTTCGGACAAGTCGATTAATATTACATCCAAAGTCGGTGATTTAACGTTAAGTCATGGATTGACCGCCAACGGTGATATTAATGCTTCTGCTGATAAAGGCAGTTTAATCACCAGTGGTTTAAAAGCCACATCCAATGGTGGAAAACTTTCACTGATGGCAGGAAAAAACGTAACGCTTACTCATGCAGGGCTGACTCGATCAGTATTATTGGGTGCTCAGGGAGTTAATGTTGCTTCAGTTGGAGATGGCAACGTCACTGCTTTATCATCAGATTTATATTCCAATCAGGGTAATGTTTTAATCAATTCTAATCTTAAAGCCAGCTTGACTGACACGACCTTAAACGCCACTAAAAATATTGAGGTTTTTGCAAAAGATAACCTGACTTTGGATGGTATGATTACATTAGGTAGAGCACATACGGCCTTAAATTCTAAAAAGAATATCTATATCAACAGCTCTGCAGTGGCAGCAGATGTACCTATCTTTAGTTCAGCCAAATCCACACAACTTACCTCTACAGGTAGTTTGTCTGTAACCAGTGGCGGAGATATTAATGTACAAAATGCAAAATTGACGGGTGGGGCTGTACTTGTTGAAGCAGGTGGAGGTTTTAACCCAAATACAGCAGTTGAGCTAAATGCAACAGGCAGTGATTTATTAAAAAATGATACGAAGATTAATAGTATTAATGGTGATTTAAGTGTTCAAACGAATAAAACATTAAATATAGATCCTAAAAAAATCACTTTAAAAGCTACTGGTGATATTGAATTAGTCTCTAAAGCTGGTGATTTGAACTTACTTGGTTATGGTGGGGCAGCTGGAAATGGTTCTGAGCAAGTGGTTAAATTAAATACGTCTAACGGTGGGGTGAGTTTAGAAGGTAAAAATATCAATATCGAAGGTGCTCAAATTAATTCAAATAATGATATTAAAATTATTTCATCAGATGGAAATATATTGGTTGATGGAGTTAAAAATACCTTTAATAATTATAAGGTTGTTAAAATTATTAATGATTTGAATAATACTAAAGCTATTTTAGATTCAAAGCAAAAGAGTTTATTTCAAGACCCAACATATAAATTCATTAATGATAACTATGGTGTTTGGGTTGAAGGAACTATTGACCCACAAGTTTTATCAAATGCTAAAAAGCATTTAGAAAGTTTATATGATGTAAAAGTATACATTGATAAACAATATTCAAGTTTTAAGAAACAATGGAGATATTTTGTTGATATTAGTAATAAGTATCCAAATAAAATAAAAGATTTAGATGAAGATCTTAATTTTTACAAAGATAATTTATCCGGATATATGCATCAAGGCGTTAATTTAAAAAGTAATGTTGGTAAAATAGATATTATATCGAATAAAGGTACGCAAATTACTGGTGCTGAAATTGTTGCATCGAATGGTATTGTAAATATTGAGGCACGCGGACCTTTACCACAAATATATACAAGTACGACACTGGATAAAGATGGAAAAGCAAAAAAAATTGGTGCAAGTATCATAATTGATGGCTTAGCAGATTTTTATGATAGAGGTAAAGATACAGATGCAGACTATAGTGTGCGTCGTTTAATTAGCCCTACAGTGATTAATGGTTCAACAGGCGTAAATATTAAGGCTGTTGGAAATAGCTTTAACGACAATTTAGTTTTACAAGCAACTGGTGTGGTATCTCAAAATGGTGATGTTAGCATCCAGGCCAATAAAAATATTTTATTCGATGCTGCTGTAGAAACTAACTATGATCGCTCAACAAAAACAGAGAAGAGGAAATCGTGGGGAGGGCTTAAAAAAAAGTATATTACGACAAGAGTTGAAAATGAAGAAGCAAATGCTGCTTCAGTAGAAATTATTGGTAAGAATATTAAGGTTGAAAGTAAGGAACAGAACCAAAATAATAGTATTGATATCTATTCTGGTAAATTTATAGCTGATGGAGGAAAAATATCAATACGTTCAGGCGGCAAGCTTAATTTTTATACAGTACAAGAATCATCAAGCAGTCAAACTGATGTGACGAAAAAATCATCATTTGCTGGCATTAAAATAGGAAACTCTAAAACGAGTACTAGTAGAGAAATACTTTCAGAGTTACCAACAAAATTAAAAGCGGATTATATTGGTGCTAAGTCTGGTTATGATATGCGTTTGGAAGGAACTGAGTTTCAATATTTAAAAGAAGCAACATTAGAATCTGGTGGGAAAATTGAATTATTCCCAGCAATAACAAAAATTACAGAAATAACAAAAAAGGAAAAGTCTTCTGTTGTTTGGCAATCTATGCAAGATAAAGGCTCAATCACTGAAACGGCAAAATTACCAAGTTTTAATGGGGCAACACCACCAGTTTTTAAAGCAGCAGGGGGGATTAGTATACAAATACCCGTGGGAGAGAAGGATCAGAATAAAGTACAAATTAGAGATGAGATATTAAGATTAGCAAACCAACCTGGGAATGAATATTTAAAAGATTTAGTTAATCGTAATGATGTTGATTGGAATAAAGCCATTCTTGCTCAAAAGGATTGGGATTATAAGTCACAAGGTTTAACAGGCGCTGGCGCAGCAATAGTTGTAATTATTGTTACTGTTTTAACATCTGGTGCTGCTTCTGGTGCAGTAAGTGCAATTTCAGGTTTAAGTGGTAGTCTAGGTGCTAGTGCTGGGGCCAGTGCTGCAATAGGGGCAGGTGCTGGTGCAGCAGTAAGTACTCTCGCAACACAGGCGAGTATTAGTTTGATTAACAATGGTGGCGACATTGGAAAAACCCTTAAAGATTTAGGTAGCAAGGAATCTGTAAAAGGCTTAGCAACATCAATTGTAACAGCAGGCCTATTAAAGCAAGTAGGTACTACACTTGGGTTGAAACCAGAAAGTACTCTATGGTCTGAACGAGTAATTAATAATTTCACTAATTCGGTTGGTTCAACTTTAGTTCAAACTGCAGTGAATGGTGGTGATCTCAGTGAAAATCTTCAAAAAGCATTATTGTCTGGTCTTGCTGGAGCATTACAAGGTGAACTTGCTCAGCAAATAAAGGGTTTGGAAGGCAACTATGTTTTACATAAGATTGCTCATGCAGCTGCAGGTTGTGTTGCTGGGGCTCTTCAAAAGAGTTGTGAGGCTGGAGCTATAGGTGCAGCAATGGGCGAGATTGTTGCAGGAGCTATACCTAGTGATAAACCAGTAGATCAAATGACAAATGAAGAGCGGATTGAATATGGGAAAAAGGTACTAGGGCTTTCTCAATTATTGGCGGGTACAGTTTCTGCAATGGCTGGTTATGATGTAAATATTGCAGCTAATGCAGCGAATGTTGCTATTAATAATAATTATTTAACTTCTAAACAGGTAGTTGAGTTAGATAAAGATATAAGAAATTGTGGTGGTAATAGTAATTGCTTAAACCAAATAGATAATAAATATTTTGGTAAAAATGGTTATTTTGCAATTAACCAAGAAGCCTATTTAAATTGTAAGACCTTAGATTGTAAATTAGAGCATGAAACAGCGCGACAAGCTGGAATTTTGACAAAAAAGAATACTCCATTTGTCGATTATAATTTACAAACTAAATTTATTAATAGACAAGATGCTTCGGCTGTAGGTTTATTAAAAAATGCAAATAGTGATACTGCCTTTATTCAAAGTGCCTCAAAAATATTAGCTTTTATTGATGTGAATTGTGGAGGGACAATAAATGCATCTTGTAATACTAAATGGCAGAACTATCAGGAAAAACAGAAATCGGATATGGTACTTCTGTTTGGTATGGTTGCTTCAGTTGGTGGGGGAGTAGTTACTACAGCTGCAATTAGAGGCTGTTTAACCAATACAGCGGCTTGTAATGTATCATTTCGCTTAGCAGTCGATGGTTTGTTTGCAGATGGAGCAATTTATGGCCCTGGAGCAGCAGGTATTACTTTGGCAGCTCGAAATCAAATGCTTAAAGAGGCTGATGAGTTGAAAGGGCTCTATAGTAAAGTTGTTTTAAAACAAGAATATAAACCACTTAGTGCCACGCAATGTAGCGGTTCTTCATGCTTTGTTGCTGGAACATTAATAGAAACAGACAAAGGATTAAAGCCTATTGAGCAATTGACAAATGGTGATCTTGTTTGGTCAAGAAATGATTCAAATTTTGAATATAGTTTTAAAACAGTCATTGGTACAAAACGTACAGAGAATCAATCGATTTATAAGATTATTATAAAAAATCAGAAAGGTATAAATGATATTTTATACACGACAGTAGAACATCCATTCTGGGTGAAAGGACAAGGTTGGATAAAGGCAGAACTATTACAATCGGAAATGCAGCTTTTAGATCGAAACAATGAAGTTTTAACAGTAGTAAGTCAAGAGAAATTATCTCATATTGATACTGTTTATAATATTGAGGTTGATCAGTATCATACGTACCATGTAGGTGAATTTGGAATTTGGGTTCATAATGCTAATTGTTGTGACTTTATTACAACTAATTCTGGACAGGTTGTAGATTTACGAGGGTTAACTAATAATCAACGTTTAAGCTTAGAAAGAGAGGCAACTGTTGCATCAATTACAGGTGGAAAAATTGCGGTTGAGCCCTATACTGTAAATGGAAAAATAATATTAGAAGATGTTTGGATTATCGGTAAAAATGGAAATAGATTAACTGGTATTGATGTATATGGTAAAAATGGAGAATTAATTTTAGTTGGAGGACCTGGAAAAAATAGTTCTGATAAAGTTTGGCAAGGTACTGAAATAGCTTTGAAAGCTATTAAATCAGAAGCAGTTTCAAAAGGCGTCAAAGCGCAGGTTTATTATCAAAGAGGAAATAGTGAAAGATTTTCTCAATTAATAATACAGTCTGAGAAAATTTTGGGTAAAGGTAATGTATTTATATTTGATTGATTAAGGAGAATTAAGATGGGGATTTGTATTGTAGCTTATAATAATGAGAACGATAATAAAACATTTTACTTAGGAAGCTTTAGTGCTTTATTTTCGCAGATTTCTAGCTCTACATTTGAAGATATGCCTATGTTTAATAAATTAATTGATGAATCTCATAGTGAAGATGAATTTTTTATCGAAAATGAAGATTTAAAAAGGTTAATAGATGAAATACATCAGCTTTTAAAAGATAATAGTGCTGTTTATTTGTCTGAAAATTTGAGAGGTTCTTTGCAAGATTTCTTATCTTTTTTTAGCAATAAAAAAATAGAATTCTGGAAAGTTTTGATCGCATAGTTTCTGTTTTTAGTAACTGTGTATGATAGCGGATTTATTGCATAAATTGTACTAGCTCAAACCAATCCGCCAGTTACCCATTTTTTAGTGTGTCTGTCAGTTTAAATTTGTGCTAGATTCTTTCAACTTATAATTCGTTTTCAATCTAGTCTATAAGTTATTTTATATGCGCCTTTTAAAACTGATAAATAGAATGGATTCGAGAAGCTTCCAGCCATCAGAGGGCTGGAGGCTCAGTTTTATGCGGGTTTTGCTCATTTTGAGCTACAAAACTGAGCCCAATCTGCCATTAAACTTTTACGTTTTTCTAAGTATGCCCCACGTAAGTATGCAGCTTCAACTTCATCAGGCAGTTTATGTGCAAGGACATGTTCACAGACTTCGCGAGGATAATCGGTCATATCAGCAGACCAGTCACGGAAAGTAGATCGAAAACCATGTGTGGTAATTACTCGATTTTGTTTTGGGTCAATATAGCCTAAGCCATTTTCCTTAAGTTTTTGTTCATGCATACGCTTAATCAAAGCAGTTAAGGACATATCGGAAAGCATGCCACCACCACGAGGTGCAGTGAAAATGTAACACTGTGATCGAGCATCAGCTTGAATTGATTTTAGCAATTCAATAGCTGGCTCTGAAAGCGGAACACGATGCTCTTTTTCAGCTTTCATGCGTTCTTTGGGAATAGTCCATACTTTATATTCAAAATCAATTTCTTGCCATTTAGCTCCAAAGATTTCACCAGAACGACAAGCTGTTAAAATTGCAAATTCTAGCGCTTTAGGTGAAATACCATTTTTATGGCGCAGGTGTTGAACAAATTCTGCTAACTGATCATAAGGTAAAGAAGGGTGAGGGCGTGATACTTGTTTTAAATTACCTAGAATAGGTTCTAAGTTACCTTTCCATTCGGCAGGGTTATCACCTTCAAAATATTCCATAGCCTTGGCATAATCAAAAATGGTTTCAATACGGCCACGGAGTCGTTTAGCCGTTTCATTTTTCTCAGCCCAAATGGGTTCCAAAACTTTGGCAATATCGACTTTAGTTATTGAGCCAATCACACGGTCACCTAAAATAGGATAGATATAAGTTTCTAACGTGGTCGACCATTGAGCAATATGTTTCTGATTTTTCAGCTCACGTGATTTATTGGCAATTACAATTTTGGCACATTCACTGAAAGTACGATCACGGAGCTTTTGAATACGTAAAGCTTGAAGTTGATCTTGTTTTTGTTGGATAGGATCATTCCCATTTCGAATTTGGGCTTTCATTTCATGAGCTTTAGCCCTTGCTTCTGCTAGTGACACTTCTGGGTAAGATCCCAATCCAATATCACGGCGATGAAGTTGCTGTTTGCCATTTTCATCAAAGCGCTGACCTACAACAACACGTAGTACCCAAGCACGAGAGTCATTCACAATACGCAGGTGCAAACCATTGACACCGCCTACAGCATGCCTGCCATTTCCTTTGATTTTTGCTACACTGAGTGCAGAGAGTTCCTTGGCTTTCTTAGGCATAGGCTTGTTCTTGTCCCACATAAAAACCCACATAGAATATTAGAAATGATTGGGTTTTGCAAGACGCGGTTGGATTGATTTTTACATAAATTGTTGAAAAATATATTTATGTTGGATTGGGTTGGACGGCATAATACAGGTGTTATACGGACACCGCTCCCGCCAAATAAAAAGGGAATCAAACGAATAGTTTGATTCCCTTTTTATTTGGCACAAATTTGGCACTATTCGAAATTGTAGCTGATGACCATTCAAGTCCATTGGCGACGCTACGCAACATTTGGCTGCTATTGTATTGATCGCGATCTCAGCGAATAGCGGCATCCGGAGCCGCTCCAAAATGGACAAAATATTTTTCTATAGATTTTAGCTGCAGGCTTATTCACCTAAGAATCATATTGCTGAATAAGCCTTAGAGATAGGTTTGTACTGCAAAACCGTTTCTAAGCAAAATGCTGCTTTAAAAAGGGTATTACGCATGCTGAATATTGTTCAGGGAAATCTCGATAAATATAAGTATGTTCTGCATCCGCGAAGATTTTAATTTCTACTTTTGTTACATGGTCGAGCCCTACTTTAAGCCGGTGGCCAAACTCGGGTGGAGTATAAATATCTTTTTCTCCATACATTAATAAGATGGGTGGTTGATATTTTACTTGTGTAGATTTTGCTAACGGATTGAGTTCCTGATTAAGTTTTGGTAGTAGTGTATTTGATACCTTGAGCATTGCATGAGCGACTGGATAATGTTTCCAGAATTCTGGTAATGTCGGAAATGTGCCTTCAAATACTGCAATTTTATATGGGTGTCCATCTTTTGCTAATGAGCATAGTCCCCAAGCTGCACCAAATGACGCACCAATTAAACCTACATTTAATTCGGGTGTTCGCTTTTGAGCATATATCCCTGCATGATATACATCATTGGGATAGTCAAATGAGAATCCTTCACTTTCTCCAAAACCATTAGCATCATAAATAAGTACGTTATAGCCATTTTTTAAAAATAGATCTGCATGTCCGTAACGGAGCCAAAATGCTTTAGCCGCTTTTCCCATTGGATGAGCAAGTACTAAAGTTGCTTTTGCTGCTGGTGCACTTTTCCAGTAGCCTGCGAGTGCTTGCTGGTCAGTTAAGGGAATAGTGACAGCCTCCCAGTCTTCTTTAGAAATAGCTTGAGGCCAAATCCAAGGTACTTCGAATCTTCCAAAAAATGGCTTTCGTAGAATTTGGTGAGCAATTTTTTTCATTTTGGTTATCCGATATTTTTCAAAGTTTATAATATCTAATAAAGTTCCTTTTTGGAACTTGTATTTCAAAATGTATTACTTATTAATTTCCTTTATGGAAATTGGGTATCGCTCATATTTTTAACCATTTTAATGATACATCGGGCAAACATGACGAATACGTTGAAATTAAGAAATGGAATAGATCAATTATCATTTATTTTTTAATTATATATAGAACGCAATAGCTATAATTCGAGTTGATAAGCCAAATTACTGAAAATAGATCCTGCAACAAAAAATTGTCGTGGTTTAAAGTCCAAGTAGTGTTTCTGGCATACGATTGTTTTACCTTTATGTAGATTAATAAAAGCAAAATCATCATTTGGGGTATGAATCAGTAAATTATGTTTTTGTTAGTGCTAGTATCCGAGACTACAGCCAGAATATACAATACGACAAGGCTGTAAATTTTCACTTAAACAAAACACTAATGCACCTTTTTTAGCCCCATCCTCTGAAAAATCAAGTAAAATTTTTGATTTTTGACCATCATTAATTGGATCAGCTATAGCAACACAGCGATTAGAATAGGTTTTAGATACTTCACATTTTTGTCCGCCATCCTGTTGACACGCTTTTAATGCTTTTGCTTGTGCCTCATCTTTAGATTTAAAATTTCTTGTAAAACCAATTGGACGCCCTTTTAAGCCTTTACTTTTATCCTCTGCAATCGCACCCCATAATGTTTCAATCATAGGATACAAAGTTGGATTTTGATTCGTATATCCACCACTTCCTCCACCTGGAATAGGTGCGCAACCTTGAGCACCTTGCCCACCTATTGGATAATAGCCTGAAGGACAATTCCCTTCAGCATGTGCATTCTCAATAGTTAAATAAATGATAAGAATAAAGAAAATGGATAAATTTAAAATCTGATTATTTGTCAATGTCATTCATTAATCTCCTTTAAAATCATGGCTTAATAATAAGGAAAGCTATGAGTTATTCTATATAAATCCTATATTTTAAAATGATAATAAGTTCTTTTGTGTTTTTAAATGTCAGTGCAATCTCGGTAGAAAGGATAGCACCTAAAATTTTTAGTTCCGTCTTTTAATGCAATAATTTGGCTAATTGATGTGGCATTAAAATGAACATTGGCTTTCTTTCATATAGAAAAAAACAAATCGTTCGGTAATACCCCCATTTTGAGTTGATTGAATGAGTAGAACACCAAAGTCCTTATACTGTGATCATATGCTGCAGATTGTTTTATAAAAGCTCATATAGTTTTGGCTGACTAAAATATCATTTTCATGTCACTTTAAAGTTTGGCAAATTATTTTATTGTAAAAGTCAACAAACTTAATCTGAGAGAAACTCATGAAAAATGTACTTAATCGAAGTGTAACAGCTTTAATCTGTATGGGTGCTTTAATGACCACAGTTCAAACATGGGCACATGAGGATGAAGATAAAGTGTTGACTAGAACAGTCGATGAACAGCCAATAGACAAGAAACAAAAGAAATGTGAAAAAAATTGTAAAACAAACAATGATCCTAAAACTCAAACAAATAACTCAACGCAACATCAGCATGGAAACGCCTCAGAAATGTCACAAATGGATCATTCAAAAATGACCAATATGCCTTCTTCGATGAAGGATATGGATCATTCAAATATGGAGATGCCAAACAAAACAAATAAGTAATTCTTTGAGAAAAATTATGAGTCTTTTAGACTCAACACATTTCATTGTGATCTCCAAAAGCTCATCAAAAGATGAGCTTTTTTAAAACATAAAATTTGTGTATGAACTATGCTTATTTTAAAAATGTCATCGCTTAGACACGATATTTGAGTATATTAGAAGAAATTTTCACAAAATAAATGTGTATGCCTGTTCAAGAAACGACTTCTCCACGTATTCCCAAATATATTGCCATTCGAGATGCTATTGCCCATGAGATTGAGTCAGGGCAATGGAGTGCCAATACCAAACTGGCTTCAGAGCGTGTGTTGATGGAACAATTTGCTACCACACGTGTCGCTGTTCGAGAAGCATTATTGGCTTTGGAAATGGATGGTCTTATTTATCGTTTAGATCGCCGTGGTTGGTTTGTTCGTGCGCCACGAATTATTTACCGTCCGCAATCAACCAAAAGTTTTAACCAATATGTGACTGAGCAAAGTGGTGTACCAAGTACGGAATTGATTTCTGCGGAATTGGTGCAAGCGACTTCCTGGGATGCAGCACATTTAAAAATTTCGGTGGGTGATGATATTTATTCGATGTGGCGACGTCGTAGTATCAATGGTCGTCCTGCGGTAGTTGAACATTTACGTATCAATGCAAGTTTATTTCCTCAATTCTTAGAACAACAATTAGAAGGTTCTATTACGACTTTGATGGCAGAGCACTATCAACGGCAATTGACCCGAGCGCATATTAATCTCTATCCAACGGTATTGTCAGAACAACAAGCCAAAGCATTGCATGTCAATGTTGGTAGTATGGGTTTATATATTTGTCGCACCAACTGCGATCAAAATGGAGTGATTACCGATGTTGACCAAGAATATTGGTTACATGATGTACTCGATTTGCATTTTGAAGCGTCATGATAAAGAATTAAAATAATTAATCTGGTTTAAACCAGATTAATTAAATTGTCATAAACTTTTGTTGAAATACAGGCTATCAAGAAGCAGCATTCGTTAGGAATGTCATAATGAGCCCGTATCTAAAACAGCAGCAAAAAAAGCTCCTCGCCATGGGCACAAGTATTTTATTTGCTTGTGTCAGCACGGCATGCACCACGTCTTCAACCTCGAATGATGCTGAGCAAATCACGGTCTATACCGCGGTTGAAGCGGATCAATTAAAGCGTTATCAATGGGAATTACGCAAAGCACATCCTGAATTAAAAGTAAAATGGGTGCGTGATTCGACAGGTGTGATCACCGCAAAATTATTAGCAGAACAAAAGAATCCACAAGCCGATGTGGTGATGGGACTTGCTTTGACCAGTTTATTGGTCATGGAAAAAAAAGACTTATTGCAACCGTATCGCCCGAAACATGTCGAACAACTTAAAATCGATTTTTATAGCCAAAAAGACATTCCAACATGGACAGGCATGACTGCTTGGGAGTCGGCTGTTTGTGTCAATACTGTTGAATTGGAAAAGAAAAAATTACCGATTCCGCAAACCTGGCAAGACCTGACTAAACCAATTTATAAAGGGTTAATCGTGATGCCAAATCCGGCATCGAGTGGCACAGGCTATTTGGATGTGACTGCATGGATGCAAATTTTTGGTGAAAAGCAAGCTTGGCAATATATGCAGGCACTCGATAAAAACATCTCTCAATATGTACATTCAGGCTCTAAGCCTTGCAAGATGGCGGCTCAGGGTGAAACGGTCATTGGAATTTCGTTTGGTTATCCGGGCTTTAAGTTGAAATCGCGTGGTGCGCCTTTAGAAATCGTCTATCCGAAAGAGGGGCTAGGTTGGGAAATGGAAGCCTCAGCCATTGTCAAAGGTACGAAAAAACTCAGCAGTGCAGAGAAGTTTATTGATTGGAGCATTAGCCAAGCTGCCAATGAAGCTTATGCACAAAACTTTTCAATGGTGGCACATCAAAATGTTCACAGCAAAAATCAGGACTTCCCAAAAAATCTTGCGCAGCAATTGGTGAAGAATGATTTTTATTGGGCAGCTGAACAGCGTGAATCAATTCTAAAACAATGGTCAGCAAAATTTGAAAAGTAATTGAATCATGTACACAACAAGCTATTCAGAATCAGTTATTCAAAATTAACGATAAAAAACTAGGTGCAGTATGCAAATTCCATCGCATTTACAAAATAGTAGGACAGGGCAAGCCATGCCAAATTCGGCAGGGCATCTGCTCTCAACTTTAAGAACATTTAAAATGGCAGAATCAAAAACAGTGCTTGAAGTGATGGATATTCAAAAATCTTTTGGTTCAAGCCGTGTCTTGGAACACATTAACCTTGACCTGAAAGCAGGTGAATTTGTTAGCTTTTTAGGTCCATCAGGTTGTGGTAAAACAACATTGCTACGCATCATTGCTGGGCTTGAACAGCCTGATTATGGCAAAGTGATTAAACAACAAATTGATATTACCCATTTTAATACTGCAAAACGTAAATGCGGGATTGTTTTCCAAAACTATGCACTATTTCCAAACTTAACTGTGGCGGAAAATATTGCATTTGGTTTGCATAAAAAACACTGGTCAGCGCAAGAGATTCAATTTCGTATCAATGAATTATTAAACTTAATTGAATTGCCCAATATTGCAGAAAAATATCCCAATCAATTGTCAGGCGGTCAGCAACAGCGTGTGGCTTTAGCCCGTGCGATTGCGCCCAATCCTGATGTTTTGTTGTTGGATGAACCGTTGTCAGCTTTGGATGCGTTGGTACGTTTAAACCTCCGCCAAAAAATTCGTACCATTCAATGCCAATTAAATTTGCCTGCGATCATGGTTACGCATGATCAGGAAGAGGCGTTAAGTATTTCTGACCGTGTGGCAGTGATGAATAAAGGTGTGATTGAACAACTCGATACGCCACATAATATTTATTACAAACCGCAAACTCGTTTTGTAGCACAGTTTATTGGTTCGATGAATTTTATACAGACAGTAGCGGTCGATACGCATCGTTTAAAAATGAATGAGCAATCTTTTATTGAATTTCCACATTTAAACTTTGCCCAATATGAACACTATGAAATTGCTTTTCGACCTGAAAATGTCAATTTAGTTGCTGGAAATGAACCTTCTACTGAATATTTAAATTTAGCTGTACATATTGTCAACACTGAGTTTTTAGGCGCAAAACGTCGTTTATTCTGCGTGGTGCAAAACCAAAATCATGCCGATGACAATATGTTGCAAGTTGATGTGGATCACCAACATATGGCGGTTGTGCAAGATGGAATGTATCTGCAAGTGCCGATTCGTGACTTACATGTGTTTGATTCACGAGGGCATGCGAGATGTTAAATCAGTCTGCCGCAGATGCTTTATTAAGTAGTCAAACAGCACATCGTTTTCGTTATTCATTGCGTTCAAGTGCAGTGTTGTTTGTCGCAGCAATTCTATTCACCTTGAGTTTGATTGCACCCTTAATCGTATTGATGCAAAGCGCATTTTTAAATGAACAGCATCAATTTGTCGGGTTGGATAACTTTACAGCTTATTTTTCCAATCCGGCCTTAATCTCATCGATTTTTAATTCGATGTGGATCGCCATTACAGCCATGTTGATTACGGTGAGCTTGGCAAGTGTTTATGCTTTTGCATTGATTAACTGCAATATTCGAGGCAAAGCTTTCTTTAAAACCGTGGCATTTTTACCGATTCTTGCACCTTCACTTTTACCTTCATTGGCTTTGGTGTATTTGTTTGGTCAGCAAGGTGTTTTTAAGGGCATGATGGGCGAGGTGGAAATTTATGGTCCACTAGGCATTTTGATCAGTTATTGCTTTTGGCTATTTCCTGCCATGGTCATGTTGATGATGGGGGCATTTCGCCATATTGATCAACATTTGATTGAGGCTTCGCATGCTTTAGGAAAAAATACGCTACAAACTCATTGGGCTGTGACTTTTCCTGCGATTCGCTATGGTTTAGTCAGTGCCTGTCTGGTGGCATTTACTTATGTCATTACCGATTTTGGGATTCCCAAAGTGATTGGCGGGTCATTCAATATGATGGCGTTGGATGTGTATAAGCAGATCATTGGTCAACAAAATATGAACATGGGTGCCGTCATTTCGATTTTGTTGCTCTGTCCTGCGGTGTTGGCATTCATTTTTGATCGATACCAAAGTCGTCATCAGGAACGCTATCAAAATTTCCAAATTCAGCCTTATCGTTTGCGTGCCAATCCTCGAATTGAAAAGCATTAACTGTATTTTGTGGGGTGATTTCAGGCGGTATTTTACTGATTATTGTGACTGCGATTCTCGCATCATTCATTCGCTATTGGCCCTATGATTTGTCAATAACCTTAAATCATTATCGTTTTGAATATGTTGATGGTGGTGGTTGGGCAAGTTATTTTAACTCAATCAAATTGGCATTGTTCAGTACCGTTTTCGGTACGATGATAATTTTCATCATTGCCTTATTTAGTACCCGTTTTAAAGCATATCCTTTGCTAAAAAACTATGTAAAAGTCTTGGTGTTATTGCCTTTGGCTGTGCCGGGCTTGGTGTTGGGTATTGCTTATATCTTGTTCTTTAACGCACCGCAAAATCCTGTGTCTTTCGTTTACGGTACGATGACGCTGTTGGTGATTTCAACCATTATTCATTATTACACTGTGCCACATTTGACCTTAACGCATGCGATTCAACAGATCCCAAATCAACTTGATCATGCTGCACAAAGTTTAGGATCTTCACATTGGACAATGTTCCGCAAAGTATATTTGCCTTTAACCTTTCCTGCGCTGTGTGATGTGTTGGTGTATTTATTTGTCAATGCCATGACTACTGTTTCAGCTGCGATTTTCCTTTATTCACCTGATACCAATTTGGCATCGGTGGCGGTGCTGAATATGGATGATGCAGGTGATACCGTGGCAGCTGTGGCGATGAGTATTTTGATTTTACTCACCTCATGTGTAGTCAAGTTGCTGCATTGGTTATTCACTCGGAAAATGATGACGTCAACACAACGTTGGCGTGAGCAAACACATTCATAACAAATTGATCTTTCAGTCAATCTTTTTAATTAACTAAACCATTTGAATTGAACGCTTTCTTTTAGGCGCTGGGGATTTTGCGTGCTAAAAAAAGTAGATAAGGTGGAAAAGACAATGAATACAGCACAATTTGACTTAATTATTGTCGGTGCAGGCATTTTAGGAATATCGGCTGCGATCCAAGCGGCAGAGCAAGGTTTAAAGGTACAAGTCTTTGAAAAATATGCACAACCTATAGGTGCGACTCGCCGTAACTTTGGCATGGTTGGGACTTCGACTCTAAGCCGTCCTGATGCGAAATGGCGTGAATATGCTTTGGCAACCCGTGAATTTTATCAACGGATTCAGGCACAAACCGATATTTCATTTCAACAGCGGAACGGGTTGTATCTCGCGAATACTGAACTTGAATGGCAAGTATTAAACGAGTTTGCTCAAGCTGCAGCTGATTATCAGATTCCTGTAAGTCTATTGTCTAAGCAGCAACTGTTTGATCAATATACTTATTTAAACCCAGAAACTGCGCTACGTGGCGGTATGGTTTTTCATGAAGATTATTCAGTTGAGCCACATTTGGTGGGACTGCGTTTGTTGCAACATGCCGAAAAACTTGGTGTACAAATTCATTGCAATGCCTCTGTGGTACTGACGCAATTTAACCAAGGCATGGCGTACATTCGCTTGGCATCAGGTCAAACATTTACCGCAAATAAAGTCATGATTTGTCATGGTGAAGAGACACAATTGTTGTATCCCGAGCTCTTACAACAAAAAGGTTTATTGCGTTGTACTTTACAAATGGCATTAACCAAACCGCTAAAAGTCAATCTCAAAGGTTCGATTTATTCAGGATTGTCGATCTCTCGTTATCCCGCTTTTGAGATTTGCCCTAGTCATCAAGATTTACGCAATGAATCACAAATCGATTTAGTTGAAAAGTACGGTATTCATATCCTGATTAAACAAAATGAATTCGGACAAATTATTTTGGGCGATAGCCATGAATATTATCCGATTGAAGACATACCACAATTTAATCAACGTGAAGAAATTAACCAATTCATTTTGCAATATTGCAAAGAAAATATTGGCTTAGAACTACCTGAAATTGAATCTCGTTGGAATGGTTACTATCTGACTCATCCTACGGAATTGGCATGTGTGATGGAAGCTGAAACCAATATTTTCCTTGTCAGTGCGATTGCAGGCAAAGGCATGACCACAGGCGCAGGATTTATGAAAGAAATGTTAGAAAATTACATTTTGTAATCTGGTTTAAACCAGATTTGTTTATGCTGTATGAAATTGATCAAAGGTTAGGCGAAATGAACGTACAAATTGAACTTTCAAACACAATTGAAAACGATGTTGAAAATAAATACTTACTGTTGACACCAGGACCATTGTCTACTTCGAAAAGTGTGCGTCGTGTGATGCAACGTGATTGGTGTACTTGGGACAAAGAATATAACGCATTGGTTCAGGAGATCCGCAGTCGTTTGGTGGCGTTGGCAACTGCAAAACCTGAACAATATAGTGCTGTGTTGATGCAAGGCAGTGGGAGTTTCTCTGTAGAAGCAGTGTTAGGTTCGGCGATTCCAAAGGATGGTAAAATTTTAATTATCAATAACGGGGCATATGGTGCACGCATGGTGCAAATGGCTCGATGTTTAAAAATTGACGTGGTGGAATTACGCTACCCTGAAATGCAAATCCCTCAACTGGCTGATATCGAAAAAGCACTTGAAGATGACAGCATCACTCATGTGTCATGTGTGCATTGCGAAACCACCACAGGTGTATTAAACCCAATTCAAGCGATTGGGCGTATTGTCAAAGCCAAAAACAAAGTGTGGATTGTCGATGCGATGAGTTCTTTTGGTGGCGTGCCAATGGACATTGCAGAGCTCGAAATTGATTTCTTGATTTCAAGTGCCAATAAATGCATTCAAGGTGTACCTGGCTTTGGTTTTATTTTGGCAAAACGTGAGCAATTACAAGCGTGCAAAGGTTTGGCTTGTTCAGTCAGTTTAGACCTATACGACCAATGGAACACCATGGAACACCATAATGGTAAATGGCGTTTTACTTCACCCACTCATGTGGTGCGGGCTTTTTATCAAGCGCTTTTAGAATTAGAGCAAGAAGGCGGAGTAACCGCACGTTATCAGCGTTATTTCAATAATCAACAACGTTTAGCCGCAGGTATGCAAGCGCTTGGTTTTGAAATGGTCTTAGATCAAGACGCACCACAATCTCCAATTATCACTACATTTTTATATCCAAATGAAGCCGATTTTAGCTTCCAAGCCTTGTATGAAAATCTGAAACAAGCAGGGTTTGTAATCTATCCGGGCAAAGTCACCGACTTAAATTGCTTCCGTATCGGCAATATCGGAGAGATTTATTTAGATGATATTGAACGACTTTTAACAGCGATTGAGCACTATCGTATTTGATTGGAATTCACAGTTCCTTTTCTTGTGCCATTTATGGCTTAGGGCGGAGGTTAGGCTGGGGAGATTATAAATCCTCTTCCTAGCTCTCCTTTTAAAAGGAGCGGGCGCTGCCATTAGAAATTAAATATTACGCAAAACTTAACTTACGCAATACAGCTATTTTTAACTTTGAGAAATGAATAGGATAACCTTATGAACACTTCAAATTCAGCATTACAAGCCGTCGTTTTTGATTGGGCAGGTACAACAGTAGATTTTGGTTCACGCGCACCAATTTTGGCATTTATGGCTTTATTTGCAGATAATAAAGTTGAAATTTCAATTGAAGAAGCACGTGCACCAATGGGTTTGGAAAAACGCGATCACATTGCGGCAGTTTTGAAAATGCCTCGTGTTGCAAGTGCGTGGAAACAGGCACATGGTGCTGAAGTGACTGTGGCGGATATTGACCGTTTATATCAGGACTTTATTCCATACCAATTGAAAAGCATCCCAAGCTGCTCAAAATTGATTCCGGGTGCATTAGACGCATTTGCTGATATTCGTGCCCGTGGTGCAAAAATTGGCAGTAATACTGGTTATGCTTCGATGATGATTGGTCAATTGGTGCAAGATGCAGCTGATCAAGGTTATGTGCCTGACTGTACTATTACAGCCAGTGATGTGAAACATGGCCGTCCTTATCCTGAAATGTTGTGGAAAAACCTAATTGAACTTGATGTGTTAGATATTAAAACTGTGGTGAAAGTGGATGACACAGTGGTCGGCATCGAAGAAGGTTTAAACGCTGGTTGTTGGACTGTGGGCTTGGCCGTCAGTGGGAATGAAGTGGGGCTAAGCTTCGAAGAGTGGTCTGCACTATCAGCGTCTGAACAACTAGGTTTAAAAGAAAAAGCATACGCAAAAATGAATGCTTCAGGTGCACATTATGTAATTGATAGTATTGCTGACTTACCTGCGGTATTGGATGCGATTGAACAGCGTTTAGCAAATGGTGAAAAGCCTTAATAGATGATGAATACCAGTCTTTATGACTGGTATTTTTTTAGA
This sequence comes from Acinetobacter sp. 1125_18A, assembly GCF_052824985.1. Lineage (NCBI taxonomy): Bacteria > Pseudomonadati > Pseudomonadota > Gammaproteobacteria > Moraxellales > Moraxellaceae > Acinetobacter > Acinetobacter sp. 1125_18A. The sequence goes on from NZ_VTDG01000022.1 coordinate 18,752, forward strand.
GCTGAAATATCAATTCTTTTTTTAATTTCCTCATGCTGCATGAAAATGATGAATCCATGAGAAATTGTTTAATTAACTTGAGTGTTTGCTTGGTTGTTTGTGGTAGACCAAGCTATGAGTTAAATCGATTTTATAAGGAAGCGAGTACGGTTTTCCAAAATTATTCTTATAAAACTTATGTTGCCTAATAGCATCCATTCAATGTTTTGCAATGTAAGTTGCCCCCCTTTCATGAGGAACGAAGGGAGGTTTTATACAGTTACATCAATCAACTTCGCATCCAGTTATCGACTGCAATTCGTCAAAGCTTAAACCGTCTACATTTTCAATGACTTTCACACCTTTCTCAGCCACATCAATCACACAAAGATCAGTATAAATACGATCAACACATTTCAAAGCTGTTACAGGATAAGATAATTTAGTCTTAATGTTATTTATCTAAAATTGATTCAAAAGCTTTTAAACGTTTGTGAATGGAAAGTAACTCTATAATTGTTTTCCAAGAGTTAATCAAATATTGAAAAGATTGACGTACTTGATCAAAAACATTGGTAATTTGGGTAATGAGTCCTAATGTCATTTTTCCAGTTGCAATGGATGGAAATAAAACGAATAAGCTAAACAAAATATCTAATTGAATATACCAGATGCTTGCTAGGTTAAAATAGGTGTAATGAAAGTACAATCGGAAATAGTTTTGCCGAACACTTCCAAATAGTGCTTTTAATGTTTTAGGTTGTGCCCGTTGCTCATGATCCTCTCCATAAACCAATTCTTTGCGATAAGCCGCTTCAACCTTTTGATTATTAAATTGTAGACCAGGTAATTTAATCCCGACCAGCATAAGTAAAACTGTACCGAATATTGCCCATACGATTGCTGCCCAGACTAAAGAGTGATCAATATTTCCAACCAGTGGTAATTCTGTTACTTGTTTAGAAAGTTCAAATAAAATAGGCAGGAAAGCAATTAATACCATGATCGCCTTAATAAAATTTACACCAAGGTCTTCTAAAATTGTTGCAAAACGCATGGTATCTTCTTGAACACGTTGGGAAGCACCTTCTACATGACGTAGTTCTTGCCAGTGCTCGGTATAATATTCATTCATAGCTGTGCGCCAACGAAATACATAATGGCTGGTAAAAAAAGAATTGATTACAGCTAAAGTAACTGCAACTAGAGCAATCAATAAGAAAGTAATTGTTCCCATATAGAGTTCTTTAATATCACCTCCACCATTTTCTAACATGTTTTGAATAAGGTTATAGAATGGTTGATACCAAGCATTGATTACGACGCTTACTTGAACGCCAAACCAGATATTAAATAGAATAAATGATGACCCCCATACGGACCATCTTTGCCAACGGTTATCTGATTTTAAATGCCAAAAACCTGCAAAAATAGACGTTGAGATGAAGAACCATAAATAAAACCATATAAAAGAGAGTGACCAGAAGCGACTAACGCCTATGGGAAGTTCTATATTTGCATAACCTTTGGGTAAACCTAAAAACTCACCCCAATGGCTTCCACCAGAATTCCACAAAAATAAATTAATGATGAACCAAGCAATTAAGGATAAAAAAAACCACTTTGGATTGGGAAAAAACGACCTAAACATGTAAAAAATGCCCTGTGACTTGAAGGAACGCAGTTAATAAGATTATTTAAGTGTTATGTTATAATATAACAATAAAGGGCATTCAAGTGCATTTCTAATGTTGAGTTTTCATTTCATCTGAAATTTAAAAAATAAAAGCTTACGGTGAACTTATCGTTCTGTACCAAATGACTTTTTGGGATAGTTACAATCGAAATTGGCCAACAAAATAAGCAGTTATCATTTAACTAATGTGCTTTAGACCATAAGAAAAATCTGAGTTTTGCCTAGTATCGTTTGAGGTGTATTTGCAGTAAAATTTTGATTTTATGGAAAAATTTATATAAATAATGAATTTGAAAACGGACAAGTTAAATCAAAATTTAAGTAATGGGATTCATTTTTGTAAAAGTATTTCAGTGGGTTGCATGGAAGTGCTGCGGTAACTTTTGAAAAATGGAAGGTTTTTCATAGTTAAGTTATTCAAAGCCACACCAATAAATAATGATGACTATTCGCATGTATCTGTTTAGGTGGTATTTAGCCAGCGGGACGATTTTCTTGGCTTCACACAGCATCTCTAAAGTCGTATCTCAGCTTTTTTCAGCAAAATGAACTGATGAGTTACTTTTCGTTCTTTTCATATCCAAAACAACAAAGTCATCAACGCCCCGTAATATGATTCAGAAATATTTTAAATATTATCAATGGGCTTCTTTAAATTTAAAACAACTACAAAACCTCTTTCTTTTGGGTGAAGAGGTTAGCGATCTAATTAGACAAGTAAGCGACTTACAATACTTACACAGTCAAGCGAATAAACGTGATAGATCATGAAAATCTTTCAACTACTGAGCAAGCTCAAAACTGGAAAAATAATTCAATACACTTTTAGAAAGACCGAAAAGAAGAAATTCAGCAACAGTCAAAACTAAAAGATATTCCGACACTGCGTGATTTAGTCAAACAAATGCAGTCACTTCATTTATGCAATCAACCAGAATAAATGTGCCTGTAGAACTTTGTATATGTCTATGACTAAGGAGGATAAATAGGATTGAGTAAATAAGGCTTTTAGATGACAGCTTTATTTATGAGGAGCACTATGCAAAAAAACAAAAAATGCATGGTTATAGAGGATTTATAACGTGAATGATGCTGATTTCTAAAGAAAAGAAATCAAGATAGCAGGGAAATATATGAAACAGACTTTACTCACCGCTAGTATTGTGGCTTTGGCCACATTGGCTATGCCAGTTTTTGCTTCTGGTTTACAGAGCGTTAGCAGCAACTATGTGGCTTCTGATTATGCAAAAACCAAATATCCAGTTGTATTTAACCATGGGATGTTTGGTTTTACTCGACTCGGTCCGACAGCTTTTGGGATGGACTATTTTTATCAGGTTCTTCCTGATTTGGCACGGAATGGTGCGACGGTTTATGCGACACAGGTTTCTCCACTAGAATCCACCGAAGTTCGTGGCGAGCAGTTGCTACAACAAGTAGATGAAGTTTTGGCACTCTCAGGAAAGTCAAAAGTTAATCTAATTGGTCATAGTCATGGTGGACCGACCATTCGTTATATTGAAGCAATTGCACCTGAGAAAGTCGCTTCACTCACTGCTGTTGCTGGAACGTTTAAAGGGTCCAAAGTGGGAGATGATATGTTGGATAATCCTGCTGAGAAATTTTTATTTACCGTCTTAGGACAATATATCGTTGCTCCAGTGGAGTTACTTCTACAAGGTAATCCTGATTTGCCGATTAGTCTGGATCGCTCATTGAAATCATTAAGTGAAAAGGGTTCTGCAGAATTCAATGCAAGGTTCCCAACTGCAGCAATCCCATCTGATTGTGGCAATGGTCAGAAGATTACCAGTAATGGGGTTTATCATTACTCGTGGACAGGTAAAGCTCAAGCAACCAATCTACTTGATGTCATTGACGTTGCCATTTCCACCATGGCACCAAGATCTTATAAAAATAATGACAATGATGGTTTGGTTAACCGTTGCAATGCACATTTCGGACAGGTGATTCGAGACGACTATAATCAAACTCACCTAGATGAAATTAATCAGATTTTGGGCTTGAAAGCATGGTTTGGACCTGATCCTGTGTCACTTTATCGTCAACAGGTTAATCGACTAAAACTTGAAGGCTTATAAGGGAATATTATAAGAAATAGACTCTAAGCGCATCATAAGGGAGTCTGAATATTCAGGCTTCTTTTGTTTAGAACACAATGATTGGCTTTAGGTTTAATCTTTACTAAAAATTTAGATTCTTTCATCTATGAATAGAAAGCTGATAGAGATCCATAACAGATCCTTACTAGCGGGGAAGATGACATCCATGTCGATCACTACACTTGTCTTTAAGACCAGCTTTATGCTGATATCCTTATACAGATCATAACGAGATCATACTGGTATCGACTTTATAAAAATTCCACCTTTCCTGTTTTTACATCATAAATACCACCTGCAATGCCAATTTCACCTTCTTCGACCATCTTTTTCAGTACTGGGCTATTTCTTAAGATATAGGCAATATTATTTTGTACATTTGCGATGGTCACCGCCTGAATGAAATTACTGGTGAGTTGGTAATCGGTCATTTCTTTATGCACATTTTCTGCCGCCTGCATAATCGGTTTAAGAAAATATTGTACATGTGGGGTTTCGCTGAGTTGAGTAATATCCTTTTTTTGTTCATACATCTGACAAGCTGCTGTCACTGCACCACAATCTGTATGACCCAATACTAAAATTAATTTGGAACCCTTACTCTTACAGGCGAATTCTAGAGAGCCTAATACTTTTTCGCCCGCTATATTTCCAGCGATCCGTAAACTAAATAAGTCACCAATACCGACATCAAAAATCCGTTCTGTTGGTGCACGTGAATCCATACAGCCTAGAACGGCGGCAAATGGATGCTGTCCAGATTGTGCAGTGACTTGAATTTGACGAGCAATATTATGATAAATCCGTTCATGGTTAACGAACCGCTGATTGCCTTCTTTGAGTAGCTGAAACACTTGTGCAGGCGTAAGTTGTCGTTGAATTTCCTGAGTACTGACATCAATATCCAGTTCTTCTTCTTTAATTTCAGGATAATGTATTTTAAAGCCAATTAGTTTTACATCGATGCCATTTTCTGCAGCTGTTTCATCCCTAAAATCTTTAATCACTTGATATACATCCGGATCAATATAATAGGTATTCGACGCATCGATCACTACAGTATCGCCACTGACTATTTTCTCTAAGGCAGAAACTAATGCGGAACGATTTAAAAAGCTAATATTGGGTGCCAGTTCAATACGGGTAATATTTCCATGCAAATGTGCTTCATGGATGATACGAACACCACGGAATAAATTATTTTTTAATACAATGATAAAACTAATCAACAGCCCTAACAAAATACCGATAAGTAGATCCGTCGCGATAATTGCAACAACCGTTACAATGAAGGGTAGAAATTGCTTCCATCCTTGACCATAGATCCGTTTAAAAAGTGAAGGGCTGGCTAATTTTACGCCAGTTAAAATTAAAATGGCGGCAAGGGAAGATAATGGAACAACATTGATTAATGGTGTCAGAAATAAAACCGCAATAATCAATAAAATACCGTGAAAAATTGCAGAGAATTTGGTCTTTGCACCACTTGCTGCATTGACTGAACTTCGGACAATCACTGAGGTAATCGGCATACCTCCAATTAAACCAGACATGGTATTTCCGATACCTTGAGCCACCAACTCTTTGTTTGGCGGAGAGGCACGCTTTTGCGGATCCATTTTGTCCGCAGCTTCTAGATTTAATAGTGTTTCAAGCGAGGCGACGATCGCCAGCGTAATGGCACCTGTATAAATTATAGGATTATTCCATTGAGTGAAGTCAGGGAAACTGATAATTGATTCAACACCTGAAAAAATATTGGGAAGATTGACTAGATGTTCAGTGCCGACTGCGAGGCTGGAATTGGTACTGATAAAAAAATAGTTTAAGAGTCCCGCAAAAATGACCGCAATAAGTGCAGAGGGTACAACCATTTTTTTTAAAGGTGTTTTATCCCACAATAAAATAATGAATATACTTGAGATACCAATGATTGCCGCACCATAATCAAGATGCTGTAATAGGCCTGTCCCTTCGGACCAACGTTGTTGAAGAATTTCGGTTTTAATCCCAAAGAGCAGAGGAAGTTGATTGATAATCAAGATTAATCCGATGGCAACAAGAAGCCCCATAATCACATTGGTTGGGATAAAATTTGAATAGGTCCCCAACCGAAATAACCCGAAAAATAATTGGATGAGGCCGGCTAAAACTAAACAAAATAAAAAAGCTTGGTAGTTGCCTTCAAGCTTATCTAGCTGTGTTAAAACAATAGCGGTAAGCCCAGCAGCGGGACCTGACACACTGATATGAGAACCACTCAAATAACCGATAACGATTCCACCAATGACACCCGCAATAATACCGGAAATCAAGGGTGCACCTGAGGCACTGGCTATACCTAAACAGAGCGGTAGAGCAACTAAAAAAACAACTAAACCTGAGAGCAAATCATTTGTATAAAACTTTCTTCTGGGAACCAATTCCTGTTGCATAAATATTCTCGGCAAATTTATAAGTTTGATATGCATTTGGATACAGCCTATTTCATGCTGTACACAAACTTGCCTAAGTTAGATGAGAATGCGTCCGTAAACTTTAATAAAGACCAAATGACAACAGATTATGAAAGAAACTCTATATCAGCTTTACAAATGATAAATTTTTCTGAATATTAAAGAAATTCTTAAATATTTGTTCGAACAATTTGGTTAAATTATAAGTATTTTAATACGTTAATTTTAATTTGATTTTTAGGTTTTTGGCTAAAAAGTGCTGATGAAGTCTGTATAACTTATGGCTTGAGCAATAAGGAATGGTGATGTATTTGTTTTTTAATAGGTAAGTTTTACTTTCGAGCCGTGAGATCCTTTTCCAAAAAATTATTCAGATGTAAAACTTTTATTGTTTTTATATTGGGTTTTGTAGGGTTTATGAAATATTTTAGAAAATATGTTTTTTCACGTGAATTTGGTTGTTTATTTGAGTGGGTAAAATGAGTATTGCGGTGTTTTAACTACACAATACTTGCGGAGATATTTACTATATCTACTCATCTGTTGGTGCTATATCATGTGAAAAAACATGTTATATTTCATTTGTATCTGAAATGGATTTTCAACTAAAACGGTCTGTTGAGTACAACTCGTTTAGTAGGAGGCAGGAGCTGATACAATTTCATTAAAAAATACTTTTTATCTTCACGACTATTTTTAATATTATTCGCAACATTGATTTTGAAAACTTTTGCGCTATAAATGTCAAAAAATATAAATGGATGGATTACTAGATGGATAATTATTTAAGGGACTAAATTGAAGACGACATTCGTTTTTTAAAAGCTAATCAAGCATATTAACAAGTCAGATATTTATAAATTATAAGTATTTTTAATAGCTTAGTGTTTATTGATGTGATTCTGAAATTGTGTATAAAACAATGCGGATACTTGATCAATAAATATTTGTAATGGGGGTATTTATGGTCATTTTATCCTATTTAAAAAACCAAAATAAACATTTCAACGCCATAAAAAACCAACAAATAACGATTGCAGCTAAAGCAAACATTGTTATCTGTATCGCATTTTGCCTATTTTGGACAATATATTTTAGCTTTGCTGAGATGTGGTTCATTGTTTGTATTGATATTTTTTTTACAGCAATGTCTATCTTCAGTTTATTTTTGATTTATATACATCGAATTTCAGCGGGCATATTGGTTTCACAAATTGTCCTCTTTGTTTTTCCTGTGGTTTTTTGCTTAATATTTGATGTGGCTACAATAGATCACCCCAGAGTTGCGCATTTATTTCTTCCAGCAGGAGCTATATTGGGATATTTGAATTATCGAAGAGATCCCAATGCGTTACAACTGATTTTAATTATCTTATCCATTGCCGCTTTTATCTTTTTTAGCGGGAGTGCGTTTACTTTAGATGGAGCAATACCTTTAGCTGAAAGCATTCGAGCTTATGGTGGTTGGATTGCAATATCCGTTGCCACTTTAATGATTTGTATCTCAATTTTTGTGATGCAATTGGAGTTGCAAATTGAAAACAAGTTGGTGCAGGATCTACGTTTAGCGCTTTCAAAACAACAGTTTGAGCTCTTTTATCAACCTCAAGTAAATTCTTCTGAAAAAATTATAGGCGCTGAAATTTTGTTACGTTGGTGTCACCCGACACTTGGCTATATCCCTGCGAAAGATTTTATTCCTGTAGCGGAAACTTTGGAGTTAATGCCTAAAATTGGAGATTGGATACTGATTCAGGCAAGTAAAGTATTACAAGACTGGCGTAAAAATGAATCTACAAAAGATCTTACACTTTCAGTCAATATAAGTGCTGATCATTTCATGCAAGAGAATTTTGAGCAAATCGTTACTTCCATGGTGCAGAAAAATGCAGTGTTTCCATCCCAACTTATATTAGAAATAACTGAAAGGGTTGCGTTAAATAATATTGAAAGTGTTATAGAAAAAATGGGTTTTCTACATAAAAATGGCATTCAGCTTTCTTTAGATGATTTTGGTACTGGCTATTCATCATTAAGCTATTTGCAGAAAATGCCCATTAGCCAAATCAAAATTGATCAGAGTTTTGTGCAAGCGGCTTTAGAAGATGAGCGGTGTAATAAATTGGTATATGGGATTGTTAAAATTGGCCTTGATTTAAACCTGCGTGTTTTAGCAGAGGGGATTGAGACCGTTGAGCACTTTAATCGCTTTCAAGAAAATGGTTGTACTGAATTTCAAGGCTACCTATGGGGATGTCCTATGCCTTTAACTGATTTTATGAAAAAAGTAGCTGAGGAAAACCATTAAAGTTTAGATAAAAAATCCACTCAAGATAAACTATAAAAATTATTCAAATCCCTAAAATAACTCAAAAACAGAGCCTTACTAAACTAGCTTACAATTTTAACCACAAGCGTGTCGTAAAATGCTAAGTCAGTGTCGTCTTATGTAAAGTGAGCTGCATCTGCTGTGTTGTAGTTTTAATCATGATTTTTAAATATTGATAAAAATACGGCATGGATAGGGAAATGGCATTGAATAAAGCAATACGGTTTTATGAAACAGGAACACCAGATGTTCTGCAATATGAAGACATCGATGTTGGTGAACCAGCAGCAGGGCAAGTGCGTCTGCGTCATGTGGCAGTTGGATTAAATTATGCTGACACTTATTTTCGTGACGGCACATATAAGATTCCACTGCCAAACGGGATGGGCGTAGAAGCGTCTGGTGTAGTCGAAGCCGTCGGTGAGGGTGTAGCTCACATTCAAGTGGGTGATCGAGTCACTTATACCGGTTTTTTAAATACGTTAGGTGCTTATAGCACTGCACGTCTAATCTCAGCTGATGTATTAATCAAACTACCTGAAGAAATTTCTTGTGAAACAGCCGCAGCAATGACCATGCGGGGATTAACCTCGGCTTATTTAATGCGTCGTATTTATGACTTTAAAAAAGGGGACACCATTTTATTACATGCCGCCGCAGGTGGTGTGGGTTTGATTGTTTCTCAATGGGCAAAGTTACTCGGTTTAACTGTGATTGGTACAACCTCTTCAGAAGAAAAAGCGCAAATTGCCCGTGCACATGGCTGTGACCACGTTATTAATTATAGCTATGAAAATGTTGCAGAACGAGTACGAGAATTAACCGATGGAGTCGGTGTGAATGTGGTCTTTGATAGTGTCGGTAAAGACACGTTTATGGCATCGCTTGATTCATTAAAACGCCGTGGCTTATTGGTTTGTGTGGGGACTGCTTCTGGTGCAATTCCAGAATTTAACCCCGTCTTGTTGGCAATGAAAGGCTCTCTATATATGACTCGTCCAGCACTGGCAGATTTCATTGCTGATCCTATAGAAAAACAAGAACTTGCCAATGAACTATTTGACCACGTCCGACATGGACGCATCAAAATTGAAATCAATCAACGCTATGAACTCAAGGATGCAGTTCAAGCTCACCGTGATCTAGAAGCACGTAAAACCACAGGATCATCAATTTTTGTCATTTGAAGGGATATCTTATGCAAGTTGAACAATTAAGTTGCAATATCGGTGCAGAATTGTTGGGGGTCAATCTGGCAGATGCCATTGACGATGATGGGCTATTTACTGAAATTCGTCAGAATTTGTTAAAGCATCGGGTTTTATTTTTAAGAGATCAAAACCTAAGCCGAGCTGAACATGTAGCATTTGCTGAGCGCTTTGGACAACTAGAAAGCCATCCTGCTGTTGGAAGTCATCCAGAGCATCCTGGGCTGGTACAAATTTATAAAAGCCCAGAGAGCCCAATTGATCGTTATGAAAATGCTTGGCATAGCGATGCAAGCTGGCGCAAAGTTCCGCCAATGGGTTGTGTACTACGTTGTATTGAATGTCCGACAGTGGGTGGAGATACCATGTGGACCAATATGGTGATGGCCTATGAAAATCTACCCGTAGAAATCAAAACAAAAATTGCAAATTTACGCGCCTATCACAGTATTGAAGCCAGTTTTGGCGCAATGATGCCGATTGAAAAACGTTTGGCATTAAAAGAACAGTTCCCCGATGCAGAACATCCTGTGGTACGTACGCATCCTGAAACGGGTGAGAAGATTCTTTATGTCAACGCCTTTACCACTCATTTTAGTAATTACCATACCAAAGAACACGTCCGTTTTGGACAAGATGCCAACCCCGGTGCAACCGATTTACTGCGTTATTTAATTACCCAAGCCTATATTCCTGAGTACCAAGTTCGTTGGAGTTGGAAGCCGAATAGTATCGCAATTTGGGACAACCGTAGTACACAACATTATGCCGTAATGGACTATCCACCATGTCATCGAAAAATGGAACGTGCGGGCATTATTGGCGATGAAACTTACTAAGCTGAGCAGTTAAAGATTTTATTCAAACCCTATTTTAAAAATACATATGGAGATGTTTATGCAATTTTTTGATGACTCATTACACCCTGAAAACATGGACAAAGTGGTGATTACGGTAGCACCTTATGGGCCTGAATGGATGCCTGAGGATTTTCCTGAAGATATCCCAGTGACCATGCAAGAACAAATTCAAAAAGCGGTAGAGTGCTATGAAGCAGGTGCTTCAGTCCTCCATTTGCACGTTCGAGAGCTGGATGGGAAAGGTTCGAAACGTCTGTCTAAGTTTAATGAACTCATTGCAGGTGTGCGTGAAGCGGTGCCTGATATGATCATTCAAGTGGGTGGATCAATTTCTTTTGCCCCAGAAAGTGAAGGTGAAGCTGCAATTTGGTTAAGCGATGATACGCGTCATATGTTGGCCGAATTAATGCCAAAACCAGACCAAGTAACCGTGGCGATCAATACCACTCAAATGAATATTATGGAGTTGCTCTATCCTGAATATTTAGAAGGCACTTCTTTGGCACATCCAGCAATTCAGGCAGCTTATGCAGAAATGACAGTACCCGCAGGTCCAGCTTGGGTTGCAGAGCATTTAAAGCGTTTAACTGAAAATGGCATTCAACCGCATTTCCAATTAACTGGGATGCATGGTTTAGAAACGCTGGAACGTATGGTGCGTAAAGGGCTGTATAAAGGTCCGTTGAATCTAACCTGGATTGGAATTGGTGGTGGTTTTGATGGGCCAAATCCTTTTAACTTCTTTAACTTTATTCATCGCGTACCTGATGGTTGTACTTTAACTTCAGAGTCTTTACTTAAAAATGTTTTGCCGTTTAACACCATGTCAATGGCGATGGGCTTACATGCACGCGTCGGAAATGAAGACACCATTATTGATCATCAAGGTCAGCGTTTTTCTTCAGTACAGCAGATTCAACAGACCGTGCGTATTGCCCATGAATTAGGTCGTGAAGTTGCATCAGGTAAAGAAGCACGTGAAATTTATCGTATTGGCGTGCAATACGACACGATTGAAGAAACTTTGTTGGAAAATGGTATGGCGCCCAATCGTAAAGCAGGTCAAAAGGGTGTTCCACAGCGTAAATAATGATTTGAGCCAAAAGGATTTTTGATTCAAACAGTGAGAAAAAGATGATTACGTTACTGTGAAGTCGCGTAGTCATCAAAAAAATGAATGAGAAATTATAAAAACACAAGGAGAACGTATGGATGCGCATCAATATTCAAGTCCTGCGGACGGTGTAGATACTTCGGTTGGCATACCACGTAAATATGCATGGTTGGTTTTTGCACTCACATTTGGTCTGTTGATTTCTGACTATATGTCACGGCAAGTCTTAAATGCAGTATTCCCACTGATCAAAAGTGAATGGGCTTTGACAGACAGCCAACTTGGATTATTAAGTGGAATTGTGGCCTTGATGGTGGGTTTATTAACCTTACCTTTGTCGATCTTGGCAGATCGTTTTGGCAAAGTAAAAAGCTTAACTTTGATGGCCGTGTTATGGAGTATGGCAACCTTAGGCTGTGCAATTGCTGAAAGTTATCAACATATGTTTATTGCCCGATTTATGGTGGGTGTTGGCGAAGCTGCCTATGGCAGTGTCGGGATTGCTGTTGTTGTATCGGTTTTTCCTCGTGATATGCGTGCAACTTTAGCAAGTGCTTTTATGGCAGGTGGTGTGTTTGGCTCATTCTTAGGCATGGCTTTAGGCGGTGTAATGGCTGAACATTTTGGCTGGCGTTGGGCATTTGGTGGAATGGCAGTCTTTGGGCTGATTCTGGCATTTTTATATCCTATTGTGGTTAAAGAAAACAAGATAGGAACCGTTCAAGACAAAATTAAGACCCTACAGAAACAGGAGAAGTCGAGAAGTCCTTTACGATCGATTTATTCAAGTCGGTCTGTGATCGCCACTTATATTGGCAGTGGCTTGCAATTGTTTGTGGGTGGCACGGTCATCGTTTGGCTTCCCAGTTATCTCAATCGATATTACGGATTGGGTACAGATAAAGCGGGGCTGGTCGCGGCAATGGTTGTACTCAGTAGTGCAGTTGGCACGATTTTATGTGGGATGTTATGTGATCGTTTAGGACGAGATCGACCAGATCGAAAAGTCAGTTTAGCGATTGCATTTTGTTTGATCGGTTGTGTGTTGCTATCCATCGCTTTTGCCATGTCTGTCGGAAATGCTCAATTAATCATGATTTGTATTGGGATGTTTATCGCATTGGGTACCAATGGACCATCTAGCGCAATGGTTGCCAACCTGACACATCATTCTGTACATAGCACAGCATTTGCAACATTGACTTTGGCAAATAATTTTCTCGGTTTGGCTTTAGGGCCTTTAGTGATTGGAAAGCTATCTGACGTGATTGGTTTACACCATGCTTTTCAATTGATGCCTCTGATGAGCATTGTGGCTGCTGCCGTATTCTTCTATGCAAAACGCCATTATGCCCATGATATTAAAAAATTTAATGCACAAGCCGCACGACAAGCTCAAACAGTACAAGCACAGTCATGCAATATGGGTAATCAGTAATGACACGTAAAATGAATATTGAAGTTTTTTTTGATTTTATCTGTCCTTGGTGTTTGATTGGAAAACGTCATTTACAGACTGCGATTCAAAAATTAAAACAAAGTGATCCAGATGTTGTGGTCAATATCCAGTGGCGTGGTGTACAGCTTTTACCCCATATTCCACTGGTGGGTGTTCCTTTTGATGCCTTTTATTTACAGAGATTAGGCAGTTCAACAGCCGTTCGAATGCGTCAAACTCAAGTTCGTCAAGCAGCGAAAGCGGTCAATGTTGATATCGATTTTGATCGCATTCGTCGTATGCCAAACACAGCTATGGCACATCATTTTTTTGCAAATATTTCAAAAGTATATCATTCAGATCAAAGTGAGCGATTTTTAGATGCGCTATTCACAGCCTATTTTCATCATTCGGAAAATATAGGCGAGTTAGCAACATTGCAGAAAATAGCCATGTATTGCGGTTTTGCGGATGAGGTGGTTGAAGGTATTTTAGCAAAACCATTCGTTCCTTTTATCTCAGCAGATACAGGGGGTAAAGGGGTACCATATTTTGTTTTTGATGGAAGTTTTGCAATGGCAGGAGCGCAACCTGCAAGTGCACTTTATCAAGCAATGCTGGAAACGCTTCAAACACAAGGACAAATGGTATGAGCTTGCGTTTTCAAGTTCCTCAAGAAAAAATCCCAACTTTAGGCAATCGATCCTTTTTGATGATCGGTGACCGATCTCTAATTTTATTTAATATTGCTGAACAATTTTATGCGATTAATGACAGTTGCCCGCATCAGGGTGCCTCATTACTCAATGGGAAATTAGAAGGCAGGGTAATTCAATGTTGTGCACATGGTTTACGTTTTGACTTGGCAAATGGTTATTTACTCAATTCAACACAGCTACAAGTTCAATCATACCCAGTAGAAGTGATTGGCGAAAATGTTTTTATTGGTTTGGATTGTGGAGTAGCGCTAGATGAGTAAATTAGATTCTATGGCTTGGCAGCCACGGCTAAGTGCGCTTATGCCTGGATTTATTGTCAGTACTGTGGTTGCCGCTGCGGCCTGTTTTTTATCTGAGCATTATGGTGCACCAGTGATGTTATTCGCTTTGTTGCTTGGGATGGGCGTGAACTTTCTTGCAACAGAAGGAAAGTGTAAAGCGGGTATCGAATTTACTGCGCGAGAAGTATTGCGTTTTGGGATCGCCTTACTCGGAATGCGAATTACCCTTGAGCAAATGACTGCGCTAGGTTGGCAGCCCATTGTTTTGGTCATTTCATTGGTCGTCATTACCATTCTTGCTTCAGTCATCGCAGCAAAAGTGCTCGGGTTTAATAAATTTTTCGGTATGCTGACTGGTGGTGCGACAGCGATCTGTGGAGCTTCCGCAGCATTGGCTTTGTCTGCAGCATTACCCAGTCATCCACAAAAAGAAAAAGCAACCTTATTCACCGTCATTGGAGTATCTGCACTTTCAACTTTAGCAATGATTGTTTATCCCATGATTGCGCGATGGTTGGAATTGACACCACAACATGCAGGGATTTTTTTAGGTGCAACCATCCATGATGTCGCCCAAGTGGTGGGGGCAGGTTATAGCATGTCTACAGAAACAGGCGATACTGCAACAGTGGTGAAATTGATGCGAGTTGCCATGCTTCTACCTGTGATCATCTGTGCAGCCATGATTACCCGTATGCAAGGCGTACCCTCTACGGGCAAAAGACCGCCATTATTGCCTTGGTTTGCAGTAGGATTTTTAATTCTTGCCTGTATAAATAGTACTGGATGGGTACCTACAGTTGTTCAAACTGGAATGAATGAATTATCTCGTTGGTGTCTGATTATTTCGATTAGTGCGCTAGGGATGAAAACACAATTAAAAGAGTTAGCAACGGTGGGTATTAAACCGATCCTGCTGATGATTGGAGAAAGCGTTTTTCTGGTATTGTTGGTACTCAGCCTGATGCATTGGTTATTTTAGTAGAGCTTTGATTTAACAAAAGTTTTGCAAGGTACAACGTTAAAGTTGATTTACGCAAAACTTTTGTTTTAAGTGGCTTTTCTTATTATTGTTTTGAAGTTAATACCAAGTTAGTCGTACCTTACTTGAATTTATATCGTATTTTCATCAATGATCTCAGCCTTATTGTGGGTACGCCAAGCATTGGGTGTTATACCAAATTGACCGATAAACCATCGTGTAAAAGAGCTTGGCATAGAGTAACCAAGAATATCTGAAACTTGAGCCAGTGAATAATTGATATTTCTTAAATAGCGAAATACCAAATTTCTGCGGACATCATTCATTAATTCACTAAAATTTGTATGTGCAGCTTCTAGACGCCGTTGCAGCGTTCTGACATTGACTTCATGGGTCTGCGCGACTTGATCAATTGTGGCACGTCCCATCGGTAAAAGCAGGTAGATACTTTTACGGATATCAAAAATAAGTGATGATTCATTGTCTTTTTGTAAGATGTCAATATCGAGATAGCGCTGTGCATGGTTTGCCATTGCTGTATTTGCTTGAGGATTGATTTTATCAAGCTCTGATGATGAGCAGACAATACCATTAAACTCGCTACCAAATTCAAGTGAACTTCCAAAAACACGTTGATGCACTGTTAAGTCTTTTGGTGAATCGTGGGTAAAATGAATACTTAATGGGTGCCATTTTTGAGCTAATAATGCAGTACAAAAACGATGGGTAATCCCCAAAGCCAATTCAATCGCTTGACGACTATACTTTGCTGAAGCAGAAATCACTTCTACCCGAATAATCACGGTTTTTCCAACTTCTTCTATATATATTTCAAGCGCGTTATTGATGATATTTCGGTATCTTACAATTGTTTTTAAGGCATCACGTAACGTCTGTTGATAGCTTAATAATAGGCTTAGCTCACCAAAATCAGCAATTTGACGTTGTTCGGCCATATGTAGACCAAACACTTCACAACCACTGATTTGAGCAGATTGCTCTAATAGTGTCATGACTTTGTCGACGGAAATACGTTGTTTTGAATCATTTAATTGAGCAGAATAAATTCCAGCATCAGATAATAAATGGTATGGATTAAGGTCTAATTGTCGGCTTACATCCAGATAATTCTTGAGTACCGCTGTATGTGCAAGAGGAACCAATTTACACTCTCCTTGTCTTTTCATTAACCGTCCTGGTCAATACACCACTGTTTGAAGACTGTACCAATACGCATTTATAAAAAGTTTTTGCGTATGTGTAATCTCAATAATTTTATCAAAATTTTTTAAAAAGCATCTCAATTCATTACACATTGAGATGATTGAAATAGAGTATCAAATTTGTTTAACAAAGAGGAGTGTTTTAAAAGGACTGCACTTTATTGAGTAAAGAACAGCCTTTTAAAACGTATTAATGTGCGACACAACTTAGGGATATTGCTTACACATTAATTCTTTTAGATGGGGCATTGCGACTCATATCGGATTGTAGATATTTAGTACACAATATTTTTAAAATTAAATGGTCGGTAGATATAGGGCTACGATCAATCCATTTAATTAAAAACGATAGCCTACCCCAAGATATGTGACCAAAGGATCTAAATCAATTTTTGTCGTGGACTTGATCAATTGGGTACCTGTCGATGTATCTGTGACAGTCACAGTTGCTACATTATTAAAGTTTGGCATATAACTTAAAGATCCAGTGGTAAACCAACGATCGGTTAAATCAAAGGTAAATCCTGCTGTGAGTACTGGTGCAAAGGCATCACTGGTTTTAACTTTAACTTTTGGTGTCGCTGTTGAACTGCCTTGACCACCGTGCAATGCTTCACCCGCTCGATCATTGAGGATATTATCAATCATATAACCTGCTTGAATAAGGTCTTGTTCTACACCGCCATTGAGCTTTAACTTATTAAAATGACCATATACAACACCCGCGCCAACAAAAGGTCGGAACTTATCTTGTCCTGAAGTGCCAAAATGATATTTGACTGTTGCTGCAGGCGTCCATGCAGTTACTTCTGCAACTTTGCCATGTGCATCAAGATCGGTAATTAAGGTATCTTTTAGCAGTTTTAAACCATTTAAATAGGTCGGTGGTGTGCCTTTTCCGGGAGTATTGGCAGTGGAAAGTGCCGAAGCTCTAATTTCTCCTACGCCATCAATATCAATTTTTGGTGGGATACCACCGACTAATTCAAGAGATACATGATCATTTACAAAGTAGCTTAGAGTTAAACCCAATGTATCGGTATCCGCGACTTCCATTCCACCTTGAGCGGTATAATCAGAAATACCTGTGATATCCGATCTGGCTCCGGTGGTTAGACTTGCTGGAACTTTATAATTGGGGTCTGCTTTACCATTTTTGATAAAAGTATTTAATAAAAGCCCACCCATTCCCTTAATTTCAGATGCATTGGTTTCGTAGTTGGCAATATCACTTCCCCATAATGATGATCCAACGCCATAGCTGCCACCTTCTACAACACTGGTTGTTACATGTGTTGAATTGGCTTTGCCTTGAGGCATGACATGCATCCAGCCTGCACTGACAGCCCAGCGTTTAGAGGTTGTAGAATCCGCATAACATAAATGAGTTGTTAATAGACATGCCAATGGCACAGCTATTCTACAAATTTGATTCATTTTAATTTCCTTGTAGTTCACTTTTTTATGGTTTCAGCGGATCCTTTCTGAAACACGGCCCCATTATTAAAGTTGGCATTGGTTAAAGCAATCTCACTGATTTCATCAAGAATATTGAGATTTTTAATGAAAAAATAAGTTAATCTAAAAATAAAACAATTAAATCAATATCTTATAACTTTATAAACCCATGCTCGAATGCTTTATTAGAGCTGTCATTTGTCATCAAATGAAAAGCAGTTGTCATCAAATGTACGTCACCAAGATCAACTAAACCGTATTGTGAATAAGCAATTTATAGAATTCATCTTCATTCATTTGGCGAAAACTTAAGGTAGATCAATGGAAAAAATACAGACAAAGGCAACTGTTTTAATTGTCCCAGGTTTACGTGACCATGTTACTGAACATTGGCAAACCTTATTGGAGCAAAGGCTTGTTAAGGTACGATCTGTCCCTGCATTAGAAACAGACAAAATCAACTGCATAAAAAGAGTTAAAGCGATTCAAACGCAACTTGAAGAAATTGATGGTGCTGTGATTTTAGTTGCACATAGCGCAGGGGTATTAATGACCGTTCACTGGGCAGCTCTGTATCAACACAATATTCAAGGGGCTTTGTTGGTGACACCACCCGATTTATCAGCCAAATGGCCTGAAAACTATCCAAGTTCTGCAATGCTAAAACAGCAAGGATGGGATCCTTTACCCAACAAGGTTTTGCCTTTTCCGAGCATTGTTGTTGCAAGTACCAACGATCATTTAGCCAGTTACCAGGCCGTTCGGACTATGGCAAAAACATGGGGCAGTCAATTGGTGAGTTTAGGTGAAGTGGGGCATCTTAATCCTGCTGCTGGATATGGGTATTGGGCACAAGCTGAACAATTTATTCAACAATTAGACCAAGTGGATGATTCGATATGTATCGCTTAGTTCTTAGAACTTTATAGCGGAATTTATTTAGAAGTGACTTGGTTCAATTTACACGCCGTTTTAAGACAGCATTGCTCAATGGTTAGCAGTATAGGTAACAGATTAAAAAATTAAAAAATATGCATATTTCAAAATAGTCAATATGGCTATTTATGGAGTTAAATCTAATTAAATCATATCGATATGGAGATCGAATGATGCAAAATGTGATATGTGGCAATAACGCGAAACGCACGATTATTTTCACTCAAAAGCTGGGTGTCTGTTTAGTGCTGTGCTTAAGTATTTCAAAAGTGTCTGCAAAAAGTGTTGAGATCAATGAGGATTGGAAATTTGAAACCAGTACGATGCTCAGCCTAGGTGCGAATTGGAGTACTCAAGATGCTTCAAATCAGTTGGTGTATAAACCGGATGCAAATCATATCGGAAAGGACGGTTTAAGCGTTGACGTGAATGGTGACGATGGGCATGTGAACTTTAGTCAAAACGATAACATTTCCCAAATTATAAAAGGGTTGACTGAGTTTCGTTTGAAAGGACAACAACAGGGTGCAGTAATCAGCACTAAATATTGGTATGACCATGCTTATGAAACTGGTCGTGGAGATTTAAAAGCCTTTGATGATTCTGCGTGGCCTAGATTAGCCAAATTTAAGGGCATTGATCTTTGGGATGCCTATATCTGGAAAAATTTTGCTTTAGAAAATGGTCAAAATGCCAATCTAAAATTAGGCAAACATACCTTAAATTGGGGGAAATCGCAGTTTTTCCAAAATGGTATAAATTCAGTCAGTGCCTTGAATTATGGTGCAATTAATCGGCCGGGAGGAGAGGCAAAAGAGCGAATAATTCCTGTCGAAATGTTTTCATTTGAGGCTGGAATAACGCCAAATCTTAAACTGAACGGTTTTTATCAGTTTAAGTTTAGACCTTCTGTTGTGGATGGCTGTGGGACGTTTTTTGCAATTTCGGACTTTGTTCCAGAAAATTGTGGACCCATTATTTTGACCGTTACACCAGGGGATAAGTTGTCTGAAAGTGCTTTAGATGCACAGACTTATATTCCACGTGCAGAAAGTCGATATGCCAAGAATAGAGGGCAATATGGTTTTGCTTTAAAGCAAACTTTACCTCGTTGGAATAATGCTGAACTTGGCGCATATTTTGCGAACTATCACAGTCGCAATGCTAATTTTGATGGTACAGCGGTAACTGAACCAGGGTCTGCATATTTTAATACTGCTCGTTTTTTTTCAATTTATCCAGAAAATATTAAAATGTATGGATTAAGCCTAGCTGGAAAAGTGGGGACAACTGCTGTTTTTAGCGAATTAACGCATAAACCCAATCAGCCCTTGCAATTAAATGGAACAGATATTGTCTATGCTCAAGTTTTAGACAAAGATACGCCCCTTACACCGCCTGGAGTTGCGGCTGAATTTGGACAATATTTACAAGGTTATGTAAGAACGCCTGTAACCCAATTTTCACTGGGTGCGAGTGATCGGTTAAACAATATATTGGGTGCAAATGCATTGAATTGGGCGGCAGAGTTTGCAGTGAATCATATTGCAGATATTGGTAATCATCGTTTTGGACGGGTCGGTGCATTTGGACGGAGTGAGCTTTCATCTGGTGCCTATAATCCTGAAACAGGTGAATACAAATGTACGCCTTATGGCACCGCACATCTTGCAAATGATGTGATTGATCGTATGAATGAGCGCTTTTGTAATCGGGATGGTTTTTTTACGCAATGGTCATATGGCTATCGTTTACGAGGAGCTTTAAGTTATCAAGATATTTTACCTGCGACCGTCATCACACCAAGTGTAATCTTTCGCCATGATATAGCAGGATTTAGCCAAAATTTTCAAGAAGGTCAAATGAGTATTGCAGCCACTATTTCAGTGAATTATCAGCAAAAGTATGCAGCTGAACTTGCGTATACCAATTTTTTTGGTTCGAATGATTTTAGTACACTGGATGACCGAGATTTTGCTTCGTTGGTATTGAAAGCTAATTTTTAACATTGAGAAATTGGAAATTGGATGCCATCTTTATTGAATTGTTTGGCATCCAACATAAATCTTGTCTTTTAAAAAATTAATTTATATATGCTTAAAAATATTGAATTTATTTAGTGGGGAAGAGTTAATTTCTGTCGCTAAGAGGATTCACTTATTTAATCTTATCAATATTCTTTGAGCTGCTAAGAATATTGAACATCACGGGCCCTGTAATCATTTATGAGTATAAACCTCGATATATTTATACATATTGGCGGAGGAAAATTTTTTAGAATAAACGCTCAATGACTTTAGAATCAGCAAGCTTATATTAATGTATTTCCAAGTAAAACTTAAATAGATAAACTTATACTTATTGTTCGCCTTTAGAGCAATTAAAAAACAGCTTATTGTTAGGTGGTATATTACATGAAATATGCATTAAATTGTAAGATTTGTACTCAATTTTAAATTTAGTTTTTTAAAAATAATATAAATTTAAATATTTGTTTTTTAATAAATATTCTTAATAAATTATGTATTTAATTATAATAAAGATAAGTGTAAAAGTTTGCAAAACATGGTGGGTAGTGATAAAAAATGTGCATTATCTGAATAGCTTAAAGAGTTCCTACAGATATATTGAAGAATAGAAATATGAATGTTGGATATAGATAAATAATGAAAATTTATGAAATGGTGTTTCATAAAGGTATAGATGAAAGCACTCATTTTTTTTATAGTGAAAATACCTATGCTTCACGACAGCATTTTATCGAATTAATACGTTTAGATATTGACGCTGAACTGAGTAATTTTAAGATGACATGTCTAAGTGATGATCAATATGATTTAAAAGCATTGTTTGAAGAAGTTCATAAAGAAAGTCATTTGCATGTAGATAAAATGGAAGCTGAATTTATTCGTGATGCAATCGCTACATTTGACCAATGCATTTGTTTAAGAGTTAAAGAGCGAGATGTTCTTAAACCGAGTGGAAACACCTTTCATATTTAGTCGTCATCCAAATTGTATACAGAGATTCACGATTTTCGGTCGGCATGTTAAAGTGTCATAACGTATCCCATTCTTCACCCCAGAACGAATGGGATTTTTTTATTTTTGATGAGTAGATAAAATAACCACTAAGTGTTAACTTTTATTGATTAAATCATATTCTTAATAAAGTCCTCGCCACTAATTTACAGCCTCATCATCGTGATTAATCTACCAATACAAAGCCATTGTGAGCAATGATTATAAAAGACTAATTTGGGGTGCTTAATCATGGTCATGGTTACTTTGTTATCACTAGTTTATTTAAAATTGGAGTTTTGGAATTAATCATCATATCTTAGATCAATTGAATGAAATGAGATGTAAAAAATTTGAAGGTAATAATTAAATATAAAAGGCGATTCTAAAATTTTTTAGATAAAAATTTAAAATATAGATAAGCCGATAAAGCATTTTTAAAAATAAGTTTTAATTTTATAAAGAATAAAAAATATTTAAGTTTATCTTTGCTATATTGAGTTTGGTTTAATATACATAACATAAAATTTTATCAAGTAAAATTTTGAAATATAGGGTTTAATTTTGTTTTTATGGAGCTTGATCAAGATAAAATACGATATTGCCTAAGCGAAATTTTAAGTCCTTAGATTGGCATATTTAGCTTGGTGTTATTTAAAAGAAAATTAAGTTAATTTCACTTTTACTTTGTAAAATTATCAAGTGAAATGTATTTTTTGATGTTTTAAATATAATAATAATTTAATTCTATGATTCCAATAAAAGTTTAAATAAATACAATAGGTTATAGTTGTTTTGTGCTGCTTATTAGTAGATTTATTGAACACTTATTCATCACATGTGATTATGTAAATACTTTCACACTTCTTGTGTAAAAGTTAACAAATAATACAAATTATGGGAATTAATATGAATATTTTCACAAAACTAACACTAACTGCATTATTAAGCACGGCTTATATCGCGACTGCACAAGCAGCTGTTACTGGTCAAGTTGATGTCAAGCTGAATGTTTCAACAGGTTGTACTGTTGAAGGTTCTACTGTTACTGGAAATATGAACCAATTTGGTACATTAGATTTCGGTAAAACTTCTGGTACTTGGGCAAACGTTTTGACTGGACAAGTTGCTTCTTCAGCGACAGGTGGTCATCTCGCTGTAGAATGTGACGGTGCAAACCCTGTTGACTTTACTGTTGCAATTGACGGTGGTCAACGCGCTGATCGTAGTCTTAAACATACAACTGCTGCCGACCTAGTAAACTATAATGTTTACCGTGATGCAGCACGTACCAATCCATATGTGATTAATACAGCTCAGCCTTTCACTGCTGCGGCAGGTGTAGCTCAAGAAGTTCCAATTTTTGGTGCAATTGCTGCGAACACTGGTACTGCAAAAGCACAGGGTGATTATACAGACACTTTATTGGTGACTGTTAATTTCTAATCAGTATACGTAACAGTAAACAGGTTTGTTGTTGAACAAGCCTGTTTTAGGGAGGTACGTATGCACCTGTTACTTAAACAATGCGTTGGATTGCTACTTTGTAGCATTGTTTCATCGCTCACCAGTGCTGGGCAGTTGGCTGCTAAGTTAAATGTGCAGCTTGAATTAGAGCCATCCTGCAAAATCAACAATGAGACCGTGAATAACGGAACCAATGGCTTAAATTTTGGACAGCTAGACTTTGGAGAAACCACCGCTGCATTTAATCAGGTGATAGAGACCAGCTTAAGTCAGGGTTCTACATCAGGTTTGACCATTCAATGCCCTGGCAATGCCCCAATAAAAGTTACCTTTGGTGCTGGGCAAAATGACAGCAAGGTTCCAGCACCTTTTGGTGCAAATTATTTTCGTGCAATCAGTAATGGCACAGATTTTCTTGCTTACAACATCTTATATGGAACTGCTCGAGAAGCGTTAAGGCCTAATCAATCCATCACTTTGACCAACAATGGTCAGCCGCAGACGCTTAATCTTATGGGTCAAACTGTTAATAATGGTCGGTCAGTCTCGCTTGGACAATATACCGACACTATTCCAATTACCATTGAATTTTAAAGAACAAAATCATGAAAAAAATAGGTTTAAGTGTTCTGCTGATTTCGATTGTTCAAAGTGGGTTTGCTGTTGATCCAGTAACTTCGGCAAGTTTTAAAGTGCAGGCGACCATTGAGAATGGGTGCAAACTCAGCAATGTCGAACAGTTACTTGATTTTGGTCGTCATCCTGTTGTGGCGCAAGGGCAATTAAAAACATCTGTGATTAATACTGCGCAAAGCTGGAATGTCCAATGTACTGCACGGCTACCTGTAAAGATTATGTTGAATGGTGGTGATCACTTTTCAAATAACTTTCGGCGGATGAAACATGCCCAGCAGAATGAGTTTGTACCTTATCAGCTTTATCAGGACAGTAGTTTGCAAGGTGAATATGCCAGTGGCAGTAGTTACTCACTGACACCAACCACTACTTTGAACACCGTACTGGGTTTTGCAGTTTATGCTGTTGCAGACTTGAATAATAACAATCAACCACGATCAGCAGGCCTT
>NZ_VTDG01000023.1:0-40534 GCF_052824985.1 Acinetobacter sp. 1125_18A
CTTATATTTATTTTTTGCAATTCACAAATAGTTTTAAACTAAGCAACTGATATGCAATAAATTTACCAAATTAAAACCTGTTTTAAATTATTTAATGGTATTTAAATCTTTTTTATTATTTAAACCACATAAATAATTGTATCTTTTTAGTCCGTTTAAAATGCAAAATGAACTTGTTTTGTGCATTTTATATTTAAAAAATTAGAAAGCTGATCTTTAAAAAAATACCTATGAATTGGAGAACATAGGTATATAAAAGGGATTAAAAAGATGCTCATGTTTTGGGGAAACCATGAGCACATAAAACTTGATATATTTAACAATAATTAAATATTAAGCAAAATTTATCACAATTACAACAGTTATTTTAAGTTTAATAAAAGAAGAATAATAAAGTACAGGAAAATCTTTAAATTATCCTTTAATTTAGTTTACAGACCTTACAGATTGCTGGAGCCCCTGCTGAATATCTTGAACAAGACCAATATTTTGATTCAATTTAGACTTTATCTTAACTTTTGAGTCTTTAGACTGTTGTTCAGCTTCACAATTTTCATCAGTATAAAACTCCTCGATTAAATTCAGACCCTCCTCAGAATTCACCTCAAACTTAGCATTGCCATAACCCTGTCGTGCTATTTGATCTAAAGCATGTTGATTAAATCCTGAAGCCTTGCTTTGTTGGTCAATTTCCTTAGCCGTTTGAATGGCTTGTTCAAGATTGACACCATCTCTTAAAGTTAAATCGACGTAATACACAGGTGTTCGATAGCTTTGTGTTGTCGACTTACCTCTCAGTGTGAGTTGCAATGGTAAGCATGAAAGTAAGCCATTCGATGCTGCATGGTAATAACTGAGTCTCGCTGCCAAAGTACGAATACTATTAAAGCCTGTAGTCCTAAAAATAAAAGTACCCAGTTCATCCGACTCATCCAAATTGACATGTAATCGGCCAAGAGGCTTACAGTTGCAGCCTTGCGCCAAAGGACATAAGTCAGGTGATGGGCATGGATGTTGTTTAATGCCTTGGTTGGTCTGCCTTTGACAAGTTTCACCATTTCCCACACAAACAAGTCGCCCTGTTTGTCGATCAAATAAGGTGTATTCCGCTCGAAAGTTAAGATCAGGGTTATTGAAGATCATTCGCACTGGAATGATTCTGAGTTTTTGATTGGGAACTTTGGCTCGGAGCTGTTCATCTAGTGGATGTTTCACCCATCCATCTTTACCTTGGATTTGGCTGGTAATGGTGAATTGATCATCCCGTTCAGGGAACCGCTTTCCATTCTTTTCGACGACTTTACCAATACTAATTCGTCCAAGTATCGGTGGTGTAATCGCTAAACCTTTAATCATGGTGTCGCCCTCTTCCATTTAAATGTGTTGTATTGCTATGCTTGGTTAAAATGAAATTTGCATAAAAAACCCATGCGTTTAGACATGGGATTGTTAGCTCAATTAGATGTTTGGTTTGTAAATTCAACCTAGGCTAATTTGGTTTTAATCATCATCTGTATAGATGTTAAAACGCCGTGATCCTTGTTTGTTTTGAGGGAATTGATTGAGATATTCAGGGTACTTTTTCAGTAAAGCCTTGCTATCTAAGCCAATTGAGTCTTTAGACTTCTTCCATGTCACTGAGCCTGTTTTAAAGGTCGCTCGTTCAGCTTGTTGCATTTTGGCTTGTAGTTGATGTTTAAGCTGGTCGAATGCCTCTTGACTGGTCTCAATTTGATGACGTGCTTGAATCAATTGTTCAAATTGTTGATTGGCTTGCATATCTTCGGATAAATCTGCGGTACAGAGTGGAATATGTTCAGGATAAAGCAGTTGTAAGGCTTTGGCTGCTGATTCACTCGCATCAGCATCAGGCGGGGTATCTTTTTCCACGCACTCCCAGAAGTGTCGTTCAGCATAGATGATGTGTTGGATCACTGATTCTGAACGAGTCACTTTAAAGATTCGTGTTTCATGCCCGCAGATCAATACACAAATATGTGCTGCTTTCTTGCCAGTGACTGCCAATTGATGTTGTACTTGGCACAAGACGTATAGAGGTACGCCATCTCGCCAAAGCTTGGCACCATGTTCTCCTGCTGTTTTACACTCCAATATCTGGACATCTGCATCACCCACTACCGAGTAATCTAAGTTGGCTAACATAAAGTGTTTATCAGGTTCAGGGTGTTGTAATACGGCATTGACCCGACGTACTTTATAATTGGTATGTATGCTGTAGTATTCAACGACTAAGGGTTCTAGCCGTTTACCCCAATAGAGCGGTGCATGTCCTTGGCTTTCGTCCTCAATGTTTTGTTGGATACGACCTCTCTTGATCATCCACAGTTCAAGCATCGACATATAGGGATTCAATCCACAAGCAGCTGCACAATCACTACTGCCAATGCCTTGTTTACGAACATTAAGCCATTCTGCCTGTGACATACTTTTAGTTTCGGCTAGACGTTTCGCAGACACTGTCTTCCTTGTTGTTACTAATGGAACAGATCGAGTAACGGCCATATCATGTTTAGCAGGTATTGTCTCGGAGATTATGTGATTCATGGATAATTCCTTATAAAAGGTTTAATTTGTGGCATAAAAAAACCACATCTGGAGATGTGGTTTTTTCAATAAAAACTTGTCTTATAGAAAAACTTTATTTATAAACTTAATGGCTAGATAGATTATTAATAAGTTCAGGAGTTAAAGTATTTAGGTGTCTTTCAAAACTCTCTGAGTCCATACCTAAAATTTTAAAGTGGGTTTCCTCTATCCCATTACTCTTGATGAGTTCAGGTTTTTCTATATAACGTCCGAATATACTAGGTAAACGCTTTATTAGTTCCTCAGCTAATTTACTATCAGTTACGCGCAACAAAAATTCTGTTTCAGAAATTTGTTGACTGATGAGGTTTTTAGAATACTGCATAGTGATTTTAGTTCCTGCTATCGCTCAGCTATTTACTTTATGATTGAGGAAAAATATCTTTTTTCAACCAAGAGTTGAAAATAATTTACATAAAAAATTAAATTATTTCAGATCAGAACTAAAATCTTTACGTAAAAAAGCCACATATGGTAATGTTGAGAAAGGTGTGACTGATGCAGGCATGGATTTACAGTATGCTTAGGCTAATGTATGAATGAACTCAAACTTGGATAAATGATTTTTTAAGCGACCATTCTCAGTGCTTGTTCCAATCCACGCTGTTTTAGCGCTGCACCTGCACCGAACCATGCTGAATCAAGTCGGTGGTCTTGACTCATGGCTCGACGTTCGTGGTCACAATGCTCTGTTATGGCGCAGAGTAAGCCATAGGCAGTATCCTTGGTTGAGGAGAGCTCTGCTCCCCGTCCATGCCCATTAAACATGGTCATGACTTTGGACATAGCACGCCCATTCGGTTCTGCTTTATTTGGTTTGGTTTGATTCACAACATTGCGATAAAATTGAATAATGCCTTCATCCTGTTCTATCTGGCTAAGACTAGTATTATTAAATACTGCATCAAAGTAAGCTGCCGCTTCTTGTTGAGAGACTTTACGTTGACTCAGCTGTTTCATTTGATACATGTGTTCATCCCATGCACGTACAGAAATACCCAATTGTTGTTTGATCTTGTCTGCATCGAACTTGGTGCTGTGAGGAACTTTCACCACACCTGCACTCGTGTTTTGCCCTTTCAGTGCAATGGCTAAGGTGTTATTACACACCACACGAATGGACGTAAATTGTGCTGTGGTGGCAAGCGTTCCATCACAAGCAGTTGCCAATAAAATATAGCCATTGCTGACATCCTTGCCTTTGAGTGTTGAAGTCTGTCCTGTTTTAGCCAATGCCCAGAATTTCTTTCCACCTTTCAACACCCCAGCAGTTTCTAGTTCAAAGCCTGATTGCTCAGTCAAGTCTTTGTAGAAATTTAAAATTTCTATAGGTTGAACTTCCTGATAACGCTGGCTGACCACGGATAGCGGTGCATGGGTATCTGAGCGGTACAGAACACGTTGTTCTTCATAGGGCATGATAATACTTTGCCCTCGCTCGTTCTGAGCCATATAGCTGACATTCGAGCTTTCGATCTGCCATTCCATGCCTGCCTGTTGTGCCCAGACTTCAAGCGGTTGATTTGGGCTGAGTTGATTGCCTAGGCCATGCCAAGGGGTTTGGCCAACATAAGCCATTTGTTCAAGTTGATGGGCCATAAGGTTTTCCTTCTTATTGATCTGAATTAATTGAGTAAAATACTGATGAATTTATTTAGGATCATTCAGCTTGTTGAATTTCAAAATGTTCCTGACATTGCTCACACTGGTAATGCAAGGTAATGAGATTCTCTTGCTGTTGGATGTAGAGTAGAAATACCCCTCCTACCGTTAGGCCGATAAAACCACCAACCATTGGATTAATCCCCAGCCGTTTAGAGATTTGCATACCAACGCTAGCGAGTGACATCGGTGAGCAGGATGAGAAAGTGAACTTAGTTTTGGGTTGTGTTTGTTGACTTCGCCGTAGTAATTGCACATGTGGTGAATGGCAATAAGGGCATTGCTGCATGGTGTTTTTCCTTGATTAAATATTGAGATATAGACATAAAAAAACCACGAGCATCGGCTCGTGGTTTTTAGTATTGATTCGGTTTAAATTTAAACTGGTACAGTTTATCTATTTACTTTAGGTACCGCTAAACCTGATCTACTTTTACAGGGACCGATGCTTTGGATATATTGCCCATCCCCAGTATCTTTAAAAAAACCATGTTTAGACTGAATTTCTAAGCATTGGCCTTTTTTATAAGGCTTGATTTGTTTTGCAACTGCTGCTGGAAGTGCATAACGATTGAGGAACACTTCACCCTTTGTGGTTGGAAAAATGACTGCTTCCTCACCAAACCCCACATCTTTTTTTAAGATGATTTGTTCTGTCTTCGCCATCACTGCTGTTGAAATCAATAAACCGAATAAACCACAGCTGATTATTCTGATATTTTTCATTGCAATATTCCTGTTTTAAATGGGTATAAAATTCATTTGAAATTAAAATTATGAAAAGGCATTTTGTTTAAAAACAAGGTTTGTAGCCTTCGCTTAAAACTTGGTTGTTACTCTTGTTCCATTGCACCACATACCAAGTACATTGATAACGATCTGAGTCCCATGCGGCACGATAAGTAATGCTGTTGCCCTGCTGACTCCAGCCTTCAACTCGCTTCGCCACCTGATCTGGGCTAGATCGCCCCCAAACATCGATGAGATGTGACGCTAACATCTGGTCAATACTTGAAACGGTTGCATTTAGATCGGCAGGTGCAGTTTTGATTGGCTTTAAGCCGTACTTTGAAGCATTTGAACTTAAGGTTTTTCCGTCATGGTATTCAGGATCAATTTGCATGGTTAAATGCTCAGTCGCTGAGCTTTGTGAGGCTTTCGCTGCTTCAACTGCAGCTATGGCGCCTGCAACGCCATCATCATTGACTGTTAAGTTGGCAGTTTGCTTTTCCAGATCTATGCTTAAACCTTGAATCCCAGAAAGTCCTTCTTCACTTTCTGTCGGTTCAGATGGAGCTTGAGCTACATCAGCAGTTTGGGCTTTTTGCGCTTTAACTTGCTCTACAGCCAGCTGTGCTAACTGAAGCTCTGCTTTACGTTGCAAATGTTGGTTAAACAGATAGGCGCCAATCATCACTAAAACTAAAATAACGCTGATGATTTTCCAGTAGGGCTTTGTCGCAATTGCTTGAGTTGTATTTTTCATTGTTATGCTTCTTGATAAGTTTTAAGAAAATAACCATTCTAAAAAAGTAAAAGGCCATACAAAGGCTCGTCCTAAGAGATAAGCTTTGGAATAGCCAGCAGGTAATGTCCATATCAATTTGAACCAGTAACCCATCATAATCAGCAGATAAGTGATCAATAGATTTCTCATCTTTAGCCCCTCCTAGTTCAATTCAGACATACAGGCTAAACCTGCTTTCTGTACTTTATCTTCCCAATCTTCAGGAAACTGCATGGGGTTCTTGATCTGTTTAAGTCGTTCTTCTCCGTAGTGTTTCTCTACCTCGTTATAGCTACATGAACAGAAACTACGATTGCCACCAAAGCTGCGACAACCATCTTTAAATTCTGATTCAAATGCGCTGCTACAGGCGGTCAACAATACGCAGCCTGACAATGAAAAAATGAGTTTTAATTTCATTCTATCCTCTCGTAATGACTTATGTTTTTAATGCCAGCGCTTAAAGCGTTATGGCTTCACTGAGGTAATGTGTATTTGAAATTTCTTTATTTGAGATCAGGTTTAATTAATCATTTTGTTTTAATAAAGCGCAGACATGACTTATTCTGGGCAGTACCCATGCTTATGATTAAAATTGATCGTCATCAAGTTTCAGTTGAATCAGCAAAAGGAAGCTATATCCTGAATTTCAATTCAGGCAGGTATTGAGAAGAAAAAATGGAATTAGAAATAGTACGCATGGCGGACTCCTATATGCATTAGGTATCTACCAATCACTGCTAAATGATGGTGGCAGAACGAAAGGGGGTTAGCAGACTGGGCATATAGAACCAGCACGCACAAGGCGTCCCCCTCCCGTCCTACCGCAACGAGAAGAGGACTTAAGGGTTTCACACAAAACTGTTTCTCAGAGGAAACTGATCTGATGTGCTATACGCGCGGTCTGCTAAAACCGACTGGCAAATGTAGGCCAGCACTGAAAGGATAATGTGCAATATTTAAGGTGTCAATGATCTATCGATTAAGCCATAAAGTGATTGTTATAGTTTTTAATAGATTAATTAATCTTATTCAATTTTATACTTCATTTGAACAAGGGATATTTCACTTGATATTTACCCCAAAACCACCAGAAGCATCTCTCAATGCGAAAATATAAACATCAATTAGGTCAGAATATTGTCGCCCATATTTATCATGGTAAATAATTCTTAAATTGATATCTTGTTGAAATTCGGTTTTTAAAAGTTCAAGTCGCTCTCCTATAAATTCAATTTCAAGCCTAGTTTCCTGCTTTGCTACCAACTCATAAAGCGCTATATTAAAATCATCAAAGTCCGAGTCCAACTCTTCAATAGTTATATGCTTTGCCACCTCTCCCCTATTTTCAATGATAATCTTAATATCTGCGACCTCATGAGGATCCATATCGATAATATAACCATCATCGCCGTATTCAGGAAAATCCTTCACCGTTAGGTTAAAAGGATAACTATAAAAAGTTAAATGAGGCCTTGCTTCAAAATGTTTAATTTCTAATTCTTGCTGTGTGACATTGAGTAACTTTCTTTGCTCTTCAACATTATTCGCTAATTCTTGAGTCTGTAGATTTAATGCATCTGTGCTTGCTTTTAACTCTTGGCTTTGCATTTGCAAAGCTTTAGTGTTTTGAAAGTAACCTAAAATCAAAAATAAAAAGGCCAATGGGGAAAATACGCCTGCTAAGAAATCACCAACTTCATTAGCAGATAAAGACCTTACCTTCACTAACGTAATACCAAAGAATTTATATAAAATGAAAAAATAGAAAACTGTGAATAGAATAAATATCCAGTAATGGCTTTTTGAGAGAGGCATGGAAATTTTCCTAACTGTTTTTTAGTGCTTCCAAGTAAAAATTATATTCAACGTTTTATATAAAGACTCTTAACGAATGTTTAATTTTGAGTTCAATAAGATGGATTTACTATACCAATTTCACCGTTTGTACTTTGCACATATTTATCTACAATTACGTTTTAAAACATCTATTTAAACCTAAGAGTGTACAACCTTCAAGGTCTATTTTCAGATTCACGAATAACTTAAAACGACTGTCGACATGCATTTAATTTGTAATGAGATGGGGATGTCTTCTAGATATAAAATATCGATTTAATTCTTCGTTGCTTTAACTTCATAAGAAGACTAATTCAGTTATTTTTTACGGTACTGACATATCATACGAGATAAAAATTACCGAGTCCAGTTCGTTAGAAAAAGAGCTTTGTGATCTGCTTAAGTCCGTATATCGGGCTCATCCAAATACGCTCGTATTTACGAGAAGGTTAAAATTGCCGTATAGAAGTAGGCAAAACATGAACGGAGTTTAGGTTTTAAATTATTTATATATTCAATATAACTAACCTATGAAACCAACAATCTAGTTATTTAGTCAATAGATACAATCTAGTATTTCAGATGAAATATATATCCAAGATATATTTCATCCATAAATAAACACACATATTCAGAGTTTTAGCTCTCCCCAACCTAGCAGAACTGTGATGCAAAAACTATGTCATGAGATCGATAGCTCAATCAACTCCTCAATTAATTCTTGAATGCTCACTGAGGGCACTGCTCAAAACAGTGTCCCAAGATGAGCTTTGTCTAATTTACGCAAATAAACCATCCAATTTTCCATTAGGTATATATCTATGAACCACTGCATTACTAAACCGAACTTGGCATCCACTGCTGGGCAATGGTCCTTAGACGACCTAAAAGCACTCCAGCTACTTGATCAGATTCAAGAGGATCATTCTTGCTATGAGGTAAATAACAATGAAGGTGACGTAGTTGAGTTTCGATTACCTTCCAATCCTGAGACCCAATGTTTTATTGACGGCTTACAGTTAGGGATTCATTGTCTTCAGCAGCGTCCTTTAGCTTCCTTACGAACTATGAAAGGGATTCTGGGTAATAAGAAACTATCCATTCAATATGCAAAAGACCTTCCAATTCAATTAATCTCAGCATTGCCTTCAATCTTTTCCATGCCTCTGTCTGGCACCTATACTGTGAGTGTAGAATTAGAAACCATCCATTCTGTCATTCAAGGATTATCAGATGTGGAGAGATTCATTTTAGGCACATTCTCTTCAAATAGAATTTATAGCAATGAACAGGTACAAGCCTACGTTACAGCTTTGAATCGATTCCAGTCCCTTCTGAATGATAAAATGAAAAGTGCTAAAGTTCGTAAACGATTACATAACCGGAAATATAAAAGATTAAAAACTAAAGAGAAAATGGTAAATCTTGTGCATGCCCTACTCCATGTTCATTCGAAAATACTGGTTGTCAGAGTAGACCTTGGCATTATGCGATCCCCCGAAAGCTTAATAAACAATCATATTTCATCTGAACAATGGAAATCTGAACAGGATAGCCAATTCATTCTAGATTCACTTGAGCGACTCAATGAGAATGCTAGGCACAATCGAATGAAGCATGCGCTGGGTTATATCCATCGCATTGAATACGGACCTCAGAAAGGTTTCCATGTACACGCTTATTACTTTTTTGATGGACAGAATCATCAGGAAGACATTAGCTGGGGACAATACATTGCCAAACAATGGAAGCAAGTGACCAATAACCAAGGTTCTGTATTCATCTGTAATATGAAGAAAGAGGATTACCACTACTGCGCTTTAGGAGTGTTGGATTACTCTGACGTAGATATGCTAAATAACCTTGAGCAGAGTTTTGATTATCTCTGCAAGAATGATCAGTACTTTCAATTTACGACTCAGAAACGCCTTCGTGGATTCCGTATCAGTAAAACTCTAGATGTTCCTGAAGTCAAAATGGGATGCCCACGGAAGTATGACCAGTCGCATTTACGGATGAGTTAAACAGCTCAGTAATTTTTAAAATTATCTATATTCTAAGTCGACTTGGTTATTTATACGTCCACTTATTAAACCTTGGGTATAAATAGCCCAAGGTGTTTTCAGGTAAAAAACAGGTCGTATATAAATGAAAATACAGTTAAATTCTTATTATTTAATTTTATAAAACACACTATTCATCGCAATCCAGTAAATGATTGGCTCTTATATATTCATCAATCAATTTAAGAAGCTCGATTCTTTTTTTTCCTTTTAGAACCTTATTTTTCCCAATAAAAAATATATCAACCCAACCTAATCTTAAGTGATGTTCATTTTTGGGAAACTCTAGAATGATAGGAAATATCAAGTGATCACCTGAAAATACAACAATGTAATTTTTGTCAGGAACATTAGGAGTAATAGTAACATCAAAGTTGATATCACTATAAGCCTCTTCAAGATGAGGTAATATTTTTCCAGCTTGGATCTCAAAAAAGCGTTTTAAAAATTGACAATTATTCATGAAGACCCTTTTTTCGTAATGGTTACGAATTGCTGTATCAAAGAATGTTTTTTTACCGAGATTGTATTTTCTAGCTCTTCGCATTTTTGAGCAGTTGTTTATAATTTTCGAAGGTAGATAATTACATATTCAATCCATTAATTGGTCACATCAATCAGAACCACCATAAACCAAATCAATTATTTAAAATAATTCATTAAGTTACTCAAAGCTCATTTATAACGTTAACCCTCAATCTAACTATAATAACAATGTCTATTAAAATTTTTCAATAAAGCCTCTACCCAACCTATCCTCAAGTTAAAAAATTTTATGCTTCAGCCCTTGAAATAGTTAAAAATAAAACAATCTATTTATTACTAATACCCTTAAAAGAGCAACAAACATATGCAATTTGATCTAACTGATAAAGAACGTTTATTTTTATCTAACCAATATGAAATCTTGGGCACCCTTAAAAATGAAGAACACTATCTACTTTTAGCAGAACAACTAAGGGATGGACATAAATGGCTATACCAAGAAAGTTTTAATTCCCTTTGTGAAAACATTCCAGATGAAGATGTTGAATTAGTCCTCAATATTCTTCGAGTTTTTGAAGTTTTAAAAGATAGCTACAATGCTTTAAATAACAAATCAGGAATTTCAATTCAAGATGTTAGTTTTGCTGGTTTTGATGGCAATCATGAACCAGAATTCATTGGATTTGTAGATGCTCTTAACAAAGCTCACCGTTTCTCTTCTACCATTGAGGCTGGCGTACTTAACTCACATACTCCTAAAGCAGATAGATACCGAATTATGATTCAGAAGTGGCATGAGTTAGATAAATCTAATAGATTAACAAAAGATCAAATTTTATATATCTTAAGCCGATAAAAAGACTCTTCAAGTAAAGCCCTAGCAAGGCTTTACTTGAAGACTTTGGATATATCACTTACGAAATGTTCTTTAAAAGTGTTATGTAAATTTTGCATTTTTAATGGCTATTCGCAATTATCATTTACTGTATTATTTATTCTACTTTTTCGAGCTTTCAAACCAATGAATAACAATGATATAGACTATGCCAGAAATGAAATGCTTTTTATAATGGGATTTCCCTCTGACCATCAACAAGATAATGCCTGTAATGAGCAAATTCCTTATATCATTGAACAATTGGGCATTTATGAAAGATATATTCTCGACCGTTATAACCACCAAAAGCGTCACTATGCAGATCCAATCTCTATAGATCCTAATCACATCACCAGTAATGTAAATTATGAAGCACTCAAATATGAATATTTATACGATAAGAATCAGCAAACTCATGTCATTACTCCTTATGATGACTATTTATATCTTAGAGATGAACTAGTAAAAAATCCTTTTGAAATTGGTAAGATGCCAGAAGAGCTCCTTTTATCTTATTTATTTTGTTTATGTAAAGATACCCGTGAGATTTTATGGAATGGCGACATCCAAGCCAGCTTATCTCAAATAGAAAAAATTGAAAAAGCAAACAAATTACTTCAAGGCCTTTTCAAAAACTCATCATACCTTTTATTCTCACCTAGTGATTGTGATATAACCAATTATGAGATGATGTATTTCTATCCTTTAGGTCAACAAGCAAGATACGTGGCGGATCCTGACTTTGGTGAAGACATGATTGAATTATTCAACAAAAATAAATCTAGCCAACTCAGTGAATGGCATTGCACTTTATTTATTAAGGTAATTAAAGAGATAAGCCTCAAAAATAATAAAAAATGGAAATCGCCCCATGCAATTGTTACAGATCCAATAGTGAAAAAACAGTTTCATGAAATTATGAAAAAACAGCCCCAGCAAAATTTAGCTTATGCTTTAGCTGGGCGTCGTGACTATAAACAGCTATATTCACAAGCCAAGGACAGACTTGAAAAAGAATTAAAAAAGAATGCTTGGTTAAATTCTTATGCTTCCAATACAGAGCGCCGTTCTCATGCTCAGGAAAGACTAAAACACTTGGACATGCTAATTGCGGAGCAAGAAACACTAGAAAAGAACTTTAAACATGATAAGTATACTTTTATAAATAGAAATTCATACGCACTAGATGTAATGACCAATTGGATCAAAAATGATGAAGCCCTTCTCGAAGAAATTATTGAAGGATAAGTAATATATTCCCCTATCCCATTCCTAGACTCATCCCCTTCAAATGAAACGTTATCTAAACAGCACTCTAACCAAAGAGTGCTGTTTAGTATTTTTACTCAATACGTAAATTTCAGCCTCAAAAATACTTAATATTTCAATTTCCCCTAGCTCAAAAAACTAGTTTTTGCACAAGACTTTTTTAACTATAAAAAACATACTAAAAAATCAATGTGAAAACATAATAATCTGATTTTTAACAAAATTTATTCAGATAATCATAATAGTATATAAAAAGAACAAAATTATATAAAGGTATTTTTTTCAACAACTTAAAAGAAAAAGAATATTTCATTCCAGTAAGGAGAATCAAAATGAAATTTCGTTAAATCCTTTGTAGGATTACTCACATCATCCCATTACGAAGGAACTAAGAAGTAATTTAAATGAGAAGGATATGCCAGCTCTTTCTCTCTTGTCTAACAGAATCATGTGGTGTTTAGGTCAGGACCCTACTACCTACCCATTTTAAAAACTTAAATGGCAGAAATGATTCAGCTGAACAGATATTTATTTAGCCTATAAAAGTAGAGATATGAAGCAGTTTAAAGCTAAGAAATTGAGGGAACTGATCTGTGAAAATCAGGTCACCCTTGCACCGTCTAATGGTTATCAATCACGGTTTTTATACAGTGACTTTCGGTTAGACAGGATGCTGGATATACCCCGCTTTGTTCTGGACTGCAATAAAACTCTGTTGCCAGCAGCAACGATCAAACAGACAGAGCAAGGGTGGGAATATTTTGAATACGGGAAGTGGTTCAGGCCATTCATCAAGATGTTTGATGACCTGATAAACACCAATCCTTATTTCTTAAAGCCTTTCGATGTATGTGAAGAGACTAAATGTTTCTTTAAAACATTAGATGAAATGGATAGTCATCCAAGCCTATACGGCTTGTTTGAAAGAAATTTGAGAGGAAGAAATCCAAGTAATTTGAAACAACGGATCGAACTACTTAACGAGTTTATTGAATTGTTACGTAAGGAGCTAAAGAGCTCCACCGTTAAAGATGTTATTCGAAAAAGAGAGGAGCAACACAAAGAGAACTTTACGTCATGTAAGTTGCTAGTAAGCAAATTACTCCAGAAGTACGGTCAGCTATGGGTTATACCTGTAGATTTTGCTTATACGCCAGATCAGCAAGATTTACAGCACAATAATCCAACCGACCTGAAACAGGAGTTTCATGGACCTTATCGACTTGAGCTACTTAAACAACAGATAGATCAACTCCTTGAGAACCGACGGCGTAATAAAACCCTGAAACAAATTGTAGGGTATCTCTTTGGCTTTGGTCATAGCCTTAAAAAGGGCTTCTTTGTCAAAGTGATCTTTTTCCTGGATGGCAATACTCGTGATCAAACTAAGGATTACGTCGAGTACCTGACTCACTACTGGAGCAGGCTGACGGAGCAGCAAGGCTGTACTTATTTCTGTGACGGCGACTCAAGCCAATCCCCTACTGTGGGGATTAGCTTGATCAAGAATACGGACAAACAACAACGGGAGAATCTCATGTTGAGTATTCAATATCGCTGTCAATTAGAACAGTTTTTTAGATTGAAATATGTAGGTGCGAACTCTTATAGAAGACTACAGATGAGCCAGCCTCCTGTAATCAATAAGGGCAAGCTTAAAACAAATGGTTTAAATCAGAATTTGAATGTGAAGAAGGGCAAATAAAATGTTAACTCAGAATCAGCTTATACAAAGTCAAGTCATTACTCGCATCATGCAGTTACCATTGAATTCGAGTACTTGTCCAAACACTTTAATGAAATGTATCAACCAAGACCTGAAACCAAAGTCGCTGATTTCATACCAGAAAAATGAAGATGGGCAAGAACAGGTGTATCTGAACTCATCTGCTATGAGCTTATGTCAGCTAATGGCTAATCTAAGAGGTTGTCCTTATACGAATGGAACAACACCTTCTGTTGAAGTGGCTCCTCGCCTAAAAGTAGCGGCTAGATTCATGCATCATTCAGGCCTTATTAGCTTGATGCCAGATCTAAATAATATTGATGAAAATAATGTTATTGATTTATTAAGAAGACTACAGCGGCTTTACCTGACGGAGGGCTTTGTCGAAGAAGAAAGTAAATGGAAAGCATCCCAAAAAGAGAGTGAGAAATGTTTTGATCTATTCTTTAAGGGGATACTTAAGCACAATCCTGGCTTTGACATACGAGAGGTTACTTGTCGATATCCAATGAACCCTCACTTAATGGCAGAATATGCGTACTCTAATAAAAATGGGTTTGCAGCCTCAAGAGATCAGGAGATTGCTCGTATCCTCTATGCATGTGAAGAAAACCAGGTATGTGGCGTAGCTGTTAAACATGAGATTACCAGTACACAGGAACTGGTT
This sequence comes from Acinetobacter sp. 1125_18A, assembly GCF_052824985.1. Lineage (NCBI taxonomy): Bacteria > Pseudomonadati > Pseudomonadota > Gammaproteobacteria > Moraxellales > Moraxellaceae > Acinetobacter > Acinetobacter sp. 1125_18A. The sequence continues at coordinate 14,704 of NZ_VTDG01000023.1, forward strand.
CGCCGTTACCTTATTATCACAGGTCGTCAATATATTGACTCACCTACAACATTTACTGATGCCAGCTTTATTCAGGAAATCAAAAATCTGATTGAACCTTACAGCAATAACACTGTGACTTTAGAAGCAATCTATCTTAACGGCTTGCTTAATAACAATCAGTTTCTTAAAAAATCTCCTGATTTTAAGGACCAGATGAAGTTACTAAAAATGTATATGGTTGGAACAGATAGCCTTATTCGGATAGGTGGTACTAAACCAACCTTTGAAGCTCTGTATTCCTACTATAGTAACTAAGTTAACTGGAGATTGATTCTAAATGGGTGCATTCAAATTTAACACCATGGATTACCTGTTTATGAAATATCGCTCTATGACAGTTGACCTGATGACAATAGTCAACGACTATTATCCTCATTTAAGTAAAGCTGAAGCATTGAGAAAGGCAAACAACTGTGAGTTCCCTTTCTCTGTGTTCAAAATAGATAAAAGTAAGCGTGCACCGTTTCTGGTGCACCTTAATGACTTTGCTGATGTTTTAGATAAACAGTATTTACAAGCTTCCAAAGACTTTGCTACGTTTCATCAATGAGGCGTAGCACCTCTTCCAACTGCATAACGTTCCTTCTAGCCATTACGGAAACATAACGCTGCAAACTGCTCCAAGAATCATGCAAACTTACTTTTTGAATTTCAGGAATCGTAAAGCTTTGTTCTGCAAGTCTAGTACATCCTTCATGCCTTAAATCGTGAAAACGCAAACCCTCAATACCCAACATTTTGCACGCTTCTCTAAACTCTTTACCTAAACTTTTAGGATTCAAAGGAAGTAATAAATCTTGATCATGCCCAAGCTTCAACATACGCTCACGAACTTCTGCATGCTTTAATCTTTTAATCATTTCCTTACAAGGGTCAAGGACATCAAATGACTTATGATTACCTTTAGAGCCATTTGGACTCTTTAGGTCATGCACTTTCCATGTTGAGTGGTGTAAATCATAATCCTGAAGATATAATCGTGTTAACTCAGCTTCACGTCTGCATGAGAAAATAGCAAACCACATAATCAAATGCATTGGATACTTAGTACCATAGCGGTTTAATTTCCAACGCTCTGTAAAATACTTTGTCAATGCAATCAGCTCATCTGTCGAAGGGAGCCTATCTCTTTTTTGACTAGATGATATCTGACGTGTTTTTCTTAACTGAGCCGTGGTTTTATCAAACCCATTCAAATCAATCTCCATTTCCCACATTACAGCAGCATGGGAAAGTACACCCCGAATATGCAATAACTCATGCTGTTGGGTACTTGTAGCGATAGGTTCTAATCCTAAATGTGGAACACCACCTTTTCGTAAAGCAACATGCTCAGCCAAATGTACTGATTTTATTTTTGTGATAATATTGCGCGCAATTGGTAGCTTCTTAATTAAGATCAGAGAATAGCGTTTCGTCCTTCCGTACTCGCTCCCGACTTCATCCAAATATTTATCTATGGCATCTGATAAAGTCAGATCAATCAGCTTTTCTTTGCCAAGCAAAATATCAGGATTTTCTTGAATTTCGACTTCTCTTTTCTTAATCCAATTTTCAGCCATTTTTTTTGAATGAAAAGTTTTACTTTCAGAAAAAGTAGGAAAACCCTTTCGATTGATTCGAATTGCAGCACGATAGTTAACTTTACCATCCGTGCCTTTCCTAGCTGTAATTGACCCCATAATTTACACCATAAACTGTTTTTTTGATTATGGTGTAAATTATGGTGTAAATGCAAACCGATTAACAGATCTAAATATAGGTTCAAACAGATTCGCGCAGGTTGCGAAATACAGATTAAAGGTATGATTTTTAATGACTATTAACAAAAACATTGAAAATGCTCAATCTCCGCGAATCAGCGTAGCCCCGATGATGGATTGGACAACTCGTGACTATCGTTTCTTTGCACGTTTGTTTAACCCCAATATTATCCTCTATACAGAAATGGTCACCACAGGTGCCATCATCTATGGTGGAGCAAATCGTCATTTGGATTATAACCATGAAGAACATCCAATTGTTCTACAGCTCGGTGGTTCAAATCCGAAAGATCTTGCAACTTGTAGCAAAATGGCTCAAGACTGGGGTTATGACGAAATCAATTTAAATGTGGGCTGCCCAAGTGACCGCGTACAAAACAATAAGATTGGTGCCTGCTTAATGGCAGAGCCTGATTTGGTTGCAGAATGTATTGCTGAAATGCGTAATGCAGTTGATATTCCAGTCACAGTAAAACACCGTATCGGTATTGATGACATGCAATCTTATGAAGAGATGCTACATTTTGTCGATACCGTTGCGAAAACTGGATGTGATAATTTTATCGTACATGCCCGTATTGCCTTGCTGCAAGGTTTATCACCAAAAGAAAACCGCGATGTTCCACCTCTACGTTATGAAGATGTTTATCGTTTAAAACAAGAGCGTCCTGAGTTGCTGATCGAGATCAATGGTGGGGTTAAGACTTTTGCTGAAACGCAAACACATTTAAAGCATGTTGATGGAGTTATGATTGGTCGTGAGGCTTATCACAACCCCTATCTCTTGGCAGAATTAGGTCAACTCTGGAATTTAGACTTACCTGATCGCTTTGACATTATCGATCAAATGCTGCCTTATATTGCCCAACGTATGCAAGAAGGTGCACCTCTATCAATTATTACGCGCCATATTTTAGGCTTATTCCAAAATCTTCCCGGTGCTCGTAAATGGCGTCAGGCTTTAAGTGGCGGTAATGCCAAAACATTTGCTGATGTTGAAAATGCCATTATCAATATTAAAGAAGCCATGAAGCGTACAGAAGATTATATTCGAGAACAGTCTGTCTGATCACGACTGAAAACTTCTACGATTCAATACAATCTTAATCCACAGCTATCTTTTCAATCAAACGATGGTCTTTAAAGATCATCGTTGAAACTGTTTGATCATGTATTCAGCGCATCGCTGAATGATGCCATCTGCATTTTTACTCCAGACCATCACAACATCAGACCATGCATTTTCAGCGTCCAAAGCAATCAGTCGTACTTGTTTAGGCAGAATATGTCTAAATTCTTCAGGAACAATACAAATTCCAATTTCAGCAGCCACCAATTGCAATTGTGAAATTTTACGGGACTGAACCGCTGCTTTCTTTGGAGAAAAACCAGCACTTAAGCATAGGTTTGCAACCAAGTAACTTAAACCGCCCCGTTCTGCATGTGGTGTAGAAACAAAATTTTCATGCTTTAACTGTTGGATTTTAATACTGCGTTCTGAAACTAAAATATGATTTTGATGAAGTGCAACGTATAAGGGCTCAGGGTAGAGCGTGGTTGCATGTAACTCATCTAAGCGATTTAAGACAGGTGGGCGAATAAAACCAACATCAATATTTCCTTTCATCAGTGCAAGAATTTGGTCTTCAGATGACAAGGTATTGATCTCGAAATTAACATTGAAATGCTTTGAGGTTTGATCAAATACTTTGACTTTTTCTAAGCTCATGCTAATGCTACTTGAGTGTGCAATTTTGATGAGTCGATTTTTTCCATCTGCAATATCTTTAGCATTTTCAATAATATGATCTAAGTTAAGCAAATTATTTTTAATTTGAGCATAAAAGAACTGCCCTGCTTGAGTGAGTTTTATTTTTTTATCACTGCGGTCAAAAATTTCAAATCCTACTTCATCCTCTAAAAGCTTGATCTGACGACTTAAAGCAGATTGGGCAATAAACAACTTTTCAGAAGCTGCAATAAAACCACCTTCTTCCACAATTCTAATCAAATAATTAAATTGTTTGAATGTCGCCATATCCATCTCAAAATTAGATCAATCATGCTTTTTTCTATATTAGATTAGATTGTTTGATTTCACTAGAATTTACTTAAAGCGACTTAAATCAGAGAGAAATAGTATGAGCATATCCAAACAATTACTGGTTTTTATTTGTATTATTTGCGCTGTTGTTTTACTCAATCTTTATGATGGTTTTATCGCAAAACAAACAGGCAAAACGCCCCAACAGCCTGAGTTTATTTATTTACAGGACTGATTGAGCGGAACAGATAAAGTATGTTTTTTACAAACACGTGCAAGATTTCACTAAAGCATACTTTTTTATATTGGTGACACATGTTGTGGTGCTTTTTTTAAAATCATATTGGTAAGTAATATATTTGCCAGCAAGATCATCACTCACAAAAGCGTCTTTTCGAAAATGAGCACGTATAATACATCCTTGTAAATCAGGTGCTGGATACACGTTTATACTTTCAACATATTTGCTGTGTTGTTGAATATTGACCTCCCAGCCCAACAGTTGCTTGATCTTTTGAATCTCTTCCTGTTTGCTGATCTGTTGGATATTTTGCAAATTACAGACTTGAATTGCATTTGCTTGAGGTTGAAGGATTGACCAACCCAGCAAGTTCTGTATATCACGCATTATTGTTTTAGCTTCATCCAATTGGTTGACCGCCTGAAAATGACGAACCGTTGAATAAAGATAATATGCAATTCCGCCAATCAGTAGGATCGCCAATATGCTTATTTTAAGATCGGGGATAGGTCGATTAAAAAGCCGCTTCATTCTCTAAGCTGTCCACGTCTATGGTCTGAATGCTATAGAGCATTTCAAGCGACTTTTCAGCATAGTTAACGACCAAACTTATTTAAACAACGCCAATATTTATCTTTAAATAGGCTGACATCGATTTCAAAGTTGTTCTGATATTTTTCAACAACCTGATCTATAACTTTGGCGGGTTTTCTAAACTCTTTACAAGCAAAATACATGGTTCTTAAGTTATTACCGGTTTCTCGTCCAATATTTAAATATCCTTCAAAATCCTTGAGCTCATTTAACAGTTCTTCTTCAATCGCGTTAAGCAACTCATAATCTGTAGCAGACGGCATACCACTTGAGTTCTGACCAGCATAAGGTATTTCAACCAGCATCATCCATGGATGAGAAGCCTTTTGATCCCATGTTAAAAGGGTACTGTTTAAGATCGCCACCAAAGGCAAACCGTCATTGGTCTCCCCCTCCAAACTGATATATTCATCTTCATCAGTACTTGAACGGGTTATTTTGTCTAAGCGAGAAATTTCACTGTTCTTTAAAATTAAAATATTCTTTAAACGATCGATAGGCATTAATTCTTTTTCAGCATCTTGTCTGAATTGTAGCGAAACTTGATCTAGCTTTGTGATCGAATCATATTCGCCCAAATAATTATCCAAAAAGATATAAACCGCTTGTAAGAATTCAGCTTTTTGAGCTTCATTATATTGATCATGCACAACCACGAGATCAGTTTCATCTGGATATTCTTCATGGTCTTTTAAATAAAACGATAGCGTTTTTTGACTAAACTCATGACCATGCATACCAATACTGGTTTGCTGAATATCACTTGCGGGTTTAAGTGCAGTAAATTTCCAGCCGGGAATTTCAGGGGCTGCTGCCACCAATTCCTCTACAAATACAATATTTGCCACAACACCATCTGGCGTTAAGATCAATTCAGCTGTTTGTGGGTCAAGCATCCCGGTAAGGAAAAAAATTCCACCATGAACTTTAGCCAATTCAGGCGATAATTTATCAAAGAAATCCGCCTGAATCGTATCTTGATTTAACTCATCCACAATACGATGGAAATCCTGTTGATGCTGCTCAAACCATTGCCAAAATTCAGCATAGCGGTTTCGATTGATTTGTATTTGTTGTTCTTTCTTTCCAAATAACTTTTTGAAAAAACTCATTTTGATTGTTCTCTGTTATTGCATTTATTTCAGATTAATTTAACTGAATTTTTATGATTTTTAAATGCATCTAAACTTTTACTTAAAAATACCAAGCGCTTATTTGATCCGATCTAACTTTTTCAACACTTCTGCAACGGCGACCATCGCAAAACTAGAAGTCACCACCACAGCCGAGCCATATCCACCACAGCGCAAGCCTGCACTCGCACATACATCAGCACTGGAAAAAGGATTATCAATTGAATACACACAAGTAATGCCAAATTTTTCTTTTGGTTTCTTACAAATGCCTTTGGCGCGCAACTGACTCCGCAATTTTGCAAGCATCGGATCTTGTTCTGTTTTAGATAAATCAGCAACACGAATTTTTAAAGGATCAAGCTTACCACCTGCCCCCCCCGAAACAATCAAAGGAATTTTATTAAAACGACAATGTAGCATAAGTGCAAATTTTGCTTTAACGTCATCGATGCAATCTAAAATAATATCGGGAACATTTTCTAAAATTTCTTTCACATTGTCAGGGCTGAGATAATCATCAATCAAATTAATCTTGATCCGAGGATTAATTGAACGACAACGTTCCGCCATCACTTCAATTTTCTCATGGCCTAAGGTTGAGGTCATGGCAGGCAATTGTCGGTTGATATTTGAAGCAGCCACTGAATCCATATCGACCAGTGTTAACTCGCCAATTCCTGTACGTGCTAAGGCCTCAACCGCCCATGAGCCGACTCCACCAATACCGATCACCATGACATGACTTTTTTCATAGTGATTGAATGTCTCTTCCCCATAAATTTTGGCTACACCTGCAAAACGGCGCTCATATTCATCATTTTGGAAAAGTTCAGTCATGTCTAGTATCAACTCAAAAATACCCCGCTATTTTACTCATTTATCGACAGTGTGTCTTGCTTCAACACAATAAAAAAAGCCCTGCATTCTATACAGGGCTTGGAGAACTGAAATATATCGTGATTTATTGATTAGACTATGAAGCGATTAAATTACGCAGTACATAATGCAAGATACCACCTGCTTTAAAATATTCCACTTCATTCAAAGTATCAATACGGCATAACACTTTGAAACGATCTATTGAACCATCGACACGTTTAACCTCAACATCTAAAGTTTCATGTGGTTGTATGTCATCAGAAAGTCCATAAATCGACAGTTGCTCATGCCCAGTTAAGTTAAGTGATTGACGGGTTTGACCATCCACAAATTGCAACGGTAAAACCCCCATACCAACCAGATTTGAACGATGGATTCGTTCAAAACTTTCAGTAATCACCGCTTTTACTCCTAAAAGATTGGTGCCTTTCGCCGCCCAGTCACGTGATGAGCCTGTGCCATATTCCTTACCTGCAATGATGACCAACGGTGTACCATCCTGCTGATACTTCATCGCAGCATCGTAAATGGCTAACTTCTCATCTGTCGGGATATAGAGGGTATTGCCGCCCTCTTCGCCATTGAGCATTTCATTCTTAATACGAATATTGGCAAAGGTTCCTCGCATCATCACTTCATGATTACCACGACGAGATCCATAAGAGTTAAAGTCCTTTTGATCGACACCTTGCGCTTCTAGATAACGACCTGCTGGACTGTCTTTCTTAATATTCCCCGCAGGAGAAATATGATCTGTTGTGACTGAGTCGCCAAGAACGGCCAAGATATTTGCATTAAGAATATCTTTAATTGGTTTCGCGGGTTGATCAATACCTTCAAAGAACGGAGGATGACGAATATACGTTGAGTTTTCATCCCATTCATAGGTTTCAGAATCAGGGATTTGAATTGCTTGCCATTTTTCATCACCATCAAAAACTGCCGCATATTCTTTATGGAACATCGCTGTATTAACTTTTTGCAGCACCTCATCAATCTCGATTTGACTCGGCCAAATGTCTTTGAGATATACTGGTTGACCTTGTTGATCGTGCCCTAATGCTGTGCTGGTAATGTCACTACGAATGGTACCCAATAAACCAAACGCAACCACCAAAGGCGGTGATGCAAGCCAATTGGTTTTTACCAGTGGATGTACCCGCCCTTCAAAGTTTCGGTTGCCTGAAAGTACCGACGCAACATTCAGGTCATGGCACTGAATAGCGTCTTCAATCGGTTTAGGTAAAGGTCCTGAATTACCAATACATGTGGTACAACCATAACCAACGAGGTTATAGCCCAATTGGTCTAAATAAGACATTAACCCTGCCGCTTCTAAATAATCGGTTACCACTTTAGAGCCTGGTGCAAGAGAACTCTTGACCCATGGCTTACGTTGAATGCCTTTTTCGATGGCTTTTTTTGCCAATAAACCCGCCGCCAACATCACACTTGGATTAGAAGTATTGGTACATGAAGTAATCGCAGAAATCACCACATCACCATCCGCCAATGGATAGCGCTTACCGTCAATCACACAATGCGGTTCTTCATTTTGTAAAGCAGACTGTTTTGAGTCAATGGCGTTACCCGCACCACCTTCATTGGCTAAACGTTCTTTTTCTTCACCTTTAGCTGGCTTAAGATCCAGCGCCATCAAAGCACTAAAAGTTTGTGGGATATCAGGCAATGCTACTCGATCTTGCGGACGTTTCGGGCCAGCAACACTTGCTTCAACTGTTCCCATATCTAAAGCAAGCACATCGGTAAATACAGGTTCATCCCCGGTATGACGCCATAGACCTTGTTCTTTACAATAAGCCTCAACCAATGCAATACGGTCTTCTTTACGACCCGTTAAACGCATATAGCCTAGAGTGATTTCATCAATCGGGAAAAAGCCACATGTTGCACCATATTCGGGTGCCATATTGGCAATGGTTGCTCGGTCTGCAAGAGGCAAAAATGCCAGCCCATCACCATAAAATTCAACAAATTTACCCACCACGCCTTTTTTTCGTAGCATCTGAGTAATGGTTAAAACCAAATCGGTTGCGGTAATCCCTTCACGCAATTTCCCTGTCAATTTAAAACCAATCACTTCGGGAATCAGCATTGAAATCGGCTGTCCAAGCATGGCCGCTTCGGCTTCAATTCCCCCAACGCCCCAACCCAATACACCTAAACCATTGATCATTGTAGTGTGAGAATCTGTACCGACTAAGGTATCTGGAAATGCAAATACCTCACCATCACTTTCACCCAGCCACACAGCTTGAGCTAGGTATTCTAAATTGACTTGATGGCAAATCCCTGTTCCAGGTGGTACTACACTAAAATTATCAAAAGAAGACTGCCCCCAACGGAGAAATTGATAACGCTCCCCATTACGTTGCATCTCAATTTCGACATTCTCATCGAAGGCATGATCTGTCCCAAAGTGATCCACCATCACAGAGTGGTCAATGACCAAATCCACTGGAGATAACGGGTTAATTAAATTGGGATCTTTATTGGCTTTCTGTACAGCTGCACGCATCGCAGCCAAATCTACCACAGCAGGTACACCTGTAAAATCTTGCATCAAGACCCGTGCAGGGCGATATTGGATTTCTTGATCTGAAGTTTTATTGTTTTGCCAATCGACAATCGCCTGAATATCGCTTTGCCTCACGGTTTGATCATCTTCAAACCTAAGTAAATTTTCCAATAATACTTTAAGTGATTTAGGCAATTTTGAAATATCACCTAAGCTCGCTTGAACCTGTTTTAAATTAAAAATTTTATATCTTGTATCCCCTACAGTTAGGTCTTGTAGAGAATTTAAACTATTGATATGACCATATTTTGCCATTGGTTGAACCTCCAGCTTGGCGTTAACTTTCTTATTGGCTACTTGGAGTACTTCTTTAAATCTAAGACAAATATTTATTTTAGGTGTTGTTGATTGGTTATTTTTATTCAAATTTACATCGCTATATGTAAGCATTCATGTGAGTTTTTCCACAACATCCCTGCCAGTGTTGCTTGATCCATTGCCAAACTTTCAGCTAAACCCGCCAAGACAAAAGGCAAGTTCTCTGGTGTATTACGGGTATGCTGTTGGTCAGACGTCTGGCAACACAGTGGTGTCATATCTGGGCAATCAGTTTCTAGCACTAAATGTTGCGCACCAACTGCTTGTACAACTGCATGCAGTTTTTTGGCATTTGGATTGGTGATTTGTCCTGTGACACCCAGCTTAAAGCCTAATTTAATAAAGGCTTTTGCTTCTTCTATCCCCCCACTAAAAGCATGTGCAATACCACCATGTTTAAACTGATGCTGTTTCAACATTGCAAGCACGTCAGCATGTGACTTACGAATATGTAGAAGAATGGGTTTATCGTATTGCTGGGCAAGTTCAATTTGGGCTGAAAAAAAATCTAGTTGTTTTTGAAAAATTTCAGCTTGTTTATGCTGTTTAATAAACGTGTCTAAGCCAATTTCACCAACCGCAATACAAGCTTCAGTTTTCAGTATATTTTCCAAAGCATTTAAATGCTCTAGACGGTGTTGTTCGATATAAAAGGGATGCAACCCTGGGGCAAGATGGCTACGGGGCGCATTATTTAGCTGATTTAAAAATTGCTGAGTGTCTATCAAATCTTGAAAGCGTTCATATAGAAATCCAATCAAAATCAAATGTTCTACACCCACCTTTTTTGCTTGATACGCCAATTGTTCCCGATCCAGATCAAAATCAGCAACATCAAAATGCGTATGTGTATCAAACAAAGGCCAAGGCATTAGGATTTCGCTTTCCCACTTGCAACAGGTGCAGAACTGCTTGGCTGATCAACTTGCATCTCCGCTGGGAAATATTGACTTTTCAACACGCCTTTTAACTGATCGTAAGGAATAATCAAACGCGGTAAGCCAACAACATAAGGTCCTATATCATATTCACCATATTGTAAAATCAGACCTTGTTTACCCAAATAGAAATTGTCGGATAATGTAAACTTCCACGCCTGTTCATATTCATTGACGCTTTCAGCAAGTTTTGAATCGATGACCCAAGTTTTAAAGGCATCATGTGCCAATTTTTCAAATTTAGCTTTTTGATTGACGTCAATGATTTGATCCAAGCCAACTTGTTTTTTACTCACCAAATCAAAGTTAAAATAGGTTTGCGCCGATGCCCCATGTGCACCGCCTAAATAACTACTGGTATTTAATACCACCGTCGCTAAAGGTTTATCTGAGTTTAAAATTTTAGGACTTAAACTAATCGTGATCTGGCCACTTGCCCCTAATGTTTTGAGCTCTTTATCCATCTCAAGGAATGAATTTGCATAAGGTTGCACACGCTCTTGCAATTGCTGAACAGGGGTTTTATTGGCTTGCGCCTCACTTGCTGAAGCTTGTGAAGCCGTTTGCTGCTGATCTGCATCTTTTTTCGTTTTACTCAATTGCGCGATATCCAGCATTTTATCCAGATTATCTAAAATCGCTTGATCAATTGTTTCATCAACAAAAGCCTGATTGCTTTTTAGTCTTTCTATAGAAAACTCAGGGCATGTATTGCCATTACACTCAGGTAGTGTCAATTTTACTTTTTCTGTATCGCCCTGTAATAACATTGAAGTATCAGGCACTTGAGATGCAGCACTTTGATCAACTGTTGGCTCTGCTTTTTTCGAGTCAGGTTTTTGACATGCAGTTAACCCTAAAGTGATCACCAGAATTGAAAGCGCTAAAGTACTTTTTTGATTTAACATTTCACAAACCTATCCAACGAATCAAGCCAAGATTTTTTAATCTATATATTCATTAGCCTATTCTTCTCTATACAAATCCTCAATCAAAATTTGTATGGAAATTGAAGCGTTATTGCAATATATGGTTCAAGTTTATTAATCGCTGAGTCAATTCAACAAAGACCAACTGATCTTAACCGCTCTGCTTTAGAATCCCGCTAAAATTGGCAGAATGATCAGGATACAGCTTAAAACATGCGTTGATACACTTCAGGTTTGAGTATTTTTTGCGTCTGTTCTTTGCTCAAATAAATATCCAACTGGGTACCATCTTCGACAATTTCATTGGCTCGATAATGTAACCCAACACCTTCACCATCAAAGAACCAATCGGCTTGCCCCCAATATAACTTTTTAGGCGCATTCTTTTTCACATCGCTATTTTGCTTTTCTAACCATTCCGCATATTTTTCTTGTACCCAGATATTCAGTTGATTCTGATGTTTAGCATCAATCACATCTAAAATACTTAAGCTTTTCTTCAATTTCCTGTCAGCAACAAAAAAGTACTGCCGTTCTTTGATACTGACATCGGCTTGTAAACTATTGACTGAAACTTGCAACAAAACATACTGATTGCGTTGTGAAGCCATACGCGTTTGCATATGCAGTTCAAACGCTTTATTTTTCGGGAATTCTTCTTGCCAAGTATCTGACTTTTTGACAAAAGCATTGATTGCCTGTTGTAAGGTCATGTTCTGCTTTAAATCAATCTGTGCCTGAATCACCTTGGACTGACTATTTGCAATCCACTGATTTAACCAATTGTCTTGGGTTTTAATAGTTTGAATATCAATTTCAATGCAATTGTTCTTTTCACAAAACGGTAAGGCATAATCAGCTTTGGTTTCTTGAATATTTAAATAAGGTAAAACCTCAGCAGCTTCTTGTTTAGGTTGTAATACAGAACCATCTTTTTCCTGATCTTTTTTAGAATCACATGCAACCAAAACCATTGTACTTAAGCAAAGCACTGAAATTATTTTTTTTGAAAATTGCACTGCATAAATCCCTTTGGACAAAAAGCATTGTATTTTGATACAAAAACAGCTTCACAAGGAAGCTGTTTTTACATTTTGAAATAAGTTAGCTGAACTTAATGCTCACGTGTAGAACGGAATTGAATATCCGGATAACGCTCTTGCATTAATTGTAGATTCACTCGGCTTGGTGCGAGGTAAGTTAAATGCCCACCGCCATCGACAGAAAGTTGGTCATGTGCCTTTTTCTTAAATTCATTAAATTTCTTTTCATCATCACAAGAAACCCAACGCACTGTGTTGATGTTCACTGGCTCATAAATACAATCTACTTTGTATTCTTCTTTCAAACGATACGCCACCACATCAAACTGAAGTACACCTACAGCCCCAACAATCAAGTCATTGTTGATTTGTGGCATAAACACCTGAGTAGCACCTTCTTCTGAAAGCTCTTTTAAACCCTTTTGCAATTGTTTAGATTTCAATGGATCTTTTAAACGTACACGGCGGAACATTTCAGGAGCAAAGTGTGGAATCCCCGTAAAATGGAGTTTTTCACCAGAAGTGAATGTATCACCAATCTGAATAGTACCGTGGTTATGTAAACCAATGATATCGCCAGGCCAAGCTTCTTCAAGTTGCTCACGTTCACCCGCAAGGAATGTCAATGCATCGCTGATACGCACATCTTTACCCAGGCGTACATGATTCATCTTTAAACCTTTTTCATACTTACCTGAACAGATACGCATGAAGGCAATACGGTCACGGTGTTTTGGGTCCATATTGGCTTGGATTTTAAATACAAATCCACTGAAGCCTTCTTCCGTTGCTTCAACAGTACGTTCATGTGTTGGATGTGCTTTCGGTTCTGGTGCCCACTGAATAAATGCATTTAATACATGGTCAACCGCAAAGTTACCCAACGCTGTACCAAACAATACTGGTGTTTGACGACCTGCTAAAAACTCCGCTGGATCTAGCGGATCATTCGCCATTTGCACCAATTCTAAAGATTCTTCAAATGAAGCAAAGGCCAAATCGCCTACTTTTTCACGAATGTCTGGATAGTCATATCCATCACGAATTTCAATATCTGTAATGGTCGAACCAAAACCCGCTTTATATACATAAAGCTTATTTTCAATGATGTTATATACGCCAGCGAAGTCACGCCCCATACCCAATGGCCAAGTAATCGGCACACAACGGATTTTAAGCACGTTTTCAATTTCATCAAGCAATTCTAATGGCTCACGGATTTCACGGTCCATTTTGTTGACGAAAGAAATGATCGGGGTATCGCGCATACGACACACTTCCATCAATTTGATGGTACGTTCCTCGACCCCTTTTGCACCATCAATCACCATCAACGCTGAGTCAACGGCGGTTAAAGTACGATAGGTATCTTCAGAGAAATCTTCATGTCCCGGTGTATCAAGTAAATTAATGACATGATTTTTATAAGGGAACTGCATGACTGAGGTAGTAATCGAAATACCACGCTCTTTTTCCATTTCCATCCAGTCAGATGTCGCAGAACGGTCAGACTTTCGACTTTTAACCATACCTGCAACTTGGATTGCTTTACCCCACAACAACAGTTTTTCTGTCATTGTAGTTTTACCAGCATCGGGGTGGGAAATAATAGCGAAGGTACGTCGCTGAGCGACTTGCGCCGCTAATTCATCTTTAAACATAAAAAATCTACAATATGTACACAGTTATGTACACATTTATAAATATGTACTTGAACTGGAAAATGGGAATTCAAAAATTGGCGATATTGTATCAGATTTAGCGTCGTTTTTAACGATTGTTGCTATATCATTAAGCACTTTGATCGCGCAGGCATAGCAAAAATCACAGAAACAGGAAGAGCTGTACTGAGCTAAAATAAGTCCAAATCTATACATTAGTTTTCGTGAGGATCACCTAAGTGATTTAAGTAAATATCATCTAAAAGCACAAAGTACTGAACATGATCACTATCTTCAAGCAAACAGACGAAACGCCACTGCTCCTTTTCACTCTTATAAATTTTTCCCATAATTTCTGTTGAAATATATTGTTTTCCAAGCTTTCGATCAAAACGATTGATAATAATACTGTTCTTTTTAAAATGGGTTATATCCAAAATTTTAGCATTTTCCCCATTCTGTTTAATTCCAAAATCAAAGCATTTCTTGACCGCATCATCGTTATAATCATTTGCATAAGCCAACCCACTACACAATAGTAGCGCAACAATTACATAAATATATTTTAATTCCATCTCGCATCATCTCGATAATTAAGACAGTCATTGTTAAGCTAAAGTTTGAATTATTCTAAATAAGAGAACATCCATATACTGTTTTTTGATTTGTCAGCATCAATTTTTTAACTTAGATTTTTTATAAATCATGTATCCATAAGAAACCACGATTAATTTAAGTGTATTTTAAAAATCTATTTAAACCATAATATTACACATTTCACTTGTAGCATATGAATGCTTACTCAATTAATTCAAAATAAAAATATCATAAAAATTCACGTGATTTATATAACTAAATTTAATAAAAACTGTTGATCTTTACTATTTTTAAATATCTTTAATCAGAATTCATAATATATTAAAACGAATACAAATATTTTAAAATTATCGAATAACGAGCTTAATTTTTTAAAAAACATAAACTTAATTAGCCCGTCATTTTTCAACAGGGTATAATTAACACAATTATTTTTTTGCTGCTTTATCTAAAATCCTTTGTATAACTGTACGTGTAACTGAAAACCGCTTAGCTAAGGAATAAACACTCTCCCCCTCTTAAACAATTCAAGTACTTGTTTTTTTTGATCATTTGTTAAAATCTCTGGCCTTCCAACTTTTTTAACAATTTTATTTTGTTTTTCATTATTAAAATTAAATAATTTTTCGAATTCAAAACATAACTTTAAGAAATGAAGAAAAAAAATTTTCATGTCCCCATTGATCTCACTTTTTGAATAATCCAAACAAATTAGTCTAATTTTTTTCTGGTAAATTTTATCAGTTATAGATAGTATTTCTTCAAAATTACTACCCAAACAATCTATACTTTTTATTACTAGCAAGTCATCATCCTCCAAAGAGTAATTTATTAAATTCAATAATTTATCTCTAAAAAATATGGATTTATTGACAGAAACCTCTTCAAAAACCAATCTATTTTTTTGGATCTTATAACCAAATTCGTTAAAAAATGAAAGAAATTTACCTGATTCAAACTCTACATTGGGTTCAATTCTAACATAGGCATACGTACGCATATTAATACACCAAAAAGTAACAAAAATAAACGCAATAAAACTAGCATATATATTTTTTAAAAAACATGATATAAATCACACTATTCTATTAAATAATGTATAAAACTTATCAGTAGATTTTCAAACTTTATTAGAAAAAAAGTGAATATAACAAAATGAAATTATCTAAGAATTTATAAAAATTATCACATAAGTCAATAATATTATTAATTTATTTCCAACCTTAATGAAAAATTAATAAATTAATAAAGTTGAAAAATGCTTTCATCAAGTGCCTAGAAAGTGACATATTAAATACATGAATTAAATTTAATGTTTTTTTAAAACATATAAATAAAACAAAAGAGACATCTTTACATTTACCCAAAAACACCCTTCAAATACTTTAAATCTAAAACGATAAATTCTAGAGCAATTAAAACATCAAAAAACCCAACTAACAATCTCATTAAAATTTATTAATTTAAAATATTAAAACTATGCTTATAATCATATATATGTTCAAAACATACCAAATTAAAATCAATCACAACAATAAAAAAACATAGACTTAAAAAATAAAACACTGATTTAAATAAATTTTAAAACTATAAAAAATATAAAAATTTTATAATTTTCAACATATTGAAAAAACAAAAAAAGCATATAATATTTGTTTATATTTCACAAAATCATCAAATTTAAAAAAATTTACATAGGATTAAAAATGAACACACCTATAAATTATTTAACCCTAATTAATTTAAATGAACAAATTAAAGAATGGCTATTATTTGAATCCACAAAAGACAATAGTAAAAAAAAATTATTAATTTCATACGGAAGAAAAAATAAAAGATGTAAAGTGCACACTCTAACTGATGAAAATACAAACAAACTCATACAAAAGGCAACTAATTTTATTGAGAAAAAATTCCTAAAAGAAAAAGACTTGATTTCATATTTAAAAATAGATTTTGTAAAAAACATAGAAAGAAAAAACTGGTTAGATGTTTATAAAGAAATACAAAATCAAAAACATAATAATCATTATCGGAAAGGAATAAGTTTCGACAACAATTTCAATATATGCTTCTTAGAACAAGAAATTTATGGAAACTCTATAATTAGTAGCAAACTCTATAATGAACCAAACTTCATTGATGAAAAAAATTTAAATAATGCTATTAAAGAAAAGTATCCTAATATCAAAAATAAAATTTACTTAGATAAAATTAAAACGGTATGGATATTTGATACTGTAAGTGTTTTTTATGACCATGGTGAAATAATTCATCTACAATCTGGAAATTCTGAAAATGGTGTCAGACTTATTGAGGAAAATACAAAAGACCATATAAAAAAAATAATTGATCAAAATGCACTATTTTTACACAATCAAATTTTAGAAACTGGCCAATTTATCTATGGATATTTTCCAGCTTTCGACAATAAGATCAAAAGTTATAACACTGTCAGGCATTGTACTTCACTTTATGCGCTTCTCGAAACTTTTGAAATTAGAGAGAATCTAGAATATTGGCCTAAAATTCATTTGGCTATCCAATATTCTCTCGATAATTTTTATAAATTAACCGATGAAAATACAGCATATATGATTGATTCCACGTCATCTAATCCAGAGATTAAACTTGGAGCAAATGCTGCCGCAATTTTAATGTTAACCAAATATCAAGAAATTACTAATAATAATCAGTATCAAAAATATGCAGAAAAATTAGCAAATGGAATTTTAACAATGATTGATGAAAAAGGTGAAACTATTCATATATTAGAATACCCTACTTTAATCATTAAAGAAAAGTTTCGTATTATTTATTATGATGGTGAGACAGCATTAGCATTATTGCGACTATATCAAATAAATAAAAATGAAATACTTTTGAATACAGTGAAATTAAATTTTGAAAAATTCATTTCAAAATCATATAAAAAATATCACGACCATTGGTTAAGCTATTGTACAAATGAGTTAACAAAAATCTGTCCAGATGAAAAATATTATAAATTTGGTATAAGAAACTACTTAGATCACATGAAATTTATTAAGAATAGAAAAACAGCTTATGCGACACTTCTAGAAATGATGATGTCAGCATATAAAATGGTTGCTCGATTAAATAAACAAGAATACCAAGATTTATTTAATCTATCAAAATTTGAAGATTTAAAATCCCTTATTACTTTAAGAGTCGAATTTCAACGTACAGGATTTTTCTATCCAGAAGTAGCAATGTATATGAAAAAACCAGATCAAGTCTTAAATTCATTTTATGTCAGACATGATCGATTCCGAACACGTATTGATGATCAAGAGCATAATTTATCAGGATATATCGCTTATTATCTACATTTTGAGGGTTAATTATGAGTGACCATAACAGTTTTTTATCGAAGGAAGTTACTCAAATTGAATTTTCTAAAATTGAAAGAAAACTTCATGAGTTAAATATTAATATGTTTTTGCTTAAAAGGAATCCTCAAAAGATAATTAGCTTAAACAATAACCTTGAAATTGAAGGAAATAATAATTTTTATAATAATGTTTTAAGTTTATGTACAATTGGTTCATTTTCTTATTCTTCATCAAACTTAGGCTATGGAGTTTCCATTGGCCGTTACTCTAGCCTAGCTAGTAATATCAAAATCATGGGGGCGCATCATTTTACTGAATGGATATCTACCTCACCACATTTTTACTCAGAACACTACCATGATACTGATCCACTAACACTAACTCATCTTCAAAGAACCAAAAGAAATGTCAGCATAGGAAATGATGTATGGATTGGAGCAGATGTAGTTTTGAAAAGCAATATTACCATTGGTGATGGTGCAATTATCGCCTGTAATAGTGTGGTCACGAAAAATGTCCCACCTTACATGATTGTTGGAGGCAATCCAGCAAAAATCATTAGAGCAAGGTTTAACGATGATGTAATTCATAAATTAAGTGCTTTAAAATGGTGGAAATTTCATAAAAATGATTTAAGTGGGTTGATGTTTAATCATCCTCTTTCTTTCATTGACAAACTTGAAGAGCAAATTCAATCAAATAAAATAAAAGAATATAAACCTCTAATTTTTACAAAAAATGATTTATTAAAATCTATTCCCATTGAAAATTCATCCTATTAATCAAAAAACTACAGAAGATTTTATTTATGAAAAATCATTATTTCTTTTTATTTCCTAAAATTGATGAGAAAAAAAATGGTCTTGTTTTTGCACTATTAAAACGAGCAAAAATATTAAACGAAAAATTAGGTATTAATCCAATCATTATAACTACTGATTATGATCGTTCACTAGCGCAGAATTACTGGAACTTGATTTCCAGTAACCTTGCCCCACCCTCTATTGGTTATCTTAATTTATATGGAGATCTACAAGGAACCCCCTTACGACTTGCTGAAAAGAAATATCATAAAAATGATAAAAAGATGTTTAATGAAAATATATCAAACACACAGATTCCTGATACTTTTAATCAAAGATTTCATGACAAAAAAAATAAAAATTATCTTTATGAAATAAGACAATAGGACTCACTTACTTTACGTTATGTGAATACATTTCAAAAAGGTATAAAAAATGGGCGGCTTATTTATGATAGCTATGGTCATCTTAGTTGTATTCAAATTATAAGTTTAGAAACTCAAACAGTTATAACAGAAACATATTTTCATATTAAAGGCTATCCTGTAATTATTAAGAATTACCAATTAAATGAGAAAAAGAAGAATATTCTTTTAAACATTTTTTTATTAGATGAAAATAGTGTTATCACAGAAGTATTTGATCTAGAATCCCAACTTATTCAATACTGGTTTTTAAAATTATCACAAAATTATACAAATGATTTAATGAATATTCTTATTGATCGTGCCATTCATTTTTATGAACCGCTTAGACACATCAAACAAAAAAATATGCGTTTTATTGGAACAATCCATGCGACTCATTTAAATGGACCAGATATTTATCGAGCCAGTATTAATCGTCATTACCGTAGCTATTTTGAACATAGCGATGAACTAGATGCATTGGTGATTTTAACTGAACGCCAGAAAGAACATATTCAAAAACGTTTTGGTATGCATGGAAAATTATTCGTTATCCCACATATTTATGAGAAATCTATCAAGCATGTAGAGTTTACTGATCGTAATCCCCTATCCTGTTTAACCATAGCACGTTATGACAAAGCCAAGAACTTGGATAGCCTTATTCGAATATTTAAAGCGGTCATAAAGGAAATACCTAATGCTTACTTAAATATTTATGGTTTCGGCGGAGAACGAGTTTTTCTGCAAAATGAAATCGATAATTATCAGTTAAATGATCATATTAAATTAATGGGCTATAATGAAAATACAGATAGTTTATACGATCAAGCAAGTCTATTTCTTTTTTCAAGCCGTTCAGAAGGTTTTGGCATGGCGGTTTTAGAAGCATTATGTCATGGTTGTCCAGTCATTAGTTATAATATTGATTACGGTCCATCAGACATGATTCACGATAGTGAAAATGGATATCTTATTCCTTTTGAAGATGAGGCATTATTTGCTCAAAAAGTCATTGATTTACTTAAAGATCAGCAAAAACGCCAAAAATTTAGTGAAGCAGCATATGCCTGCACTCACCTAAAGGATCAAGAACAATTCGCTGGAAAATGGCAAGCACTTTTTCAGGCTATTCAATCATGAGCATATCTTCAAATAAAAGCTTAATCATATTATTTTCATCGTTATATTTTTCTATTTATGCCCATGCAAAAACAGATTGCCCTTCAAGTAGCCCTGCTGTAGTAGGCCAACTTAATCAAGTCTATTATGGCAATAAAAATCTCCGCATTTTTTATACCACTTCTGGGGAAAATGCTTTAATATTTCAATTGGATAAAAACAAAAATAGTATACCAGACTATATAGAGAATATTGCTATTCAAGCAAATACCATACGGCAAGCTTGGGCCTCTTTAGGCTACCAAGATCCACTTAATGCCCCACGATATAAAAATTCCGTAAAATATATTGATATACAAATACAAAAATTAAATGGGCTCGGCCTAGCTTATGATGAGCCACATCGACATAACAATAATCCATTAAAAGAGAATGCATGTGCTTTAGTTGTTCTAATTAGTAATAATATTCCAAATCTAACTACTGACTCTTCTATAGTTGCCCACGAACTATTTCATCTTTATACCTATGGATATACCATGTTTAAGCAACCTTGGCTTACAGAAAGCTTAGCGGCATGGTCAGAAGGAATGATTAGAAAAGGAAAAATTGGAGCTTATGGGGAGAGAAATTTACCTGAAAATATAGAGAATTTTGACAAACTTATATTGAAACGTACCTATAAAACCTCTCAATTATGGAGCCGTCTCACTACACTTATTGATACATCTAATGGGCAACTTGATTTGCCACTTATATTGCTACAGACAAAATATACAGATGGACAACTTGTTTTTCATGATCAATATCTAAAAGGTACGCTCTTTATGCGTACCTTTCTTGAGAATCTTGGTAATAGAGATCGACAAATTTCTAATCTAAATAATTGGCAGTTGTACTATTGGAAAGAAAGCGAGCAAAGATCTTCTCATTATGACCCGCAGATATTAGAAACTTTATTAAAAACTCTTGAAAACTCAGATAAAAAAAATTCTGAGAAAAAAGAATTTCAATCATTGCTAAGAAAAATAATTCACAATCAAAACCTTAATTAAAAACTTATTTCCACTAAGATTATTATTTAAATTAATGCTTTCCATAAATTAAGTTGACACATTATAAAATTAACTTTGGATAGTCTAATAAGAACCCTAGTAAAATAATGTAGAGCGATTTCAGATTAGTTTTTTAATTATCTGTCTTTGATCAATTAAAACCTAATCTAGAGAAATAATGGATTATCATGAACATGATAATTTAGGACTGTATTAACTGAACAGGCAAAGAGAATTCTAAAAAATGAACATTTACTTTATAAAGTGAAAGATCATAAAGAAGCTAGCCGAATGATTGCAGAATTTGTAGAAAATTACAATAAACGTAAACTATATACGTCCCTAGAATATAAAAATTTTGATGAAACTCATTAATTTTTGTATATAAAATAACGATCAATCTATTTCTGGGCAAGACAATACTTATCTTAAAAAAATAAAAAAGAGAAGGCACTTATGCCTTCTCCTCTATTTATAAACTTATATCAATAACATTCAATTAAAACAGCAATTGATTATTATTTAACAACTCATCCAGTGTTGTATCTGTATTTTTCAGCACAATGAGATCTGTTGAGTTATAGGCATTTCCAGTACCGTCACGGTCAATACTAATCACAGTATTACCCGAACCGTCAGAACTCACAGATACATAATTCGCAATATTGTCAGCATTAGCACCATCTAATAATGCACTAACATCAACTTTATCACCTTGTGCCAAATTGAAGTCAGTCCACTCATCCTTACCATTACCACCCGTTGAATCTGTGGCGTTCAGTAAGTTATAGACAACTGTATCCGCTCCTGCTCCAGTCGTAATAATGTCATGGCTAGCAGTACTTATGGCCTCACTACCAATATTCACAGTCAATGTTGCAGGTGTACTTTCATCCCCAGTCGCAGCAATCAGTTTATAGTTCAGTGTAGCGACATCACCAGAAGTCGCAGAACCATTTGCTGTGAACGTGTATGTTCCATTTGCTGAAACAACGAATGTACCATCCTCGACCGCAATTGTTTGACCATTCGCTTGTACATATGTACCAGGTGAGGTTTCTACAAATACTTTTGTACTTGCGCCACCTGTTACATCTACACCATTACCAGAATCATCTGTTAACAAGTTACCTGTAGCCGTTACTGTCGCACCATTATCAATAAATTGGTCATAATGTGTGAAAGTAGCATTTACTGTAGTGTTGACAGTAGTTGTATTCGTTCCAGCAATCAGAGGAATATTAGATTCTGTGCTACCAAACACAACACGCCATTGGCTAGTAGTATCTGATGCAGAAACCTGGTAAGAGCCGCTGATCAACACAGTACCGCCAGCATCACCTAAGATTGGTGATGAATGTACAACAGAAGCTGATGCTCCAGGTTGAGCTGTCCAAACACCATTCACAAGTTTTTGTACTTGATAACTGAAAGTATCACCATTAGCAGAGCTATTGAAGATACCACCTTGTGTAGTTACAGAGAAATTAATCGATGCAGCGGTATTTGCAGCGACATTAATTACATCACTCGTATCACTGCCAGCAACCGAAGTAGCAGCACCAAATAACGGTTTCGTACTACTTGCAGCCATACTACCCGTATCAACAGTTGTATTAGTTGATGGAACTAAAGTAATCGCAGCTGCTGCTGTATTATCAGTTGCCGTCAACTCTACTACACCATCTTGAGTTGGATCTTCAGGCCATGTGATATCAAGATCATTTGTATCAATGCGAATATTTAAAGTCGCTGTATCTTGATGCCCATCGCTGTCCTTAATGGTGTAAGTGAAGCTATCTACTTTACCTAGACTATTTGGAATGGTGAAATCACGAATGTATTCATAATTACCATTCTTATCAATAAACAGTTCACCATATTCACCTTGAATACGTGTAAATGCTTCATTGTTTTGTGGTAGAGCAGTTGTTACACCATCTTCATTTGCAACACTAATAACTGTTGCTGTTTGACCGGCATGAATCACATCAGCTACATCCGTTGGATTTTCAGGATTGTTTGCTGTAATCACATTACCTTTCGCAACGACATCACCATAATCACTCAACACTTCGTTAGTAACTGAGATACTAGCAATACCAATTCCAGTTACTTGTACACCTTCACCTGGAGTTAGTACAAGTGCATATTGTCCTTCAGGTAGATTATCAATAGATGCTCCTCCACCCATGACTCCACCAATGAATCCAATCATAATTCCAGCATTATCTATTTTGCTGTACGGTTCGTATCCACCAGTATTCTCGTTATAACGAAGAATATTAAGGTCATATGAACCAATACCGCCACCGAATAAAACACCGCCAAAAGATACATCAAACGATGCAATACCACCTTCAGGTACGGTAACTGTAATTGGTGTTTGACCTTTCAAGTCAATAATTGGACCAATCAATGATAATGATGGGAAGGTGACTAATGCACCACCAGGAATGTCAGGGTTAGTTACTACAGGTGTAATTTCACTTAGAACAGTTGCTACATCACTAATTGCATCTAAATACAATGGTGCTGTTGCTTCTGTTGGTTGTGATTCATTACCTGTAGCATCTGTTGCAGTCACATCCACTACTTCATTATTAGCAATGTCACCTGGATTCACTGGCACTGTATAGTTACCATTTTCATCGGCAACTGCTGTGCCTAATACGTTGCCGCCTTGGTCTTTAACTGTCACTGTCGAACCTGGTTCTGCCGTACCTGTTACAGTTGTACCTGCATCATTAAATTCAGCAGTTGGTGCATCAGGCGCTGTAGTATCATCAGCTGTTGCTTCAGTAGGTTCAGATTCATTGCCAGCAGCATCTGTTGCAGTCACATCTACCACTTCACCATTGGTTAATGGCGTGGTTAGATCCACTGTGTAGTTGCCATTTTCATCGGTAACGGCTGTACCCAATACATTGCCGCCTTGGTCTTTAACTGCCACTGTTGAACCTGGTTCTGCTGTACCTGTAACTTGTGTTCCTTCATTAACAACATCTGCAGTTGGTGCATTTGGTGCTGTAGTGTCATCAGCAGTTGCTTCAGTAGGTTCAGATTCATTGCCCGCAGCATCTGTTGCAGTCACGTCTACCACTTCACCATTGGTTAATGGTGTGGTTAGATCCACTGTGTAGTTGCCATTTTCATCGGTAACGGCTGTACCCAATACGTTGCCGCCTTGGTCTTTAACTGCCACTGTTGAACCTGGTTCTGCTGTACCTGTAACTTGCGTTCCATTATTAACAACATCTGCAGTTGGCGCATCTGGTGCTGTAGTGTCATCAGAGTCAGAATCGCTGTCAGAGTCAGAATCGCTGTCAGAGTCAGAATCGCTGTCAGAATCCGAGTCACTGTCAGAATCAGAATCGCTGTCAGAATCCGAGTCACTGTCAGAATCCGAGTCACTGTCAGAGTCCGAGTCACTGTCAGAGTCCGAGTCACTGTCAGAATCCGAGTCACTGTCAGAATCCGAGTCACTGTCAGAGTCAGAATCGCTGTCAGAGTCAGAATCGCTGTCAGAGTCAGAATCGCTGTCAGAGTCCGAGTCGCTGTCAGAATCCGAGTCACTGTCAGAATCCGAGTCACTGTCAGAGTCAGAATCGCTGTCAGAGTCAGAATCGCTGTCAGAGTCCGAGTCGCTGTCAGAGTCCGAGTCGCTGTCAGAGTCAGAATCGCTGTCAGAGTCAGAGTCGCTATCAGAATCCGAGTCACTGTCAGAGTCCGAGTCACTGTCAGAATCCGAGTCGCTGTCAGAGTCCGAATCGCTATCAGAGTCAGAATCACTGTCAGAGTCAGAATCGCTGTCAGAGTCAGAATCGCTGTCAGAATCTGAGTCACTGTCAGAGTCCGAGTCACTGTCAGAGTCCGAGTCACTGTCAGAATCCGAGTCACTGTCAGAGTCAGAATCGCTGTCAGAGTCCGAATCGCTGTCAGAGTCAGAATCGCTGTCAGAGTCAGAATCGCTGTCAGAGTCAGAATCGCTGTCAGAGTCAGAGTCGCTATCAGAATCCGAGTCACTGTCAGAGTCCGAGTCACTGTCAGAATCCGAGTCACTGTCAGAGTCAGAATCGCTGTCAGAATCCGAGTCACTGTCAGAGTCAGAATCGCTGTCAGAGTCCGAGTCACTGTCAGAGTCAGAATCACTGTCAGAGTCAGAATCACTGTCAGAGTCAGAATCACTGTCAGAGTCAGAATCACTGTCAGAGTCAGAATCACTGTCAGAGTCAGAATCACTGTCAGAGTCAGAATCGCTGTCAGAGTCAGAATCGCTGTCAGAGTCAGAATCGCTGTCAGAG
>NZ_VTDG01000024.1:0-30675 GCF_052824985.1 Acinetobacter sp. 1125_18A
CTTAAGATCTATATAGCAATAAAATTCTCTAAAGAATAAAACTACTCTAAGAATCTATCGATTTGGTTTGATTCAAATACTCAATACTCAATACTCGATACTCGATACTCGATACTCGATACTCGATACTCGATACTCGATACTCGATACTCGATAATCGATACTCAATGCCACATCCAATCGAACGTAAATCAAACCTAAAGTGCAGGGGAGAATAGCCGCCATAATTTTAGACACATATAGCCATCTATTTGATGGGTCTTTCCATTATCTACTGAAGAACGTTGACCATTGGAACCATGTCTTCGTTTTGAGTTATAAAACATTTCAATATATTCAAATATATCCGTTCGAGCATTTGATCTAGATACGTAAATTTTCTTCTTAATACGCTCCCTCTTCAGCAACTGAAAGAAGCTCTCAGCAACAGCATTATCATGACAGTTTCCTCTGCGGCTCATACTATATTCTAGATTATGTTGTTTAAGGAATGCTTGCCATTCATAGCTAGTGTATTGACTACGTTGGTCAGAGGGGATCAGAACTTTATTCTTTGGCTTTCTCGGCCATAGTGCCATCAATAATGCATCTAAAACCAAATCTGTCATGATTCTGGATTTTATAGACCAACCAACAACTAGACGTGAAAACAGATCAATTACAACTGTGAGATATAACTATCCTTCATGAGTACGAATATATGTAAAGTCAGTCACCCACAGCTGGTTGGGCTGAGTTGGACTAAATTGTCGATCTAAAGTGTTTACCGCAACGACGGCAGGAGTACCAGCATGAGGTCTAGGTTTACGGTAACCGCGCTGCGATTTAAGACCATCTGCTTTCATTAGTCGATGTACTCGATTAATCCCGCAACTTTCACCAAAATCTTTCAAATCACAGTGAATCTTGCGATAGCCGTAAATACCATCAGATTCTAGCCAGAACAGTTTAATCAATCCTGAAAGCTGTTGCCGTTTTCTCGCAGTTTTGCTGGCAGATTGCTTTAAACATGTGTAATAACCACTGTGATGAACATCCAGTTTCCAGAAATTTTACTCCGGTTCTTTGCGGGGCTCAAAGCCCAAGTATTCGATTTCTTCGCTAATGCGTTTTAAAGAGCAATCGCTCGGCATGTAAACGTACCTACTAGTGACTTCCACTAATTTTGCATCGTTGGCAAAACCTTGGCTGATCTGTTTTCTACCAAAACGCGAAAATACCAAAGATTTACCAAACTTAGATAGGTAACTATCTAAGGTGTCTTTCCTAATAAACAAAGAAGAATTTCTATCAATGTTATGACTAAACGCAGCCAAGTCTTGGTTTTCATCGAGCCATTCACTGTCTTGATCCCAGCTAAGGTTCATCTTCTCAATTAAATCAGGACAAGGCATATTAATAGAGATTTGTTCAACATTGCTTGAGTAATCGTACTGCCACTCCCCACCTCTCAATAGTTGAATGCTAGAGAATATTCGCTGGTCATCTGAAATAGTCGTATCTTGTTCAGCAATACATTGCTTGAAAGCTGGGCTTCTAGGGTACTCCGCTAAGTAGACACGGTAGCAGTGGTCATTACTATGATTGTGGAGTTCGAATGCTTCAGTGTTGCTAGGGTCAACAAAATAGCCGTTATAACTAGATATACCAAGGAAGCTTTCAGCGTCGAACGAGACGTCGTCCTCATCTCGCTTAGCGTGAACCTCTGAATAAAAACTCAAGTTAATCCAAGTTGTACTACTCTCGTCATTCAAGACAAGTACGTTGCTTGCAACGAAATAATCATCAGTCTGCAACCAATAGTCCACATTACTTTCTGGCAGCTCAAGCTCTTGTATTATTAGATTTCTAAGAGGGTACTTTTGCTTTGATGATAAATCTCTTATGTCTGATATATCAACCTTTCTAAGTTCTAACGACCAGAATCTATCAGAGGTTAATTGTGGCTCCCAACGAGATTGGGTCGTTGCTATATTGGCAGCCAATAGACCTATCAATCGATGAAAAGCAACCCAATAACATTTCTTGCCGATGGTTTCTGCATAGCCGGGTTTTGCTCTTCCTCTTCCATATTTATGAAGAGTTGCCAAGTCATGCTTGAGGGATCCACTACTATATCCGGGATAGCCGATATATTCGGCTTCTCTCATAATCCAGCAGGCAATATTCTCAAGAGTTATGTTCTGTGATTGTAGGTCAAAGGCTCTAAGTCTTGGTTCAACTACATAGCGCCAAAAGTCAGGACCTAATTGATCACCCCATAGGCACATGTTTGAGGGCAAATTTTCTAGTGTAAGCAAGGTCTGCACATCGCTTAGAATAGGCCATATTAATGGCAGAGAAGGAGTAACATATTGATTTGATATTCTGTCTTCTTCAATCCCTAGTTTCACAAGCTCCTGCCTAAATAGCTGGGAGTGCTCGCGAATTAAAATGTTATTTGAACCTCTATTTGCTCCAATATATCTATTTAATGGCAGTACAAAGTCCTCAGCTGACTCAGGTGAAAGCAAGCTGGACGTATACATAGCCTGAATCAGGCTTTCAAGTATGTAGTCGTCGTCACACCCAGTAAACGTGTTTACTGCATGCAGGCATATCACAGGGTATTGTTTAAAAAGCAAGCTAAGGCATCTTGTTGCTTGATCTCTGACTCGTCGATCCGTAGCTGAACAACACCAAAGTAAAGCCGAGGATGCTAATTTATAACTTTCTTCGGGCCAATTGGTTGCTTCTATTTTCTCCAAAGCTTCAATCAGAAACCAAATTGCACCTTTCTTATTATATGACTCTGATAAGGCGACAGAAAGGTAAGTATCTCTTGATGGAGAGTCTTGTCCCCATTGAAAATCTTTGAACCAACTTTCTGCGTTAAGATAATGGCATGGAACTATAGATAGTTGGAATAGGCTTTCAAAAACTGTCTGCCACAAGCCGCCCGTTCTTAATGCCCCAACCATATGTTCTTTAATAGCAGGGGTAACACTTTTCTTTGAACGCCAAGTTAGTGACTTTACAAAAAGGCTATGTGCTAAATCGTTATCTAAGCCTAAGCGGTTATCAGTGATTTCGATACCGATCTCTTCAGGGAGAATGCTTGCAAGAGCTTCTAAGACGCCACTCTCCATATCTGTTAAAATCGTCAGCTTTTCTGCAAGGATTGACAGATCACTATTGCCAGTTTCTTGATAGGATTGAACTATTGAAGATGCGCGCAGCATATCTCCAAACCTCTGATAACCAAATCTAATAAGAAAATTTTCATCGTCAGTTGCTGATAAAATTAGCAGTTGCTCTTTAACTAGCTCATCAATAAACCTTTCTGGAAGTAGCTCATTTCCTAGAATTGGTTTAATTGTATTTACGGCAGTTTCCCAATTTATAGTTTGGGTTTCTGAATGAGCTAGAACACCAGACAATTTGCTCATTACCGCTCTAACGATATTTTTAGGACTAACATAGTCTAATCGCTCTCTCAATAAGTTATCAATTTGCTTGAGGTGTTTAGAAAAAATGGTTGAGAAGCCACTAGTCGATACATCAAGAGAACAAGAGTTCTCCGACTTGTGAGTTTTGAAGACCAAATGTAGAAGTAAAGGGTTTCGTAGCTCATCTGTAAAAATAGGTGTTATCTCACTTTCAACATCGTAGCGTTGAGAGAACAAAGAGAGGACATCGTGAAAATTCCTAGTGAATCCAATATGACTATATGCATAGCCAGGGAATCGTTCATCAACAACTAAATTGGCATATATATCGCGACTAGACACAACAATCTTGATACGAGGATATTCATTTAGTTGTTGGATTAATTCTGGCAGTTTGTTTTTTCACTTTCTTGCCTTTGCTGCTTCGTTTAACGCATCGATAGCAATAACAAAACAATGGTTATTGGCTTGAGCACTCGCTTGAAGACAAGATAGTAATTTGTCTCGACCAACATCGGATCCAAAGCCTAATTTGCTTCTTACTACATCCCAGGGCTCCGCGTTATCAAAATCTTCCCCAAATAGCACCAGAGTATGAGCGCCTTTATCGAGTCTTCTCTTCGCAAAACTTACGATAGAATGTGTCTTGCCTGCACCAGCTGGGCCAGTTAGTAGGAAAGATCGAGCGTGGCAGGACTGAATCAGAGGGCTGTTGAGGGAATTTTCAATATCTATTATCGAAGCAAGTAATTCCCTTGAGGCATCTAGCTTCTCTGCAGGGAATACACACATATATTCAGCCTGAAATTGTCTAAATGAAGGCGTATCACTACCTTCACCGTGTTCTGCAAAAAACTTTTTCTCTTGCTGTCTTATAGCATTTTCACAGAGCGGCTTAAGTGATCTTATGATATCTAAAGTTGAACAAATAACCGTTTGGTCAATAATGCTGTGCTTACTAGAAATTTTCTCTAGAAGTACTTCTAGTAGCTGTATGGCCTGTACTCTCTCGCTTTCAGGTGTCTGGGAGAATACCTTTTCTGAATATTGAGCTTTTGTTCTGAAGTTGATTTTTAATGGTTTCCAAATATTAACGAGCCACTGTTTAAAATCATAAACTTCTCCAAAAGCTTCTAAAGCATCATGGGCTTCTGTAATTATATCTAAATCACTGCAATACCTTGGACCAGCGAAGGCGGATGCTGAGTCAATACAGTTTTGTATCTTCTGAGATGTTAATGTATTCTCGTTAAACCAGTAGGCTGTAAAACCACCACTTTTGTCTATTTCTAATATCTGCTGTCTAGATATTTCAGCCGTAACCAGTTTTATATGAAGATTTGGTTTTTGAGTTTTGATGTCTTCGCACCATTCTTCAAATTTTTCAACTTCACTTTTTCCTCTTTTTCCTTCTGCAACTCTACCTGTTAGATCAAATGGTATATAAATCCAGTATTCAGATAATGTTGGATGATTTTTTAATGCAGTGATTAATGATTTTTTGATCTGGCCAAATTCACTATTGCCAAGCTTAAAAAAGTATTTTGCTTGAATTCCTAGAATATCTCCTGTGGGGGTTTTGTAATAAGCTTCTACACCCCCGTCACCGCCATCGCCGCGAAAAACTAAAGAACGAAGAACCTTGTGGTGATTTACAATGTGCTTTAAAAAGTTGAATCGCGAGCGATTCAAAGCTGTTATTTTTACTCTTAGGTGTAGCTCGAATTTGATTGAAGTCTATCATTGCCAAAATAATCCCTCATTACGCAGCTATAGTTATGCGGATGGTAATATTACCTCATATCTTAAAGCCGTGATATGAGCCGTCAAATAGGTAAACATGAAGACGGAGTTTTCCTCCACCTGATTCAACAATTTTTTTCAACAGCTGTAGGCTATCGACCGTACCGCTATCGATTTGGTAACTTGCATCAGCATCGATACGTTTTAGTAACTCCATCAGACGAAGCTGAATCAACTGCTTTGATGCTATCTCTTTGGCGGTGTAACCCCCTCAAAGTAGAATTGTATTAAAAAAGGACAACAAGTAAGCCTAATAGGCCCAAAGTATAAAAATTACAAATATCACAAGCAGATTGGTTAAGACGTTAAATCAATACAAAATTCTGAATAAAATATGGGTTTGCTCAAAAAATATTTATTAATTGCTAGGGCATCGATAGATGCACTTTCTTCAATTCAAAGCCTGAACCGACTGCTGTAATCCTTTCTGAATATTCTTAAAATGGCTCAGGTCATGCCTTATTGATCAGACATATAGCGGACTATATTTGATTATTATTTAAAAATTTGAGTGCTTCTAGATCAAGTATTAAGGTAAGAGTTCTTTTGCACTTATACCTAAGACCGAGGCAATTTCATATAATTTTTCGACAGTAAGATTTACTTCCCCACGCTCAATTCTCCCCATGTAGCTTCGATCAATACCACATTGAAGCGCTAGAGACTCTTGAGTAATACTTTGTTGTGTTCTTTGTTTGCGTATTAATTGTCCAATTGCAACTGATAATTCTGTCATTTGAAACTAACTGCTCAAAAAACAGAAATATCACCAATTGAGGACTATATATCCACGGACTGTAATCCTCTTTTACCTGAAGGATAGCCTGTCATGAGAAAAACCGTAAATTTACCTTTATACGATGAGTTTATGGATATTTTTGCAAATCATGAAATTAAGAATTGGCAAGCCAAGCATTTCTGGGAAAAAATGGGCATGGGTAAAAGTTCAAAGGCTGAACAACATCGACGTCTAATGTATGCAGGATTAAGAGTTTTAGTAAAATATTATTATTTGGAAGTTGATGTATCTCAATCTTCAAGAAGGGCCTTTAGTTATAAAGAGACACACCGACTAGACAATTTAAGAGCAAAATATAAAAAACAAAAACTTGAAAGAGTTTTTTTAGAAAAAAGACTGAATTCTTAGGTCAAATTAAAGATAAAGAAAACAATATAAATTTTATTCAGACTCTCTTGGCAGATGACAAAACACTAGAAAAATATTTTATTGTGCATCAGCAGAAATTGGAAAATGACATTAGAAGTATTAATTCCAACATCAAATTCATGGAAGATGTTTTAAATTAGGTATAACTGTAATAATAGTGTTAGATCATGGTACATATCATAGGATGAATAAGCTTTCTTTTTAAACAATTTCACTGTGATATGTTTGATCTATTTGTAGTGTCTGGTCAGGTTTAAAAGATTTTAGCTGGGCAGGTCTATAAGAGAATAAGTGGTCAATTAAAAGAGAATATGCAATGGTCCTTAGAATTTTCTTGTACCGCATAAAAAATTCCATTTTTATCAGTTTTAAAGTGCTTAATCGGTCTTTGCTCCAACTCTGCAATTATCATCAGCTCTTCCACAATGGACTTACTTCACTCTTCATTTTTTTCGTCTTGAAAATCAATATTTTTTGACATATTTAAAATATCTCATTAATTTACTGAAGAATAATAATTGCTTATGGGAGTAGTACTTGTACTTCAACTTCAAGCTCCATGGCAATTTCATATAACTTTTCAACAGTAATATTCACTTCACCGCGTTCAATACGCCCCATATAACTACGGTCTATTCCACATTGTAGCGAAAGTTTTTCTTGCGTTAACTTTTTTTCAACGCGCTTTTCACGAATTAATTGACCAATTTTTAATGATAAATCTGTCATTTGAAACTAAATGCTCAAAAAATAGAAATATCAACAATTGAGGACTACATATCCACGGACTATAATCCTCATTTACTTTATAGAAGCTTACAATGCCAAAGTCTGTCACCTTGTCACTATATGATGAATTTTTGACAATATTTATTGATCATAAAATTCTCAATTGGCAAGCAAAGCACTTTTGGGAAAAAATGGATCTTAATCAGCGTTATAGAGCTAAATATTGCAAGCAACTTATGTATGTCGGATTAAGAGTCTTACTCAAATTCAAATAAGTATGAAGCTGTGTGGTGTCCAGTAAGGGCATATGTATTAGTCATCAAATTAATATTACCTGCTAGAACATATCAAGTCAGGAT
The DNA here is from genome assembly GCF_052824985.1 of Acinetobacter sp. 1125_18A. Lineage (NCBI taxonomy): Bacteria > Pseudomonadati > Pseudomonadota > Gammaproteobacteria > Moraxellales > Moraxellaceae > Acinetobacter > Acinetobacter sp. 1125_18A. The sequence continues at coordinate 7,488 of NZ_VTDG01000024.1, forward strand.
GGTCGATAGCGGTGAAGGGGATACCTACAGGTACACAGATGAAGGAATTTGGATTAAAAATATAGAAAAACATGCACCTAAGTTATGTAATACAATTACAGAAAATGGTATTTTTCGTAAATATAATCGAAGGGATGGATCGCAAGGAGCTATATTTTTTTTTAATACAAATAAAACAGCCGATATTAACAATGTAGTTAATGGATATGTAATGCCATGGGAGAGAAAAGATGCATTAGATATATTCATCAAAATGAGGGAATGGCAAGAGAAATACAATCCTGTTAATGGGGCTACATCTTGGAAAGATATTGTCGAACTAAAAAGAACAAAGCATAAAGATGATTTAGAAAAAATGGGGAAAAATTATTTTTTATTTCGTGATCCTGCTACACATTACAGACCAGATTTACCTGTAACAGATGTTCGAATAAGAGGATTGTGGTTGAGGTTGATGGATGAGCTGGAGAGCAGGCTGAAAGAAAATGGTCAATCTTTAATCTCTGGAGAGCCAATAAAGCTAATTTTAACCCGTGAAAAATCTGGGGGGCCAAAGTCCTCAATATTCGATTTACATACTTTACGTGTAACATTGATCACGGCAATGTATGAGTCAGGAATTCCACCTGAATATTTAGCAAAAATTGTTGGCCATGCAACCATTATAATGACTTTATATTATACAAAAATTGATACTGAAACAGTAAGTTTAAAAATAGATGAGGCTTTGTTGGAATGGCAAAAAAAATCACAAATAGAAATGGTTGGTTTCATAAAGAAAGCAAGTAGAAAAGAGTTAGAACAAGCAGTTGCATTTAGTTCGCCGACAGCTTTAGATGTAATTTCACGCAGTAGCAGTATCGGTTTTTTAGTAATGGATCATGGAATTTGCTCTGTTTCAGCTAAAAGATGCCATGAGGGATTGGAAAGTTATGATGCAGCTTCTAATGTCACTAAATATCAACCCATTCCCGGAGGTGCTGCAAATTGCACGCGCTGCAGATTTTTTTTAACAGGGCCTGCTTTTTTATTTGGCTTAGAAGCACATGTTAATAATTTAATTTATCGACTCAAGGAAGTATCTTTTGAATATGAAACTACACAGTCTAAATTTGATATATTAACTGATATTTATGCAGAAGCTTTGAGTCAAAAACAACCATTTCATCAGCAACGAGAGTTAGAAAAAATAGAGACAATGATGGAAGCTTTGACCTTAGAAGTTGACGAGATTGCTTTGAGTATTCAATCTGCATATGTACTCACTGAGCAATGTATTTATCTTATTAATAAAATAGGAGGGAAAGAATTTTCATTAGTAAGTGCTGGAAAACTTGATAATTTAGAAGCAGTTTTTTCAGAAGAACATGATTTCTTCCAATTAAATTACATTTGTACAAAAGCAATAATTTATGAAAATTTAAATATTAAGTGGAAATTTCCTAATCTTGAAAGAGCTAGAATGTTTGACAGAATGTTAAGGAATTCAGGGATTGAACCTAAGTTTTCTCTATTAAATGATGTAGATTTATTACTCATAGCGAATGCTATGTCACAGTTTTTGTATACTAAATTTGGAGCAAATAATGTTCATGATTTAATTGATGGACGAACTACATTAAAAGCATTGGGTATAGATCAAACCTTCTTAGAAAAATTTAATGAAATAAAGCCTAAAAATCTTATTGATTTTAAGTTTATAGAACATGGAGAGTAGTCAAATGAGTGATTTAATACCTAATGGAGTTGACGTAATTAAAGATGCGAGAGCATTATATGAAGCTATTAAAAAGAATGCTAAAAAAGAAGAAAAAGTTAAAAATCTAGATAAATTATGGATGATCCTAAATGAGATTAGGGAAAATGGCGAGAGGGACTTCTCATTAGCAGAAATTGGACGAAGATTAGAACATTTAGGAGGAATGAAAACACAGAGCTTAAGAAATGAACAAGGTGTAGATTATAGGAATATTATTCAGGCTTATGCTAATGCTATTAATGGATCAACAAGATATATTTCCAAAAATAGATCAAATATTGAGGAAGTACTTTCATTAATTAATGATCCTAGCATTAGAGCTACAATTAAAATGGCTATTGATGAAGCTAAAAGATTGAAAGTTATTAATGATAATCTTCATGCAGCTTTTAAGAATATACAAGTTGGATCAAATTTAACTCAGAATAATAAAAATGAATCATTAGAAGAAAACATAAAATATAGTGAGAAAAAAACATTATCTTTTCAATTTATTCAAGCCTTGAGAAAAGGAATTGATGAAAAGAGATTAGCTCAACAAGGTTTAAATATTGAAAACAATGGCAGTATTACAAATGAACATGGAGATACGGTATTTCCACCTTCCTTTGTTTTTGCCATAAGAGAAATTCTAAAGTAAGTCTAATATTCCCAATTATTAACTTTTAGTTACTTTCTATTCTAAATGAAAGTCATTTAATCTTTGAGTATATATTTATACCGTGTATAACATATGTCACCCAATGCCGATATGCCCAATAAGGAATCACAGTTCGACAGCTTTTCTTTGGCCAATATGGTGCCGCAAGCTGCTAAAAATAACCAACAAGTTTGGCGTGAGTTAGAAGAAGCAACTCGTGCAATTGTCACCAAGCAAAAGAAAGATGTTTATGTGGTCACTGGCCCAGTTTTTTCTGGGAAAAAACTAAAAACCATTGGAAAGGGTGTGATTGTTCCAACCGCAATCTATAAAGCGATTTACTTGCCTAAACACGGGATCATTGGTGCGTACTATGCGCCAAATAATGATTCACTTCAGGTTAAAGTGGTCAGCGTGTGCTATTTAGAAGAACAGTTGGGAATGAATTTATTTCCACAACTGACCGAAGAACAAAAGCGCAATACCTATAAATTGCCTTTGAACGCAAAACAGGTCAAGGTCAATAAAGAAATAGAGTACTCACATTGGGATGCGGAAAGCCAATGTGCAGAAGAGGTCAGTCAGGATAAAATCACCGCACTGCAAAAGCAGTTCCAACCAAAAAGTAGTTCAACCGCTACATCGGATATGCAATTACCAAAAGTCGATCCTGAAACCAAAGATGCTTTGGTGAAACAATTGGTCGAAGCGTTGTTGCAATATATTTTACAAATTTTGAAATAATTCAGCACTGATGGTGCAGTATCTTTTGAGAATCTATTTATACTGTAAATAAGATCGAAAAAAATTGAGAAAATTAAAAATGTTTAAACCGTTTGAGAATGGCACCGAATCACATTCAATTCATGATTTAACCTTAGAAAATCAAACTGATTGTGTCAGTATTTATGGCAATTTACAGATCACCAAAGATCAAGCTGGCTTAAAAGCGGCTAAGCTTTTACAAAGCTATCTCAATGAAGTTGTAGCAAGTTTAGAGAAGCAAAGTGATCTACCAGAACAGCTTGCGCGTCAAAGCGAAGGCGAAATAGAGAATCCATTTCTTTAAAGACCATATTTATTTTTAAGCCATTTTTGAATTAGTTATGTTCTAATTCATTGGTTTATATGTATAAAAAACCTGCCGAAGCAGGTTTTTTTACATTGAAAATCTATTTAGGATTGAGGCTCATTACCCACAACCTTATAAATCAATGCCCCAATGATTGCACCGACAATTGGTGCCACCCAGAATAACCATAATTGACTCAATGCTGCTGTTTCAGCAAATAAAGCCACAGCAGTACTTCGAGCTGGATTGACTGAAGTATTGGTGACGGGGATACTAATTAAGTGAATCAAAGTAAGTGCTAAACCGATGGCAATCGGGGCAAAGCCAGCAGGTGCACGTTTATCTGTTGAACCGAGAATAATAATTAAGAAAAAGGCAGTTAATACGATTTCAATTAACAATGCTGAGACTAAAGAATATTTTCCAGGGGATAAATCACCAAAACCATTGCTGGCGAATCCACCAGTTCCTGTGAATCCCGCCTGACCTTGTACGATTAAATACAAAACAAATGCGGCCAAAATACCACCGATGACTTGAGCGATAATATAAGGCGCTAAGTCTTTGGCATTAAAACGACCACCTACCCATAAACCCACACTGACCGCAGGGTTAAAATGCCCGCCTGAGATATGCCCTAAAGCAAAAGCGCCTGTGAGTACGGTTAAACCGAATGCCAGTGCAACACCAGCAAAACCGATGCCCAGTTCTGGAAAAGCAGCGGCAAATATTGCGCTACCACATCCTCCAAACACCAGCCAAAAGGTTCCGATAAATTCTGCGAGATATTTATTCATATTGATTCCTAAATTATTTTTTTGCACGGAATGGGGTTATATGACTATTTTTAGATAGTTGATAACCGTGGGGTGGATACAACTTTTATTTTCTGTATAAAGATAATAGTCTAAAAATATGAAAATAAAATCACAAATAAAAAATATTCATATCAATATCGGCTAATGTTCTGATTTTATTTTAAAAAATTATATTTTACAGCTATTTAATGCTAAACAAATGAGTGGTGAGAGTGGTGAAGCATGCTGTTTTTATCGATAAATTTAATACACAATTACTTAAACTCTCGATGCTGAAGACGCCATTGTTGCGGTGTTAAGCCGGTCCATTGTTTAAAAGCACGTTGGAAAGCACTTTGTTCTGAGTAACTGAGAAGCAGGGCAATTTCATGCAGACCTAAATGAGGATCTTGCAGATATTGAAAGGCCAATAATTGGCGGACATCTTGAACACGTTGTTGATAAGTGGTGTTCTGACTTTGTAGATGACGTTGTAACTGACGTATCGACATATTCAGTTGTTTGGCAATCGCTTCGATTTGATAATTGTTTTTTTGTAATCCCAATAAAATACTTTGTTGTAAGCGTTCATCTAACTGGGTGGCATTGGGTAAGCTTTCAAGTAAGGCTTGAGCTTGTTGCATCAGCAGTTTTTGCAGAGTTTGATCACTGCGTTTAAAAGAAATCGCAAGTGCGCTGATGGGAAAGATCAGCTCGACTTTTTCTTGTTGAAAGAGCACAGGACACTTAAAGAATGCTTGATACAGCATGCTATTTTTAGGTTGAGGATGAATAAAATTAACCTGATACAGACTTATATCATCGGATATAAATTGTCTTAAAAACTGAATCACCACAGCCATCGCAATTTCATCAGTAATTTGAGTGGTTAAATGGGTGGGTAGATTTTCCCAACGTACCGAGATGTGCTGTTCATCATAATATTCAACTTTCAGCGGGCTTCCATCATAAATCAATCGATGAAAATCATGGTAGCGGGTAAGTGCCTCTCCAAGCGTGTCACAAGATTGTGCAATATAGGCAATGATGCCAATATGTTTGGGTTGTACATATTTAGAGATGTCTAGACCCAAAGCTGGGCTTTGTACTTGTGATTGAATGTCATCCAAGATTTCACGCCAAACGGTATAGTCAAAGCGTTCAACATTTTGAATCTGTTGTAGTTTGGATGAGATCTTTAGACCTTTAGCTTCACTAAAAGTATAGAGTAATTGCCCAAGCCCGCCATATATCGAGCCCGCATAGTCCTTTAATTGCATCATTTACACATCTTGTTATTGTGTGATCTACGTCAGCTGTAGTTTAAACATTATACTATTTTAATTTGTCGTAATTTGTCAATGAAAATACTTTTTGATGTCAATACCTATTTCCCAGCATGTTTTATATTCACAATAAGCAAGAGGGATTGATTATGTTAAAAGGTTTTTTAGTCGGATTGGTCGTCGCAAATGGTTTTGAATGGGTTGCGCATAACTATATTTTACATGGTCAACATCGCCCAGGAAAACCACGTTTTAGTCCAGTGCCACGCAGTATGAAATCGCATTGGGAACACCATCGTGAAGTGCGTAAACAAGATTTTCATGATGATGGCTATGTAGAAGGGATTTCAAATTGGCGGACCAAAAATGAAATCGTTTCTTTGGCGGTGGTTGCTGGTGCGGCAAGTTTGATTTTCTACCCGATTTCGAAAGGAATGGTTGCTGCATCGCTTTATAGTGCGTGTAATTATTATTATATCCATCGCCGTGCACATTTAGAGCCAGATTGGGCGATGAAGAAGATTCCTTGGCATTATGATCACCACATGAACTCAAACCAAGATGCCAATTGGTGTGTTACTAAGCCTTGGTTTGATTATCTGATGGGAACACGGGTGATTTCTTCTGCGGATCTGCAAGAGCAGAATCCTTTAGGTGTGAAATTGCCTCAGCCAATTGCAAACTGGTTATCATCCAGCATAGAAAAATATTTTCCAGCCAAATGGGTAGAGAAAAAACCGCTATTGGTTGAAGAAAATACGCAAAAGCTCAATGATTCTGTGGCCTAATTGGGTTTCGTGAATTTTATTACATCTACTGATCTTTTTAAAACTTCAGTGAAATGAACTGGTTGCGTAGTGTGAAATCTTGAATTTGTCGTGATTGGTCAGCGTTTTCGGTATCTTTGGTCAATATTAAGCCATGCCATCAATGTATATTGATTGCACAGCATGTACCCACTGCCGTGTTTTAAGTTTTATAGGAGTCTCCAAGACTCCTTTTTTTATACGTGGGAAAAGTAAATATATAAGATTAAATTTATAGGCTCATGTGATCGCGTCATCTTGTACGATGAAGCAATAAAAAAATCCCCTGACGGGGATTTTTTAGATGTGCATAAGATGCACATCACTTTTGGATTTTTGCCTTGCAAGGCTGTGGACATTACTCAGGCTTTAAGCCTTCAGCCATTTCCAATGATTGATCATTATCCAAAAATTTTTCACGCTGTTCTTCTAAAAACTTTTTTGCATCTGGTTCAAACACGTTTAAACGTTTTTCATTGATTAACGTGGTTTGGTGTTTTAACCATTCTTGCCAAGCTTGTTTAGACACTGTGTCAAATAACACTTGACCCTTTGGACCTGGAAAGGGTGCAAAGTCTAAACCTTCTAACTCTTTTTGATATTTACGGCAAAATACTTGTCGAGTCATATCAAAACTCCTTATGCATAAAGTTTTTCTAAACGGATATAAGCGCGTTCAATTGCAGCAGCAACCTGTGCAGGCGCAGTACCACCAATATGATTACGCGCATTGACAGATGCTTCAAGGGTTAATGCTTTTTCAAACACATCTGCTTGAATTAAATCTGAGAATTGTTGTAATTGCTCAAGACTTAATTCAGAAAGATCTTTCGATTCTTGCAAACCTAAAGCCACGGCTTTACCTACGATTTCATGTGCATCACGGAAAGCAACGCCATTTTTTACAAGGTAATCAGCCAAGTCTGTTGCAGTAGAGAAACCACGTAAAGCCGCTTCACGCATGATTTCAATATTTGGTACAAGTGCAGGAATCATATCTGCAAAAGCCATCAATGAACCACGCACTGTATCAATCGCATCAAACAAAGGCTCTTTGTCTTCTTGGTTGTCTTTGTTATAGGCCAAAGGTTGACCCTTCATGAGGGTGAGCAGACTCATTAAGTCGCCATAGACACGGCCAGTTTTACCACGAATCAGTTCAGGAACATCTGGGTTTTTCTTTTGTGGCATGATCGATGAGCCAGTACAGAAACGGTCAGGAATATTCACAAACTTAAATTGTGCAGAGGTCCAAAGAATCATTTCTTCTGACATACGTGATAAATGCATCATGATTAAAGATGCAGCAGCATTGAATTCAATCGCAAAGTCACGATCAGAGACCGCATCTAAAGAGTTTTCAGCAACGGCTTCAAAGTTTAACAATTCCGCAGTATAAGCACGATCAATAGGATATGTTGTTCCAGCAAGCGCAGCTGAACCTAAAGGCATACGGTTGACACGTTTACGGCAGTCGATTAAACGCTCAGAGTCACGCACCAACATTTCAAACCACGCCATCAAATGATGACCAAAAGTCACAGGTTGTGCAGTCTGTAAATGGGTAAAGCCTGGCATGATGGTGTCAGTATTGTTCGCTGCTAAGCCCAAGATGCCTTTTTGTAATTTTTCCAGTAAAGTCAAAATCGCATCAATTTCGTCACGTACATATAAACGGATGTCTGTGGCAACTTGGTCATTACGGCTACGACCGGTATGCAATTTTTTACCTGCAATCCCGATACGCTGAGTTAAACGAGATTCGATATTCATGTGCACATCTTCTAAATCAATGCGCCATTCAAATTGACCTGCTTCAATTTCAGCTTTAATTGTGTTTAAACCATTGATAATGTCATCACGTTCTTGTTCTGTAAGGACACCAACTTTTGCTAACATAGTCGCATGTGCGATCGAGCCAGCAATATCTTGTTTATAAAAGCGTTGGTCAAATTGAACTGATGCAGTAAATTCAGCAACAAAGGCATCAGTAGCTTCAGAGAAACGACCGCCCCACATGCCTGAAGTTTGGGCTTGTGACGGATTAGAGGAATTAGAAGATGTGGTCATATCGGCTCAGTAGGAAAAAAAGCAGTAGAACTAAACGCAGTATAACAAATTCAGCCTCACTTGCCGAAGTAAAGCGCAATCATTCATCAATAAAATCTGGGCGCGGTTTTTATCAGTCTTATTTTTTTAGCAAAATGGGGCATCGCAAGTATTTATTCGAATTATTTATCTCTAGTAATGTATTGGCTTTTTTATTGGCATTGGCCGAAGCACAATCATGGGGCAATTTAAATCTTTGGCATGTTTTAGAATATATTTTATATATTAATTGGATATTATTGGCCTTTGCAGCTTTTCAGGATGTATTTGAAAAGAGGCTCTCGCAATATACCTATTTATCTATTTCAATATTCAGTTTTATCCTTTTACAGGCGATTGTGCTGTGTACAACACTGGTTCTAAATATTATTCATTATTGGGGGACGCATTTTTCTTTACAAAATATTTCCATCCAAGACATTTCGCATAATCTTATTTTGCATGTCAGCTATGGGGTATTACTGGGCGCATTTTGTTTACGCTACTTGTATATCCGTGAACAAGCAGTATTGCAGCAAAACAGTGAATTGAATGCGCGTATTCAGGCCATGCAAGCACGTATTCATCCACATTTTTTATTTAATAGTTTAAATAGCGTGGTGAGTTTAATTGCGATTGATCCTGATAAAGCTGAACAAATGCTGATAGATTTATCCAAATTGTTTAGAGCCAGTTTTCAAGAATTAAAGCTCGTGACCTTAAAAGAAGAAATACAGTTATCTCAACAATATATTGCAATAGAGCAAATTCGTTTGGGAGATCGTTTAAATGTGGAATGGAATATTCAACAACCCTTGTTATTAGATCAGGTCAAAATTCCCTTATTAACCTTACAACCTTTAATTGAAAACAGTATTTTTCATGGGGTTGAGCAAAAGATTATCGATGCCAAGATCGGCATACTGGTTGAAATATTGCAAAATCAAGTCAACATAGTCATTACCAACCCATTTTTACAAGATAGAATAAAAGTAAGAGAAGGGCATGGAATTGCTTTAGAAAATGTAAAACAGCGTCTAAAAGCACATTTTGGCGATTCTGTTTATTTTCGGAATTATGCAGGGAATGGGTTATTTACAATGGTAATCCAATATCAGTATAAAAATAGATGATTGGGAAATTCATTAAAATAAAGACGATATATTTGGGTAAGGAGGAGCAATGGACATCCTGATTTGTGATGATGAACCGCTTGCAGTGGAACGCTTATCACGATTGGTGTCGCAACTTGGGCATCAGGTTATTGCAACAGCGCAACATGGTCAACAGGCATTGGAAATGGTTCAGCAGTTCGAGCCAGATGTAGTGTTGCTTGATATTCAAATGCCAGAAATGGATGGTTTAAGCTGTGCGCAGCATTTAGCACATTTTAATCCGACGCCAGCAATCGTATTTTGTACGGCATTTGATGAACATGCTTTGCAAGCCATTCAATCTCAAGCAAAAGGATATTTATTAAAACCAATTGCCAAGGATGATTTGGAAACGGTTTTGGAGAGTGTCACTAAACTGACTCAAGCTCAATTAACTCACTTAGAAAAAAAAGAACTCATGGAAGAAAAAGTGCAAAGACAGCAAATTGCTGCAAAAACCTATCGAGGTTTGGAGCTAATTCCTGTTGAAAATATTTACTATTTTTTAGCAGATCAAAAATATGTCACTGTACGCCATAAAAATGGCAGTGTGCTTATTGATGAAACGCTCAAAGATTTAGAAACAGAGTTCGCAGATCGATTTATTCGTATTCATCGTAATGCTTTAATTTCTCTAGATTATTTAGATGGGTTGGAAATGGTGTCCTCTGGGCAGTATCAGGTACGATGCCGCGAATTAGACGAGCGTTTGGCAGTCAGTCGTCGTCACTTACCGTTACTGCGCGAACGGATGCAGAATTTATAGTTTGATGGGAAGCTTAAATCATTTTGATAATTTACTTGCATTTTTACGATTGCAGAGTAAGTTTAGAGTGTTTAAAAGTTTGGCAAAGCTGAAATGATGAAAACCTTGAAAATAGCAACTCGCCAGAGCCCGCTCGCAATGTGGCAGGCTGAGCATATTCGTGATCGTTTAGAGCAATTACACGCGCATGTAAAAGTAGAATTGGTTACCTTTGTAACCCAAGGTGACAAAATTTTAGATACACCTTTGGCCAAAATTGGTGGTAAAGGCTTATTTGTCAAAGAATTAGAAGCTGCTCTAATGGATGGTCGTGCAGATTTAGCCGTTCATTCCATGAAAGATGTGCCAATGCAATTACCAGAAGGTTTGGAGCTTGCGGTCATTTGTGAGCGTGAAGACCCTTTTGATGCTTTTGTTTCTAACCATTATGCAAAGTTTGATGATTTACCACAAGGCGCAACACTTGGCACATCGAGCTTACGCCGTAAATGTCAGATTTTAAAACAGCGCCCTGATTTAAATGTGATTGATTTACGTGGCAATGTTGGAACACGCTTATCTAAGCTGGATGCAGGTCAATATGATGCCATCATCCTTGCCAGTGCAGGCTTAAAACGCTTAGAACTCTCAGATCGTATTCGTCATACGCTGCCAGCAGAAATTAGCTTACCTGCGGTAGGTCAAGGCGCATTGGGTTTAGAGTGCCGCTCAGCTGATCAAGAGATTTTGGATTTAATCATGCCTTTAATGCATGTTGAAACCAATGCCTGTGTCCGTGCTGAACGTGCTTTTAATGCTTATCTAGAAGGTGGCTGCCAAGTGCCTATCGCAGGTTTTGCCACATTGAAGGATCAAACATTGTCTTTGGAAGGGCGTGTAGGGAGTGCGGACGGCCAAACGCTATTATGTAGCCAAGTCAGTGGCACACCAGATCAAGCAGAGCAGTTAGGTGTGCAACTTGCACAAAAGCTACTTCAACAAGGTGCTGGAGAAATACTCAAAGCACTTTATCAAGCTTAGTTTTTAGGCTTCAATGCTATTTATTAATATGCGTCCCATCGATCGGGCTCAGCCGTTAACCCAATGTCTGCGCCAGTCAGGTTTTGACGTGGTTGATCTGCCATTATTGGCATTAACACCACGTCCATATAACAACACATTACAACAACTTTATTTACAGCTGTTATCGACTCAAATTATTGTTGTGGTCAGTCCTACAGCTGTGCAGATTGGTATGCAATATCTTCAGCAATCGGGTCTATCGCTTGCACAGATCCAGCATATTCAGTGGATTGCTGTAGGTAAAAAAACTGCGCAACGACTCTTAGATTATGGGGTAGAAAGCCATGTTCCTGCGGTGGAAACATCCGAAGGCATGCTAAGCTTACCGCTGTTTAATCAGGTAAAAGAGCTCAAGAGAATTGCGTTTTGGCGTGGTGAAGGTGGGCGTCAATTTATGATGCAACAATGCCAAGCGCGTCATATTGATGTTTTAAACTTTGTTCTATATGACCGCGCATTTCCTCAACAAACTCAGGCACAATTTTTAGATTTTGTGACCAAGATTGAGCAATTTGAAAAGCCCTATTGGAGTTGTATCAGCAGTGAAGCCAGTTGGCACAATTGGCTGGCTTTGACCCGAGATCATCAAGAGATCGTGAGTGCTTGTCATTATTTAGTTTTAGGTGAGCGTTTGTATCAATTATTAAGACATGGTAAAAATGCAGCTCAGACCTGTTTGAATAGCACTCAAATTTCAAATTTAGCGCCAGAAACCATTCTACAAACCATAGTGCAGTTGCAAAGGAAGTTATGAAGAAGTTTATTTATGTCTTATTGTTGATCGCTTTAGGATGGCTCATTAAGTTGAGTTATAACTTCTATCATGTTTCACAACAGTTCAATGATATTCAACAAACGCTGCATAAAAGTGAACAAAAGAATGCCAGTTTGAATGATCAATTGGTGGCAGTAAAACGACAAACAGATGAACCGACTCAAGAGGTGGCAAAGAAAACCGCTTCGATTCAAACGCCTATTGCTGGTATTCATCCTAGTGTAGTGGTTAAACAGCAACTAGAGTTGGTGCAATTTGCTATGCAACAACAACAGTTTGTGTATGCAATTGAGCATCTTACTCAGTTAAATCAATCTTTAGATCAGTATGCGTTGGCAGATGCAGTAAAACAAAGCCTACATCAAACCATTGCGCAAGATATACAGAGTATTCAACACTTTGTGATTGAACGAAATGCCCAGCGAGATCAACTAGAGGCTTTACTTAAACAAGTTGATCAAGCACTCATCACCGAGTTGAAAAATAATCAACTGAAACCAGATCAAGATCAGTCGCAATACTTTTGGGAAAAATGGTTTCAAGTCGATATTGTTGAAACAAATACTCCAGCATTGGCAAACCGTAAATTTATTTTAAAAGAAGTCCAATTAAGATTATTACTGGCACAACAATTATTAGTTAAAGGGCAAACTGCTGAATACCAAGAGATGCTGAATCAAATGATTCAACAATTGGATATATTACCCGATGCTGCTAGTCAGAAGATTAAGCAAAAAATATTAAAAATGAAGCAAACATCGCAGCCGCCGATTCCTAAGCTGAATAGCTTGGCTGTTTTGGGGTAGATCGATGAAACATATTTTTCTGATCTATGCCTTTATTAGCCTGATTATTCTGGCTGTACTGAGTGTATTGAGTTATACCGCAGGGTCAGGTTATGTCTATGTGCTCTGGCACAATATTCAAGTTCAAACCAATTTATGGTTGTTAACATTTGCTGGCGTTGGCATCAGTTTTTTGATGCATGTGGCATGGTATTTCCTCAATTGTTATATTCGCCGAGAAAAAAGAAAATTAGAACAAGTACTGAGTTTTAACACGTTGCACCCATTTGAACAGTTTGGTGTATTGTGGTTATTAGATGGTGAAGATGAACAAGAGCAGGTGATTCAAACGATTTTTGATCAATCTGGTTTATTAAAGCCGATTGTGCAATCCCGTTTATTACTCAAACAACTGCATTATTCAGAAGCATTAAATGCTTTAGAACACAGCTCTCCATCCGCTTTTGAATTGGCGGAAATTTTACGTATCGAAATTTATTTGGCCCAACAGGACAGTCAACAAGCGCTGACCCATTTAGAGTTTTTAAATGGACACGAGCTTTCGCCGTGGCTGAATCAGCTTTCAGAAAGTTATAAATTGTCCGTGCAAAAATTATGGGGACAATTTGCCCTGCAATATCCATGGCAATATTTACACTCAACTCAATTTGGACAATTAGAAACGGCGACTAAACAGCAGTGGTTAATACAGCTTTTAGGTTGTTATGACCAAGCAAGTTTTGAAGATACTGAACTATTACAGCAAAAATTTTTAGAGATAGAATCGCAACTCGATCAAATGCCTTATGAGACAAAAGTGCTTTGGCTAAAAATTATTACCCGCTTACCTGAACTTGCTCAGCAACAACAGCAGCTGGTGATTCAAATACTTAATGAAAAGTTTGACCAAGATGTATTCCATTTGTGGTTCCAGCAACAGTTGCTTAGACAGAATCCAGATTATGAGTATTTAGAGCAACAGATTATAAATCTTGAATCTAAATATATGAACATTCCTGTTTTTTGCTTTGCTAAATGGCATATATATATTGCAACACAGCGGGAATATGAAGCAGATCAACTTCTGTCATTATATCCAAATGATATTCTAATGAATTATTTAAGAATCAAGTCCACTTTAAATGGAAATGATGAATTAATTCAACAATTGAATTCAATTTTTGAAAAAGATAGCAATTATATTCAATTTAAAATTTGAGAACCTAGCATGAACCCACTGACACAATTCCCGATCGTTTATGAGCAAAAGGTTGCATGGGGCGATATGGACGCTTTTGGTCATGTAAATAATGTGATGTATTATCGTTATATTGAAAGTGCACGTATTGAATATTTTGATCGTTTAAATGTATTTGACCAAGATGTTTTAACTGTTGTTGCTTCAAGTCAATGCAAATATTTAAAACCTGTATTTTACCCAGATGTGCTACATATTGGTGCGCGGGTAGAAGAAATGAGAAATAGTGCTATACGCATGCATTATGTATTATTCAGTCAGCAACAACAGCAGATTGTGGCGGACGGAGAAGCAGTTATTGTTTTTGTCGATAAAGTAGCGATGAAAAAAGCATTAATTCCTCAACAGTTGCGAAAAGTTATAATTGATTTAGAAGCTACAGTGCATAATGATTTGGCAAATACATAAAAATGCCTCAGTTATCATCATTATATTTAAAACATAAGACAGCATATTCTTTTGCATTCGCTTTATTTTGATGTTAAAAATAAGCGCTTTGAGGTAATTATAATAATCTTTTTGTTGTTTTATGTGTTTATTGGGGAATATATGTATTGCTTATTGGAATAAATGAAAATACTATTGCTATGAAGTTATTTTAAATAAGTATTAAGAAATTTACGTGGAGAGTTAATGATGCCTGATATTAGTAATTTATCGGTTGAAGAGTTAAGAAAGTTAACAGCTGAAGCAGAAGCTTTAATTGAAAGTAAAAAAGACCAAGCAGTTGAAGATGCCTATAATAAAATTATTGAAATTGCGCAATCTGCTGGTTTAACTTTAGAACAGTTTATTGAATACGGTGCGCAAAAGCGTAAAAAGACAACGCGTAAAGCTGTTGAGCCGCGTTACCGCAATAAAAAAGATACTTCTGAAACTTGGACTGGACGCGGTAAACAACCACGTTGGTTGGTTGCAGAAATCGAAAAAGGTGCAAAATTAGAAGATTTCTTGATCTAATCTTCATCTAAGTGTCATTCAAAGACCTTAAAATCAAAGAACCAAGCAAATCTGCTTGGTTTTTTTATACGAGTGAATTGGCGTTATGCAAAAATTATGCATAATGTATAAACAAGAGGGCATCATCTTGCATGGAAGAATAAATGAATGATGGTAAAGATGAATGAATAAAAAATCAAAACAGATCACGTGGTGGATTACTGGAGTTGTCGCTTTTTTAATTTTTGTACTTTTGCAAGTCCCTGCAACATGGCTGATTTCTAAATTTTATAAGAACAATCAAACCTTACAAAATGTCAGTGGAAATATTTGGCAAGGGCAAGCAGATTGGCGCAAGGGTAATTTACGTGGTTCCGTTTCGTGGAGAACACGCCCGTGGGATCTGATTTTATTACGTGTGGGTGCAAATGTTGAAGTGCATAGTGGGCAAACTCAGCTAAACGGGGTTGTTGGCTATGGTATTGGTAAAAAAATAATTATTAATCAGATGCAAGGTCAGATTGCACCAGAAACCTTAAAGAATATTGCAAATTGGCAATGGCCAGCGAATGCAATTCAAATTTCAGATATGACCCTACGTTTTAAAAAAGACACTGGATTTAGTGATGTAGATGGTCAATTGCATTGGGGTGGTGGTGAGCTTGGTTATACTTTTGGACAGCGTCAAGATCAAATGAATATCCCGTCTTTAAATGCACAACTTAAAGATGAGGCGGGTAAACTGATTTTGGATATACAAGATCAACGTAGCCAGAAGATGGCCAATATCAGCTTAGATCCAACCATGATGTTAGATGTGCAATTAACCCAACGCATGTTACTCAATGTGCCTTCCTATGATGGAAAGGCTGGTTTAGATACTTTTGTGATTAGTTCTAGACAACCACTCATTCAAGGTGGTTTCTAATGAATATAAAAGAACGCTTTGAAAATATTTCTTGGAAAAAAACAGAGCACCTTGCGCCTGTTGTTTTATTTCTTTTAATTTTAGCATTGTGCTGGAAACTGGCTTCGATTTTTTGGTGGGTGGTTGCACCGCCTCAAGTCATGCAACCAGAGCAAGTGAGTCTAGGTTCGCAACAAATCCAAGTGCCCAATATTTCAAGCTTTTCATTGTTTGAGGAAGTGGGTTCTAGTGCGACTGCCGATGACAGTATTCCGATGGTCTTGCAAGGTGTAGTCGTGAGTTATCCTGCGCGTTTCTCTTCAGCGGTGATTAAAGTCAAAGAAACAGCGGATCGTTATGCGGTGGGTGATCCAATTGAGGGTACCAGTTATCAGTTATCCGAAGTATATTGGGATCATATTGTTTTAAGTCAAAATGGAAATAACAGTAAAGAGTTACGTTTTACCGGGCTGGATAGTTTGTATCAGCCTATGCCAGGGCAATCTACAGATCAAAATACCAGCCCGCCAGCAAGTAATCCTGTGCCATCGCCACAACAAAATTCAAGCCAAAATGCTTTAGGGCAGGCGATTGAAAGGATGAATGAAAATCGGGACGAATACCTAAAGAACATGGGGGTTAACGCAAGTGGCGGTCAAGGCTATGAAGTGACAGATCAGACCCCCGCAGCGCTCCGAAATAAACTGGGACTAAGATCTGGAGATCGTATTCTTTCACTCAATGGACAATCAGTAGGTCAAGGACAGAGTGATGTTCAGCTGCTAGAACAAGCAAAGCGTGATGGCAAAGTAAAAATTGAAATTAAGCGTGGTGATCAGGTGATGACCATTCAGCAAAGTTTGTAAGTGGCTAGGACTACAAATAAAATTAGGATAGATAATAAGTTATGGCTTTTTTGAATCACAATCGACCACTTTGGGCTTTAGTTGCAGCGGCACCAATGATGGTTGCGGTCAGTACAGCAGCACATGCACAGACGTGGAAAATTAACTTACGCGATGCTGATCTCACGGCTTTTATCAACGAAGTTGCAGATATTACGGGCAAAAATTTTGCAGTCGATCCCCGTGTACGTGGCAATGTCACGGTTATTTCAAATAAACCTCTAAATAAAAATGAAGTTTATGACCTGTTTTTAGGGGTGCTGAATGTCAATGGTGTGGTGGCTATTCCATCGGGGAATACCATTCGCTTGGTACCAGACAGTAATGTAAAAAACTCGGGTGTACCTTATGACCCACGCAATAATGCACGTGGTGATCAGGTTGTAACACGGGTGATCTGGTTGGAAAATACCAACCCCAATGATTTGATCCCAGCATTACGTCCTTTAATGCCACAATTTGCGCATTTGGCGGCAATACAAGGCACCAATGCGTTAATTGTGTCTGATCGTGCAGCGAATATTTATCAACTTGAAACCATTATTCGCAACTTAGATGGTACTGGGCAAAATGATATTGAAGCTGTTCCTTTACAACAGAGTCAGGCTGAAGAGATCATTAAGCAATTGGATGCCATGAGTTCGACAGGCGCATCGAAAGACTTTGCTGGGGCAAGGGTTCGTATTATTGCTGATGCACGGACCAACCGTATTTTGATTAAAGGGGATACAGGTACGCGTAAACGTATCCGCAATATGATTGAAATGTTGGATGTGCCTTCTGCAGATCGTTTAGGCGGTCTTAAAGTCTTTAAATTAAAATATGCCAGTGCAAAGAATTTATCTGAAATTTTACAAGGTTTGGTTACTGGTCAGGCAGTCAATTCTAGTTCAAATAATTCTTCTAATAGTAGTTCTAATAATAGCAACAGTTTTAACAATAATAACAATTCATCATCGAATACCGGCTCAAGCACTGGAAGCAGTATTTCAACACCAGCAATTAATTTAAACAGCAACTCAAATAACAATAATCAAAATAATATCACCAGTTTTAATGCCAATGGTGTGAGCATTATTGCAGATGGTGCTCAAAATGCGTTGGTGGTTAAAGCTGAGCCACAACTTATGCGAGAAATAGAAGCTGCGATCCAACAGCTCGATGTCCGTCGTCAACAAGTATTGATTGAAGCGACGATTATTGAGGTTGAGGGTAATGATACTGATCAACTCGGTGTGCAATGGGCAATGGGTGATCTAAGTAGTGGTGTGGGTGTCGTCAATTTTTCAAATGTGGGTACAAGTTTATCTAAATTGGCAGCAGGCTATCTGTCAGGTGGGGCGGCTGGTTTAGGTAGTGCTGTTGGTGCAGGTACATCTCTGATTTTAGGGGATTATAGAGAAGGTGCTGATGGTTCTCGTAAATTATATGGTGCAGTGATTCAGGCTTTAAAAGCCAACACCAAGTCAAATTTATTATCTACGCCATCGATTGTCACAATGGATAATGAAGAAGCGTATATTGTCGTTGGGCAAAACGTTCCATTTGTTACAGGCTCAGTCAGTACTGGGACAGGGGGTACTGTCAATCCATATACCTCAATTGAACGTAAGGATGTGGGGGTGACCTTAAAGGTAATTCCGCATATTGGTGAGGGCGGTTCGATTCGTTTAGAGGTAGAACAAGAAGTCTCTGCAGTTGCTGAAAATAAAGGGCAGGCAACGGATTTGGTCACCAGTAAACGTTCTATCAAGACCTCTGTGCTTGCAGATCATGGTCAAACCGTGGTCTTAGGCGGCTTGATTTCAGATGATACAGCTCATACACGCCAATCTATACCCTTCTTGGGTGATATCCCGGGCTTAGGCCGTTTATTTAGAGCGGAAGGCAAATCGAATGCTAAACGTAACTTATTGGTGTTTATCCACCCAACGATAATTGGTGATAATGCAGATATACGCCGTGTATCTCAACAACGTTATGATCAACTGTATAGTCTGCAATTGGCGATGGATAAAGATGGTAATTTTGCCAAACTCCCAGCCAATGTTGATGATGTTTTTCAGCAACGACTGCCGTTTAGCTCCACACCAAGTTCGCAGCCTAAGCTGGTACAACCACAACCGACAGCACAACCATCAAGTCAGTATCAAAAAGTGCCTACAGGTGCCAAGACAAGTGCAGTACAAGGCAATGCGGTGACTACACCCGTTGCAGAGGAACCAAATGATATCCGTAAGCAGTAGCATTGTGGGCTTCGCGTAACAAGTGCTTCTAATCGCATGCTTTATTTGATATTTAAAATAGCTTATTAAAGTATTGTGGTGTGTTCTGTTGTGGCGTGGGCAACATAAAGCTTGGTTTTGCGCTGATTTAGCACTGTAGAAATGTCATGCTAAGATAGACTTGAATTAGAATGGGAAGATAATCATGACTTGGAAATTACAAGCAATTACAGGTGAGTTAGAAGGGCAGGAAGTCACGATTGACCGTGATATGCTGGTTGGACGCCATCAAGATGCAGACCTGTTATTACAAGCTGCGGAAATTTCACGTCGCCATGCTGCATTCTTATTAAAAGAAGATGCGCTTTGGGTTCAAGATCTAAAGTCATCCAATGGTACCTTTGTGAATGATATCCGTATCGATCAAGATAAAATGTTGATGGATGGTGATATTGTTCAATTTGCCAGTGTTAAATTTAATGTGCTTGCACCCGTGAAACCTGTTGTTTTGCAACCTGAACAGGCAGCGCCTGAGGTTGAAGTTCAACCCGTTGTAGCTCCAGCAGAAACGCCGGTTCAACAACCTGCAGAGGCTGTGGCGACTGCTGAAATTAAACCAGCTGCCCCAGTAGAACGTACAGTGGCAGACCAGATGAATGAACAGGGCATGCCTGAGCTTTCAGAGCGTGATAGCAATGTTCAAATCAACCGTGAAGGTATGCCGTCTGGTGTAGCAATCCCTAAACCTGCACCAATTCCAGAAGGTGTTGATATTCATGCGGCTACACAACCAAAAGTAGAGCAGGTCAAAGCATCTGAACTTGTTGCAGAAGAACATGTCGAAACCCAGAAAAATGCAAAGTTAGGTTTGGCAACACTGGTGATTTTGATCATTTTGGCAATTATTGCATGGCTATTGTTTAAATAATTTGCGAATGCGCTACACTCAAGGCATGCAATCGCATGCCTTTGTTTTTTGTATTTTCGTTTTTAAAAATTAAAACTCGATTTAGGTGTAAATCATGAATGTGGCAAAGCTAGACCAACGCGAACTGATTTTATTTGATTTGGATGGGACCTTGGTTGATTCAGCATTTGATTTATATCGTGCCATGAACTTAAGTCTAGCGCGTTTGAACTTACCCCAAGTCACTGAACAACAGGTTCGGGTTTGGATTGGTAAAGGCACCTCATTATTTTGTGAAAGTACATTGAAGTATTTAAAGGGTGAGGTGGATCCTGTACTGCATCAACAGCTTTTGGATACATTCTTGGAAATTTACAATGCAGAACCTTGTGTCGATACCAAACCATTCTCTGGAATTTTAGAATTTTTAGAATGGGGAATTGAAAACAATAAGAAATTGATTTGTGTGACCAATAAACCAGAACAGCCCGCTCGAAAAATCTTAGAAGAATTGCAAATGGATCACTATTTTGTCGATGTAATAGGTGGTGATCGTTTTGAAGTGCGCAAACCTCATCCAAAACCATTGTTGTATTGTGTTGAAACTTATCAGTCATCAACGGACAAAACCTTGATGATTGGCGATTCAAGTAATGATGTCGAGGCTGCACGCCGTGCAGAGGTTGATTGTATTGTGGTCAGCTATGGTTATAATCACGGTGAAGATATTCAACTCTGTCAACCACAACAAGTGGTGGATGATTTAACAGAGCTTTTGGCTTAACACCGGTATATTTAAATTGTTGCGAAAAAAGGGAAGAGGAATGAATAGCAAACGCACTTTTCGATGGCGTCACTAAGTGAAATGCAGAGACATCCATACTTAGTATTATCGAAAATAGAGAGAATTCCTGATGACAACCTTAGCGCAATTTGAACAACTAAAATCAGCGGGTTATAACCTTATCCCTGTATACCGCCAACGCTTAGCCGATACAGATACGCCATTGTCTGTATTTGCACGTTTAAAACAGCATCAACAAGCCTATCTTTTTGAATCTGTCGAAGGTGGTGAAAACTGGGCAAGATATTCAATTATTGGACTGGGTGAGTCAATCGTATTTTCCTGTAATGCAGGACAGCTCACGATAAAATCGGTAGATGGCTCGATAGATACCCAGCCATGTGCAGATCCCTTTCAATATATCCGTGATTTTCAAGCGCAGTTTAAAGTACCCACCCAGCAAGATTTACCCGCACTACCTAATTTTACTGGCGGCTTGGTGGGCTACTTTGGCTATGACGCAGTACGTTATATTGAGCCACGGTTAAAGAATGTGCCTGAGGCGGATCCCGTTGGACTGCCTGACTTATGGATGATGTTGTCTAAAACCGTCATTGTGTTTGATAACTTAAAAGATACTTTGTTTTTAATCGTACATGCAGATGTTAATGATACAGAGGCTTATGCCAAGGCTCAGCAACAGCTGGATGAGATTGAGGCATTATTGGCTATGCCAATCAGCTTGGTTGCTAAAAAACATACCGCTCCGCATTTTGAGTCACTGACTGGGCATGACAAATTCCTTGAGTCAATTGAGAAAGTTAAAGAATACATCCGTGCTGGTGATGTGATGCAGGTTGTTCCTGGGCATCGTATGGTGTCGGATTTTGATGGTGAGCCTTTACAGGTTTATCGCGCATTACGACATCTCAATCCATCACCGTATTTATTTTTGGTGCAAGGGCAGACCCTTTTAGATCAAAAGCCGTTCCATATCGTAGGGTCTTCACCGGAAATTCTTTCTCGACTCGAAAATGGGATCGCGACTGTACGTCCGCTCGCAGGTACACGTCCGCGAGGAAAAACCAAAGAAGAAGATTTGGCGCTTGAAAAAGATTTGCTTTCCGATGAAAAAGAGATTGCGGAACATTTAATGCTGATTGATTTAGGCCGTAATGATGTGGGGCGTGTCTCGAAAATCGGTAAAGTGCAAGTCACTGATCAAATGGTGATCGAACGTTATTCACATGTCATGCATATTGTTTCCAATGTACAAGGTGAAGTGTTGGATGATGTCGATGCTTTGGATGTTTTTAAGGCAACTTTTCCAGCAGGCACGCTTTCAGGTGCCCCAAAGATTCGTGCAATGGAAATTATTGACGAAGTTGAGCCGGTAAAACGTGGAATTTTTGGTGGTGCAGTGGGTTATTTGGGCTGGCATGGCGAAATGGACATGTCGATTGCGATCAGAACCTGTGTTATTCGTGAAAATAAGGTCTATGTACAGGCTGGTGCAGGCTTGGTTGTCGACTCAAATCCTGAATCAGAGTGGAATGAAACCCAAATAAAAGCTCGCGCAGTGATCAAAGCGGTTGAATTATCGTCAAACGGATTGATTTTATGAGTTTTTGAGGTTTTTTTTGCAAAAAACACTTGCAAGGATTCTGAGTTTTGCTAAACTGCACACCGTTCCGATACGAAACGTACGAAACACTAAGAAACGCCGGCATAGCTCAGTTGGTAGAGCAACTGACTTGTAATCAGTAGGTCCACAGTTCGAATCCGTGTGCCGGCACCATCTTAAGGTTTTGTGTTATAATGTTGAGGAACGACACTGAAAGTAAGTGTAAAGGTGAGATTCCCGAGCGGTCAAAGGGAGCAGACTGTAACTCTGCCACGAAAGTTTCGAAGGTTCGAATCCTTCTCTCACCACCATTACTTCGATAAGTGGTAATTACCAACATTAAGCGGGAGTAGCTCAGTTGGTAGAGCGGTAGCCTTCCAAGCTACATGTCGCGAGTTCGACCCTCGTCTCCCGCTCCATCGAAGATGATGCTCTTATAGCTCAGTGGTAGAGCACTCCCTTGGTAAGGGAGAGGTCTCGAGTTCAAATCTCGATAAGAGCTCCAGATACAATTTGGTAGATTATTCTACACCAGTTTCTCAAAAGCAGGCTTATTAGTCTGCTTTTCAAGTATTAGGTGTCTAGTTTTTTAGACGATTGTCGATGCTGAGTTGTTTAACTCGTGTTCGACATAAACGAGGAAGAGCAA
>NZ_VTDG01000025.1:0-29517 GCF_052824985.1 Acinetobacter sp. 1125_18A
CAGGCCTGCTGATCGTGGTTGATTGTTATTATTCAAATCTGCAACAGCGTAGACTGAAAAATCCAGTAAGGTATTCACAGCAGTGGTTGGTGTCAGTGAGTAAGTACTTCCACTGGCATATTCACTTTGTAAATTACTGTCCTGATAAAGCTGATAAGGTACAAACTCATTCTGCTGGGCATGTTTCATCCGCCGAGAATTATTTGACAAGTGATCACCACCACTCAACATGACCTGTACAGGCAAACGTGCAGTACACTGGATATTCCAGCTTTGAGCAGTATTAATGACTGCTCTAGTTAACCTCCCCTGCACCACAACAGGATGGCGACCAAAATCAAGTCGTTGCTCAACATTACTTAATCCACAGCCATTTTGGATGGATGCTTGTACTCTAAAAGTTGCTGTTGTTTCAGCACATACACTCTGTACAGCCAGCATCAGCAGAACACTTAAAGCTATTTTTTTCATGATTTTGTTCTTTAAAATTCAATGGTAATTGGAATAGTGTCGGTATATTGTCCAAGCGAGACTGACCGACCATTATTAACAGTTTGACCCATGAGATTAAGCGTCTGCGGCTGACCATTGTTGGTCAAAGTGATGGATTGATTGGGCCTTAACGCTTCCCGAGCAATTCCATATAAGATGTTGTAGGCAAGGAAATCTGTGCCATTACTGATGGCACGAAAATAATTTGCACCAAAAGGTGCTGGAACCTTACTATCATTTTGCCCAGCACCAAAGGTAACTTTTATTGGGGCATTGCCAAGGCATTGAATGGTCAAACCCGAGGTGGAGCCCTGACTTAAGTTGGTCTCTATCACCTGATTAAATGCAGCTGTGGTTTCTCCGAAATTCAGTTGACCGAAATTCAAGCCATTGGTTCCATTACTCACAGACTGATTATTAATCTCACAGGATGACTCCAGTTCAATCTGCACATTTAACTTGGCTGCCAACTGCGCAGCTCCAACGAATGACGAAACAAAACTACAGGCCAACAATCCCACGCATTGTTTAAGCAACAAATGCATACGTTCCTCCTTAAAACAGGCTTGTTCAACAACAAACCTGTTCACTGTTACGTATACTGATTAGAAATTAACGGTCACCAATAAAGTGTCTGTATAATCACCTTGTGCTTTTGCAGTGCCGCTATTTGCAGCAATTGCACCAAAGATTGGAACATCTTGAGCTACACCTACCGCAGCAGTGAAAGTCTGATTTGTATTAATAGCATATGGATTGGTACGTGCTGCATCACGATAAACGTTATAGCTGACTGTATCCGCAGCAGTTGTATGTTTAAGACTACGATCAGTGCGTAGACCACCATCAATTGCAACAGTAAAGTCAACAGGCGTTGTACCGTCACATTTTACGTTTAGATGGCCACTCGTCGCTGATGAAGCAACTTGAGCCGTAAGGGTATTGGTCCAAGTACCAGAAGTTTTACCGAAATCCAATTCACCAAACTTGTTGATATTCCCATTCACAGTAGAACCTTCAACAGTACACCCCGTTGAAACATTCAGCTTGACATCAACTTGACCAGTAACAGCGGCTTGTGCAGTCGCGATATACCCTGTGCCCAACAATACAGAAAGTGTTAGTTTTGTAAAAATATTCATATTAAATCCCATGATATGTATTATTTATTAACTTTTACACAAGAAGTGTGAAAGCATTTACATAATTGCATGTGATAAATATGGGTTCAATAAATACACTGGAAAATACTGGAAATTAAATTTAAGTTTTTATATTTTAAAATAAATTTCAAAATCAATATGAATTAAATTATACCAAAGATTTAAACATATAAAAAACACTAGAATAATTAAACTTATTATAGATATTCTTTTAATATTATTTAGCTAAAAATCTCAGATTTATCATAATACAAAATAAAAAAAACCCATTCAATTTTCAGGGGGAGAATGGGTTACGATATAGCATTATAGAATGCTGACCGAAAAAAGACAGAATTATAAAAAACTATCAGTTTAAATTTTAACGATTAAGCTCAAATATCAATTCATAAAAATTCATTCCCTTCGTATTCTTCCAATACAGATCTCTCTTCAACGCTCAACGAGATATGCAAACCTAGTTTAGCAACGGCATGATGAAGAAAGTCATTTTCCATAATATCCAAATAAAAATGACTTTCTCTACTTACTTCCTCATAAAGCCATGTAAGATCATTTTTATTATCTTTCATACAACTCTTTTTAAAACTACTCAGCTCACAATCAATCTCATTCCTTAACATTCCAATAAAATGTTGACGGGATGCCTGATTATTTACTACATAAAAAAAATGAGAGTTTTCACCCATTCCTTTATGAAAAATCATTTCATAGATCTTCATCATACACACCCACTATTGATGAGTAGCGTTCTTTATAGCTCAATAGGTTAATAAAAAAGCTCATATTCCAAATTTGCATATATTATTTATCACCAACTTTATAATATTTCAAAGTTAAGTATTTAATTTAACTGAATTAAATACACAGCAACGATAAAGTAAGCATATAATTATTATGAAATTATGAGCCTAACCAAACCTACCAACAGTCTTCATTTTGAATCAACATTCACCATGCAATATCAAACAAAAAATATGTTAGTCGATGAAAAAAAATAACACCAATTGTAAATTAAATAAAAAAATCTTTTACTTATCTATATTCTAGATAAGACACAATAAAAATACAAAACAATAGAATAAATTTATATTTTTTGAGAAATTAATCATATAAAATTAAATAAAATCTTTGCATCAACTAAAAACAACATTTTAATCTCCACCAATCAAAAAATTAATTAACTATTATGTGATAATTAATTATTATAAAAACCTTTTAAATGCAAATAAAAAACTCAAAAAAATAAAATAATTTTTCAAAAAAACAATCAAGCCTTAAAACATAAAATATTACATTAATATTCAATAAATTAATCTTATCCATTAAATAACAAAGATAAGCCTCATATAAGTATAAACAACCCGTAAAATTTAAATATAAATAAAAAACAATCCACACCAGAGTTTTATTCATGTATAAAACCTGATAAAACACACCTTAAAATTAAATTATCTTATCTACACAAAGATGAAATATCAAATTAAAAAATGGCGAAACCGTACTGTTTTTATATTTAAAAATAACTTAAAAAATATTCAAGAGTTCACTAAAATGATTGATCAAATAATACAACCAGATCATAAATCTGAAATTCAAATAACAAGTTGGACAGAGGATTTTATTTTTGAAAAAGATGAAATAGAAATTTATTTTCAAAACTTTTATGGTGATTATTCTTGGTTTTCATTTGAATTATATCCTTTTGACAAGCAAAATAAATCTGATTTAGAAAAATAAAAAAAAATTGATGGATAAGTTAAGCTCATATTCTTTTTAAACCAAAACATGAGCCTGAAATATGTTTAAGCAAAATCTCAGTGATGTAAATGATCAAATCATTTTCACGAAGATTGTTAATCAGTCATTTATAAGCTGAGTGTAAGTATTCTTCACTTTGATAACCGTCTTATAATGAAGTAAATCAAGCGTTAAATTGATAAGAATAAAACTTTACCCAATCGTTCACTTTCATAGATCAAAAATGATCATGGGAAGTGAGTCATAATTGGTATTGAACCTTCCTTCTCGCGTTGGGAAAGGACGATGATGAGAGCACTTTTGTGTTGATCTATACTTTTAAAAAGAACTTATAAAAGAAGCCTATTCAAAATATCACGTTAAAAATCTTATCTTAATTGTCTTTTCGGTATTGGCGTAGCGTATAGCCTGTATGCTTTTTAAAATAACGGCACATATAGGAAGCATCATTAAAATGCATCTGGTCAGCAATCACTTGAATTGAGAGTGTATTCATTTTAAGTCGTTGTTTAAGATTAACAATCACCAGCCGATCTATCAACGTTTTAGGGCTATCATTAAAAAATTGCTTACACAATTGCGATAAATAGTAAGGACTAATGTTTAAGGCTTGTGCATAAAATAAAACCTCCCGTTCAGCGTGACAATGTATTGCGATCATTTCCCAAAACTTCCAACATAATCTTTCTTTTCTTGTGTACTCATTTTTCGGAAGGTTCTTTTTGTGATTGACGATTTCAGATAGCATCAGAAAAAAATTTTGCAAGTGATTGCATAATAGTGTGCGCTGATACTGTTCTGTAGACTTGATCATAAAATCGGTTTGAGATTGCCAGATCTTGATTAAACCTGCCTGTTCGGTATTGGGGGAAAAATGTGGCATTTGATTGAGATAAGCAAATAAAGCGTTTGGTAAAACAGCGGCAACTTCAGCAGCAAAATGACGATTGAATATACAATAATTGCAAGAAAAATCAGCCGATTGGTTTTTTATAATAGTCAATGAATCTTCTGCAAGAACCAAAAAATCACCTGCTTGCAAATGGTAATTTTTAAACTGAATGCTTAAATCAGCATGACCTTGTGTAACAAAAATAAGTGAACAATAGGCTAACAGCAAAGGCTGGTTTAACGAATCACTTAGATGACTTGTCCCCCATAAATAATCTTTTGCATTTTGACGCAGACAATTTAAATCACTTTGCATTTTGAATAAAATTTATTAAATATCTGCCTAATTATAATGATTTTGTTTTTAAAAGTACCGAAATTGCCAAAATATGCGCATAGGAAGCAGTTCCTAAAATGCCTATAGTTCATTTTGAAATATGATGAATTTTATAAGAGGCTTTAAAAATATGATTTTGACAACTGAACGCTTAGTTTTACGACCTTGGCATGAAAGTGATGCAGAGAGTTTATACGAATACGCAAAAGATGAACGCGTTGGGCCAATTGCGGGGTGGCCTGTACATGAAAGTCAGGCACAAAGTTTAGAATATATTCAGACAGTTTTTGCACATGATGAAGTCTATGCGCTTGCGAAAAAGCAAGACAATCGAGCCATTGGCATGGTCGGTCTACTGATTGGGCAAGACAGTAATTTTGATATCGCTGATAATGAAGCAGAAGTTGCTTATTGGATTGGTGTACCCTTTTGGGGAAATGGTTTTATTCCTGAGGTTGTTAAGGCAGTCATGCAACATGCCTATGAAGATTTGCAATTACACGCTTTATGGTGTGGTTACTTTGCAGATAATGAACAGTCACATAAAGCACAAGCAAAATGTGGCTTTAGGCATCATCACACTGAAACAGATAAATATAATCAGTTTCTAGCGGATTACCGTACAGAGCATATCAGCTATTTATCACGTGAAGAGTGGGTCAAATTGCCTGCACATTACAAAGTAAGCAAATACATGGATTAGAATCAATTGAAGTTCACCACCATCAGAGATATTAATAAATTAAGATCATCTTCTAAACTATTCGTATGAAGCGAGAGAGCTTATTGATCTCTCTGATGCTGCTATATAATTAAATTATTTGAAGAAATTTAAAGCAAGGGCGAGATTCGACCCTTACTTTAATAATTCAAATTCACCACAAGTAACGCCAACGCTGCTGGAATCGCTTGTATATAAATAATTTTCTTACTCGCAGTCAGACCGCCATAAATCCCAGCAACCAATACACAGCCCAAAAAGAAATTTGCCAGTGGCAAGGCATAGATTGCAGGTGCACATAAAGACCAAAATAAGCCTGCCGCTAAAAAGCCATTATATAAGCCTTGATTTTGTGCCATGACTTTAGTGAGCTGTGCTTTTTCAGGCGTATTGCCAAATGCTTTTAAACCGTATGGTTTATCCCATAAGAACATCTCTAAAACTAAAATATACACATGTAGTAGTGCAATTAAGGCAATTAAAATTTGTCCAATCATCGTTTTTTTCCTTATTTTTAAAAACACTGATAGATCAGTCTTACAACTGATCTATGTCAGATACATTTATCGTTTTAATAACACCTTGCCTTGGCGTGCACCTTCTGTTGCTCTAGCTGCTGCTTGTTGGATTTGATCAAAACTAAATACGCCTTCAACAGGCAATACTAATTTTTTCTGAGCAGCTAAAGTCAACAATTCTACAATTAACTCTTTTTTGCGTTCTGCAGACAATTGCTTATTGACCACACTTGCCCAGAAACCTTTGACTGTCGCTTGTTTAAAAATAAGATCACCTGATGAAATTTGCATCAGTTCACCCGTCATACTGCCAAATGATACCAAGACACTATTTTCACTGAGTAAAGCCAACATTTCACCGCTGGCTTTCCCGCCAATCGAATCTACCCCAGCAATTAAAGGTTGATCTGCATGTATCGCTTTTACTTGATCTTTCCAATCCGCTTGATCAGTCGCCACTACATTTTGAATACCTAAACCATTCATTTCTGCAACCGCATCACTACGGCGAACCAAATGAATGACTTTTTGACCGCGAGCGTGCGCAATCATCGCAACGGTTTTACCAACAGCGCCATTGGCTGTATTTTGGATAAGCCACTGATCTTGTTTTAAATCAATAAAATCTAACAGCATCAGTGCACTAATCGGCATGCCAATCAATTGTGCAGCAGTTTCATCGTCTATTGCGTCAATTAAAGGCACAACACCATGTGCAGGCGCAATAAAGTATTCAGCCCAACTGCCGTGAACTGCGGCAACTGCAATACGTTGCCCAACAGACACTGCATCGACACCTTCACCGACAGCATCAATCACACCAACTGCTTCACTACCTCCAATTGCAGGAAGTGCCGGCTTATAGCCATAACTGCCTCTCACCGTCCAAATGTCATGATTATGCATTGGAGATAAAATCATTTTAATACGAACTTCGCCCGCTTTAGGTTCTGGCTTTGGCATGTCTGCTGATGCTAATACGTCGACAGGTTCGCCAAAAACATGATGAATAATACTTTTCATTTGTTGTTCCTATATAGGTTTTAGTAATTGCTGTGTAGTTTCTAAAGCCAAATAAAGTGGTTGTTTGTTCTGTGCAAGTTTCGCCAATAAAGCTGCACCTAACCAGAGTTGATACATCGTTTGTGCCATTTTCTCAGGCTCAATATGTTGTGGAATTGAGCCATCCTTCTGTCCGTCAATAAGTAAATTTGCAATGCGTTCTGTCAGCTTGGTCACACCAAAATTTAAAATCTGACGCATATCTTCGGATAAGTCAGAGACCTCTGCTGCAAGTTTTACAATCAGACAATTCTCAGCCCAGCCACCATCGTTATGGCATGGATCATCAATCCATGCTTGCCAAAGCGCAACTAAGCGCGCATAAGCACTCTGCTCTTCTTGTAGAATCAATTGATCTATTTTCACTTTATAATCAGCAAGATATTGCTGTAAAAGCGCACAACCAAATGCTTCTTTGGAAGAAAAGTAATAATAGAACGACCCTTTGGGTACACCGCAAGTCGTTAAAATTTCCTGTAAGCCAACTCCAACAAAACCTTTATGTAATACCAGCTTAAAACTGGTATTTAAGATATGTTGGCGAGTCGCTTCACTTTTATCTGATCGTTTCATGTACACACTATAAATCAATAATAGACCAGTCGTCTATAATTTTATTAAAAATTACTCAAGAAATTTAGTTGAGGGTTTTGAGTGCATTTTAGGGAGTAAATTGGATTGTTATTTTAGCGAATGGCTGAAAATATCAGCCATCCTTCGATTTATTTAAAATTTTGCGCGTAAGGTGAGCGTTGCATTTCGAGGATTACCAAAGCGAATAGTTCCATCACTATAAATTTGTGAATAATATTCTTTGTCAAAAATATTATTGATATTTAATGCAATATTCACTTTATCACTTAATGGGTAGCTCGCCACCAAGTTAGCAATCGTATATCCAGGCTGACGATAAGGATGTTCGCTATAACGACCCACTTTCCAAGTACTTTGATAATTTGCACCGCCGCCTAGGATTAAATTATTTGCAAACTTATAAGTCGCAAATAAACGTGCAATATGTTCAGGCGTATCCTCATTAAAAACCAAACCTTGATTTGTAGGATCGTTCGCATATTCCGTAGTATTGTATGTGTAGCCAAAACTCAAATTAAGATTGGGTATAATTTCACCACGAATCTCAGTTTCAATCCCTTTACTGATCACCTCACCTGATGCAACATTACAATAAGCCTCACCACCATTAAACGGACATTGCCCTTTCGTGCTTTCATCTCGTATTGATCGATTAATTTGATTGGTTTTAAACCCTGCAACTGAAGCAATTAAACGATCATCCCAAAGCCCTGCTTTTAGCCCAATTTCATAAACATTACCCTGTACTGGATCAAGTAATGTCTCATTACGATCTTTGACATTTTGCACAACAAAGGTATCGGTATAACTCGCATATGCAGTCAATGCATTATTGATATCGTAAGTAAGTCCAAAATATGGTGTCAAAATATTTGATTTCTTATATTCATTGACACTTTCATAATTACTTTGGCGCACACCTGCAATAACTTTGAGCGGGTCAATAATATTTAAGCGAGTAGTGAGATAGAATCCAGTCTGACGCACCTGATCAACGCGGGTATTCTGATAACGTGGTGCGATATAAGGTAACTGATAAGGACTATAATTTTTAATATTAACGTATAAATAGTCACGTGATGGTGTTTCACTTCCACCAACCAAACTATAATCTTCTAGAACTTGATCCCAACTTGTCCATGCACCTGCAATATTACTCTTACTGTGATTTCCACCGAATACCAAATCATGCTCACGACCGAATAATTGATATGTTCCTTTTGCAAAAAAATCGTAAATATCTAATTTTTGCTCATAGTTATATCCGTACTTATAAACAGTTGCTAAAGCATTATCAGCACTTGTGGTTTTTGGAGCCACACTCAATGAAGTAAATGCCATATCCATTGCATAGTTTGCCTTCATATAACTGGCTTTTAGCTCCCATCCATTATTAAATTTATGGCTAATATCTAAGAAAGCTTGTGTATTGGTTTTATCCCAAAAATCTCTGTAATCACAACCACAGTTAGAATTATCGATGCCTATTTTGGTTCCATTGAAATAGTTAGGAATTGTATTGACGGGAACTGCATGTTCACCTTGACGTGAATATCCAATATTCAATAACGTATTTTTAGTTAAATCACTACTCACGATTCCATACAAAACATTAGAATCACGAGTAACAGATTTCATAAATGAATCACCATCTTGACCTGCCACCACTAGACGCCCACGCACGCTTCCAGATTGATTCAATGGACCAGAGACATCCATTTCTCCACGTACAGTGTTCCATGAACCATAACTTACAGCACCACTCGCCTGAAAAACCTCCGTTGGCTTTTTACGAATAAGATTAATTGCACCAGAAGGTTCTCCTGATCCTTGCATCAATCCTGCTGCCCCACGTAATACTTCAATACTTTCAATGGTTGCCATATCTGGTTTAGATGAGGTGACATTACTTGCATTTACAGCAACACCATCATATTGCAATATATTTGAGTTCCAGCCATCTCCAACATTAAAGCCTCGAATAGAAAAGTTGGTCCTCTCCGTATTGTCCCCTGTTAGCAAAATCCCAGTTGTATTTAATAGTGCATCACCCAAATTTGTCGCACCCATATCTTCGATTTGTTTGCGTGTAATCACTGAAACAGATTGTGGGGTTTCTTTTACACTCAAATCGAGTTTAGTAGATGTACTGGCATTCTTTTTAGTGTAGTTATTTTCTGTATTATTTTCTGCGGTGACAACGATCATGGGTAAAGCATTTGTTTGCTCTGTTGTTGCTTCCGTCGCAGCATAAGCTGTCCCAATCCAACAAGTATAAAGTGCAAGATAAATTGCACTTTTAGCAAAGATTCGATTTTGAGAAATCCATTTATTCACGAAATAAAACTCTTAATCTAAATAAAAATCATTATCGTTATATTTCACATAAAAACAACATATATCTCTACATTCCTCCATTATTTTCTACTTCAAATTCGTTTTGTTAGACAAAGATATAAAATGAACAGCCTCTCAATCTGAAAGGCTAAGAAGAAGATTTCTAGATGACATTACTGAATAAACTTTGACATGGCGTGATGTGTATTCCTCACCTCAGCGTAAATCATGTCATTGTATTTATTTGATAATTATCTTAAAAAACATGAAAACTAATAAATAATAATTAATACTTTTCAAGCAAACCAATGATTCCAGTTGCGATCATATCAATCGCAATTGTGCCGATTAACAAGGCAGATAAACGTCCAACAATATCAAAATAGCGATCAATATATTTTGCATGGCTATAACGTAAGTGATCATGCCCATACTTCATAATCATTAAAATGCCACAGCTGATAAATAAGGTAAAAGCAATCAACACAGCGGATTCGAGTAAAGACATACTCGCTCCTGTTACGACAGCCGCACTGATTGTGCCAGGACCAATCATAAATGGCATCGCCATGGTACTGGCCAAATGTGCAGGTGTTCCTCGCATTTCTCCGATCGTATCCGCGCCTTGAAATACAAAACGATAGCCAATCACTAAGAAAATTAATCCACCAAAAATCTGAAATGATTCAAAACGAACATTTAAATAAGTACTAAAAATTGCTTCGCCACCCCATGCAAAAAGCATAAAAACCACATAAGCAATCAAGGCACCTTGGGCTAAACCTTTATTGAATACATGGGTTTCAGTATGGCGAATCATCCCGATCATATAGATACTCATTAAAAACGGATTGAGTAATGAGAAAAACAAAACAAATGGATGGATATAATTTGAAAACATAATGGCTTTCCATAAAACAAAATCAGGAAACAAAATCAAAAAAAGAGCTTACTTTGCTAAAATTGTACTTCTCCACAAGGGGATACTTTGTCTAACTAATCATTAGAATTGTAAATTTTATTAAGATTCAGCAACTTATTTTTACAAAAAAATATAATCAGGACTTACACAAACGGGGTTCAGCAACGAGTCAAGGACTTGCATATATGAAACTAATAGAGATATTAAATAATTTTCAATGTCCATTTATAAATGGAATTTTTCTGCACAATGGAGAAATATTTGTTCTCAATTATAGAAACAAGGATAACGCAACTGTGGATATCGTAAGGAAATTAAATTTCTTTGATGACGAAGTGAAGAAAGCAGATCTCATTGATTTTGATTATATGGGGCAGATTCGTTATGCAGACTACCAGATAAGATATGGTGAGGCTAGCTTTGGTGGGGATGGTGTGGTCGGTCTGTTTTTAAGAAATGAGTTACTGTGGTTTTTGTTTTTGGAGAATAGTAACCCTTTTTGTAAGGCGATTATTAAAGACCATATTGTTTTTGTTCAAAGTACGAATGGAGTGATATTCTCAATCCCAATCGATAATCCTCAGCTGTTGCAGGTTATCAAAAATCCGGATTTTTTATAATTCGACTTTATAAGCAGAAGTTTTATATGAAATAATTTTTTGATGTTTTTGCTGAATTGTTAGGATCAATGCCTATCCATTGCTTTAGTCACCATCCTAATACCCTGTTTCTTATCTCAGTATTTTTTTATCATTCAGTTTGGCGTTGCGCCCTGCTAAAACGAATTTAGCTAAACAGACACAACTGTTATTCTCAAGCCTTTTGATTGATTTATATACGTTAAACTTATTACATAATTGCATCAGATCTCATACATTTTATTCATGATTACCCAACACATAAAATTCACAAAAAAACTAAAATTATAATCAATTGATATTTATTAAAATTCTATGACATTGAAATCTTAAATGTAACCTAGCGTTATATTTTTTAATCATTTCTGCTCATGATGAATTTTTTTTGATTGTGTTTTAAAGAGATTTTTTAACACTGTCATTCATTAGGATTAAGCCATTTATGTATAAAAGAAAAATCAAACCACTTGAAATCGATGATGTCGAAATTATTGATTATGATAAGACTAAAAAAGCCATTAAAGCCGCAGCTTTAGGGAATGCCATCGAATGGTTTGATTTTGGTGTGTATGGCTATGTCGCTTATGTATTGGGTAAAGTCTTTTTCCCAAATTCATCACCCAGTATACAAATGATTGCGGCCCTTGCCACCTTTTCTATACCCTTTATATTTCGACCTTTGGGTGGATTATTTTTCGGACATTTAGGCGATAAATATGGTCGTCAAAAAATTCTGGCAATCACCATTATTATCATGTCGGTCAGTACCTTTGGTATTGGTTTGATTCCATCTTATGAAAGTATCGGGATTTGGGCTCCTATTTTGCTGCTCATTGTAAAAATTGCTCAAGGCTTTTCGGTCGGAGGTGAATATGCTGGAGCAGCAATATTTGTAGCTGAATATTCTCCAGATCGAAAGCGTGGTTTCATGGGAAGCTGGCTGGATTTTGGTTCTATTTTAGGTTTTGTTGTTGGAGCGGGCGTCGTTTCAATGATCAGCTTTTCCATGGGCGAAGCCGCCTTTGTCGATTGGGGCTGGCGTATTCCTTTTTATTTAGCACTGCCACTGGGATTGATTGGCTTATATTTACGTCATTCTTTAGATGAAACACCGACTTTTCAGGCGCATGCAGAAGAACAGTCACAATCTAAAAAACCGCAAAAAGTGGGTTTCAAACAAATTTTCCGTGAGCATAAGCGCAGTCTACTGGTCTGTGTTGGTCTGGTGCTGTGTACCAATGTCACCTATTACATGCTACTCACCTATTTACCAAGTTATTTCTCACATAACTTAGGCTATTCAGAAAATCATGGTGTTCTGATTATTATTGCAGTAATGGTTGGAATGCTCTTTGTACAGCCGTTTGTAGGCATGCTTAGCGACAAGATTGGTCGTCGCCCATTTGTCTTTGCAGGCAGCATTGCCCTGATTGTCTTGTCATACCCTGCCTTTATATTGCTTGCCACCAATAATGTTTACTTAATTTTCTTGGGACTGTTGATGTTGGCACTTTCACTCAATATGCTGATTGGAATAATGGCTTCAACCCTACCCGCATTGTTTCCAACTGAAATTCGTTATAGTGCACTTGCAATCGCGTTTAATATTTCTGTGGTGATTGCAGGTTTAACCCCAACCATCACAGCGACATTGGTTGAAACCACTCAAAATATTATGGTGCCTGCCTATTATTTGGTAATTTGTGGTTGCTTTGGGGTGATTACTGCGATTTATCTTAAAGAAACAGCCAACTTACCGCTCAAAGGTGCAAAACCAATGGCCGTTGATACTGAAGAAGCTGAAGAACTTCTCGAACAATATCATGGAAATATTGAGCAAAAAATCGAAAAAATTGATCAAAAAATTGAAGAGTTGCAAGAAAAACGTGATCATCTCGCCAAGCAACATCCTGATATTGATTAATGGTCTTAAATGGGCTTATTCAATATGATGTTATTGGATAAGCCTCTAGCTTAGATTTATTATTCTTTGTAGCAAGTAAAACATAAGGATGCTGGAGTGGATGATATAGACGCCACGAGAATATTAAAGTGCCCAATGAAATTGATTGAGCGTTTTATGACATAAGTGTCGTACTATTACAGGATAAGACAATATGGCAGAATTAAAGAAATCATCTTTTTTTCTTACGCTTTTTTATTTTGCTGTTTCTTTTTGAAGAAATAATTTTTCCAGTCCCCAATCCACGGAAAAAGTAATTGCCAAGATAAATGAATAAAAGAAAGAAATAAAAAATAGGAGAGATACTGAACAAGCTCATGATCAATTCCCAGAACAATACGCCTATTCGATAGTTGTAACTCCATTCTATGAGTGCACCTTTACGACTACCACTTTGGAATGAAATTTCATCATGAACAAAATGCCAAATACTGCCAAGAAAACATAAAATAAAAATGCTCGAAACTAATGTTTTTTTTGATTATTGGTTTTTCTAACCAAGGATATTTATATGAAGAAGAGAATTCGAATTGTACGAATAAACTGTAAATCTTTTTTTGAAAGTTTTCCTGAATGCCATACTTTTTTAAGAATAACCAGCAGACATAACAACTTAAGAAAAACATAATCACTGTAATGTATATACTAGAAAGAATAGTAAAAAATGGTAGTGGTCCTTTTGTACCCACTGTAATCAACAAATTCTGTGTGATGTACTTATAAATGGAATATTGCCAATCATTTCTTGGATATGCGGGAAATAACAATAAAGGCGGGATAAATAGAAGAATTGAAAGTTGCAAAAGTAATTTATTTTGTCTTTTTTGCTTTACTTGATATTCTTGCATTTCTGGTGATAGATAAGGCTTTTTAGACATTTTTAACTTTAAAATTTAAAATCATTTTACATTTACTAAGATCTAACTTTACATTAACCCTTTAAAAACGTACAGCTAAAAAACTATTGAATAAAGGTTATAGTCGATTTATTAGCAGTAAAATAACTATTTTCCAATCATCTTAACTACATGTAAACCTAATAAATTTTCATTCCTCTATCAGTTCTTTTCTCAAACACTGAGTGTAGGCTTTTTCACTAATTTAAAAAATAAGCAATGATTAAATTCAATCCAAGTTATAACCTTATTATCGATTTCAAAAAAGGGACCATAACTGACAAAAAAAATTGATATTTTCGATATGAAAAAAACGTGATGAAAAATCATCACGCTTTATTTTTATTTATTAATTCCATTCAGCAATCGGTGTTGGCATATGTAGTGCCAACTGAGCATCTTTGATCACATCCATTCGTAAGATTTTTTTAGCACCGAGTTGATCCAATAATTGACTGACTGGACCACCATAACGATTTAACTCAACATGTTTTGGAAATAACTTTTGAGCAAAATTTTGGTTATTTGCCTGAACATATGAACGATACCAAATACCATCAACTTGATTCAGCATGGTTTTCTTTTCTTGCTGTGATTGATTTTTTACAGTTTTAAGTTTTGGTGTTGGCGCAGATAGGCTGATGTCGAGATTGCCTTGAGTATCATACAAGTGCGCTTGGACCTGATCAGTTATTTTTAAATCAATTGCAGTGAGCCACTTGGGTAAATTATAACCATAAACACCACGTACACGTGCAATTTCAGTATCGACAGGAAGCGCAAGGACATAACCATAATAATCGCGTGTACGTGCAGATTTGATTAACTCTGAAATATTGGCGCCTTTTGCATGAGGACGGCGAACCACAACAGCAACAGATACTTCATCATAAGGATCGTTATCACAGACATCATAGGCAAAAAAAGTAAGTGAGACCAATCCATATCCAGGTATTGGGCTTAAGGGTTCAACTTTAGCAGGCAACTTTGCTTTTAACTTATCTAATGGTGCAAGCATCAACAGTTGAACATTGCTGGTTTTATAATAATAGTTTGGCGACCACACTTGACCTATACGTGTTTCAACCAGTTGCTTAGGAATCTTTCTAAAGAAATCAATATTGCCCACACCAGATTCTTTTGCAACCTCATCTAAATTTGGTTGCATATGAAATCGGTCATAAAAACCACCTTTAGGAACCTGTACCTTATGCGGTCCAAATTCAACCTCTACAAACGCTTTTGCATTTGGATACTGAGTGGTTGGTTGCTTTGCATTAACTCGATTGGTCGTTACAGTATTTATGTTTTGCATCGCTGTATTCTCTTGTAAATGTGAGATGTAACTGAGCTGATTGTTTGGTGTAAGATCATTTGCTGCAAAAGCAGAATGTACGAATGCAAAACTCATAAAAAGTATTTGAGTTGTTCGATTTAAATTAAAAAATTTCAACATAGCTTTCACTCTAATTCAGCATTGAGTTCATGCTATGTTTAAAGTGGACTTCAAGGTCAATAGGGTTTATTTGTTTTTTAATTAAATTTGAATTGTGATTAAAATTCATGCACAAAAAACCGCAGCTTAAATTTAAAATGATGAATATATTTGATTGCACTTGCAAAAGATCAAATTAAAGCAAATGCTAAATAACACAAAGAGACAGCACTTTATTGGTAAAATGCCATTAATCTAAAATAGACAAAAGATTAAAAAACAGGCTTGACCTTAAAGCTAACTTTAACCCTATACTCACGATGAAACAACTCACAGGAAATCTTGATGACAAATACTTGGGTTATTAAGCATCGTATAATTCAACAGTTATTGGTTGTTTTAGCAGCATTATTTTCAATGCCTTTTGCATCTGCGAATGATAACAGTAGTTCAAAATCGATTTCGAACCCATCTTTGTCAGGATCTAAAGGAAAAATATTGGTTGTGATGACCAATCATGACAAATACCCTTCACGTAAAGATACTACAGGGCTATGGGTGACTGAGCTCACACATTTCTATGACGTTGCGCATAAAGCGGGTTAC
This sequence comes from Acinetobacter sp. 1125_18A, assembly GCF_052824985.1. Taxonomy (NCBI): domain Bacteria; kingdom Pseudomonadati; phylum Pseudomonadota; class Gammaproteobacteria; order Moraxellales; family Moraxellaceae; genus Acinetobacter; species Acinetobacter sp. 1125_18A. The sequence goes on from NZ_VTDG01000025.1 coordinate 16,337, forward strand.
CAAATGGATTTTATTAGCCCTAAAGGAGGTGCAGTGCCACTGGATGAGCGTAGTCAAAAATGGATCTATATGGATAAACAAGCACACGCTTATTTAGCCGATCCTGCGTTTATGTCACGGTTAAATAACACCTTGCAGCCAAGTGAGGTAAAAGCGTCTGACTATAAAGCAATATATTTTACTGGCGGTCATGGCGTGATGTGGGACTTTCCAAATAATCCTGAATTAACCGCACTAGCTGAACAAATTTATCGTCAAGGCGGTGTAGTATCCGCGGTATGTCATGGTGTGGCAGGTATACTTTCCCTAAAAGATGAACAAGGCAAAGCACTCATTGCAAACCGTAAAGTGACAGGATTTTCAAATCGTGAAGAATCGCTTTCAGGGATGAAAAAACAAGTACCCTTTTTCCTTGAAAATCAGTTGAAATCAAAAGGTGCAAAATATTCTCAAGGATTCTTCCCATTTACCTCTTATGCCATTGTCGATGACCGCATTATTACAGGTCAAAATCCTCAATCACCACGTGAAGTAGGCGAAGAAGTGATAAAAAAATTGGTGACTATACATTAAATGAAATTAGCTAGATTGGACATATTTTGTAAGTGAAAGCTTGCAAAATATCACTTCATCTTAAAGTACTTGTGTGACACCAATAAAAATTTTCAACGCTTAAAAAACAGACATAATCCTAATCAAATTAAAAGACATTTCATTAATTAACAATAAATATCAATATGCTAAACAGAAATATTATGTTGACTCAGTTTTTGTATTAGATTAGTATTTTTAATGTAAATAATTATCATTATCATATAGCCAACAAAGCATTGTCCTTTCTAGCCACGATGATTGTCCATTTTTTTATCAAGCAAAGGATAAAGCAATGTTGTTATCTAAAATGAAAATAGGTCATAAAACCCTGATTGCCAGTTCAATCTGTACCATTCTTACAGGTTGTGGTGGGGGTGGCAGTGGTAGTGGAGACAGCAAACCGAGCAATACTGCCCCAACAATTGATGCGATCAGCCCAGTGACCGTACAAACCCTGGAAAGTAAAAAAATTAGCGTAACGGCAAAAGATGCTGAAAACAACGCGCTTACCTATAGCATTAAAACAGCGCCAAAATTAGGCACTGCAAGCATTGATAGTAAAACAGGTGTGATCACTTATATTGCAGGCAATGTGGTAGGTGCAGATACACTTGTGGTGAGTGTCAGTGATGGTTCACTTAGCACAGATCTGAGCATTACGATTAATACTCAAGTTGAATCGGTGTTTGATTATCAATTCTACAAAGTCACCAACCCAGATACTGGTAACTCTCAAATTGTCCGTTATGACCCTAATAACGACAAACAGGACTCTTACAACAGCATCAACAACGTGATTTTAGGCAATCGTGTCTTTGTGATGAGTGCTGCAAAAGATGGCGATAAAACAGTTTATAAAAAACGTGAATATGGTATTTTCCTTGACCCAAATGCTTCTAAAGAAACACGTACTTACACTCCAGCTGGCAAAACAACTGCAACTGAATACACATTCTATACCGACAATATTCTGAAACGTTTTGATGCAAGCAATCCAAACAGTCAAGCCACCATTTTTAGTAGTGCAGCATTACCAGCAGCATTAAAAACTGCAGAAATGAAGGCGATTGGTGATACACAAACTATGTATCTCAATGAAACTGATATTAATAACTCCTATGTGCAATTGCGTACTTTTGCCAAACTACCCGATATTTTTAGAGGCGAACTGTCTGACAATATTAAAAATGCCTATATCACTGTACGTTTATCAGATGGCAAAGTGACACAAGGTCGAACCATTAAGCCAGTTGTCAATAACAGCACAGGTAAAACTGATTCGGTATTGGTCAACTATAGTGCTGCCTATGTCAAAGGAAGCTACCCAACCGCAAGTAATGAAGCTGCGCGTTTACAAAGCTGTACCATTGATTTAATCACCTGTACTGATATTAGTGGCGGGACAGGTCAATACTACTTCTTAGCACAAAACGATACCCATATTTATTTGGCAAAAGAAGGTGTAAAAACACTTTATGCTTATGATAAAACTGCAAAAACCTTAACGAATGTAACAGGTGCAGAATATCCTGCGAATTATAACCCTGAACATCATCAAATTAAATTTGGTGGTGGGCATGGTGGTTCTGGTATCTTTAGTAATTTCTTTAACATGCCAAATGTAGTCGATAATTTGGCAGAAGGTAATACCGGTTATTTATTGATTAATTATAACCTTGATACACAAAATGCAGCGATCACCCATAGAATATTTGGCAAAGCCTATGTCTTTAAAAATGCCGAAATTCTGAAATTGACAGGCACCAGTGCAAGCAAAATTTATGATAATGGCACTGGTACTGATTTAGCCAATAATTCAAGCAATGTGGCTCTGTCATATAATCTCAACCTGACTGCGGTCAAAAATGGTTATTTATTTGTCGAAGCGGCCAAGTTATCTAAAGACAAGATGAATCTCAATTATCAACAAGGCTGGTTAAATACTGCAACCACAACCACAAAAACAGCGTTGGATAATGCTGTTATTGATCAGGATATTCCATACTTTACTTCAATGCGGGTACCTGCTGTGGCAGTAGGTGATTATGTCTATGTCAATGAGACCAATCCAACTGCCTCAGAAACCCGTGTTTATAACGTTTATAAATTACCACTCGATGCGCCAACAACCAGCAAAACCAGCGTCTCCCCAACGTTTGGCCGTATGTACTTTGAACGCACTGCATTCCGTGCCAATGGTGTTTATGAAGGTAATGTATTGTTATGGAACAAACGTGCCAATCAAGCAACAGATCCAACTGACACAGTCGGTAGTATTGTCAATGCCACCACGGGCAAACTCATGGGTAAAATCAAGGATTTAGAGGGTGGAGGTGGAATTACCAATGTCACTGCTGACGCTTCAGGTAATGTCACGTTGGCTGGGATTGGTGGTCTATTTGGCTTGCATATGACGGGTAGTCATGCTGGTGTTCCTATACTGACTAGTGGCTTCTCAGAAAAAGAAAAGTCATTGAAAAAAGTTAATCATATTAATGGTTCTTGGATCACTGACTAATCCATACATAGCTTATTCAATCGGGTTGCTGTTGCTATTCTTAAGATGGGGGCAGCAACCCTGCGTTTATTTTGACTGGATTTCTGTCATGAACACACCTCCCTTTCTCCCACGATATCTATTATTGACCCTGTGTATTGCTGGTGGATACTCTCCCTTCTATCATCTCTATGCAGCAGATAATAAGAAAGATACAGACATAAATGATGAACAACCTACTAAACTGCCTGTCATTGAAGTTACAGCAGAAAAAGTCCTCAAGGCAGAGCGACAAAATCAACAAGAAATGTTTAACAAACCCTATTCCAAACAGATCATCAGTCAGGAAAAAATTCAGCAGGAAGGCTTAACCGATGTCAAAGAAGCGATTCGGGATATTCCTGGTGTTTCCATTACCGAAACTGGGGCTTTCGGTAAAAATGTAAAAATTCGTGGTCTGACTGGGCAACGCGTGGTCAGTGTTGTCGATGGCATCAAAATCGCCAATCAAGGTTTAGATCACTCAGGTTCTGGTGAAATCAATCAGGTGGATATTAACAACGTTGAAATGATTAAAGTGGTAAAAGGAAGTCCTGCGGTGATTTATGACCCTGGGGCATCAGGTGGCGTCATTATCGTCAAGACCAAACCAGTACAAATGAATCAAGGCATTGGGGTCAGTCAAAAATTCGCTTATGATGAAGGCTATGACAAAACCAGTTCCACCACCAGTCTAAACGCAGGCATGGATAATTTTGGTGCAAAGGTCACTTATACCAAAGAATCTTCCAATGACTATCGGGTTCGTGGTGATGCTGATAAAAAATATGCGATTAGTAAAACCAATGCATTAAATGCAGTGAATAGCACAGTAACCGTCAAAGATTTGGGTTATGACGCCGAATCACTGAGTGCCAAATTATCAGGAAAATTTGCTACCGATAGCCAAATCGATCTCGATTATGACCAATGGATCGGTAAAGATATTGCATCAGCACATGGCAGTACCATGCAAGATGCCATGATAATGTTGTTAGCGCGCAAGGAACGTGAATCCAAATCCATCACTTATCGTAAAGACAATTTAGGAATTTTTAATAATTTCTCATTTAAATATAACAAACAGTCCTTACTGGAACGCCAACAAGAAGGCGGTTATACCGAAACCTTAGACAGTGATAATTTTAATGCCAATCTATTTTTAAACTGGCATCAATTAAAAGCCAGTTTTGGTCTGGAAGCTGTTTTAGATAAGGCCGTCACCGCGGTGTATTCTGAACAAGATTATTATGCAGGTTTTACCAATCTAGAATATGACTTCGGCACATGGACAGGTTTTGCAGGAGTACGTGCCAATTATTGGGCAACCCGACAAAAATTACTTCCTGGGGCAAATGCTGAACTTGCCTCACAACTCATCGGTATTTCGGGAATTACCCCTGAAAAAACCATATTCGAACCAACATGGGCACTTGGAGCACAATATCACCTCACCGATACCCAGAATATTTCCGCCAATATCAGCCGTACTTTCCGTGCGCCTGATTTGTATGAACGTTATACATTTGGTGGCTTTTTGGGTGGGGGTTTAGCTTTACAACCTGAAGAAGGCTACCATGCTGAAGTGGCCTGGAAATACCTCAATGATCATTGGGCTTTAAATACCAGCGTGTTTTATAGCGACTTTGACCAATATATCTGGACGAAAACCAATCGCAGAGTTATTGATCGGGTTGGTTTAGAAAACTGTATTCGCATTGGTAAATGCAATATAGCGACAGGCAATTTCAATGATCATGAATCTGACTTTTTTCAAGACACCACCCAATATTATAATGCCAACCAAGTCAATAATTGGGGTATGGAATTAAGTGCCAACTATATGGATGAAGTCCATGATTTTGGTATTTCAGGTAGTTTTAATAAAATTGATTCTGAAGATGTTTTTGTACAAGCTGCGGCACATCCAATTGATATTAACAGCCATTATAAATATACCTTTAGCCAATTGCCGTTACAGCCATGGGTGAAAGGCAAAATTCAGACTGTATTTGATGAACCTCAAGTCATACAAAAAGGCGGCTTTGATTCTTATACCATCGGTAGCCTATATGCAGGTTTTAATCATAAATATGTCAATTTAAGTGCAGGGATTCGTAACCTCGGCAATACCACCTATAGAGCTGCGTATAGTGGTTTAAATGGTCTGGAACGTACTTATTTTATCAATGCTGAATTTAAATGGAATAATTATAAATGAATGTAAATTTTTGGGTTGCTACCCTCATCTGTGAAAAGAGATTCAACATGATGATCATCTAAATCAATCTGATCTGTTCTATTTCAATTCAAAGTTTATACAAGGTCCGTTAAACAAAATCAAAGCAAAAAAAAGACCCTTAACAATTTAAGGGTCTTTTTTAATATTTGGCGGAAGCGGTGTCCGTATAATACCTATATTATTGTGTCCGAACCAATCCAACATATATTTAACTTTCAACAATTTAATTAAATATCAATCCAACCACGTCTTGCCTAATCCGATCATTTCCAATATTCTATGTGGGTTATTATGTGGGACAAAAAAATCCTATGCCTAAGAAAGCCAAAGAACTCTCTGCACTCAGTGTAGCAAAAATCAAAGAAAATGGTAGGCATGCTGTCGGTGGTGTAGATGGTTTGCACCTGCGTATTGTGAATGGTTCTCGTGCTTGGATTTTACGTGTGGTTGTAGGTCAACGTTTTGATGAAAATGGTAACCAACAAGTCCATCGCCGTGATATTGGTTTAGGTTCATACCCTGAGGTATCCCTAGCTGAAGCAAGAACCAAAGCTCAAGAAATGAAGGCACAAATCCGAAATGGAATTGATCCTATCCAGCAAAAACAGGAAAAGCTTCAGGCTTTACGTATTCAAAAACTTCATGCTCGAACTTTTCGTGAATGTGCTCAGATTGTGATTGCTAATAAATCGCGTGAATTGAAAAATCAGAAACATATTGCTCAATGGTCGACTACATTAGAGACTTATATTTATCCAACTTTAGGTGACCGTGTGATTGGCTCAATAACTAAAGTCGATATTGCCAAAGTTTTGGAACCCATTTGGGCTGAGAAAAATGAAACAGCTAAACGGCTTCGTGGTCGTATTGAAACTATTTTTGATTATGCTAAAGCCATGGAATATTTTGAAGGTGACAACCCTGCCGAATGGAAAGCTAACTTAGAACCTATTCTAGGTAATTTAAAACAGATATCACGCCCCCACCCTTCTTTACCTTATGACCAAGTAGCAGAATTTGTTCAACATCTTCGCCAAAAAGATGGTATTTCACCCAAAGCGTTAGAGTTTGCAATTTTAACGGCTTGTCGCTCTGGTGAAATCTTTGGTGCTAAATGGCAAGAAATTGATTTTGGATCTAAAGTTTGGATTATTCCTAAAGAGCGTATGAAAGCTGAGAAGGAACATCATGTTCCTTTATCCCAAGAAGCCATCACATTGGTTGAATCCATTAAACAGTATAACCAGCCTCAGGATTTTATCTTCCCTGCACCTCGTGGCGGTGGCATGCTTTCTGATATGTCACTGACAGCATTGATTAAACGAATGCATGAACAAAAAGTTAAAGAAAATGGCTTTGGCTATATTGACCCTAAACAGAATCGGGTTGTTACTACACATGGTTTCAGATCGACATTCCGTGATTGGTCAGCAGACAAAACCGATTATCCTCGTGAAGTCTGTGAACATGTTCTTGCACATAAACTTCCTGATGAAGTTGAAGCAGCTTATTTACGTGGAGCTTATCTCGAAAAACGTAAAGCATTAATGGCCGATTGGTCTGTCTTTTGTGATGCATTAAAATAATACTTCGGCTTTTAAGGCAGAAGCATGTGAATACATAATTTTTAGCGAAAACAAATCATCCATAAAAATAAATCTTAGAAAAAAAATAATTTATATGCTCTTTAAATGTTTTAGCACTAAAACTAGCTTATTTATTATGGCTAGTTTTTATAAATTATATTACGATACAGTTACTCACTTGAAGGTATTTGGGAAATTTTGAGCTGAATAGTTTTAGATTTTATAAAACTAACTCTTCAATGACCTTACCAAACAAATTAACAAAACCTTAAACTACCATAGCAGTTAGGTGTAATATTTTGATTTCCTAATTGTAAATTAGATAAAGATAATTTTGCAGGATTAGCTAAAGTCGCCCTATTTAAATCTACAATAATTGGTTTAGGCGTTGTCATTGTTACTCCAAAGAGTGTAAGGAGTGCTGCTCCTGCTGGTGCATAAACTCTATTTTCCTCTTTTAATAATTCGTTAGTCATTAACGTTGCTACTTGAGGTAAAACATCTTTAATATTAACTTCTTGTGTCGCTTTCAAATGGCCTAGTTGGATAGGTTCAGCAAAAGACATCCACCACCCTTTTTGGGCAACATCACTTTTAGTCATTTCCTTCAGGGATTTACCATTTGTATCACCTGAAAAAATATAATTGCCTGGCCATAATAATGGTTGCTGCTGTATACTTAGGTAACCACCCGTACCACTCAGTGGTATATTATGAAACATGCTTAATGCTTGATCAAAAGTGATATCCATATTTAAATTTGTTACCGCTGATCGCTCAGCAAGTTCAATTTTTGCTTTATTAGCAACCCACCCAATAGAATCAAAATTAACTTTAAGTTGATTCAATGGTCCCTTATCTAAAGCAATAGAATTGATTTTAGTTTTCACGCCTTCAACATGAGCATTATCTATTCGATTACCATTGATCTGAAATTCAGGAATACTAAAATTTGTACTCAGTGATGGAATACTAATACCTTTTGTATCAGAACTTCCTGGTTCTGATGTAAATTCTCGATTAGACCATAAAGCATTCAGCAATCCTTTAATTTGATGGTTGGGTTGTTTACCAAAGATAGTCGCTTGAGTACTTGCATCACCAGTGGTTGCTGCTATTCGCATAAACCCACTTAATTTTTGAATTCCATCTGTTGTTGGTTTTGTTTCATTTAGAAGTCCTGCTGATAAGAGTGCATTCATCTTTTCAGCACTAAAACGTATGCCAATAACTTCTCTTGTTGCTGTAGTGTTTGGATTTTTTATCGCAAACTCTAGAAATGGATTTGTCAACACAGCACTTGTAAGTGGTCTAGCTTTGGTACTGAAATTTGGGGAATCGGCACTTGCAGATATATAACCATCTGGTAAACCGCTTAATGATAAATTTTTAATATCAATATCGCATGCTCCAGCACCATTAGTCCCGCCACATCCTAATTGTATATTTCGAACATTTATGTTGAGTTCTGCTTCAGCCTCTAAACCCAATTTATAGAATCCAATATTTGAACTATTAGAATATTTAGTCATTAAATTTGCCCCATCTGTTGGGGCTAAATAGGCAAGACTCAATAGTGCTTGACCATTAGTTTCTGACATCTGTTCATCAGTCATGCTTTGTAAGTTTGGTCTAGCTGAAGCTATATTAAAAAAACAAGAACTTGATACAAACAACATTATCATTAAGTGGTTAAACATGAAAACTCCAGATCTATTAGTTAATTCCAAATAACAAATTATTTTTTTATACTTACTATTGACTTAAATTAAGTAAAATATTAGATCCTTACTCAACTTAAATGTGTTTTTCTCGAATCAATAAACACCGTGAGTAAATTATCATATTTTATATTTTATTTAATTAAACGCCGATCAGCGGCTATAGAGACGTTGATATTTATTATAGGAACTATAACGAATTTCATGGATCTATATTACTAAGCTCCTGTTAATATTTATTTAATAATTTATTTGCAATATTTTACATGGTGTTTTAAATTATTTTATATTTAAAACACTTTTTATGCACTTAAGTTCTTTGTAGTAGATACCAATTACAATCATAAATACATTATTTCCTAGACATCACTAATTCTACTAAAGCAGAAATTTTAGATACCTGCCAATTAAACTTTATTTATATGTTTAAATGGATCTAAGTAATTTAAAATATGTCTGTTGATAAATTGAACTTTGCATTGCAAAATAATGTAAAAAATGTGGATTTGGGCAATACTTAGTAGTGGACTAGTTTTATGCAATCAATTGGCGAGTTCATTTAGATATGAGATTGATATTTATACCATGTTGCAAGGCAATTAAGATAAGTGCAAGTATGAGGCAATTTAAATCAATTATTAAAAATACATCACCATGAAATTGAAAAAATAACTTCAACACCAACCTGTATGACTTTTACTTTATATCCAGCTTCTTTGAATTTCTTACTTAAATTTTCTACTTCATAGTTACTTATGTCACTTGGAAGATATACATTTGCGAATTGATCACCACGGCTCACACTCTCTAGAATGCTACCAATTAAATTAAATTGGATTTGATGTACATAACTTTTATGTAATGAATCAGAAATTCTATTAACCTCAGAAGCGGAAATAATTAACATAAAAATTTTCTAACCTCCTTGATTGATTAAACAAATTACTTTATTAGTAAATAATTCAATAAGAAAGTTTGACATTAAATTTTATGCGATATTTAACTTAAATACATGATATATAAAACAATAAATATTTTAATTTTAAAACATGTTTAAGTACGCATTCTATTAGTAGTAATAAACATCAATCACTCAAAATACTTCTAATAACTTTAAATCTATCTTTTAACTGACTAATTTTTCTATCAATCACAATCATCTCATCACGAGTCATAAGACCATGAGATAGGGTTTGATACTTATTGATCTCAGATTCGTGTCGTTTGAGATTGCTTAGTGCTTCAGTTCTGTCTATTCCAGGTTATGCTTCAATAATCTTTCACAAACACAAAGCGAAGCAATCGAACCTGACTCTACCATTCATGATCAATTCATTTTTCATTTGATTGAATGGGTCAACCTATTCTTGATAAATATTCTAAAGAAAATCATTATAGTAGAAATTTTATTGACAATTCCAAAAATCCAGTAAAGTGAACAATAATATTAAACAGCTTAATTATTAATTTAATAATTAAGTTTTAAACATAAATTAATTAAAAACATATTAATTTTTATAAAAAATACTTTATATCAAATCTATTTAAATATAAAATATTTTCATTTGCAACTAGTTAGCATGATTCATTTTAAAATAAAGAAAACACATACGATCATTTATTCTGCTTTTTTTATAGTAGCAATATATGGTTATACTTCTTCAGATCTTATAATTACAGCTATTGGTATTCTTTGTGCTATAGCTTATTGGTTGATTATTTCAATTTACAGAGAATACTGCAACTCCCCATTTTTTTAATCAAAAAAATTAAACCAATTTTATAAAAATTCAGACAATAAAATTAATTAACTACTGTTCCTTATAGCTCTAAAATAGTCAAAATCAATAAAAAAATCAAAAAAATAAACGATAAAATTAAATACGTATCTATTGTATTAAAACTTTTGATAAACTTCCACATAACCTGCCTTTAAAGAATTGATAGTTATGCTAACATAAAACTAATAAAAAAACTCTCACTTAAATAATAACCTAAATAAATAAATGAGCAAATGAATTTAATTAAAATTTATAATTTAATTCATGAAAGCTAAATATTAAATGTTTTAAACATATTTAATTTAATAATATTACGAATAAAAGACAGTTAAGATGCTGTCGATTATTTATTCACTTCTCTTTAAAGTCTAAATAGGTTTGATTTCTCCCACGCTTCCGACATTCCCTCAGAGTAAAGAAATCGCTGTATTCTCAATACGTGTTAGCAGAAGATTTGTTTAATTCGGAGCATGCTGTTCTCCTTAAAATATAGCAAGTCATTTAGGGCTTGAACCTACAACCATTGGTATAGAAAACCCTGCTCGTACTTGGAGATTTATTTGATCAAATTCCACCAGATGTGCAGATTGGCTCTTTCTATACCGATGGAGCTTATGTCACGAAATACTGTAAAAAATAATTTCAGATCGACACTCACATGCAATCATTCCACAAAAAATACAAACCCTTGGAAGGTTAAAACTCTGAGGTCTATACAGAGAAAAGAATTATTGAAAACGGTCAAACGCATAGATAGAGGAATTTGTAAAAGTCGGCTGGCTATCATCACTGAGGCTTGGTAGAAACCAAGATGTATTGCATCAAATTATTGGGCAATAAACTAAGTGCAAGGAATTTTCAAAGCCAAGTGAAGATGTTTTTTAATTTAAAATGATGACATGCTTCCAATAGTCAAAGCTCTTCAGTAGATTATGAAAAGGCCCATCAAAAGATGGCTATATGTGCCTAAAATTTTGGTGGCTATCCCCCCACTACACTTTAGGTTTGATTTCTACTTTGATTTACGTTCGATTGGATGTGGCATTGAGTATTGGAATCAAACCAAATCGATAGATTCTTAGAGTAGCTTTATTCTTTAAAAATTATATTGCTATATAGACTTTAAGAAATGCTTTGTGTAAAAAAGTCCTTTTAAAATAAAAAACTGTTTAAAAATTAGAGCCATTACACCGATTACATTGACAAACCAATTAGATATAAAATTAATTTTAAAATACCCAATTTCAGGTATATCAAAATTAAAAAATGCTGATTTAATAATTAAAACCATACTTTATTTTTTGTAATAAAATGTTTTTAATATATATTTTATGTTATTAAATCTTTAATTTATACAATAATATAGTTCTCATCAATGAATGATTTGAGGCAGCAATTTTCAAGTATAAGTTTTCATTTTTTTGTAAATATGAGTATTAAGTATCAGTAATTATTTTATTTACATAGAATTTGAGGTGTTCATCAAATTAGTAATTTTGTATCAAAATCCTGATTTCTACAATCATACTACTTATGAAAATTTCATTTTTGAAAATTAACTATGTGAAATATTTTAAGTATTACTGAGTTTAGAAATTTAGGAGTATTGAAATGAAATTTTATGCTTATGTTAGAATTGAGCCCAATAGTAAATTTGAATCAGATAAATTTCTTTCAATTTTATACAAATATGGCTATAAAATTCCAAAGAACAGATTAATTCTTGAAGAAGCCTCTGTAAGTAAATCTATATATTCTAGAGATTTATTTCAAAATTCGATAAATTACTCTTTATCTTCTGGTGATATATTAGTAATAAAAAGTTTAGATTGTTTAGGTTGTAGATTTGAAGAGATGTTATTAATAGCTAATCAAATTTTCGAGAAACAAATTAGACTCATTTGTTTGGATTATTCAAAAAATGAAATTAATGGAGATTTAAGGATTTTCTTTAATCATTTCTTGATGCTATGTTCCCAATTTGAAAAATCATTTAATTTCAATAATGAAAATCTCAATATTATTGTAAAAAAAAATGGCCGACCCGAGATTTTATCAGAAGTTCAAAAAAAACAAGTGCTTCAATATTTCAAAAAAGGTGAAAGCATTAACTCTATAGCTAAACGATTTTCAGTTACTCGTACTGTTATACAAAGAATTTTAAAAGTAGTAGTGAAAAATGTAAATAATCAAATATCGTATTTGGACACTACTTAAGCGCATCAAAATATTAAGATCTTAATAGAAAATTTATTTTAAGTAAATTACATGTAAGCTTTATTCATTTTTTATCGAATTATCATTATATTTAAGGTTTGGATATTTAATACTCTTCAAACTAAATTTAGTGTATTTGATTGAAAAATCCTTAATTTAGCTAAAAATTAGTTAACAGCGTTTAGTTTTAGCAATAGCTTAGTACCATTCTTTTAACCGAAATATTCCTCATAAGCTTAAATAATTTGATCGAACTGTGCATGATTTTTCATTGAAAAAACCGCCATTAATGGTGGTTTCCTTTAATTAAAATTTAATATCATGAGTTAACCTAATTTAACAATTTAATCATCTCTCCAAATATAAAGTTGATTATGTTGATGTTGATTAATTTTGAAACTATAGGACCTAGAACGTTATAAAATTGGTTCTTTCTTAAATTTAAAAAACAATGCTTTTCCTTTTCACAACAAATCGAACTTGGAACGTGATAGCTGAGCTCAC
>NZ_VTDG01000026.1:0-26578 GCF_052824985.1 Acinetobacter sp. 1125_18A
TGCGTTTAGTCCAAGCTGATCCAATATTTTATAAATGCTATTTACTAAGCTGTTCATTTTAATAATTTATTCGTTTTAATTGCCTCTATTATAAATTAATTCTAAAATTTTTCTATTTAAAAAAACAATTTCATTACTAAAAACACTTAAATTCAAATAGATTTTTTGATTAATTGTTGAAAAATTAAATAAATAATCTCACTAAAAATGTAGTTTAAATATTCATATATTTCTAATAAATCAACATTATTCATTTCCATAAACACCTAAAATCAAGCTCAAAATAATCTTGTTTGTATGCTTGATTTCAATTTTAATCTCAGCCTGCTTGTTATGTCTGATATGTATTCAATACTGATCAATCCATGTTGTGTTTATATACATAAGCCTGATTTAATTTATGTCTTTTATAGCAATGCCAACTTTACAACTGCTTTATGTTATAAAATAGCTACACATTTCATTCTTTTAGGAATTTTCCTATGAACGATGTTAACTCTCCCAAAAAACCGTTGTGGAAATCTAAAGCAGTGATTTTCGCAACAATCTTTAGCTGTTTATTCCTTGTATTCTTCTATATGGCTGTAACCAATGAACCAGATTATATGCCGAGTCAGCAAAATAAGCAGATAGCGACGCCTCAGACGGAGAATACCGATACAGCACCTCCACATGACACGCAGCAAATGTCGAATGATGAAATGAAAAACATGCCACACAACTCAGCTCAGCCAGAACATGCAAACTAAACAATCTATGATCAATGATTCACGTAATGCGCTTGTCGTAGAAGGTGGCGGTATGCGTGGGGCTTTTACCTGCGGTGTACTTGACGCTTTCCTACAACAAAATTTTAACCCTTTTGATCTTTTTGTGGGAGTGTCTTCTGGTTCAACAAACCTCGCCAATTACCTTGCTCGACAACAAGGTCGTAATATCGAACTCTATTTAGACCACTCACTTCGACCTGAATTTATTCGTTATGCTCGCTTTTTTAAAGGTGGGGATTTACTGGATATGCAATGGATGTGGGATATTGTCGAGAAAGAGAATCCTCTAGATCAACAAGCTTTATTTAGTCAAAATCCTGACTTTTATATGGTGTTGACTCATGCTCGTACAGGTTATCCTGAATATTTACGTGCTGGGAAAGACAATATTATCGATGGATTACGTGCTTCTAGTTCTATTCCCTATCTGACACGACAGGCTGTAGAAATTTTTGGAGAGCCTTATTTTGATGGCGGTGTCGCAGATGCCCTCCCTGTTCAATGGGCAGCGCAACAAGCAAATATTCAAAATCTCTTGGTAATTCGTACGCGTACACAAAATTACTTTAAAGCCAGCAGTAAAGCAGATCAATTCTTGGCAAAATATTTGCTTAATCAACATACTGGCTTTGCAGATAGTCTGAAAAACCGCTGTACTCGTTATAACCAAACTGTCGATTTTATCCGCCAAAATACTCAACAAAGCATTTTTGAAATCTGCCCACCTGACAATAAAAAGTTAGCAGGCCGTTTATGTAAAGATAAACGCAAATTGCAATATACCTATGAAGTTGGCTTAGAAAGCGGACAAAAAGCCATAGAAGACTGGAGTAACGCACACAAAGGCTAAAAGCGAAATTCCCAACAGACTAGTTTTTTAGCTTGTATTGCGTGACATATCCTTCTTGTGGAAAAGCATCCTGAGTGATGCTTTCTACTTGTACAACTTGCCCTTTGACTAAACTGATCAAAGGTGGCTGTTCAATCGTAATTCGCATGCGTTGATTGACCAGTGATTGGCATCCACTGTCAGCTCTTCCATTCTTTTCAGCTTTTAATATTTTGATATACATCGTCAATTTACTTTTTTCAAACTCACCTTGTGGCCCATTGATTGCCATAGTCATTGTTGAAGTCGCTTCTAAGACTTTAACCGTTAATAGGCAATGGTTGAGATAAGATGCCCAAGTCAAATTGGGTACAATAAGACCCATCATCAAAAAAATACCAAGTATTGCACTTTTCATTTACTGATCCCTTTTCCAAAATTTCCATGACTTTTCAGGGCATGCATAAAGCTTGTCAGACACAGTCACTTCTTGATTGGTTTTTAGATCAAATACTTGAAATTGGCATTGGTTATTTTGATATTTACCTAAAATTTCATAATCGTGTCCAGCCTGTGGTCTGAACGAAGCAACAGCATCCACACATTGATCAAAAACTTGTGCTTTTGTCCGAGATGAATCAGTCGCTCCAAATACAAAACCATATAAATTCACAGGTTGGTCGGCATTTAAAATAAACTCTTTATAAGAAATCAGTTGGTAAGTTCGCATAGCATTGCTTTCAGCTTCTTTCTGAATCGCACTACGAGGCATCCCTTCTTCGATATTAAAGGTGATTCTGGCATACGCTTTTAGCGCAGATAATGCACCATTTCCACTTAAGTAATCCCGTATCCCAGCTTTTCTTCCTGCGCAATCAAATGAATGTTGAATTAAAGTTTTTGTCGCACCCTTTCGATAGACCCGAATCCGTGACTGTGTCGCTGGATCATAAGTTTTTGGCTTTGTTTCCACCTGCAGCTCATAGGCTAACGGTTGTTGTTTATCTGTTTCGGCTTGTGCAAATACACTGAATTGAGATACAACTCCAAATAAAAATAAAACCTGAAATTGTACCCTACCGTGCTTATATAATCTTTTCATTTTATTTTTAAAATACTAAGTATGTCTTGAAAAGACTTTACACGATGATCGGCCTGTGTCGATGTTTCTTTTTGTTGAGGATCAAATAAGATCGTTTTCATGCCCAACGCTTTTGCACCGCGAATGTCTGCTATCTCATGATCACCAACGAAAACGCAGTGCTGAGGAATAACCCTGAGCTGCTGACACGCCATTTGAAAAATTTCTGGATCAGGTTTTCGCAGTCCAACAGCTTCTGACACAATCACACTCGAAAAATACTCACTTAAACCTAAGGCTTTGAAATTATCTTCCTGAAAAGGTGTCTTTCCATTAGAGATTAATCCAAGAGAAAAATTTGCCTTAAATAAGCTATAAATAACCAGATCAACAGCGCTAAAGCTCCGACAAAATTTATTAAAGTCTTGAATATAATTCTCTAATAGCGCTTGTGTCGAATAACTGGATATTTGAAACTCTTGAATAAGTTGAGCATACACCTGATCTTTCCATACAGAACCATTGTTATCCAACTCAATAAAACGCTGAATAAATTGTGGTTTCTGTTGTATCGCAACCAGCTCGAAGAAATTTACCTGCCAATTTAAAAAAGCCTTTAGGGAGGAGGTGCGATCAAGTAAGGTTTGATCTAAATCAAAAAGTACAACTTGAATCATCTCACCATCCTCTAAATCGAAAAGACTTACTAAAGGATCAATAGATTATGATCATTGATTATCTATTCAATCCGATCTATCCATTGAATGCTTGTAGTGTTTCTAGGGTAATCCCTGCGCCACCACATACAATCACCAAGACCTGATCAGTGGGTTTAAATTGAATCGCCTGATCATAAAGCACTGATAATGTTGCACCACATGCTGGCTCAACCAAAATACGATGATCATCTATAAATTTTAAACAGGCATCTACAGTGTCTTGATCTGAAACCACCAAACTACGAACCTCAAGTGCTTGGCTCACTTCAAATGCATTTTGACAGACTTTTTTTGCTGCAAGTGTTGTTGCTATACCACTCACTTGATCCAATTCAACATGTTGCTTAGCGACAATCGAAGCATGTAAGGATGCTGTACCTTGGGTTTCAACCGCATAAATTGGAATATGGGCTAAACCATGTTTTTTTAATCCTGCTGCCATACCTGAAAGTAAACTTCCGCCCCCCACAGATAAGACCACTGCATCTGGAGTAACGCCATCTGCAATGACTTCATCAATCATTGGGATAATGCCTTCCCATAACAATGGATGATCAAAAGGATGAATAAATACATCATGCTGTGTTAATAAAGACTGCGCTAAAGCATTGGCTTCAGTCCATGAAGCGCCATGTACAATAACTTCTGCACCTTGCTGGGCAATTAATTCTCTCGCGCGTTGTGCTGTAGTTTCTGGAACCACGACGGTCACAGGAACACCCAGTTGTCGACCTGTATAAGCAACAGCTAAACCTGCATTGCCACCTGATGAACTGATAAAACGCTGGGCACCCTGCTCAAAATATTTTTGACAAGCATGGCTAATGCCTCGTTGTTTAAATGATGCCGATGGTTGTAAGGCTTCCATTTTTAACCACACCTGACATTGATTCAGTTGGCTTAAAACTAAAGATTGAATTAACGGGGTTTTTATACTGAGCATGGGCAAATCGATTCTCTTGGTTTATTTCAATCTTGGTTTATTTCAATGTGGGTTTATTTCAATTCAGTCATTTTTTAAACTTAACCCCATATCGATATGTGGAATCTCACAATCTAAATATTCTTCACCTTGTACCTGAAAACCTAAGTTTTCATAAAAGCGCGTTGCATAGACTTGAGCGGATAATTGAAGAAATGCTCTATTTTGCTGCTTTGCTACTTGAATAATATGTTGCATGAGCAGTTTACCAATCCCCTCACCTCGATATTGTTGCAACACAGCAACTCGACCAATACTGTTATTTTCCAATAACCGCGCTGTTGCAATGGGTTGATCTTGTGCATATACAACAAAATGCAATGAAATGGCATCCTGCTCATCCCATTCATCTGCTTCACTGATGTGTTGTTCTTCAATAAAAACCATGCTTCGAATCAATTTCGCATCATGTTGAAGCTGACTCCACGGCCCAGATTGAATGACAAATTGGCTCATTATTTAAATCCTAATGGTTGAGAAATTGATCCTTCATTCTTGCAATTATGCTAATGTAATGCACAGTGACAATGCGTTCACTTTCACCAACTTAACTAAACTTGTAGAATAATTATGTTTCTAAATCATAAATTTAAAGTATTTATTTATAGCGCAATTTTACTGACGACTCAAAGTATTTATGCAAAAACATCCGAGCTAGATCGTGTGAACATTATCTCAAAAAGTATGATTGGATTATTTTCTCAAGATCCAAATCAAGATCAGCTTAATTTAAAAATGAGTGCCGCAATTGCAGGTATCTCAGAAGCTGAAGCTAAAAAAAACCGCGATGAAAGTGGCGAAAAACAAGCCACTGCATCTGAAAAGATGAAGGAAATACTTAAAGAACAATTTAATGCCAACGATTTTAAAATTGTTGCGCCAGCATTTGAACGCCAAATGAAAGCTCAAAGTGCTGCATATCAGAGCTGTAAACAGGATGGTAAAATTATTGAAAATAGTCAAAGTTTTCAAGTACCGTTAACCTGTAAAGTCCCTGTGCTTAATTTAGACAATGTTCAAATGCCTGAACGTGATAGCAAAGAAAGCGATGCGCAATTTGCAGCTAAAGCAACAGACTTTCTGACAGAACTACTGATTAAAGCCCCAACAGAAACATTAAAAACCAGCATCTTGATTCATAAAATGGGTGAGCAATTGATTCCAGAAATGGATGATCCGCAATATTTTCCAGATACGATTTCTCAAAAAACCACGGGCTCAAGCGAAGCTGAGCTTGATGAAATGAATCAGCAATAAAATAATTTATCTAAATAGTAGCAAGAGAGAAAGCAGTTAAACCTGCGTTCTCTCCTCACAACACGCTAGCACTTAGCGCCAATGTCTTGCTGGTCCCACTGATCATTCAATAATAATTCTAAGGATTGTTTTTGAATCCCATACATCTCTTTTAAAGCACGAATTTGATCTAAGACTGTTTGATCAGGTGCAGTGAAATCTTTACGCTTGGTTGCCAAAATCATTTTGTTTTTACTGGTATGTTCTAATGCCACAAATTCAAAGACTTTGGTTTCATAACCATACGCTTTCAGCAACAGAGCTCGAATGGTATCTGTCAGCATTTCAGCTTGTTGTCCTGCATGGATACCGAATTGCAACATCGGTTGTAGAACTTGTGGACTGTTCAATTGTGGGCGTAATTCTTTATGGCAACAAGGTGCACACATAATCATTTGAGCGTTTAAACGGATGCCTGTATGTATCGCAAAATCTGTTGCAACATCACAGGCATGTAAGGCGATCATAATATCCAAATGGGATGGATGATATGTTCTCACATCACCTTGGAAAAAATCCAATTGATTAAAATCAGACTTTTGCGCAACCTCTTGGCAAAATTTCACCATTTTGTCATTCAGCTCAACACCTGTTACAAATGGAGTTTGATGTTGTTTTGCTAAATAATCATACAAAGCAAACGTTAAATAGCCTTTTCCTGAACCAAAATCGACAATTTTTAAAGCCTGCTCTTTGGTTTTTCCATCATCCGCTAAAGTCTCTGGTTGTTGAATATGCACTAAAGCACCTGAAAAGATTTCAACAAATTTGTTAATCTGCTTCCACTTACGTGCCATGCTTGGAATAATCTGTGCATTGGCATCGGTAATGCCAAGCGGTTGGAGGAAATAACTTTCTTGGTCGACAAAACGATGTTTTGTACGATCATGCCCTTGTTGTTGGTTTTTAGCGGTTTTATCCAGCTTATTTTTACTGACGGTCAGCAAGGCTTTCTTTTTATTTTTCTTCAGCTGCGTTTCAGCCTCATGGGTAAATAAATTGGCTTGTTTACAATCCTCTGCCAGCCCCTGAATCGTGGTTAATGCATGGGGAAGTGGATAGTTTTTAGTAATATCATTGGTTTTATAACGATATAGACAGCTTAGAACCGTTTCATTCTGTAGCTGAATGACGCGAAAGGTCATTTTCTCTAAATCAACCAATTCTCCTTTATACTGACTTAAAATCAAACGATCTAAGCTTTGATTATCAATAGCTTGCTGTACGCTATCAAAAAATTGTTGTTCCTGAACAGATAAGCTTGCCACATTGGACATAATCAAAACTCGTATTAATTAAGTTACCTATTTTAAGACGTCTTACTTTAAAGGTAAAACTCCATTACTATACAGTTGTATTTTTAGGATAATAAGATCCAATGTCGACAGATAAATTGATTCACATCTATGCACCACAAGAAGAACGTATTAATGCGTTGAGTCATGCATTCGGTGCAATTTTGGCTGCTATAGCGACTGTTTTGATGCTGATTAAAGGCAACTATCTGCATGGATGGCAATTTTTTGGATTGCTTGTCTATGGTCTAAGCATGATTTTACTGTTTTCCAGTTCAGCAATTTATCATTTTTCTGTCGATGAAAAAAAACGCCAATGGTATAAAAAGCTGGATCATACCGCGATTTATTATTTAATTGCGGGAACCTATACGCCCTTTTTGGCAATTGCCATCCCAACAGCAAAAGCACATTATTTATTGATTGCACTTTGGGTCATCGCAGCCATTGGAACACTATTCAAGTTAATATTCATTCATCGTTTTGAAAAAATTTCACTGATTGCTTATTTGGTCATGGGTTGGCTTGCCGTGCTTGTAATGGATGATATGCAACAGTATTTAAAACCAGAAGCATTAAAATTATTGGTCATTGGTGGTTTAGCATATACAATAGGCGCATTGTTTTATGCCTTAAAAAGAGTAAGATACACTCATGCTATTTGGCATATATTTGTTTTGGTCGGTGCAGGATCACATTTCCTTGCAATCTATCTTTACGTCATTTAATTCATAGACACTCAAAATTCAGTGACCCTGATGGAGTGAATTTGGGTTGATCTCGTTGTTTTTTTAAGAAATTACGCCTTTTTTAAAAAGATTACGCTTTAAAGACTCGTTTTACTTTTAAAAGTGTAAGGTTCACCATGGCGTCATTATCTACTGCTACTCCAGAAATTCAAACAAATTCAAAGGCTCGCGTTCTTTTCGCAAGTCTTGTGGGTACAACAATCGAATTCTTCGATTTTTATATCTATGCAACTGCTGCAGTCCTTATTTTTCCGCATCTGTTCTTCCCAGCAAGTACAGATCCGATGACGGCAACAATTCAATCACTCGCAACATTTGCCATCGCATTTATTGCCCGCCCTATTGGCGCAGCAATCTTTGGTCACTTAGGTGATCGTATTGGTCGTAAAGCAACCCTAGTCGCGGCTTTATTGACCATGGGTGTTTCAACAGTATGTATTGGTCTACTTCCAACCTATGCACAGATTGGTATCGTTGCACCACTATTACTTGCACTTTGTCGTTTAGGTCAAGGCTTAGGTCTTGGTGGTGAATGGTCTGGTGCCGTCCTACTTGCAACTGAAAATGCTCCTGAAGGCAAACGTGCTTGGTATGGAATGTTCCCGCAACTGGGCGCACCGATCGGTTTTATCTTGGCAACGGGTTCATTCCTTGGTCTTGGCGCATTGATGTCTGAAGCAGACTTTATGCAATGGGGCTGGCGTATTCCATTCCTTGCAAGTGCTGCATTGGTGATTGTGGGTTTATATATTCGCTTAAAATTGCATGAAACCCCAGCGTTCCAAAAAGTATTAGACAAACAAAAAGAAGTTAATGTTCCATTTAAAGAAGTTGTGACCAAACATTATAAAATGCTCTTCCTCGGCACAATTGCTGCGGTGTGTACATTCGTGGTGTTCTATCTCACAACAGTATTTGCACTCAACTGGGGAACCAAACAACTGGGTTACTCACGTGCAGAATTCTTAGAGATGCAACTGGTCGCAACACTGTGTTTTGCTGCTTTTATTCCGCTTTCTGCTGTATTTGCTGAGAAGTTTGGGCGTAAAGCAACCTCAATTGGGGTATGTATTGCCTCTGCACTTTTTGGTTTAGTATTTGCCAGTATGCTTGAGTCAGGTAGCACAGTGATTGTGTTCTTGTTCTTATGTGTAGGTTTAGCATTGATGGGAATGACATATGGTCCAATTGGTACGGTCTTGTCTGAAATTTTCCCGATTTCTGTACGTTATACAGGCTCAGCATTAACCTTTAACTTGGCAGGTATTTTGGGCGCATCTTTTGCACCTCTGATCGCAACTGAACTTGCAACCAAATATGGCTTACAAGCGGTGGGTTACTACTTGACAGCAGCATCCATTCTTTCACTGTTGGCATTCTTGGCCATTCGTGAAACAAAACATGATGATGTTAACAACCAAGTTTAATCCCCCTCTCAATGATCAAAGCCTGCAATTTTGCAGGCTTTTTTGATTTAGCCAAATGCTAAAACTCAGGCTCAGATACAATCTCAACCAGTAGATTATTAAAAGGCTGCATAAAGGACAAATAGCTTGCATGCAATGCCATACGCGCTAAATCGGTGTTAAACGGCGTAGGATGATAAAGCTTATCGCGCATAATCGGATGCCCGATATATTGCATATGCACCCGTAATTGATGAGAACGTCCTGTAATCGGTGTAAGTAGCACCCGACTTACATCCTTTTCAGCATCATAGCTCACAGATTCAAATAAAGTTTGAGCGGGTTTGCCTAACTCAAAATGCACAATCTGGCGTGGACGATTTTCCCAATCGGTAATCAAAGGCACATCCACACGGCCATTGCTATTGATTTGCCCTTGCACCAAACCAATATAATTTTTTTTAACAGTTCTCGCTTGAAACATTTTACTTGCTGCAACTTCTGCATCACGATGTTTGGCGAACAACAGAATGCCCGAGGTTGCCATATCCAAACGATGGGTAATCTTGGCATTTGGATATATTGCTAATACCCGAAAATAAGCGCTGTCGTGATGTTCAGGCAAACGCCCCGGAACTGAAAGTAACCCTGCGGGTTTATTGATGGCAACAAAGTCATTATCTTCAAAAATAATGTCAAGTGGATCTAAAGGAGGCTGATAAACAAAGCCATCATCAATCGGCATGTGGATCGCATATTGAGAAGAATTGCCGAAAAATAACAATAGACTAAAAAGCTGTCAAGCATGTACATGCTTTATTACTTTCAGCAATCAAAAAAACTCCAATACACGAGAATATTGAAGTTTTTAAGTCTCTATACAATACGCTTGATCAAGCCTGAATATTCAATACCAACTGACGTTTCTTTACCTGTTGTCCAACTTGCCCAATAATCTCATTCACGACACCGTCCACATCAGACTTAATCTGTTGCTGAATCTTCATCGCTTCTAAAATCAACAAAGTTTGACCTTTAGTCACCGTATCACCCGCATTTACCAAGATATTGATAATCGCACCATCCATTGGTGCACGAATGTTACCATCGCCTGCGACATCGGAAGTTTCAGGTGCTGCATAGGTGGTATTTTCAATACTGATATTGCCATTTACCGCATCTAAATACAGCTGATTTCCATCCAAGACATAGTCAATCGAACGGCGTACACCATCCACCTCATAAATGAATTTTTCTGCTTGCTGTTCAATAATGCTAATCCCAAGTGTCTGCCCACAAATTTCAACGCTCACTTGGTTTTGATCACGTTTCACCAAAAGCTGTAATAACTGATCATCATGCTTGAGTTTTAAAGGTAAAGATAACGCAATTCCGGTATTCCAACTGCTTTGGCTGGAAGCATTGGTCAACAGTGCCGCAGCAACAGCTAGGTGTTCTAAGCCCAAAGCCTGTTTATGTAAGCTGGCATCTGTTTGGAAATGTTCCTGAATAAAAGCGGTATTGGTGTCACCTTTGACAATAATAGGGTGTCTAAGTAAATTCACTAAAAACTGCTTATTACTATTTACCCCCAACAATACACAATCATCTACAGCACGCGCCAAGAGCCGAATGGCATCCTGACGGGTTTGACCATATGCAATGACTTTTGCCACCATTGGGTCGTAAAACGGACTAATTTCATCCTGTTTCAACAAACCATGATCAATTCGAACATTGGGTAAATCAGCAGCTTGCCAGCGCTGTATTTGACCTGTCTGTGGCAAGAAGTCTTGGCGTGGGTCTTCTGCATATAAGCGAACTTCTATCGCATGCCCTGACAAGGTCAGTTCAGACTGTTGTAAGGGCAAGGTTTCACCATTGGCCACACGCAGTTGCCATTCCACCAGATCTAAACCCGTGATCAGCTCTGTTACTGGATGCTCAACTTGCAAACGTGTATTCATTTCGAGGAAATAAAACTCACCCGATTGATCCAATAAAAACTCAACCGTTCCTGCACCGACATAATCACATGATTTCGCGGCTGCAACAGCAGCCTCACCCATTTGTTGGCGTAAGCTTTCAGTCATCACTGGGCATGGAGCTTCCTCAACCACTTTTTGATGACGACGCTGTATCGAACAATCACGCTCAAATAAATACACATAATTGCCGTGGGTATCGCCAAATACCTGTATCTCAACATGGCGTGGAGCAATCACAGCTTTTTCAAGAATCAGCTCACCTGAACCAAAGGCATTTTCTGCTTCAGAGCGCGCTGTTTTTAAGGCTTCAACAATATCAGCAGATTGCTGTACCAGCCGCATACCGCGCCCACCACCGCCTGCTGAAGCTTTGACCATCAGTGGATAACCAATTTTATTGGCTTGTTGTTCTAAATACTCTATATCTTGCTGATCACCTTCATAGCCCGGTACACATGGTACACCCGCCTGAATCATGGCAATTTTTGACAGGCGTTTACTGCCCATCAACTCAATTGCAGGTGCAGGTGGGCCAATAAAGGTAATTCCATTTTTCTCACAGGCTGCTGCAAAATCGGTATTTTCAGAAAGGAAACCATAACCGGGATGAACAGCATCAGCCCCCGTTTTTTTACATGCGTCGATAATATTTTGAATAGATAAATAGGACGCTGAAACTTTTGAAGCACCAATATATACAGCCTCATCTGCAAGCTGTACATGACGCGCATGACGATCTGCATCTGAATAGACAGCCACGGTCTGATAGCCCATTGCTTTTGCTGTTTTCATCACGCGAACAGCAATTTCACCACGATTCGCCACCAATATTTTTGAAAATGCCATTCTCGTTTTCCCTATTTTTGGTTTTTATTCACTTGATTATCTTGGTTGAATCACACCGATCTCAATCAAGATCAGTGATCCGCATTGTCAGACTTATGCATCAAACCAATTTGGATGACGCTTTTGGATAAAGGCCATTGTGCCTTCTATACCTTCTTCCCCCCCCACAGCATTGGCAAATTGCTGCGCAGCATCATCCAATAAAGGCGTCAAAGCTTCATTTAAAGTACGGTGCAATAAAGCTTTAGTCACACGAGACGCTTGTGGGGCAGTACGTTTAATCTGCTGAATGGTTTCGATCAATAAAACTTCCAGTGCTTTTTCATTCTCAACCACTTCATGTACAACACCAACCTTCAATGCGGTATGCCCCTCAAAACGTGCACCAAGTAAAGCCAAACGACGCGCTTGAGTTAAGCCAATTCGCTTTACCACAAATGGGGCAATCTGGGCGGGAATAACCCCTAATCCTGTTTCAGGTAAACCAAATTTGGCATCGGCAAGACTGATTGCAATATCTGAAACACAGGCCAAACCAAAACCGCCACCCAATACTGCACCTTCTAAAACTGCAACAACGGTTTGTGGCGCTTGATCCACTTGCTCCAGCATATGTCCAAATTGACGATTGAAATCAACATAAGGCTGATTAGAACCAACACTGGTGGCCTCACCACGCAGTTGGGCCATATCTTTAATGTCACCGCCTGCACAAAAATGTCCATCTTTGCCACGTAAAATGACTGCACGAATGGAGATATCATCTTGAATCGTTTTAAACACCTGTTGAATCGCTTTGACCATATTCAAACTCATGGCATTGCGACTCTCAGGTCGATTAAGCCATAGGGTTAAAATGCTACCTTCTTGCTCAAGCTCAATACTGCGATCAAACTGTTGTGTTGTTAGAGATTGCGAAAGTGCCATATTTATTCTCCTTGTTATTTACGTTTAGATGGAAGGATGTCCATCAACTTACAAATAATTCCAAGCATAATTTCATCTGCACCGCCACCAATCGAACCTAAACGGCCATCACGATACAGCTGAGAAGCGGGGTTATCCCACATAAAACCATTTCCACCCCAGAACTGTAAGCAACTGTCTGCAACTTCTCGCGTCAAACGACCTGCTTTAAGTTTTGCCATAGAGGCAATTTCTGTTGCATTCCCACCGTCAATGTGGATTTCACAGGCACGATAGGTTAAGGCACGTAAAGCTTCTACTTCAGTCATCAACTCCGCAAAACGAAAATGTACATATTGGTTGTTAATCAGCGGTTGTCCAAAGGTGCTTCGTTCTTTGGTATATTGAATGGTTTGTTGAATCACATTTTCCAAACCACCAATTGCATTGGCAGCCGCCCACATTCGTTCTTCTTGGAACTGCATCATTTGCATCATAAAGCCCATACCTTCTGCACCCACCAAGTAGCGTTGTGGTACACGAACATTGTCAAAATAGACTTCTGCTGTTGTGGTTGAACGCATTCCCAGTTTATTAAGCGGTTCAGAGAAGGAGATACCTGTGGATTTTGCAGGAACAATAATCATGGACTTATTGACATGCGGTTTATCATCAGAGGTATTGGCCAATAAGCAAAAAAAGTCAGCTTGTAGGGAGTTGGTAATCCACATTTTGCTGCCATTAATCACATAATCATCACCCTGTTTTTTTGCGGTGGTTTTGATGGCTGCGACGTCTGAACCTGCATGTACTTCCGATACAGCAATCGAAGCGACATATTCACCCGCAATTGCAGGTGTTAAAAATTCATCCCGTAATTCTTGACTACCAAAGCGAGCCAAAGCAGGCGTTGCCATATCCGTTTGCACACCAATCGCCAAAGGTACGCCACCACAGGCGGCTCGCCCTAATTCTTCTGCAACCACAAGGTTATAAGAATAATCTAAACCTAATCCGCCATTTTCTTCAGGCTTACAAATCCCCAGCAAACCTAAATCCGACAGTTTTTTAAACACATCATGAATAGGAAATCGCCCTTCAGCTTCCCATGTCGGAATATAAGGATTGAGTTCAGTCTCAACAAACTGACGTGTAGTACGGCGTAGTGCTTCATGCTCTGTTGTAAATTTCATTGTTTTTTTCCTTAAATTTAATCTTCTTTAACTCGCTTTAATAAAGCGGAGAACACCCCACTTTTAAAAGATGAGGAATGATGAGCTTTGCAAAGGGCGAGGATTTTTAAAGCCTCGATACACCAAATCGTATTGGATTTAGTTTGCGATGTTCTGCTTCATAAATTGTTTCTAATAAGAAGATCAGGACTTTGCGTGTATCACGCGGGTCGATAATTCCATCATCATGCAACATGGCCGTATTAAATAAGGCGGTTGACTGCTGTTCTAATTTTGCTGCTGTACTTTGCTCTAAGAAATCTAGCATCTGCTCGTTAGGCTCCATTCCTGAAGCTTTTTGCTTTCCTTCCGCTACGATACGTAATACCTTGCCAGCCTGAGCTGAACCCATCACCGCTACATGCGAGTTTGGCCATGCAAAAATAAATTGCGGTGATAATGGACGTCCACACATCGCGTAATTGCCCGCGCCATAGGAACCTGCCACAACGATAGAAATTTTCGGTACAGTGGTATTGGCAACGGCCTGAATCAATTTCGAACCATGCTTAATAATGCCGTTCTGTTCAGCATCAGTTCCGACCATAAAGCCTGTGGTGTTATGTAAAAACAGTAAGGGGCGTTTGGTCTGTTCACAGAGGTGAATGAACTGTGCAGCTTTGGTGGCGCCTTGTGGGGTAATCGGTCCGTTGTTGGTGATAATTCCGATATGTAATCCACCAATTTTTGCCCAACCACACACGGTCAATGCATCATATTCTTGTTTTACTTCAAAGAATTCAGAGTCATCAACAATTCGTGCAATCACATCTTTCATGTCAAAAGGTTGCTTCGGACTTGCAGGAATGATCCCTAACAGCTCCTCGGCAGGATAACGTGGCTCTTTATAGCTTAAGTTTAACTTTTGAGTTTGCTCTTTCCAGTTAAGATGCTCAAAAACCTCACGAGCAATACGAATTCCATCGGCATCATTCTCGGCTAAAAATTCTGCTGTTCCAGCAACCTGTGCATGCATTTCTGCACCACCGAGTTCCTCTGCAGTTGCCACTTCTCCGGTTGCCGCCAAAAGTAAAGGTGGCCCTGCGAGTAACATCTCAGTTTGCTTACGAACTGCAATCACATAATCAGATAAACCCGGTTGATACGCTCCACCCGCTGTTGCATTGCCATGTACCACGGAGACTTGGGGTAAACCTGCTGCAGACAGCCGTGCCTGATTGGCAAAGGTCATTCCACCATAAGTAAACACTTCAGCAGCGTAATTTAAGTTGGCACCCCCACTTTCAGTGAGAGTCAGCATCGGTAATTTTTGTTCAAAAGCAATCGCCTGCAAACGTAAGGTTTTTTGTACCCCCATCGGTGACATTGTTCCGCCTTTGATTGCACTGTTACTTGCTGAAATCAGACAACGAACACCGCTGACAAAACCGATCCCTGAAATAATCCCACCACCTGCATCTGAACCATCTTTATCATCATGCATGGCATAACCCACCAAGCCACACAGTTCTACAAATGGTGAATCAGGATCAAGAGCTAAACGGACACGTTCATGCGGTAAAATTTTGCCTTTCTTGTCAAATTTGGGTTTGGCTGCATAAGATTTTTCAATATTCTTATTTTGTACT
This sequence comes from Acinetobacter sp. 1125_18A, assembly GCF_052824985.1. NCBI lineage: Bacteria > Pseudomonadati > Pseudomonadota > Gammaproteobacteria > Moraxellales > Moraxellaceae > Acinetobacter > Acinetobacter sp. 1125_18A. The sequence continues at coordinate 15,689 of NZ_VTDG01000026.1, forward strand.
GCACGCACTTCGGCAATCTGAGCAAGTAATGCCTGCTTGTTCTGTTCAAATTGCTCACTGCCAACTGCAATTTCGGATTGGAGAACAGTCATGAATTTTCTCCTGTCTGCTGGTTATTGGTTTGATCACTCAATTGTTGTTTTAATACATCTGGAATAAAGGCACGATGGAAGCCATTAAACGACTTACTATTCGAAGCATCTGCCAATGGATACATTCGAGTGCCTAAGGACGCAGCGCCATCAATACGAATCGTCATGCCAGAAATAAAACCTGCTGCTTCTGAAAGTAAATAACAAATAGCAGAAGAAATTTCAGATTCGGTGCCCATTCGTTTCAGTGGTACATTCCCAGCCAAACTTGGAATAATAAATTTGGCAAAATCACCGGTATAATTATCCATTCCTGAAGAAACAACCCAACCAGGTGCAACACAGTTAACACGTACCCCAGAACGCCCCCACTCCACCGCTGCTGTTTTGGTCAAATTATCTACCCCAGCACGGGCTGCACCTGAGTGTCCCATCCCCGGCATGCCACCCCACATATCAGCTGCCATATTGACAATACTGCCACCATGTTTTGCCATCCATTGGTTATACGCTTCTTTCATTAAGTAGAAAGTTGAATGTAGGTTGTTGCGTACCACAGCATCAAAACCGTTGGCAGAAATGCCTTCTAAATTTGAGGGAAACTGACCGCCAGCATTATTGACAAGGCCATCGAGTCTGCCAAATTTTTCAATCACTTCAGCAATCATCTCTTTCACGTTGTGTTCTTCGCGATTATCACAAACGATAAAATGAACTTTGCCACCATCTTCGATGATTTCTTTGCTGACATTTTCCAGCTTTTCAATTTTCCGCCCTGTAATCACCACTTGAGCCCCTAAAGCAGCCAGTTCATGAGCAGTACAGCGTCCTATACCCGAACCACCACCGGTCACAATGATGACTTGGTCCTGAAAAGCATCCGATCTAAATATTGAGTGATAATGCATTTTTATATCCAAATTGTTGTCTTTTAACTTGCTTAAATCTCGTTCTAAGCTCCCTTTTTAAAAGCGAGGAAGTCCCCCCACTTTCGTAAACAAGGATTAGAAAGACTTTAAACTCGCTGGAATTTTGACTGGCATATCTAAAAGCTGTTGAGCAAAAGCTTTGCCTTGTGGATCAATACGTAAACTGGCAATTCCTCCACCACCTAAGGCATTTTCCAGCATAAAATTTAAGGCATTAAATCCCGTGATTTCATAACGAATCACTTTAGACTTTTCAGGGTCTAAAACATGCTGCATATATTCTTTGACCTTTTCCTCAGTCAAATTGGCGCGAATCCAGGGTAGATATTCAGGCTGACGTGCGATCACTCCAATATTGCTGTGATTTCCTTTATCGCCACTCCGAGCATGGGCAATTTCAACTAAAGGAACTTCAATCTCCTGACCCGTAAATTGAGCAACTTCACCCACTGCAACAACATCAAAAGATTGATCTGAGCAACCTGATGGAATCTGTATATTTTGACGCTGACCATTGATGTCGATCACAACACTTAGTTTTGATTTATCCACTAAAAACGAGAACAACTTAATCACAGGAGAAGCTTTGGGACGCCCCCCAACAATTCCAGCCAATGCAGGTGCCATTCCGGTAGATGCTTGGGCAATTTCAGAAGCAAAGAACATACATGCTTCTTTAAACATGTGCTTTACAGCGATTTTGACAACCACTTCTCGACTATTGATCTGCTGTGCATTTGCACCATAGGTACTTTCAATACCCAATATTTCAACTGATTTTTCTAAGAATGGCGGAACTGAACGTAATGCTAAAACACGCTCACACTTAGTTAATATTGCATCTGCAATTACTTGGGCTTTTTCAGGGGCTTCGCGTCCTGCAATCAGGAAACTCACCAAGACACGATAACCATCAGGATAGGTTGCACTGACTTTATATTGTTGTGTCGGTGCTCTACCTTTTGCGCCAATCACTAAAACTCGATCTTCACCTACCTGTTCTAATTTCACTTGGCTAAAATCTGCAGTAACATCGGGCAATAAATACGCTTGTGGATTACCAATTTCATAGACAACTTGTTCAGCAACAGTTGCAACTGAAACCAGTCCACCGGTTCCTTTTGGTTTAGTCACGATAAATGAAGCATCTGCTTTCACTTCAACAATTGGAAACCCCATATTGTCAAAGCCTTGTACTAAGCGCCAATCCGTGAAATTGCCACCTGTACATTGTGCACCACACTCAATGATATGCCCTGCTAAAGCGCCTTGGGACAGCTTGTCATAATCCTCTAAGGACCATTGATATTCATGCAACAAAGGTGCAAGCACCACAGCTGAATCCACCACTCGCCCAGTGATGACAATATCTGCACCTTGATCAAGTGCGTCTCGAATTGGAACAGCTCCTAGATATGCGTTACAACTGGCTAATTGGCTAGGCAAATCTTCGCCACTAAACATCTCTTTAATATTTTGTGTTTTTAATTCGGCTTGTTGTGGCATTAGGTCATCCCCTAATACCACTGCAATTTTTAAATCCAATCCTTGTGCTTCAAGCACTTTCTGTAAGGCATCACGACATGCCAATGGATTGACACCACCGGCGTTGCTAATCACTTTTATTTTTTTATCACTGATTTTTTTAAGCAGCGGTGTCATCACCCGACTGACAAAATCCAAAGCATAACCATGTTCTGGATTGGTCATCATCGCTTTTGCCATGATAGACATGGTGATTTCTGAAAGGTAATCAAAAACCAAATAATTGATGTCAGACAAATGTACCAACTGAAATGCTGCGGTATTGGTGTCTCCCCAGAAACCTGAAGCACATCCAATTTTCACAATACGTTGATCTTCCATTTTCACACCTATCTTGTTTTCATTGTTCTGAATAAAATTTATACGCCAATCTACCAAGCAAGCGCTTGGTTTGTAAAGGGCAAAATGTTATCCTGAATTGGCAAATGTGCTAAAACACGTTTTAAACAATGAATAATTTGCTTAACTTTATGGAAAAAATGATCCGATGATTGCTCACTCAATCGATGATATCCAACCAATCGCATGTTTTGATGACAGCCCTAAAGGTCGTTTATTACTTGGTGCTGCTTATTTATTTCATAAGCAAGGTTATGCCAAAACTACAGTTCGTGAGTTAGCAAATTTCATTGGAATTCAATCGGGTAGCTTGTTTCATCATTTTAAAAGCAAGGATGATATTCTTGCCAATGTCATGCATGAAACCATTATTTACAATCATGCCCGTATGCTTGATGCAATCCAAAAATCGGATGATGCTGAACAACAGTTAAAACACTTGATCAAAGCTGAGTTAATTTCGATTACTGGAGATACCGGTTCAGCCATGGCTGTTTTAGTTTATGAATGGTTTGCGTTGTCAAAACAACGGCAAGATGAACTTCTTAAACTGCGAAATGATTATGAGGATATCTGGTTCGATGTGATTGAGAAATTACGCGACCTCGGCAAAATTCAGCATGATGCTTTTATTTGGCGCCGTTTGTTGGGCGGTGCGATTGCTTGGACCGTCACTTGGTATAATCCCAATGGTAAAATGAGCTTAGATGAACTGACTGAAATCGTTTTGGAAATGGCTTTGAAATGAGCACAGTTTATCTTCGCAAACCTCATATTTCAGATAAAGACTCCTTAAATTGACAATAACCCTAGGCCTCTAGCGCACCTATGGTTATTTTTAGCTGAAACCAGCATTGTAAGTTTTTATCACTTAAAAATTTGTCATCAAAACCCCAACTGCTTACTAATCAAATCTTTCATGATTTCTTCAGCACCGCCACCGATCATATTTACTTTGACTTCACGATAAATACGCTCGGATTTAGTCCCTCGCATAAAGCCCATGCCACCTAGAGTCTGCACTGCTGCATCTGCACAGAACTGCATGGTTTGGGTTGCGATATTTTTTGACATACAAATTTGTGCAATTAAATCACTGCCCTGTAGTTCAGCCTGCCCCATACGATAAGCAGTATCCTCCAATAATGCCCGTGTTGTGGTTAAACGCGTCGCCATATCAACCAACTTATGACGTATCACTTGATGATCAACTAAGCGTTTTCCAAAAGTCTTACGCGCTTTAGACCATTCTAAAGCCTCTTGATAACAGACCAAGGCATAACCATAGGCCATAGAGGCCAACCAAAAGCGTTCCATATTGAAGTTTTTCATAATGACCTTAAAGCCTGCATTTTCTTCACCAAGAAGATTTTCTACAGGAACTTTAACTTGGTCAAAATGCAAATGAGCAGTATCTGATGCCCACCAACCCATTTTCTTTAAAGGTGATTTAGTGATGCCATCACTGTGTGCATCGACCAATAACATCGAAATACCACTCGCACCTTTATTTTCAGGATCGGTTCTCACCGCTACCGTATAATAATCTGCGCGCATACCTGAAGTAATAAAGGTTTTTTCACCACTCACCAGATAAAAATCACCTTCACGGATTGCTTTGGTTTGTAATGCAGCAACATCAGAACCGCCGCTTGGTTCAGTAATCGCAAGTGCAGAAATTTTTTCGCCTGAAATAATTTGTGGCATCACCTTGTCACGAATATGCGGCTGGGCAAAATGATGAATTGGTGGTGTACCAATGGTATGAATCATCAAAGAAATATGTACGCCACCAGAGCCAGCTTTGGCTGTTTCAACTGCGGCTAAGAACACATGAAATGCATCTGCATCTGAGATCCCCCCATGCTCATCATCAAAGCCTAAACCCAATAGACCAATTGCAGCAGCCTTTTGATAAAGCGCACGAGGAAAAGTTTCAGCCTCATCCCATTCATTGACAAAAGGAGAAATCTCTTTTTCAACAAATTTCTTCACACTGTCTGCAAATGCACGATGCTCAGCGGTGTAGTAAATCGGGTTATTTAAATGATCCATATCTTGTTGTTCCCTGCTTATTTTTATTGCGACTTATTGTGTACAGTTCTAGTTTAATCCATTCTCGATATTCTAATAGCCCAATTGACGACTCGCGAGGTCTTTCATAATTTCTTCCGCCCCACCACCAATCATATTGACTTTAACATCACGGTAAATCCGTTCAGACTTGGTGCCTCGCATAAAGCCCATGCCCCCTAAAGTTTGTACAGCTGCATCGGCACAAAATTGCATAGTTTGAGTGGCCACATTTTTAAGCATACAGATTTGCGCAATCAACTCATTGCCCTGCATTTCAGGCTTCCCTAAGCGATAAGCAGTATCCTCCAACAAAGCAAGTGTTGTGGTTAAGCGAGTCGCCATATCGACTAATTTATGCCGAACCACTTGATGATCAACTAAACGTTTACCAAAGGTTTTTCGTTCTTGTGCCCATTCCAATGCTTCTTCATAACAGGCTAATGCAAAACCATAACTACTGGCAGCAAGAAAAAACCGCTCCATATTGAAGTTATTCATAATCACAAGGAAACCCATATTTTCTGCCCCCAACAAATTGCTTGCAGGAACACGGACTTGATCAAAATGGAGATGAGCTGTATCCGAAGCCCACCATCCCATTTTGTCGAGTTTTGATTTGCTTATGCCGTCACTATAGGCATCCATCAATAACATCGAGATACCATTCGGGCCTTTGGCATCAGGATCTGTACGTACCGCAACGGTATAATAATCAGCACGAATGCCCGATGTAATAAAGGTTTTTTCGCCACTGACAATATAGTCTTGACCATCCCGTACAGCTTTGGTTTTAAGTGCTGCTACATCAGAACCACCCGTGGGTTCAGTAATCGCCAACGCTGAAATTTTTTCGCCTGCTAAAATTTGAGTCAGTACAGTTTGTTTAATCTCATCTGAAGCAAAATGATTGATCGGAGGTGCGCCAATCGAGTGTGACAATAAGGAAGCACATAAACCACCTGAACCTGTTTTGGCTAACTCAATCGAAGACAACAACACATGAAAAGCATCGGTTTCTGGAATTCCCCCATAGTTTTCGTCAAAACCTATCCCCAATAAGCCGATATCTGCGGCTTTTTTATAAAGTTCTTTTGGAAAGGTTTCTGCCTCTTCCCATTGATTGATATGTGGCATTAATTCTTTTTGAACAAACTTTCGAATGGAATCTGCAAATGCAAAATGCTGATCTGTATAGTAAATTGGATTATGCTTCATCTTGATTTGCTTCCCAGCATTATTTTGAAAAACTTATACTGACAGATTTTATTTAATTTAAAGTTGCAGAAACGATCAATTTGTATTTAAAAACATGTCATTTTTGATCAAAACTCATATATTAATTTCAGATTCATGATCAAAAATCCGTTACACTGTTAGTAATTTCCTTTTAATTCTTAGCTCTATAAATAATGGCGACATTGAATCAATTTTTATCACGTTTTAACCCTGCAACCATTCAAAGAAGCTTGAGTTATGTCAAAAAAATTGATCTAAAATCCTTAGAGGTCTACCCTGATCGGGATAATTTAGTCATCGAAGCACAGATTCAGGGAACGGATTATTATGAAACGGCTGTTATCTATAATCCTTTAACCAATAAAATTGTGGATACCGACTGTAGTTGCCCTGTTGGTTACGATTGTAAGCATTCGGCTGCACTTGCACGTTATTTTTATGATCAACAACTTTCAAACCCCGCTGCACGTCAAAAACTAAACCCATTAGACCAAGCTCAAACCACAACAAATAGCTCTACCCACACCACGGCAAAAGCTTGGCTCGCTCAATTTAAACAACAATTGGCACAAGTTCAACGCACTGAAACGCCAGTACAGCACCAACTTATTTATATTTTCCAACCAAAAAATAACACCGCCAAATTACAACTTAGTGTTTTTAAAGTTCGTCGTAACAAAGATGGAAAAATTAGAGATACCGCACTCTACACCAGCTATGACAATGTATTAAATGAACGTCTTAAAGTGACCAAAGAAGAAAAGAAAATCTTTAGTCATTTGTACTTTTTTGCTAAGTTAAATTTTAGCGATGTTCATTTTTATCCCGCTTCTTGGGATATTTCAGGAATCTACCAAGAACATCTAAGAACGGCTATTCAAAGTAGCGCTTGTTATGCACTTGATGTACAAAGATTACCTTTAACATGGTCTGATCAATCTTATAAAATTGAATTCAACTGGCAAACGCGTACAGAACAACAAACAGAAAAACTCAAAGCACAATTTTTTGATGAAAATCATCTAGAGATTTCACCTGACCATGCTGAACAAATTTATATTATTCATTCTCATCCATTAAGTTATCTCGATACCCTTAAAAACCAAGTCGGTGTACTTGAATCTTCATATTCTAGTGAAATGATCGAAGAATTGCTGAATATGCCACAAATGCCTGTGGAGTTAATGGCTGAATTTGAGCAAGTGATTCAACCCTATGCATTTTTTGAAGATTTACCTCAAGCACCATTTGCACAAAGTATAGAAATATTAAAAGGTAAACCCACACCTATTTTACGTTTTGGAACACATCCGCAATATGATCGTCTTGGTCATATGCATCATTATGCAATTGCTGAAATTGAATTTGAATACTCAGCTGGACGAATTAAAGCGGGTTTCCCTGATGACAGTTTCATTATCAATATTGATGAAAAAGCAGTTCGCCAACAACGCGATTTAGTTGCTGAAAAGAAACATATTGATGAATTAATTCATTCAGTTAAATCCATGCAACGGATTAGCAAGCTACCAAAAAGCAAACGCCCTGCTTTTGATGACATCAGTGAAAACTCAATTGTTTATGCAGATCCCATGGCTTGGGTTGAGCAACTGGTTCCTGAAAATAAAATCGAAGCTCTCGGCTGGAAAGTTGAACACACCTTAGATAGTCAATTCAATTTAAGTGCAACACAAAACCTGCAACTCTCATTGAATGAATCTGAAAAAAAACAAGACTGGTTTAATGTCGGTGCGACGATTCAGGATATGAATGGCAACACCTATAACCTGATTGATCTTCTTGGCTATGCGATACAGCATAATCCACATCTTTTAGAAGATGATTATATTGAAAAAATGGACAGTGACAGCTTCTTAATTGTTCATTTAAAAGAAGCTCAAACACAACTGGCACTTAGAAATCAAGAAATTAAGCCCATTCTGATCTATTTAAAAGAAATTTTACGACATCCTGAATCTGCAACATTAGATCAATACGATGCCGCTCAATTCTTAGATTTACAGCATCATTTGGGCATGCCTTGGCGTACCAATGAGCGTCTGAAAATATTTGCTGAAAAGCTTCAAAATAGTTATCAAGATCAAATCTGTACACCACAAGGTTTCCAAGGCGAACTACGCCCATATCAACAACAAGGTTTAGCATGGCTACAGTTTTTACGCGAAACTGAACATGGTGGTATCCTTGCCGATGATATGGGACTCGGTAAAACAGCACAAACACTTGCACATATTCTATTAGAAAAGCAGGCAGGCCGATTAAATCAACGCCCAGCCTTGATTATTGCACCAACATCTTTAATGCATAACTGGCGTAAAGAAGCTGAGAAATTCACCCCTGAATTAAAAGTTTTGGTCTTACAAGGACATGACCGAGTTGAGCATTTTCAAGAGATTAAAAATGTAGATATTGTGCTCAGTACCTACCCGCTTTTGGGCCGTGATGAAGAATTTTTACTGCCCTATCAATATCATTTATTGATTTTGGATGAAGCGCAAAACATTAAAAACCCTCGGGCCAAAGCCTCTCAAGTTGTACGACAAATCAAAGCAAAACATCGTCTATGCTTAACTGGCACACCGATGGAAAACCATTTGGGTGAGTTATGGTCATTGTTCCATTTCTTGATGCCTGGTTTTTTATATAGTCAGGAATTGTTTAATAAAAAATATCGCAATCCTATCGAGAAACATGCAGATCTTCAGGTTAAAACCAAGCTCATTTCTCGTATTAAACCGTTTATGTTGCGTCGTTTAAAAACAGAGGTGGCGAAAGAGCTTCCTGAAAAAACCACGATTGAAGTCAATATTGATATGAATGAACAGCAATCCAAGCTCTACGAAGCTGTTCGTGCAACAATGCAAAAGAATATTCGTGAGTTGATTGCAGCTAAAGGCTTCCATCGTAGTCAGATTCAAATTTTAAGTGCATTGCTTAAGCTTCGACAAGTTTGCTGCCATCCAAGCCTTTTACAGCTTGATCAAGTCAAGAATCAAAATGTTGAATCAGCAAAATTAGATCATTTATTGGAAATGGTTCAAGATATGGTTGAGGAAGGGCGTAAGATTTTAATCTTCTCTCAATTCACCACGATGCTACAACTTATTGAAGAGCATTTAAAAGCCTTAAATATTCGAAATGTAAAACTTACTGGACAAACCAAGAAACGTGATGAAGTGATCACGGCATTCCAAGCAGGCGATATTCCTGTTTTCCTCATCAGTTTAAAAGCAGGCGGTGTCGGGCTTAATCTCACTGCTGCTGATACAGTGATTCATTATGACCCTTGGTGGAATCCAGCCGCTGAAGATCAAGCATCTGATCGTGCATGGCGTATTGGTCAAGATAAACCTGTATTTGTTTATAAGTTGATTACCAACCAGAGTATTGAAGAAAAGATTTTAGCCTTACAGAAAAATAAAGCTGATCTTGCCAAATCTATTCTAAGTATTGATCATGAAAATGAAGTGAAATTGTCTGAAGATGATGTCATGAGTTTATTGGATTGATAATCACCATCTATAATGTAGATAGTGAATTTTACGCATAGAGCTTAAATCAAAAAAGTTTTTGATAGTGCTTTTTTGATTAGCATTGTTCGTCAGCTTTTTGATGATAAGGTACAAGCTCTTGCCGTTCTTCTAAATCAGTGACTAGTTTTAGATTTTTAACTAATCCAATTTTACTTAATATTATTAATACCCACCAAACAGGATCAGATTGACCTTTTTCCAATCCTAGTTTTGCTGAACCAGGGAATGCATGGTGATTATTATGCCAACACTCTCCCATAGTGATTAAGCCACAAAATTTAATGTTATAGCCTTGTACGCCTGCACCGTTAACATGCCACGAACGATGGCCTGAATTATGAGCAAAATATCCAATCAGCCAATGCCCTGTGACGGAAATTGCAACACGCAAACAAGTTCCCCAAATAACCCATTCTACGCCGCCTATCAGATATAAAATAAGTGCCAAAGGCAATTGCTGTAACATCCACGTTTTTTCCATAAAATGATAAAATTGAGTATCGAGAATAGATTCTTCTTTAAATATAGGGGGATGTTTTAAAACGATATCGCAATGTATTTGCCAAAAACCATCTTTTTGAAAAGAGCTTTGATGAGAAAAATATGGATGACACTGAGGTTGGCGCTGTGCCCAATCACGAGTATCATGTGTCCTCACCATACCAAAAGGACCAGCTAATCCGACAATGACACCAAAATGAACAAATAAATATTCCAGCCATTTAGGACATTCATAGCTTTGATGAATCAAGCGACGATGCATTCCTAATGAATGCCCAAGGCATAGTGTAATCGCAGAACTAATTAAAAATACTAGAAAGTTTTCAATGGATGATAAAAATAAAACACCATAAATTCCAAAAAGATACATCATCATTACCCAAATAGACTTTGAAGGTGACCAAATAACTTTTGCTTCAAATGCATTGGTTTCAGAATTTTCATAGATTGTCGGCACAGCTGTTTTCTTATACATAATGTTTCTACTTTTTTATTTTAATGATTTTAACTGAAATCCACTGCCTAAAATATAGCAAAGCTAACCATTGATTTACTTATTTATATTGATTATCTATTTAAAATTTGATGAATGTATCTAAACTTTCTTCCCGATAAACA
>NZ_VTDG01000027.1:0-18292 GCF_052824985.1 Acinetobacter sp. 1125_18A
TCACTGGGATCCAACTGAAAACTCATACAGTTTTTGCAAACAAACAGCGGGTTATACAACTTATTATATTCAAAAAGGTACTGTTATATTTAAGAATGAAGAAACTCAAGAGCAAGTTACTATTGGTCCAGGAGGTATAATAAAATTACCAAAAGGTGATTATCAATGCAAAATTATTAGTGAAATTCCATTGGAATTTATACAAGTACTGGAATGGCCTGCAGGTTGGCCTAAAAAATAAAACTCCAAATATTTGGAGCTAATCTACCAAATTTTAGCTAAATTATTCAAAAGGGATTGAGCATATGAATTAGTGCTCAGTCCTTTCAGTTTAATTTGTATGTTTACATGATTGTAGGAATGGTGAGTTAGTATTAGTTGGAGGAACTGGAAAAATAGCTCTGAAAAAGTTTGGCAAAGTACTGAAGTGAATTTAATAGCTATTAAATCAAAAGCAGCTTAAAAAGACGTCAAAGTGCAGATTCATTATCAGTAAGGAAATAGTGAAAAATTTTCTCAATTAATAATATAGTCTTAGAAATTTTTGGGTAAAGGTAATTTATTTATATTTGATTGATTAAGGAGAATTAAGATGGGGATTTGTATTGTAGCTTATATTAATGAGAACGATAATAAAACATTTTATCTATGAAGCTTTAGTGCTTTATTTTTGCAGATTTCTAGCTCTACATTCGAAGATATGTCTATGTTTAATAAATTAATTGATGAATCTTACAGTGATGGCGAATTTTTTATCGAAAATGAAGATTTAAAAGATGAAATACATCAGATTTTAAAAGGCAATAGTGCAGTTTATTTATCTAGAAATTTGAGAGGTTCTTTGCAAGATTTTCTATCGTTATTTTACCAATAAAAAAACAGAATTTTTGAAAGTATTAATCACCTGATTCCCATTTTTTTATAATTTTGTTTTTTAGTATATTTATTGAATTAATTTATAGGAAATGCTTATTTAATAATTTTACCAATTTTAATGAATAGGTAAAGTCGGTGCTGTAAAGTGTAAAATAGGATATTAAAATAAATATATTATAGCTATAGTTCGTGGTTTAAATAATTATTAATATAAATTAACCAAAAAATATATGTACTTATTTTTTTGTATGTGTTTTATTTCGTAGAAAAATAAAATAAAAATAGTTATTTTAATGAAATTCATAAGGAGAGTGGTAACAATGAAAAGGGAAAAGCGATTTTTTATGGTAGTGATTATCTGTTTCACAACGTTTTTTTTTGTTTCATCTCCAAGTTATGCTTGGAATCCGTTCAATGCTATAGCAAATGCAGTAAGTACAGTGGTAAGTGGTGTAACTACTGTTGTAAGTAATGTGGCAGGCAGTGTAGTTAATGTGGCAAATGGTATTGTGAACGGTATTTCAGATGTTACTAATTCAGTTATAAATACTGCTGAAACAGTATTAGTTGGATTGGGAGTTGTAGGGAATAATCTAGCTAAATCCACATTGAGTTCAATACAGCAATTTGCAATGAATTCTGAACCTGGGGATTACAGTTTTGTTCAGGGTGTTGTACATTTAATTTATCCAAGTGAGATAAAACCGAATAATCCAATCACGAATAAAGATAGTTTAGTTGGATATAATTTGCCAAAAGTAGATTTGCAAATTACAAAAAATTTACCATTCAAATGGCAAAAGGTACAGTTATCAAAAGCACAAACTGGTGCAAGTTGTTCTGATGGTTCAGATTACAAGTTTTTTGTAAATTTAACACCGACGTCTAATAATTTTGTTATTTTCATGGAGCCGGGTGGAGCTTGTTTTGATTTAGAAAGTTGTTCCGGTAAACGTATTAAAACTGATAAGTTAAATCCAAAACAGCAAGATTTAGATAGAAGCGGGAAACTTCAATTTGTTGCTCAACGTGAAATCTCTAATCCAAATGGTGTTTCGGATAATTATCCTTCATTACTTTCGCCACTCGCGAACTTGAAAGCACCAGAAGTTGCATCAGTAATTAATCCAGTACTATCTCGTATAAGCTTATTGGAGGGTGAACGCCTAAAAATGCAGAATTGGAATTATATTTTTTTACCATATTGTTCAGGTGATGTGCATTTAGGGGATACGATCCGAACCTTTACGCGAGGTCAGGATAATACTTCAAAAACGATGTATTTTAATGGTACAAATAATGTGATTTCAGCTTTGGGTTGGATGAGAAACAATATGCCAAAACCAGCTCAAGTATATTTAACAGGACAAAGTGCTGGGGCAGTTGGGGTTGATATACATCGGGCGACAGTGAGACATTTCTTAGATCCTAATGAGTTATATACACTGGCAGACTCAGGGTTTGCATTTCCTGAAGATGCACATAATGCTTTTAAAGATCAACAACAATATCCAGGTGCTTTAGTTAGAGAAAAAATGCGAAATGTTTGGATGAATTATAAAATCACTGACTCTGGACAAGAAAAAAAGCCGCTTAATTTAATGAGAGCCATTCTTCCTCAATTGAATATTCATAATACAAATAATTTAGGATTTTTGATTAATCAGAAATTTCCTAATGATAGAATGTCTTATGCAGTTTCATTAAATGATTTAACTTTTTCAGGCTATGCTTATCAGTATAATGAAGGTTTTGATAATGCAGCAATTGAAGATGGAGATGTAAATAATCGCATACCAAACTCATTTAATTCAAACTTAGCTAAATATTCAATTGGTGCTTGGACTAAAGATTTAACTTGGTTGAAGAATCAAATAGATAATCAAAATAGTAATGTTGGTTATTATATGCCTAGCGGAAGACGTTTTAGCGCATCTCATGTCCTTACAGCAGGGAATTATGATGGCGTAATTAATGATGATACTAAAACAAAAATGGTTGATGTTATTAATAATCTTGTTGATCGTAGAAATCCTAGGGTAACACGTGAAAGACAAGAGTATAATAAACAATCAGGTCTAAAGGCGGAATTAAGTCCTTCTCATAAAATTTTACAAAAGTTTTCACCTCATTTTTTTCCTAGCCTTTAGTGCTAATAAATTATTAATCAATGCCGTAAATTATTATAATTTATGGCATTGATAATAAGGAGTGGTAATGAAAAATATTTATAAATATATTATTTTGTTTGTTTTGATTTTAGTCATTATTATTGGTTATTTAGTGAAAAAGGATTTAGATAAGCTTGATGAAGATAAGAATAGTTTTAGTCAGGAAAAGATTAATGATTTACCTGTTCATGGATCTGATTTTAATGAAAAGGAATATCAAGATATTAAAAAAATAAGAAATTTATCAAATGCTAGTTTAACAGGGCAGGAAGTTAAAAATCTAAACAAAACTGCAAAGTTTTTAGATTTTAAGCATCGAGTTGAGCAAATCATAATTCATAAAAGGCGAATTATTGAACATAAAGAGTTAAATGAACTTATGAAAGAATTAAATCGATTGCGTGAGGAAAATTATTTCTTTTTAGGTGAGGCTCATGCGATAAAGCTTGAGTTATTAAAAGCGCATTATGATGGGGATAGTTTAGATAAGAAAATTGATGAGTTAATAGCTGAAACTAAATCTATAGATGCAAATGAACGCAGTAGCTATGACCCATTAAATGATCCTAAGTTTAGAGCCTTTAAAGAGGAGGAAAGAAGAATTGTTGATCAAGCAAATACAATGACCAACTTTCCAAACGGATTAACAAAAGATGAATATATTGAGCAACAAATAAAAAGAATTTACTAAGAGAAAAAATCATGTGATAGTAAAATACGTAATTGATTGAAAGGTATAAATAATTTGAGCGTAGAGTTTTATTCACCAAAATGGATATGGGAATTAATATTCAAAGTCACAAATGAATGCTTATAGTTATTTGGGGTTTTGTTACACAAACCTATCCGTAAGGTCTGATCAAGTGTGTGATTCATAGACTACTAATACTATAACCTCCACTGTCACTAAGATTTTTAGCATAACTTTTCTTTTAATCGCTCATAGGGTGTTTTGCCATTCATGGCTGCATGAGGTCGGGCATAATTGTAAAATGCATCCCATTCGGCCAGCTTGGCTTTTAAATCCACATCATCTGTGTAGTCTAATAGCTGGTAGAACTCCCTTTTATCCGTTACCGTTATGTTTAGGTGTTCGGGGTTTAATATGGCGATGATGAACGGCTAGATAATTCAGATGCCAATGGAATTTAGACTGAAACTCATGACTGTTTTCAGTCTGAATGTTATGAATGCGGAAAGGAAATTTGTCGATCACATAATTGACGATATCAATAGCATTGGCTTGATTATGTTTCTCATAAATCTTTAATACCTTAATTCTAGTTGCATCATTAATAGCGGTATAATGATATCGTTTGACTTGTTTTCATAACGTTGAGGAATAGAACGTTTATACTGATTTTGGAGTAATCGATTCATACCATGCCGTTTTAAAACATGGTATACCCCAACTGTTGATATCTTAATTTGCTGATAATGCCATAAATACCAACTGATTCGTAGCTGTCCATAATGATAGCGTTGAATTAAATAAATAATCTTATCTTCAATCTCAGCAGGCGTGCGTAGATTATAGGGTTCTGTGGACATGATTTACTGTTGACTAATTCTATCTCTCCTTTGGATTTATAACTCTTCTTCCAACGATAAAAAGTATCTCGTGAAATACCAAATTATCGACAGATCAATGTAACATTGCCATTTTGTTCAACATGACCAAACACTTTTAATTTATGGACAATTGCTCGCTGGGGTTTTGTACTCAAAATTCAAACTCCTATAACATGTGGTAAAATGTACCAAAATGTCAGTAGAAGATTCAATTTTCACAATTTAGTACCTTGATCTGACTCCTTTTGAACATCATCATTCTTATGTTGCTGTTTATTTTTATTATCTGGAGCATCCTGCTCTCTATGCCAAGCATTCTAAATAGTTTGGGATATTAAACTGTGATATTAGTATACATTTTAATAATTACTTTAAACTAAATTGTTTTTAATTACCTAAAACCTGTATTTATTTATTTTGTTTATTAAACATGTATTTAATTTTAAAACATCATTTTTCATTCTACATGATAACTCTTGTTAGGGGTAAAAACTAATAAAAATATTTTTTTAAAACAAATAAAATTTTCTAAGTATTGAGCGTTGCAATTTAAACATATCTATATGTTTCATTAACTTATAAAAGCTTTATTGTAAGGAGACCCATTTGTCGTAAGATAGATTTTAGGTGCAGGTTTATTCATTTGAGAATTATATTGCTCAATCACACTTTATGAATAGCTTTGTACAACAATGTTTAATTCATCTGAGATTTTAATAATTTTGTTTATTAAATAATAATATTATGTATAATATTTTTCATAGTAAAAGAGAAATGTATAAAAATGTCAAAAAGCAAAGCTTTTCTAATTATTATAGTTTTTATTATTGGATTTTTAAGTATCTTATACTTTCTTTCGCCTTCCAATAATGATTTAAATAATAATGCAACACTATCATCTCCAATAATTAAAGCGACACAAGTTCAAAAGCCAAATACTGTCGTTAATATTTTAGAACAAAAAAAATTGGTATCTAGTAAAACTCAAAAAAATGATGGTGATGGTGATGGTGATGGTGATGGTGATGGTGATGGTGATGGTGATGGTGATGGTGTACCTGATCGTATGAATGATTATATCAAAAAAGAATTTTCAAACTCAATTACCTTACAGATTGCGATGAAGAATTTGGCTCAAGCCTGGAATTTAGCCCTTGCAGACAATCTAGATAAAAAATCTGCCAAAGATGTAGGAAATAAAATTTCAAAAAGTATCGCATGTTTATTGAATCCAATTGTTTTGACAAAAACAAATAATTCTTTCGAAAAAATGAACAGTTATATACAAGCTACACGCGCTGAAATGCTTAACACTCCAAAAAATACGATTGCTTATATTCATTTTAATGAATTATTAAATGGGCAATATTTTCATGATCAAGGAACAACCCCATGTAGTAATGATGTTACTCAAGCACCATATTAACTTTAATTAAGAAAAGGAAATTCAAAATGAACTTTTTATTCTCAGCTGCACAGTCCATATTCAATTCAATAGCTCAGGTAGCTCAGGCAGTTGTGCTAGCTCTGCTACCTCCAGTAGCTCCAGTCAATGATAATCAAAATCCTGCTACTATTGTATTTGTTAATGGATTAAATAATACTTTGGATGATTCTCTTTCAATGTCGCTTGCGCTAAAAAAAGATCTGGAGGCAAAAGGTAAAAAATACGTTGTTGATTTAGCTTTTAATAAAACTGAAGGCGTATTTCTCGACTTCCTTCAAGCTTTTTCTCAGAAAATGGTAATAGATAATTTAAGTGATTTCTGGAAGTTAATAGACAATGTTGATAATTTGCAAAATGCAAGTTTAGTTACTGATGAAATTTATCAAAAGTATATTAATGATTTTAAAAAAGATGAGATGAAATTCCCTGAAATCGAAGACCATATTAAGGAATATAATAAGTATTTAGCAAAAAATTCAAATGTTGTCTTAGTCCCACACTCTCAAGGAAATTTTTATGCAAACGCCAGCTTAAACCTACTTTTTGCACACTCAACTATAGCCCGTAAGCACCTTTTTTCAGTGGGTATAGCTACTCCAAGTAACAAACTACTTCCTAATTCAAGTTATTTTACATCTTCAAATGACAGTCTAATTGTGTCAATTGGAGTTGGGGATTTTATTTCATCTTCACTTTCAATTTTGCCTCCAAATATAACAATCCCATACTCAGATAACGATAAAATTGGTCATGGTTTCCTCACTAGCTATTTACGGGAAGGTCAACCAAGTAAAGATATCATTTTAGATAAGATTATTGCTTATGCAGATAAAAAATAATTTCACTTGTAGAGAATTGTATTATTGAGTAAGCCTTTATCGCTTGGTTTGTGCAAGAAATCTATTTAAATTGATACTTATAAAATTTTTTGTATAAAATAAAATGATATAAGTATATATTTTAAAAATGGATATTTCAATTTGCAGCTTATCATATAAAATGGGAATGATTGTTCCCATTTTTATTAGTACTGTTGACATTTATTGCCAAAAAATAGCGAGATAGTAAAATTAAGTCACCATTTAAGCAGTAACACTAGTAACTGAGAAAGTTCATAGTCTGGCTGTAGTTATCTCACTTTTAGGTACAACCACATATAGCCTGTATGTTTCGATTAATCGTTATATTTCGCAGCAGCCCAATATCATAGAAACTAATTTTCAAGTGTAGAGAACTAGCAAAGCTAAAAAATAACTTTAAAGGCTTACAGAAGAAAGTTTCATATTAAAAAAAGCCGCAGTGTACTGGCAAGCTAGTCCAAATGAGTGTGTTAGAAACTTTCATATTCTTGTAAATTTATCTTTTAAAATTTTCATAACTCTTAGTTGCTCCTAGGAGCTGTATATTAATATATGCTTTAATTAATATTACTAAATATAAAATAATTTTTATGTGGTTTCTCATTGAGTGAGAAACTTACTGAGATGCTAAATATCAAATTAATAAAGTTACTAATTGGGTTTGGAGGAATTGTTATGTTATGACATTTTTACATCTCCAAAGTTAACATTACATTATCTTCAGAGGGATAGTGTGTCCATTACTTTGGCTAGGATCAGTGTAGTATGTGCATTTAACTTCAAGCGATGACACCAATTTCAAGATGCCATTCAAAAAAACTAAAGATATTGATAAGTAAATTAAAGAAGTAGTATTGGATAAATTATATACATACCTAAAATTGATTATACTTTTTGGTTATTATTTCCAATACAGCTTTTATTCTTGATCAAAGCTATTTTTAAAGAGGGGAATTCATTTTATCAATTTTTTTTTTATATAAATCTTGAAAATTAGTACATTTCAATGAGGTTTTAAATTTTAATCCTAGTTTTATAAGATTTATATGTGTACTTATTTGTTGTTTAAAAATATTGAAAGTTATTTACTATTTTATCTTATATAAATCAGTTGCTTGATTTTAATTGGAGTGTGTTTATTGTACAGAAGAATGTGATATGTAAATATGTGTTTTCTTTCACACTTATTGTGTAAAAGTTAATAAATAATACATATCATGGAATTTAATATGAATATTTTTACAAAACTAACACTAACTGCATTGTTGAGCACGGCTTATATCGCGACTGCACAAGCCGCTGTTACTGGTCAAGTTGATGTCAAGCTGAATGTTTCGACAGGTTGTACTGTTGAGGGTTCTACTGTTACTGGAAATATGAACCAATTTGGTACATTGGATTTCGGTAAAACTTCTGGTCAGTGGTCAAACGTTTTGACTGGACAAGTTGCTTCTTCAGCGACAGGTAATCATCTCACTGTAAAATGTGACAGTACAACACCTGTTGACTTTAAGATTGCCATTGATGGTGGTCAGCGTGCTGATCGTAGTCTTAAACATACGACTGCTGCGGATACAGTGAGTTATAACGTTTATCGTGATGCAGCACGTACAACGCCATATGTGATTAATACAGCTCAGACTTTCACTGCTGCGGCAGGTGTAGCTCAAGAAGTTCCAATCTTCGGCGCAATTGCTGCGAACAGTGGCACTGCAAAAGCACAAGGTGATTATACAGACACTTTATTGGTGACTGTTAATTTCTAATCGGTATACGTAACAGTGAACAGGTTTGTTGCTGAACAGGCCTGTTTTAAGGAGGAACGTATGCATCTGTTGCTTAAACAATATGTTGGTCTGTTGGCTTGTAGTCTTATTTCATCGCTTACCAGTGCTGGGCAATTATCAGCGAAGTTGAATTTGCAACTTGAACTGCAACCATCATGCAAGATTAATAATCAGTCTGTGAATAACGGAACAAATGGTTTAAATTTCGGTCAGTTGAATTTTGGAGAAACCACAGCGGCATTCAATCGTGTGATTGAGACCAACTTAAGCAATGCTTCAACATCAGGGGTAACCATTCAATGCCCTGGCAATGCCCCAATAAAAATAACTTTTGGTGCGGGGAAAAATGACAGCAAGGTTCCAGCATCTTTTGGCG
Source organism: Acinetobacter sp. 1125_18A (assembly GCF_052824985.1). Classification (NCBI taxonomy): domain Bacteria; kingdom Pseudomonadati; phylum Pseudomonadota; class Gammaproteobacteria; order Moraxellales; family Moraxellaceae; genus Acinetobacter; species Acinetobacter sp. 1125_18A. Next base: position 9,090 of record NZ_VTDG01000027.1, read on the forward strand.
CAAATTATTTTCGCGCAATCAGTAATGGCACAGATTTCCTTGCCTATAACATCTTATATGGAACTGCTCGGGAAGCGTTAAGGCCTAATCAAATCATTACTTTGACCAATAACGGTCAGCCGCAAACGCTTAATCTCATGGGGCAAACTGTTAATAATGGTCGGTCAGTCTCGCTTGGACAATATACCGACACTATTCCAATTACCATTGAATTCTAAAGAACGAAATCATGAAAAAAATAGGTTTAAGTGTTCTGCTGATGTTGGCTGTGCCGTGGGTATCTGCTGAAACAACAGCAAACTTTAAGGTACAGGCGACCATTGAAAATGGCTGCAAACTCAGCAATGTAGAACAGTTACTTGATTTTGGTCGTCATCCTGTTGTGGTGCAGGGGCGGTTAAAAGGATCCGTGATCAATACGACACAAAGTTGGAATATTCGTTGTACTGCACGGCTACCGGTAAAGGTGATGTTGAGTGGTGGTGATTATTTTTCAAATAATTCTCGACGGATGAAACATGCCCAGCAGAATGAATTTGTACCTTATCAGCTTTATCAGGACAGTAATTTGCAAGGTGAATATGCCAGTGGCAGTACTTACTCACTGACACCAACCACTACGCTGAATACCGTACTGGGTTTTGCAGTTTATGCTGTTGCAGATTTGAATAATAACAATCAACCACGATCAGCAGGCCTTTATAAAGATACGGTCGCAATTACGATTACATGGTGATTCTATGAGCTTAAATAAAATGAAAATATGGTCGGGCAGGACTTTCTCTGCGGCCGCGATATTGATGGTCACTTCACCGGTATTCGCACAGGCCACTTTTTTAATCTGGCCAATTTATCCAAAAATTGAAGAAAAAGAGAAAGCCACTGCGGTCTGGCTACAAAATACCGGTAACTCTGATGCCATGGTACAGATTCGGGTATTTAAATGGGATCAGAATCATCAGCAAGATGCTTATACAGAGCAAACTGAGGTTATTCCAAGTCCGCCTGTTGCGAAGATCAAGGCGGGTGAAAAGCATATGTTGCGTTTGACTCGCTCGACTGCTGTACCTGATGCAAAAGAACTTGCCTATCGAATTATTGTTGATGAACTGCCGATCAAGCTCAATCCAGAAGATGAAAAAGATGCATCGACAGTCAGCTTTCAGATGCGTTATTCCATTCCCTTGTTTAGCTATGGCAAAGGACTTGGCAGTGGTTTAACTGAAGTTTCACAAAAAACCAATGCGAAAAATCCTTTGGCTAAACCGATATTAAGTTGGTGGGTCAAGAATAATGAACAGGGCAAACCTGAACTTTATATTAAAAATACAGGTTCAAAATTTTCGCGGCTTTCAGGAATTAAATTAACCCCGACTTCAGAGCAAATGGCTTTTGGAAAAACTGCCTTTGGTTATGTGTTGGCAAACAGCACTATGAAGTTTGATCTGGACAGCAAGATACTCAACAGTCTGAGTGGTCAAAGCAGTTTATATGGGGTTGACAGTTCAGGGGTGAAACAGGAATTTCTTGAGATTAAAAAAGAAGGAGGGGGATAAATGGGTTATTTATCAGGGTTACACACCCCTTCTTTTTTATGCAAAAGCCTGACATTGATATTGGTCGCGAACATTCCATTGCTGAGCTGGAATGTCTATGCAAATGGTTTACCACCGCCACCACGAGATGTTTCAGAAGTGAATAGCTTATTTAAGCTCTATCTGGACTTGGTGATCAATCAATATTCGACGCGACAGGTGATTCCAGTCATTGTCAAAGGGGATCATTACTTTATCCAGCAATCAAAACTGGATGAGTTACAGATTAAGCTGCCTGCAGATGCACTTCAGCAACAGTCAGAAAAAAACCTGACCGATCTGGATGTATTTACTTTAGGCTTTTCAGGCAAGGCCTTGGATTGGGTCTGCCTCAATCAGATTCCCGAATTGAAGTATGAGTACAATTCAGCGCAACAGTATTTTAGTTTAGACCTCCCTGCCAGCTGGATGCCAGTGCAGATACGCGGCTTGGATTCTTGGTATCAGCCTGAAACAGCTCAGTCGGGAATCGGTTTATTAAATAACTATGACTTTTATACTTACCGCCCAGAGAATGGTGGCTATAGCAGTACGCTGTTTACAGAACAACGCTTTTTCTCCCCTTATGGGGTACTGAGAAATTCAGGGGTTTATAGCAAAACTGATTTTGACTCATCCAATCAGAATGGTGATGGCTATCGTCGTTATGACACCACTTGGCAATATGATGACCCTGTCAGCGTACTTTCATTTTTAGCAGGTGATGTGATTACGGGAAGTAAAAATGCCTGGGGAAGTTCAGTCCGCTTAGGTGGATTACAGCTCCAGCGTAATTTTGGTACCCGTCCAGATTTAATTACTTATCCTTTACCTCAGTTTAAAGGACTAGCAGCTTTACCAAGTACAGTGGATTTATTGATCAATGGGCAGAAAACCAATTCAACCGATGTACAATCTGGTCCCTTTATTTTGAATAATGTTCCATTTATCAATGGTAAAGGCGAGGCAGTGATTGTCACCACAGATAGCGTGGGTCGTCAGGTGGCAACTTCAGTACCATTTTATATTTCGAATACTTTGCTTAAACCAGGCTTATTGGATTATTCGGTGTCTATGGGACAAATCCGCGAAGATTATGGGATTAAGGACTTTGAATATGGCAAATTTGCCAGTTCAGCGGATGCGCGTTATGGGATTAACGACTGGCTCACGGCTGAAGGACGAGTTGAACTATCAGATTCAATTCAGTTGGCTGGATTGGGTTCGGTGCTCAAGCTCAATCAGTTCGGTGTTGTAAGTGGTTCGGCAATTCAAAGCTGGGCAGACCGTGAGTTTAATCGGATCAATAGTCAAAATCTCAAGGGAAATCAATACACGCTAGGCTATAGCTATAACCAGCAGCGCTTTGGATTTAGTCTCAATCATACCCAACGCGATCAGGATTATTATGATCTTTCACGCTTGCAATATAGTAATTTGATTTCAGCCAACAGTCATAAAAGTTGGGTTGCCAATACTTACGTTGCCACAGATAAGTCAGGTACTTTTGGGGTGGCTTATATCGAGACGGAAACCAGAGACATTAAAAATAAACTAATGAACCTGTCTTGGGCACCGATACTCCCGTCTTATCTGCGTGGTGCGACAGTCTCGTTAAGTGCTAATCGAGATTTTGTGGAAAAAGAGTGGAGTGCTGCATTTCAGTTGTCGGTTCCATTTTCCAAAAGTAGATCCACAGCCAGTCTAGGTTACAGCCAACAATCCAGTGGTGATTATGGTTATATCAACTATAACCGTAGTGCACCGTTGGACGGTGGTGTTGGTGTAGATTTAACTCGACGCTTTAATGAAAACAGTGATGATTTTAATCAAGCACGTGTCAGCTACCGTAACCAATATTTTAATACCGATGTCGGCATGTCAGGTAGCAATGACTATAACTATTGGTTTGGACTGTCAGGTTCGGTGGTGTTGATATCAGGGAATGTCTTTGTTGCCAATCGATTGGGTGAGTCGTTTGCCTTGATTGATACCAACAAGATTGCAGATGTCCCTGTGCATTATGAAAATAGTCTTATTGGTCGTAGTAACGCGAAGGGCTATGTATTTGTACCGTCAGTGACCCCGTATTACGCGGCTAAATACAGTATTAACCCAACAGATTTGCCGTCAAACTTTAATGCAACCCAAGTTGAAAATCGGATTGCGGCAAAACGAGGTTCAGGTGTTGTGATTGGCTTCCCAATCAAACAGTCTTATGCGGCAAATGTGTTCTTGGTACAAAGCAATGGGCAAGCGGTTCCGGTGGGTGCGGTGGTACATCGTGCCGATCAAGAATCGAGTTATGTGGGGATGGATGGGATTGCATATCTTGAAGATCTCGGTGCCGAAAATATCATTCGAGTGCAACTGCCAGATCAAAGCTTGTGTGAAGCAAGTTTTCCATTAGATTTAAAACAAGCGCAACAACAGATTGCAGTGATTAAGTCAGTTGTTTGTCGTGAGGTGGCTCAACTATGATTACTTTAAAAAAATTAATACCCACAGGTCTATTATTCTCTGGGTTGATATTAATTGCTGCTCAGAGCTATGCAGACTGTGATGTTAGCACGAGTGGCAATGCTTCGATTGGTAAGATTCCTTCAATTACATTAGCTGAAACGGGTATAAAATCCACAAAGTTCAATGCAGGGATAAGTTGTCAGGCATTTTTGACTTTACTTACAAGTAATTATTTATATTATCGAATAGATCAAATGCCAGTAAACTATATAAATAATGCGACAGGTGAGCGTCTTACTGTAAATTATTTAGATACAGACAACAATTCAATTACTGTTGGTTCAGGAAGGGATTTAGGTGGATTTTCACTTGTGAATTTATTTAGTGGACCTGGTGGTTCATTACAATTTATCGCGAATGTTAATCCAGGACAAGCCGTATCACCTGGGACATACCAAGCCGAAAAGTCTTTCAAAATAAAATGGTGGTATTCAGTAGCAGCATTTGGGATTGGAGCAATTTCTACTAAATTTGAAAGTCCTGGTTTTAGTCGAGGCATTTTGGGTTTTGGTCCTGATAGTTGGAGAGGTTCTTGGGGAAGTGGTAGAGACGCTACTTTTGACTTAAGTCTTGAGGTTTTACCCGATTGTCGAATTTCGACCAATGATGTTAATTTTGGGACAGCAGCTTTTGCGTCGGAATTTAAACCAGTGAATAGTTCTATGGGAGTACGCTGTTCTGCCAAAACACCTTATAAAGTAAGCTTGAATAATGGTCTATATCCACAAAGTGGTAATCAACGTGCGATGAAATCTGAAATGACTAATAACTATTTAAGTTATGAGATTTATAAAAATGCGACTACACAGCGTTGGGGAAGTAATGGCAGTGAGCAATGGTTAAGTACTAATGCGACCACGAATGCTGGTAATTATGATGCGAAGACTCCACAAGGTTATGCTTTTACAACAAAAATTTTGGGTACTAATCCAGATAATTTACCTGCTGGTAAATATAGTGATACTGTCACTGTTCATGTTGAGTTTTAGAAATGTTGATTATGGCATCATGATAGAAATTTATAAAATATTGTGATGTCATAAAATTAAAGAAATGCCACAAATATAAGATTTAATAAAAATTCTAAACTCATCTCTAATACAAAATTACCGTTTATCGTATTTTTCACTGAAATATTTATCTTGGATTTTTCCCTGTATATATCGTTTTTAAAAAAATGAGAATTTAGTCTATTTTTTTTAATAAAAATTTGAAATATAAATATAAAAATTCAAATTAAGATATAATTTTTTTATACAAGTGTATTTTTATTTGTTAGTGATAAACATATGATTAAAATTAATTTTAAAGTAATTTTATTATTAATATACTATACTAATAAATTATTTAATTAAGGATGCTTTTTGTTGTGCGAATCTATGCATATTTTAGAATTGATAAATTGACAGTAAAAAAATATAACTATGTGGATTTGATAAATTACCATGGTTATACTGTACCTAGAGATAGGATTGTAATTGAAGAGGTGGAAATAGATGCTGCATTAGAATTAAGATATAAGCTCATGAATCTGATCAACTATACATTGAAAAGTGGAGATCTTTTATTGGTGGAAGGGATTGACTCTTTGGGAAGTAGTTTTAAAGAGATAATCTATTGCATTAATGCTTTATTTAAAAATGAAATAAAATTAGTGTGCTTAGAGTTTTCAAAGTTTGAATTAAATGGTGATGTTAAAAAGATTTTTTATCATATTTTTAAATTATGTTCTGTTTTTGAAGGTAAAGTTGAGCTAGTAAAAAAAACTGGTATTAAGAAAATAAGTAAAGCTGGTCGACCAGAAGTGCTGAATTCAAATCAAAAAGAAGAAATTTTAAAAAAATACAAAAAGGGTAAAAGCATTAATTCATTGGCAAAAGAGTATTTTGTTACGAGGACAGTTATTCAGAGATTATTATCTAATTTATCGATTGAAATAGATTTTTAAAGCGCCTGAAGTAAATGGTATAAAATAATGGTTATTTTATATTGAATTTTCTATTTGATATGTTGTTTTTTTAGTTAATGATATGAAATTTTTTTAAAATTATTTGAAGTTAATTAGATAGCACTTTTAGAAATTGTGTTTTAATTATAAGTCACATGAAAACATTATCAGCGGTTTTAATTATAAGTTCTGGTGTTGTTCTAACAGTATGTAATAATGGTGATAGTGGGAATAGTCCTTCAGGGTCATCTTCAAAAACTGATGAAAATAATATTGCGAATTCAGTTGTTCGTAAACTTGCTCCATCTTTCAAGACAGTTTTTTTGCTATTGCTATGGATTGGGTTTTGAGTAATATGGCAATCGTGTAAATTTAGATTATAAAGGTACGGTTTGCTGTCACTCCTGCTTCACAATTGAATTCGATCCTCAATGCTTGAGAATCAAGAGTGGCAAATGTGAGCCCTGCTAAATAGATTAAAATTTATGAATCTTTAGATATTTTTACGCCATTGATCACAGCTGGGTTACGTAATTCAACCCCAACGTTAGATTATAGTCATGTATTTAAATTACAGACTGATGTAACTGCAAAGAATGCATAAATGGTTTGCGATGATACGCTTGGTAATCAGTTTGGTAGTACAATTGGTGCAGTATCTTGGTATCAATGGATCATTGAAGAGTTATCTAAGCAGATCATATACATTTATGTTTTTATCTGGAGTTCCAACTTCCTTGAATAAAGTCTCGCAACTTTTATAATTTCAAATCAAAACGTCTGTGATTATCTATCGATGTTGAGTAGATACTACTGTAACGCAAGTAGCAATAGAATTTTATATGGTCTGGCTAAGCACTCGCGACATCTGTGAATTACATTACCAATCTTGCTTATGATGGTACTACTTATGCCTTGAATATTGAAGTTGATAATATTGCTGTTGGTATTATATGGAGTGCATCGGAATAAATATTTTAAATTTCAACAAATGGTTTGTGTTTAAAAAAAGATTTTTTTTATTTACAAATAAAGAATAATAAAGGGGAAACTTGTTTAATTTTAGTTTTTATTTTTTTTATAATAATTTTTTCATTGAAGTTTTTTAAGTTTATATTGGTTTTGTTAAATATGTATGGTTTTTATTTTTACCTTTTATATATTTAATGATGTTTTTTTTATTTTTTAAGTTTATTTTGATAGTTGATGTTTAATAATAATAAATTTTATTTATTGACTTTAATGAGATTGTATTTTTATATTTTCTTTAATTCGTTTTGGTAGGATATGGTAGTAAGAGATATAAATTATTTGTGGTCGAAAATAAGTTATGTGATTTCTTAATTTGTTTAAAATATTTTTAATTTGTTTTATAAGATTAATGGTACTTTATTTCTATTGTTGTTTAAAACCATGTATAAAACATGGACAATTTTATTCTTTAATAATAAAATATTAAAAATCTTTATGAGGTGAAATAATGAATATTTATGCTTACTTTCGAGTTGATTGTATTGTTAGTAATGAAGTGGATTTTCTTTCATTGTTGAGAAATTATAACTATGAAGTAATAGCGGAGAGGCTAATAGTTGAAGAAGTTAAAGTTGAGATATCTCTAAAATATAGAGATGCTTTTTGGAATTTAATAAATTATGTAATGGAGAAAAATGACTTACTTTTTATAAAAGGAATTGATTCATTGGGTAGTAATTTTAATGAAATTTTTTTCAGTGTAAATTTAATTTTTAATAAAGGAATTAGATTGATCTGTTATGATTTTTGTGAAGATGAACTGCGTGATAAGCTTAAAGAGACATTTATAAACTCTTTAAAATTATTTTCTGATTTTGAGAGTAATATAAAAAAATCTAAAGGAAAAATAGCGGTAAATAAAAACAATCGTGTAGGACGTCCAGAAATTTTAACTCAAAAGCAGAAAGAAGAAGTTTTGTTAATGTTTAAAAATGGTGATAGTGTTTATTCGATCGCTAAAAAATATTCAGTAGCTAGGACTGTTATACAAAGAATAATTTCAAGATAAATAATGTTAAGGCCTTTTAAATGGAAATTTCAGAGAAATTTATTGTAACTAGTAGATTTGCTGTAGGGAGAAACAACAATAATTTTGAAAAAAATATTGTTGTTAAGCTAATTTATTATTTAAATATTAAATCTGTAAATAAAAAAGAGCTCCTAATGAGAGATTATTTTTTTAAGGTAGAGTCTGTTGGAGGAGCGATTGATTATCAAGTCGTAGATATTCAATATAAGAAGAAAAAAATATTTTTTTTAAATGGTGCTGAATTGTATTTTATTGATTTTAAAAAGTCTTTGTTTGATTTTAACTGATTTTTATTTTCTTTAATAATTCAATTTTGGATTTTGATATAAATTTTTTTATTTTATCTGTAAGAATTAACAATTTTATGATTAAAATTTAATCTATAGGTGGATGTTAATGCAGAAAAAATGATCCAATTAGTGATCTTAAATTTCATGTTTTAAATAGGAGTAAAATGAATATTGAAACAAGAAAACTCAATGACAAGTTTTTCAGATGGGTTAATAAAAGATGAGTGTATGCATAAAAAGAATTTACTAAAGAGTAAAATTTTTTATGCATAAGTAAAATATTAGACAGTTTGAGTAGTGAAAGTATTCAATAACCAAATTTAATTGATCAAGATGAATATGTGAATCAATATTCAAAATAGGAGAATACCATATTATAGCCTAGTGTTATTTAATGGTTTTTAGAATATACAATTTCAATATAGTGGCGAATATGTGAATAGAATTTACAAAGAAATTTGGAATGAGATTTTAGTGACATTGGCTGCAGTTTCTGAATTTGTTAAAGGAAAAGTTAAAATGTTTTTAATGCTATCACAATCTAAATCTTTAGAAAATTTCATTTTAGTAAGTAGAATTTTTAGTCAAATTTTCAATCAATCCACACTAGTGGCTGTAATGAATAGTTTTACTAAAGTAGCTTGGACTGCTACTGGGATATATATTAATCATGAATTAGAGAATGGTATTTCGCATCTAACTGGTTTTAAGGGGGAGTATATGGAAAAAGATACATCATTCATGCCGATGCATCTGAATCAGCCGCTAAAGCTTTACAGTTGCTCTACTTTGAGCATATACCATTC
>NZ_VTDG01000028.1:0-14526 GCF_052824985.1 Acinetobacter sp. 1125_18A
GAACCATCTTTAATAAAATATCTTGAAGAGGAAGTTGAAAATCATAACTTTGATCATGATGTATCTCAAGGACTAAACTATTTTTATTCAAAGAAAACTTTTGAACGTGACTGTAACTATAAAGGTCTTCATTTTATAAAATGTGAAGTTTTAAATAGAAAACAAGAAATTATTTTCAGAGACTATATTTACGTTCCTATTGAATAAGTTAAAAATAAAATTTGGAAGATAGGAGTTGGGTTTTATTGTTAAAGTTTCTTAAAATTAACATAATACGCCTTATGCGAAATGCTTGAATTTTTTCTTTTTGCATCAATATCTTAGCCAAAGCCGTTCTAGAGTTCAGCGCACTAGAACGGCTTTTTAGTGATTATTCACGTTCCACGGCTATTCTTTGATCATTGTTTCACGTTTTTGTGTAGCCCTATTTAATGATCATCACTCACGTTTTCAAGGCTAAGTGACATCTTATCCATATAAATAATTATTTAAACGACATCTTCAGCATCATTTATTCATGTTCCTGGTGCAATATATTTCTTATGGAACTCCAGAAGCTATAGGCTATCCATCACTTTCAAGCCACATATAAACCCCAAGTATGTGGCTTTTTTTTGCCTACTCATATGGTTTGAAAAAACGACTCCAAAATCCCCTTTTCTCCGGTTCAGATTCAATATGCTCTGGTATTGGTACACGCTTATTTTCATTTACCTGAGGTTCTTTCTTAGGCATGGCGATGACTTCTGATTTTTCTTCTGTAGTTGATTCAGATTGAGTCCGTTCTAGGTCGATAGATGTAGGGATGTAGGATTTTGGGGCTTCCAATAAGCGTTGCATAGCTTCAATTTGTTCCTGATAGAAAGACTCTCGTTCTAATGATTGGTTCTCTCTAAGTAAAGCTTGATTCAACTGTCTTTCAAGCATGTCAACTTGTTGTTTTAGTAAGTCAACTTCAGTCAAATTTTGACTGTTAACTGATTGACTTTGGTTGACATTATTTGCTTTGTTTTGTGGCTCGCCAAATACTCTTAAAGCTTCTGAGAAATCAATTAAACCATCAGATCCTTTTGATAAATTTCCTTTATTTATATGGGCATATATAGCCTGTCTTGAATATCCATACAGCTTAGCCAATTCTGAAACTGATATTTTTTTCATAGTGTAAACTGGTGGTTAAGTTGAGTTAATACTTTACTTTTAAGTTGACAGTGTCAATTTAAAAACTTATTTAAATCCTAATTCTTTAAGATATGGAGAATATTCCTTAATTTTTTTAGGATCGGTTAAGTCCTCGGATATTCTGATTATAAAGTCGTCATAGCTTTCTCCAGCCTTACTATATTTTGATGAAAATTTAGGTTCATAAGCTAATTTACTTGAGAATAAAAAAATCTGTTTATCTGACAATTGATTAATTAGTTCTAGCTGTTCGCTACTTTTTTTAGAATTACTTTTAACTGATGTTTTTGACTTAAATGAAAAACTATAGCCTGAAATAGATCGTCCAGCTTTATGCTGTTCAGATTTAACTTTGATATCTGTAAAGGTATTGATTTGAGATATAGCTATATCTAGGACCCTTCTTTTAAAATTATCTGAGCGAGTATATTCATCATCAGCAATACCAAGCTGCTGTCTAAATTCTGCGATCTCAAATATAGGAGTTTGGCCAGTGCTACGCCAAGCAACTAATAGTTCGTAAAGTCTAGTGGCATACCGACTAGTTAATTGACTTACTTGCTTTAATTCATAGCTGGTAAAGCGTTCTTCGAGCCTTGTAATTAATGGAACAACAGCTGGTGAAAAGATAAGACTTACAGATGCTTCATTATCAATATAGCTAATTTCGCTTACCCAGCGAGTATGAGTAGTTTTTACATTGCCTTTATCTGTTAGAGATTGGTATGTAAACCTCCTATCAAATAAGACTTTACTTGCCTCTTTCAAAACAGCATAGGCAGTATGTTTCTCTACACTAAAATTCTCAATATAGCTTGATGCATGGATTACCAAAGCATCATTAGCATTGATCCCTTTGCCTGTCTGTCTGGCTTCAATGATTGCTAAGAGGACTAGCCTTTGCTCAACTAAATCAAGGTTATAACTTGCATTAATTAAAGCATTATCTTTGACAACTAAGTCTTTCATTGCTCTTATTACTACGTTCAAAAATAGTGTAGTAATACTACATTAAATACTTAAGTAGTCAAATGGTCGATAAACGTAGTGATATAGGTCGATAAACGTAGTGATATAGGTCGATAAACGTAGTGATATAGATCGATAAACGTAGTGATATAAGCTTTGAAATACTTATGTATCAATGCTTTTAGTAAGTCTAAAAGCATTTAAAAACATTAAAATTAATTAAAAACCTTGGTAAATAAAAATTGCCCTTGGTTTTCGCTTCGCTCAAACTCTATTGAATCTCGCTTTCGCTCGATTCGAGGGGCAATTTTTGGTTCATGCTTGCGTGAATTTAAGAAAAAGCAAAAGCACAGTCAAAAGCGACTATGAATTCGCTTCGCTCATGTTTTTTTACTCGCTCCGCTCGCCCAAAATTCAATTTAAGCTCAATCGCTTTGCTCGGTTCTTTCCTTTAAAAGTACAAATGCCAAGTTTGTAATCAAGGAAAAGGCTGCTCCAAATTTTTATGATGCTCAATCACTCGTAGACACTCGTTCGGTTAATTCTATCTGTGTTTTCTATTGTGCTTTTCTCGTGGAATACATGCACCAATCAAAGCACAGACAAAAGCACAAAGCCTTCGCTTCGCTGCGCCTAAAAACAATTACCGTACAAGCTCGCTTCACTCGTCCTTCCTGGACGTCAGGATTCCTTGTACTTCAAGGGCTGGACGCCCTTGATAATCGTTTTTTGTTGCCTTTCACTTTCTGCTATCGCTCCAAGTTGCAGCGCACTTCGTGCTCGCGCCCCGTCATACTACTACGTAGTTGACCCACCTCATTTTAGGTGCATATTTCGCTAGGCTCGTATGTCCTTCGGATTCGCTGGACGCTCTCACTAAAATGAGGTGGGTCAACTACCCTTCGGGATAGTTTGACGGGGTGGGCTTGCCCCCCAACATCTAACGACATCTGGGGATGTCTAAAGTTCGTATCCACTCTCTTTTACGTTGTCGGCTCCCCCCAGTCATCTCCGCTGGGGCTTCGATGATGTTCCGCTTTCGCTTCACACCCCTTCAGGGCTAATCTTTGGCTTTCGCCAAAGAAAAAGCACAAACATACTCATAGAGCGAGTGTCTACGAGCGAACAACAGAAAGTGAAATTCAAGACATACCCTCCCTGATTACATACTCTATTTGCTCATAGGATGCGTTTAGCCGAGCTTTGCTCGCTGGGGGTAGTGGATTACATTGTTTTGCTTGAGAAATTTGCTTGGAGCGCAAAATAGAGGGAAGTGGCTATGAGTCCGCCAATATTGACGTATAGACGGTAGCCACCTGAATAGATAAGGACAGTCTAATAACTTAATCTACTACGTATAGAATACTGCATAAAATAATTGAGTCAAAATTTGCTGGTTTCAGGTATAACCATACGTTTTGTCGCAAGATGTAAGTTTATATTATATAAGAACATAATTCTAAAAAAGTACAAACGCCAAGTTACGGACATCTCAGATTTTTTTATTTTTCATTTTGTGTTAAAAAACTGTTCACTATAAGATATTTTTAATATATATTTAAGATCATTGTAAGGTTACTCTAAGAAAGGTTATGGCTAAATCTATACAATCAATATCTAATGATATTAATGAGTTAATTAGAAAAAATAGTAATGAAGGAATTACACTAAAATGGGATCAATTTTATGAAATATGTGACCGAGATAGAATTGCAGAGGTCATTATGGAAAAAATTTCATCACATCTAAAAAAGTATGATCTGTATATTATTTATGGAAATAACCATGTCATTATTGTTCGAGACTTCTGCTGGAATCCTGTAACTCTTTAGACAGTTAGAAAAATTTTTTAATACATGAAATAAAATTGGTTTTTATATCTTCCTATTTAACATAATGGGCGTTATGCGAACTCTAATATTCTTATTCATCTAAAAACAGCAACTTAACCATTTTACATAATCTTAAAATACCCCAAAAAGCCAGCTTCGACACAAGTCGGCTTTTTTTTGAGCAGGTTTGATATCTTTCGCCAATAAAATCGAGTGTTTTTTAGTCAAATTTGGCTTTTCATCAGTGTTATCAATTCGTCCAGTGCTTAAATTATCCGCAATTAATGCAGATAACCTTTTGTATGCTGTTACATCAAATAACTTAGTCCTTCTTCGTTGCTACTATTGCATATAGCATAGGTATTTTATCGTCGAGAGGAGCAATTCGATACTTTTTATATTCAACCTCAACGGTATGGCTAAAACATGCATAAGGCGAATAGTCATATTCTTCAAACAAATCTATATTCAATCCGTTTTGAATTAAACTAGTTATAACCTCTCCTAAACCGTGATTCCATGTTACATACTCTTGATTGATCTTAGCGTCGTTGTCTGCATAAGTTCCTTCTTCTGATTCTACTTGGGCTCCAGAATTAAAGTAGCTATAACTAATGGCATTAAAATCATCACTAAACATCCAAACTACGGGATGAAACTCTACGAATACCAATTTTCCATTGGGCTTTAAAAATTTAGAAATCAAAGCTGCCCATTTATTTAAATCAGGTAACCAAGCTATTACACCATAACTGGTATATACGATGTCGAACTGTTCATTCAAATGGTTGGGTAAATCATAAATATCACAGCAAATAAATTGAGTTGTAACTTCTAACTCTGCGGCTATTTTTCTAGCAGCTTCAATTGATTTATCTGATAAATCTACTCCTATGACTACTGCTCCTAATCGACTCAGCGAAATGGTATCTTGTCCGAAATGACATTGTAGATGTAGTATACGTTTGCCTTTTACCTCACCTAACATGGCTAAATCAATAGGATTCAGAGAAGTTTTTCCTCTTATAAACTCTTTTTGATTATAGAAGTCTGAATTCAGATGAGCGTCTACACTGTTATTCCACGATTGACGGTTTATTTCTACGTAATTCTGCTCTGACTTCATAAGTCTGTCTCTGCTTTATATTTTTTAATTAAATTAATGAATATATTATAATTATTTTATTATCGATGATGATTTAATTATTTGAATTTATTTAACATAAAATCTCTTATGCGAAATTCGAGTGTTAGAACCCATTTGCAAGCTCTATTTTTATGTAAATTATCTACTTTAAATTTTCTAAATTCTTCTTAAGAAGAATAAAAAATCCTACTTCTTTAAGAAAATAACGATCGGTTTTTTCAAAAATAAACATAAGTACAAAAGTACTTACAACTGCTATTAACAATTCAAAATTAAGAACTAGTGATGGATTGAACAATGCTTGTGAGACAATGCCGCTAATTAATAATTTTACAATACTAAAAAGCAAGGTTGGAGTGTGAATGTTAAGTTTCATTTCTAGCCTTCTTTAATAGAAATCCAAAGCCCTTATGATTATTGAGCCTATAAATTGTCCTGATAAATTCGAAAGTTTTTTACAAGATTGTAGAAAATGGAAAAGCTAAAACAACATTGCAGAAATAGCACAAATATATCTATGAATCCCTGATTATCCGTCAAATTTAATATTAAAATCATAGAAATAGCTGTTGAACAAAAAGCTTTTACTATCTCAGCTTTAATATTATTATTAAATAGATATATGGAGTAAACAATAACACCTATAAAAAATATTAAAAACCAAAAAGTTAGTCTCTCACTATAGCTGGATGGAATCCCTCTACTCAGAACAGAAAATATCGTCGAAATAAGAAAGCCTACCTCTAGAAACAAGCCCAAATTTAATTTTCTACTCATATATATTTACCTTATTCAATTAATATTTTTTCGGATCAATCTCACACCAATCGTAAATTTTTGAATCTCCAAAAGCATAACATGGCTTCTTACTTCACCTAGGATTATTAACTTGGCGTTTGTACTTTTTTAGAATTATATTCTTAAATAATATAAATTTACATGTTGCGACAAAACGTATGGTTATACCTGAAACCAGCAAATTTTGACTCAATTATTTTATGCAGTACTCTATGCGTAGTAGATTTAAGTCATTAGACCGTCCTTATCTATTCAGGTGGCTACCGTCTATACGTCAATATTGGCGGACTCATAGCCACCCCTCTATTTTGCGCTCTAAGCAAATTTCTCAAGCAAAATAAGGTTCCCCACCACCTCAGCGAGCAAAGCTCGGCTAAATGCACCCTATGAGCAAATAGAGCATGTAATCAGGGAAGGGATTTCTTGAATTTCAATCTCTGTTGTTCGCTCGTAGACACTCGCTCTATGAGTATGTTTGTGCTTTTTCTTTGGCGAAAGCCAAAGATTAGCCCCAAAGGGGTGTGAAGCGAAAGCGGAACATCATCGAAGCCCCAGCGGAGATGACTGGGGGGAGCCGACAACGTAAAAGAGAGTGGACACGAACTTTAGACATTCCCAGATGTCGTTAGTTGTTGGGGGGCAAGCCCCCCCCGTCAAACTATCCCGAAGGGTAGTTGACCCACCTCGTTTTAGTGGGAGCGTCCAGCGAATCCGAAGGACATACGAGCCTAGCGAAATATGCATTTAAAAGGGGGTGGGTCAACTACGTAGTAGTATGACGGGGCGCGAGCACGAAGTGCGCTGCAACTTGGAGCGATAGCGGAAAGTGAAAGGCAACAAAAAACGATTATCAAGGGCGTCCAGCCCTTGAAGTACAAGGAATCCTGACGTCCAGGAAGGACGAGCGAAGCGAGCTTGTACGGTAATTGTTTTTAGGCGCAGCGAAGCGAAGGCTTTGTGCTTTTGTCTGTGCTTTGATTGGTGCATGTATTCAACGAGAAAAGCACAATAGAAAACACAGATAGAATTAACCGAACGAGTGTCTACGAGTGATTGAGCATCATAAAAATTTCGAGCTGCCTTTTCTCTGATTACAAACTTGGCGTTTGTACTTTTAAAGGGGAAAACCGAGCAAAGCGATTGAGCTTAAATTAAATTTTTGGCGAGCGAAGCGAGTAAAAAAACATGAGCGAAGCGAATTCATAGTCGCTTTTGACTTTGCTTTTGTTTTCTTCAAATTCACGTAAGGATGAACCAAAAAATTGCCCCTCGAATCGAGCGAAAGCGAGATTCAATAGAGTTTGAGCGTAGCGAAAACCAAGGGCAATTTTTCATTTCAATGGCTTTTAATTATTTTTAAAGTTTTTAAATACTTTTACATTAGCTGAAAGCCTCTATTTAAAAGGGTTTCCTCGGTTATATAGCAACGTTTCCTCGGTTATATAGCAACGTTTCCTCGGTTATATAGCAACGTTTCCTCGGTTATATAGCAACGTTTCCTCGGTATTTGACAACAAAAATTTATTATGTTGTTATAGCAACACAATAAAGCTGTTGCTAAATAAACCACCATGACAGACTTAGTCGTAAAATCAAATAAACTTGTACAAGCCCTACAGACTCTTACTTTAAGTGAAACTCGTCTTTTACAGCTCGCTATTGTAGATGCTCGAGAAACAGGACAAGGGTTATCATCTGATGAACCATTAGAACTAAATGCCACTAGATATGCAAAAGCCTTTAATGTTTCTCCAGACGCAGCTTATTTAGCTTTAATTGAAGCAGAAGATTCACTATTTAAGCGACAATTCACTATTACAAATGAAGATGGAAGCCTAACAAAAAGTCGTTGGATTCAAGATGCAAACTATAAAAAAGGTGAAGGCCGAATTTTAATTACATTAACTCGTGTAGTTATTGAGCATGTCACTAAAATAGATGGGTTTGAACAATATTTCACAAGCTATCATCTAAGAAAAACATCTGACTTTAAAAGTGTCTATGCTGTTCGTCTGTATGAATTATTAATGCAGTGGAAATCTATAGGAAAGACCCCTCTTTTTGAATTAAATAAATTCCGTAGCCAATTAGGTATAGGTGTAAACGAATACACCAGAATGGAAGCATTTAAGAGACGTGTACTTGATATTGCTATAGACCAAATTAATGAGTTTTCAGACATCAATATTAAGTATGAACAGCATAAAAAAGGGCGTTCTATTTCGGGCTTTTCGTTTAGTTTTAAACAAAAGAAATCAGCCAATCAACCAATCGAAAGTAAAAGAGATCCGAACACGTTAGATATCTTCTCCAAAATGACAGGTGCTCAACGTCATTTTTTTGCCAATAAACTGGCAGAGTTACCTGAAATGAGTAAGTACTCTCAGGGGACTGAGAGCTATCAACAGTTCGCTGTACGCATTGCTGAGATGCTTCAAGATCAAGAAAGGTTTAAAGAACTATATCCTTATCTTCAAAAGTTAGGCTTCAATGCAGCCTGAATTATAGACTTGATCATTTGTCTATTAGACAGTCTAATAGACAACAACTTTTGACAAGATTAGGCATAGTTTTACACCATGAAAAGTCTTTCAGTTCTTGAATTATCTAAGCTTTACAACATAAATAGGCAAACGATTTACAATCATATAAATAAAGGAATTTTAAGTAAAAATTCTGATAATAAGATTGATTTAGCTGAAGCTATTCGAGTATTTGGTGAACCTGTTAGAAAACAGGATGTAAAAGAACCTGTAAAAGTAGACAGTCCAAATTCGGCAGAAGTTTTACTGCTTAGACAGCAGATAGACATACTAAAAAATCAGCTCGATGATGCAAAAGATAGGGAATCGTTCTATCAGAATCAGATTGAAATGATGCAACGTCTTTTAGAGGCCCCAAAACCTCATATCCCTGCTTCTATTGACCCTGAGCCTACTCAGGCTGAGCAAATGACAGAGGAAAAAGAAGAAGTCATCGCCATGCCTCAGAACGAACCGGATACAAATGAAAATAAGCGAATTCCAGTACTGGAGCACGTTGAACCGGAGCAACCGAAAAGAGGCTTTTGGAGTCGATTTTTTAGACCCTATGATTAACCAAGATTGTTTAAGTAAGATGAATAAAGTCGTGAAACAATGATCAAAGAATAGCCGTGGAACGTGAATAATCACTAAAAAGCCGTTCTAGTGCGCTGAACTCTAGAACGGCTTTGTTTAAGATATTGATTATTATAGAGAAATTTCAAGCACTTCGCATAAGGCGTATTATGTTAATTTTAGAAATTCTAAACATGGGCTATTGTTCTATGCCTTTGGATTTTGATTCTATAAAGTGACAGAACCAAATTTAGAATAGCCTCTATTTATTTAAGATTTCAATAGTCCCATGATTATCACAATGATCACCATGTGGGTGATGCAAATGCCCATCCACGAGATAATCCACATGATCGCCATGCTTAATTGCTTCATGGCCGCAATTAGGTCCATGTACATGTTCGCTATCATGTCCTGTACATAAATGTGTAGGTGTACATTCGGCAGGGTTATTTTTATCGACTGCAATCAGATGATTATCACAATGACCATCATGTGGATGATGTAAATCCCCATCCACGAGATAATCCACATGATCGCCATGCTTAATTGCTGTATGACCACAATCAGGTCCATGCATGTGATCATGTTGTTTATTATGTGCTGTCATATATTTATCCTTCCATTTTTATATAGGGTTTAAGGATACCCCAATCCACGGATATACGCTTATATTTCGTCTGGCATTCCTTAATAGAACTTAAGAGTAAACACATAAAAAGCCCAACATCGGCTCTCGAAGTGGCTTAAGTACTATAGAAGAACCTATAGCAGATATTGCTGCTAAGCTTGCGGAGCTAGTAACTCCATAAATTTTCAGTGATTTGTATTATTCCAAAATTTGAAAGCCCCATAATTTATGGGGCTTTCGTATAAGAGATTTTATGTTAAATAATAAGCCGTCCATGGCTTGGTATCTTTATAGTTCTATATATGCTGCTATTGGATCTATAACTATTTCATTATCTGATTTACCAGAAATTGAATATTCTACACTAGCTAAATGTTCGAACATATTTCGCATATGAGCGCTTAGATCACCATCGAAATCTTCTTTAGGTGTTGCATTATTTGACATCAAGTATTGGGAAACTGTTCCAATAATACTTACTTTAACATTTGTTTTTCTAGAATATTTTCTAATTAAAATATTTTCACTTTCTCTTAAATAATCTCTATTTAAGTAAGAGGTGATTAATAAGCTATCAACAGTTTGAGATACTTCAAAATTATCATTAAAACCTTGTTTAGATAATAAAACAAAACTTTCTAAAAATTTAGGGTCTTGATGAAGTTCACTTTCCTTTTCTTTTATATATTGATCCTTTCTTTGTTTCCCTAAACCTTCTAATGCTTGTTGGTCACCAAAGATTATCATTCGACTAATAGCTGTACCAAATTGATTAAATTTTGAGAAAAAATCTTGAAGTTTGAGATGATCGTTGAATGTGACTTCTTTGGTGATTTTGATAAAAGAATAACTTTCTATTTTTTCACTAATTTCTTGTTGGTTTAAGTCACTAATATCTAAAATTATTTTTTTATCATTTAATTCTTTTTCAAAGAGAGTAAATGAGTAGTCATGTAAAAATTTTTTTTCAGTTGATTTAGTTGTATTTTTTACAACATCAGCTAGTACTTTTCCACTAAGTAGAGGACCGCCTTGAGTTTCGCTATCTTGATTCTCAAGAGTTTCTTCTTTTAATAGCTCTTGAGCAATTCCTTCGAACATCTGTGAAGAAATTGAGTACATCTTATCTTTATCGAGATAAATAAAATTTTTAAACTTCATCTTTTCCTCTTAATATAGTCATCGTAGTATTTTTTTCTGATATGAAATATAGACCAAATACAGAAAATTAAACCTATTAAAAACAATATTATAGCAGTATAAAGTATTAAATTATTCATTTTTATTAATACTCCAATTCTATTTTTCTATAGTGATATAAAATTACAAAGCATTGAATAAATGAAATAATTGCTAAAGATATAGATGCATTTAATAGTAGATCTATATTTATAGCTAAACTTTTGCTTTCACTACAAATTGCTGCACTTAGTAGTAAGACATACCCAATAATAAATAAGGTAGAAATACCGATTGCTATCAGTCTCCATTCATTATCTTTTTGAAGATTGTTTAATTCATTTAGAATCGATACATGTAAGACAATACCAAACACAATAATATCTACAGGGCTTATAGTAACGACATCTTTAAGAATAAAAATATTTACAGCTGTAATTCTAGCAATAATAGGTAAAAGCCCTATCAATACTGTGAAAATTAGCCAGATATAAATTTTTTTCATGTACCAAAGACCTTACACAATGAAGCCAAATTGTTATTTGGTAATATAGAGTAGTTGAAGCAAGTTACACATTAAATCCTATATGTTTGCCTGTTGGAAGCTCCACATCAATACGTAGCTTTCCGCCCATCGCTTCAACATATTTCTTCATTGTTGAAATTTTTAGATCATTCCCACGATTTTCTATGGCTGAAAGTGAAGGCTGTTTGATACCGAGGGTTTCAGCTAATTCTTTTTGAGAAATCTCTAACTCTTCTCGAATAAGGTGAAGCTGAGTTTCTAAAAGTAGTTCATCAGCCATTTGTTGAATACGAGCTTGACTCTCTGGAGAGCGACTAGCCAATAATTCCTGTAAGGTTTTAGCCATTAGCTTGGTCTCCTAAAGTTGAGAGATGAAGTTCGTATTGCTGATCGGCAATATCTAACATCTCTTTATAAAAACGCTTTTTACCGCCTTTAGCACCAATACACAGCACAATAGCTTGTCGTAAAGGATCAAATGCGAAAAAGGCTCTCAGTGGTTTACCTCGATGCTGAACACGTAGCTCTTTCATGTTGGTAAATTTGGAGTCATAGACGGTATCTACTAAAGGACGGCCTAAACTTGGTCCCTGTTGCTGTAGAACGACCAACGCTGCGAGTACTTTCTCTTGTGTAGATTCATCTTGCTGTACAAGCCATTCGTTAAACAGATCCATTGTAATGACTGTCCACATATTACAACCACAATATAGATTACAGTCTATATTTTATGCTTAATTGTATTATTATTCAAATGACAATAAAAAAACCCAGACATCCTGTCGGGGTTTTTCGTATTTGCGTTCTAGGGTTAACTCCTGTCATCCCTCGCGTCCTGTCGCTGATCTTATTTTTGTTATGTGGAACATCCTATTCTCAATGAACCCATCATAGGAAATTGAGCTGAGTATGGCTATTGGCAATTTTCTGGAATGAATGTACGCCAAAACGTACATGATTTTATCAGGTATTTATCCCAAGATTTGTCCGCAGGAAATGGGGATAAAAGTGGGTTATTGAAGCCTTAAGAAATCAGGAAAAATTGTGATTTTGATTATTTATTGATCGTTTTTATTGGCAGAATATATCAAAATCGGCGAAAAAAGAGCCGAGATGTTTCGATTCGGCTTTTTTGAGGATTTTTGGGGTTATGTAAAATTATTAAGTATTTGATTTATATAAATTAGATGGCTTTGGTTGCGTATAACGGCCATTATGTTAAATGGACTGTAAATTCCATGATTTTTGGAGTTCTCATATGAGATTTTATGCTAAATATATAATAGCTTGTCTAGCTTCCTATTTTAAAACTCAATTATTTAGAGGAAGCGTTACCAATGTAATCCTGCTAGTCTAGAACCTTAATGAATATGAAAAACTAAGGTAGAGTTATGGATAAAATTGATTTTTATTTCAGAGTATTAGCTCGTTATGATTTGTATGTTCAATTAGCTAATACTAAAGCATCTAACCATATTACACTTTTGGCTAGTATTTTAGCTTCTGTTTCTGCGTTAGTCGGTTGGGGGCTTGCATTTGATAAACCATCATTTTGTATGGCTATCATAATTTTTCTATATATAATTTTTCTATATAAATGCTATGAATGGTACAGCAGTTGTATGAAGGTTATTCAACCTGATAGGAGAAGAAATGATAAAAATAATAAACATAAATTAGAAGGTGAACTTTCATCTATTTTTTATAGTGATGTATCTAAATTTAGTAGTGTTGAGAAATTTAAAGAAGAAGTGAATAATAGAGATGAAAACAGTCACTTAGATGATTTAATTCAGCAAGTTTCTATTATGGCAAAAGTAACTGAAAAAAAGTATGATGACTATCAGAAGGTAAATAGTCATGTTATATACACTATTCTCTTGGCTTGTTTTATTTTGTTTTTAATATGTGTCACTAAATTAAATAGTTAAAGTTAAATTGAGTTTAATCTAATGAGTTTTAGTTTTTCTGTAAGTGATTTTGATGATGTTGTAAATTCAGTAAATAAAAAAGCGCCCTTCCTTATAGATTCTGTCCACGAGTCATCAAATTCTAGGACTATATCGCTTGAAAATTATAGCAACGAATCAAAACCTTTTGCTCTTGATGAAAGCCTAAAATTAACGATTAATGAACCAGAACAATATAAGTTACAGAGCCAAATTAGAGAGGTTTTTGGTAAAGGTAATAGTCTAAACTTAAGCACTATTGCAGATCACCCTGACTTTAATTCTTTAGTATACGGAGGTACTAAAAATCAATTTATTACTACAATGTTTGTAGATATTAAAGGATCAACAAGATTATCACTCAAATACCCTGATAGTTTAGAATTTATATATAAGTTCAAAAACGCAGTTATAAAAAGTTGTATTGAAATAATTCATGCTTTCGATGGACATGTACATAGGATCATGGGAGATGCTGTTCTTGGTTTTTTTGGTTCAAGTTACGTGAATAAGCAGCAATCAATTTTAGATTGTATAAATGCAGCTGCTATGCTTACTGTTATCTTGGAGCATACTATTAAACCTTGGTTACAAAAACAAAAAATGGACTTTGATGTCAAGGACTTTGGTTTCCGAGTTGGTTGTAATTTTGGAGATGATGAGGAAGTATTATGGGCTAATTATGGCTTTGGTACAGTAGGAGAGGTTTCACCTACAGGCTTGCCAGTTGATTTGGCTGCGAAACTCCAAGGATTGGCTAATAAAAATCAGATCATGATGGGGCAAGGGCTATTAAGTTTTTTCAATTTCCCTAAAGATTTTAGTGATATAAAACAAACGCAAGTAGACCATAATTTTGAGTCTGAAGAATATATTTCTCCTAATTATTCAAAAGCGGATGGCACAAAATTAAACTATATAATGCGGCTTTTGAAAACGCATAATTATATTTTGGGACTTCCATTACCATTAGAATTAAAGGCTTTTATTACTGATAGTAAAGTCAAAGCTAATGAAAAGATTATTCCAAATGAATTTTTTGAATTAAGTGCCGAAATAAAACTTCATAATCAAGCTCCTATTAAGTACTATTCAAACTCCAAAGTTATCCCCAAAGAGTCTCAAATCAAAGCTATTCTGACAGCAAAGAATATTAATTTGAATGATTTTTATAAAGTGATTTTTTATAAGAAGAATCAGTCAGGATTAAATGAT
>NZ_VTDG01000029.1:0-10368 GCF_052824985.1 Acinetobacter sp. 1125_18A
TGATGAACCTGCTGATGCTGTTGTACCATTAGCATTAACCGTATAAATATCTTGACCATTTGCACCTGTAGTTTTTGCAACCCCTGCTATATTGCTTCCACCTGCAACTTCAGTTTTTGATGCTGCAGCTTTAGAGTCAACATAAGTCTTATTTGTCGCATCCGTACCTGCTGTTGGTGCAGCAACATTTGTAATCGCTAACCCACCGGCATTAATACCTGTTGTTTTATTGATAACAACGCCACCAACTGCAACCTGATCTGCTGTAACACCTGCATTGTTAAGAACAGTATTGCCTGTTGTAACTGATGTGAATGTAGGATTGTCAGAAATCGAAACTTTAATTTGGTTTGCTGTAACCGCTGTAGAAATATTTTTACTATCCCCAATCACTGCAACAGATGAACCTAATTTCTGGCTCGTTGTTCCAGTTGTTCCTGTAAATGTAATTGGTTTAACCACTTCAGCATTTAATGCACTCACTGCAGCACCAACATTATTAACTGTTGTTGTTGATGCATCTGTTTTTGTGATTGTATAACTTGGAGCAGTAATACCGCCTGCCGCTGTACCCGCTGTAGCCCCACCACCTAAAGCCGTCGCTGTATCTGTTGCTACCTTGGCCAACTCAGTATTGGTATTAAATAATTGGCTACCGTTAATTGCATCGGTACTAGACGCTGTAACCTGACCCGCTGCGACATTTTGTATTTGTCTTTTTATTGTACTTGAACCAACGCTCACAACACCTGTGCTCGCTGTACCCGTTGCAGTGTAAGATTTACCATTAATCGTTTGAGCGGTGCTGTTTACGGATGCTGATGTTGTCGTACTTGCTCCCAGTGCTGTACTACCAGCAATAGATGCATTTGCCCCATCACCTATAGCAACAGCGCCACTCGCAGTTGCATTCGTTCTTGCACCTAAAGCAACTGCACCTGTTCCTGCCGTTGAGACTGCAGACTGCGCCCCTATTGCAACAGCATCAGTTCCAGCAGACTGCGCACCTTTAACCGCATTACCACCAATAGCAACGGCGCCACTAGCAGAAGCGGTAACTGCATTAGCAACTGATAAAACATTTCCATTAGCAGTACCTGTAGCCGTTCCACCTAATGCTACAGCATTTTGTCCTGTTGACTGGCTGCCTTCACCAAGTGCAGTACTACCTACTCCTGTTGCTCGACTCTCTACACCCACAGCCGTACCAAAAGCATTGGCTTGGCTATTATGACCGATAGCTGTTCCTGCATTACCTGTAACTTCTGAAAACGCTCCATATGCAGTTACAGCCGAAAGACCATTACCTTTAGCATTACAACCAGCAACAGTAGAGTATGTACCAGAACCATCCGTTGCCTGGCCACCAGTCGTTCCAGGATTTATAGTACCGACAATCCCATTAGAGCCAGTTATACAATTATTTGAATCTGTATTTATAACATTCGCGGTTACATCGGATGAAAAAGTGATCATCAAACTAACTGTTGCTGCCCCAATAATTCCAGTTACTTTTGAAGACTTGGTTTTCCCTTTTGCCAATTCAGAAACTGCAACCCATGCCGACAAAGTCGCATTCCAAATCACTTTGTAGATCTTATTCATATTACTTTTCCTTTAGGAGGTGCATTACAGCCGCTGATTTCGCATCAATAATGCATATAAAATGTACAATTTTTTTTATTTAACAATTTACATACATTTAAAGCAATAGAAAAATTGAGATATATTTCACTTATTTTGTTTTTTTAAACACATGGTCTAAACTTTTAAATAAAAAGCAAAATAATCACACATTTTATAATTTTTATACATATAAATCAGCAATTTATACACCAATCAAAAAACATTAAGATTTATTAAATACATATTGTTCTTAAATTGAGCATGTGACAAAATTTGTCACATTTATCAAAATAATGTGAGACTTAGTTTACATTTGACATATTGTTAAATTTCGATTAACTGCCTATGCTTATTCAGTTAACAATTTTTTATTGCGAAATAGGTCACAATAACTCCAATTTCAATTTCTAAACCATCTGTTTATTTAGATTAAGTTAAAAATAAGATCTATTTCTATCAATTTAAAGTGAAAAATTTTATTTTAAAAAGTGATATTTATTTTAAAAATGGATATTGGTTAATTTAGACTTACGCGAATTTTAAGGGTACTGTAAAAGGCATCTGCTGACTGTTTTCAAAGCAGATAGATGATCTGAACAAAATATACAATTGATCGTATTTTATTTTTTACATAGAAAAACCCGTATTTTCATTTGAAAACGCCACCGCATAATCAGGTTTGCTATAATTCAATTTAAAATTTAATCTGAGCATAACCTTTGAAGATCATTTTTGCAGGTACACCCGAATTTGCAGCTTCTGCTTTAGCAGCACTCATTGAAACTGATCACGAAATCGTCGCTGTGTATACTCAACCCGACCGCAAATCAGGTCGAGGACAAAAAATGACAGCTTCAGCCGTGAAACAACTTGCGCTCGCAAACAACTTACCCGTCTATCAACCCCTTCATTTCAAAGCATCGACAGACGAAGGCTTAGCGGCTCAACAAGAATTAGCAGCTTTGGGCGCAGATGTAATGGTGGTTGCGGCTTATGGTTTAATTTTGCCTCAAGCCGTATTAGATACACCGCGCTATGGTTGTTTAAATATTCATGGTTCTTTGCTACCACGTTGGCGTGGTGCCGCTCCGATTCAGCGTGCCATTGCAACAGGTGACACTGAAACCGGAGTAACAATCATGAAAATGGCGGCTGGACTAGATACAGGTGATATGATCTTTAAAACAGTGTGCCCAATCACAGTAGAAGAAACCTCAGCGACTTTATATGACAAACTTGCGATCCAAGGCGCTGAAGCAATTTGCGTGGTATTAGAATCAGAACAAAAATTACAACAATATTTAGATGCACGTGAAGTGCAAGATGAACAATTTACGGTATATGCACATAAACTCACAAAAGCTGAAGCACAAATTGATTGGACTAAATCAGCAGTTGAACTTGATCGCAATATTCGGGCATTCAATCCTTGGCCAGTCGCATTTACACCAATAGATGAAAGCAATAATTTACGTGTATGGAATTCTCAAATTTCAGACCTTACAGCCAATGGCGAAGCACCCGGAACCATTATCGAAATGAACAAACAAGGTGTACATGTGCTGTGTGGAGATGGTGTGATTTGTCTGACTAGCCTACAATGGCCAGGTGGTAAAGCCATTAACCCTGTACAAATTATACAAAGCCATAAACTTTCAGTAGGAAATATATTCGCATGAGCCAAATTCAATCATCTGCAAAAAATTTGAATT
The DNA here is from genome assembly GCF_052824985.1 of Acinetobacter sp. 1125_18A. Lineage (NCBI taxonomy): Bacteria > Pseudomonadati > Pseudomonadota > Gammaproteobacteria > Moraxellales > Moraxellaceae > Acinetobacter > Acinetobacter sp. 1125_18A. The sequence goes on from NZ_VTDG01000029.1 coordinate 3,339, forward strand.
TGCGTGCACAAGTGGTTAAAACACTTTTAGCTGTTCAAAATGGACAGTCTTTGGCTTCCGTTTTAAACCAACATATCAATATTGTTTCTGAACGTGATCGTGGTTTATACCATGAGCTTACTTTGGGCTGTTTACGTCAGTGGTATTCTTTAAAAGCAATTACCTTACCCTTGCTCACAAAACCGTTAGACAATGAAGCATTAGAAAGTTGCTTATATTTGGGTTTATACCAGATTTTATGCACCCGTATTCCTGCACATGCGGCGATTTCAGAAACTGTCAATGCAGCGAAACAATTAGGTTTTGAACCGATGAGTGGTTTGGTCAATGCCATCCTTCGTCGTGTTTCACGTGAAACAACTGAGTTTCAAACGGCTTTGAATAATACCCATGGTTTACCAAGCTGGCTGTTCAAACGACTTAAAAAAGATTGGGCTGATCGACTCCCTGAAATCTGTCAAAACTTAAAACAAGTCGCTCCACTAACGCTGCGTGTCAATGAACGTCAAATTAGTCGTGATGAATATCTTGATATTTTAGATGAAGAACAGATTGATGCTCGTCCTTGTACACTTTCAGATGTTGGTATTGTTCTGGAACAAACAGGTAATATTACTCATTTACCAGGCTTTGAAGAAGGCGGGTTTTCTGTTCAAGATGAACATGCTCAATTGTGTGCAACACTGTTACCCAACTTAGATGACAAAGTCATTATCGATGCTTGTGCAGCACCGGGTGGTAAAGCAGCTCATATCTTAGAGCGCTTCAATCCTAAAAAATTAATTGCGCTTGATCATGATGCTAAACGATTATTGCGTGTTTCAGAAAACTTGGAACGCCTTGAATTAAATGTTGATGCAACAGTTGAAATCATCACAGCAGATGCTACAACATGGGTGCCTAAAGAGTTGGTCGATTGCATCGTATTAGATGCACCTTGTTCTGCTATTGGTGTTATGCGTCGTCATCCTGATATCCGCTTATTGCGTCAATCTACAGATATTCAACAAGTGGTCGATCTGCAAAAGCAAATTTTAAAGCATATGTGGCAGCAGCTTAAAGTCGGTGGAACACTACTTTATATTACCTGCTCAATTCTGAAAGTTGAAAATGAACAGCAGATGGTCGAGTTTTTTGCTGAACATGCAGATGCTGAAGAAATCAAGATTGACGCAAACTGGGGAATAGAACAAATTCATGGTCGTCAATTGTTGCCTGAAGCGCATCATGGTGATGGTTTCTATTATTGCCGAATTCATAAAACGGCTTAAAAAATGCATTAAAAAAGCAGGCTAATTCGCCTGCTTTTTTTTTGACTCAAGTTTAAAGGGTATGGTGATCTTTGACTTCTTCCAGAACTTCATCCAGTTCTTCAGGATTTTTCATCAAATGTAGGATCGATAAAATCAACCCACCCCATAAAAATACCATTGAAATAATCATCATCACGATTGCAGAAGTATTCATTTTGACGCTCCTATCGATCTTTCATTTTGCTAAGGACTAAAGCAATAACAGCACAGAAAATCACACTGCCCCAACCAAAGAACATCAACATACTTGAACTATAGGTATCGTATCCATTTTTAATCAAGCTAAAAACGGTCATAGTTAAAGTGACCAGCAAAATTAAAGATGTGATTACAGTTAAAGTGAAATCCCAACCTTTACCAAGTTGCACAGTTGAAATACGATTCACATGATCTCGTAACTCCATCAATGCCGAACGTTTAAACCATGCTATCGAAATAATTGACAATAACGCACCACCAATAATCCCAATGTTATTGATAAAGTGATCGACGATATCCACCAGTTTAATCGAGTTCACACTAGAGAATAAGAAAATTGAAACCAGTGCACTACCACCACCAATGATGCTTACGGCTTTTTTACGTCCCCATTTTAACTTGTCTTGCATCGCTGCAATCGGCACTTCAAGGATACTCACCATTGAAGAAATCCCTGCAACAAATAAAGAAGAGAAGAACAGTAAACCGAATAAATCCGCACCAGTCCCTAAACTTGAAATGATTTTAGGGAAAGCAATAAATGCCAAGCCGATACCACCACTGACCACTTGATCTACAGGCTTGCCTGCTGAAAATGCCATAAAGCCCAGTGCCGCGAAGATACCAATCCCCGCAAGGATTTCAGTAGACGCATTGGCAAAACCAACAATGAGGCCCGAGCCTGTTAAATTGGTTTTTGGTTTAAGATACGAGGCATAAGTCACCATGATCCCAAAGCCAACAGAGAGTGAAAAGAACGTATGACCAAATGCTGCAAGCCATACTTTATAATCCCACATCGCTGCCCAGTTCGGTGTAAAAAAAGCATTTAAACCTTGGACCGCTCCTGGTAAACGCAAAGCTTGAATAACAAGAATAGTAAACAGAATAAACAGTAGAGGCATGAAAATTTTATTGGATAATTCAACCCCTTTTTTCACACCACCAAATAAGATGATCAGTGTTAATGCCCAAATTCCCACAATTGGCCAAAATAAATGACCAACAAACTGAAAATCAAAACTTGTTGATTTTGAAGTTTGTAAATAGGTATTGAAGAAGAAGTTTTCAGGATCACTTCCCCACAATTGACCTACAGAAAAATAAACATAACTGCCAGCCCATGTCAGTACGCTGGCATAATACAAACCAATAATGATACAGACACAGACTTGCCACCAACCTAAAGTTTCACCCCCTTTAAATAAAGCACGATAGGCTTTAGGAGGTGAAGAATTACTTTTATGCCCTGTCGCATAGTCTAAAAATAACAGTGGCAAACCTGCAGTGATAAGTGCAATTAAATATGGAATTAAAAAAGCGCCACCACCGTTTTCATAAGCAATGTAAGGGAAGCGCCAAATATTACCTAAACCGACAGCCGATCCAACAGCTGCGATAATAAAACCTGATCGTGATGTCCAGTTTTCACGAGATTCTGTCATAAAACACCTAATTCTGTAGATGTCCTCAAATGCTGCTTTTTTTCATTGTGATCTGCGAGCAAAAGAAGTACCAATTTTAAATTTTGTTGTTTGAATAAAACAGCACCTTTTGGGTCCTTTGTTATTATTCCAAACCAGTAACTTTGCAAACTTCTCGGTTAAAGTGCATCAACAAAATTACTGTTTAATGTTGTAACAATACTCGTTTTGCAGCGCTTTTTCTGTAATTTGTGTCCATTTTCCCATGTTTTTTTTACTTTTCGTCACACATGGTTAATTTTTAGCTATTTTGCTTGGAATTGCCTATTTCTAATTGACCCTCTTGGGTAGTCGATAATGCCCAATGATTTTATATTCATGCAAAATATCATTTTCACGTGTTCCAGAACCAATGTTATGAATAACCAAAGGTGTTTTTGATAACATTGTGGTTTTATTTGAAATGATACCAATGTGGGTTAAACCTTTACCTAAATCCCATGCCACGATATCACCTGCTTGATACTTTTGATCATTCACTTGATAACCTTGACGCTGAAAATAGGTCATGATATTTGGAACCCGTCGATGATCAATATTTCGATCGGTTGCTTTTAAACCCCATTTTTGTGGATATTTTTTAAAATTGGCTTTCATATCTTCATGAATACGTTGTTGCAGATCTATACCTTGATGGCGTAAGGCGCGAATAACCACGTCTGTGCATACGCCTTTGATCAATGGAACATCACCCATTGGATAGGACAATTGAGTATAAGCAGGATCATAATAAAGAGTTTTCCAGATCTGAGAACGTGCATCATTTACCAATTTTTCAGATTGAAATGCCCAAATTTGCACACTCTGTAAGCAAAGCAAAACTATTAAAAATAATGAATTGAAAAATTTTATTATCATTTTTTAACTCTATATATAAAATTCAAAGAAATAAGGAGCCGTAGCCCCTTAGAATATTAACTTATTGTTTGATCACAAGTAAGCGCTCTTCCTGCATATCACCAATTGCAGACTGGATCCCCTCACGACCTAAACCCGAATCTTTCACGCCACCATATGGCATATTATCAACTCTGAAGGTGGGTATATCATTGATAATTACCCCGCCCACATGTAGATGATCCCATGCATAAAGCATCTTATTGAGATTTTGAGTATATACACCAGCTTGTAAACCAAAGCGACCTTGGTTAATCAGTTCGATACCTTTCTCAAATGTTTTATATTTTTCTAAAATTGCCACAGGGCCAAATGCTTCATTTTGATAAATTTCAAGAGATTCATCGACATTTTCAAGCAAAGTTGGCTCGAATAAAACGCCTTTTAAAGTGCCACCAATTAAGATTTTCGCACCCTTTTTCTCCGCTTTATCTACCCATTTTTTTAAACGAATCGCTTCTGCCTCCTTGATCATTGGGCCCACTATCGTGGTTTCTACATGTGGATCTGCAGCAGATACTTTTTTCAATTTTGCTAAGATTTTTTTCTAAATTCTATATAAATATCAGCATGGACTAAAATTCGTTGCACACTAATACACACCTGCCCCGCATGCCCATATGCACCACCAATCACTCGATCAATCAATGCATCACTTATTTCTGTATCAGGTTCAATTAAAACAGCTGCATTACCACCCAATTCGAGGGTTACTTTTTTACGACCAGCACGTGCTTTCATATCCCAACCCACTTGATCAGAACCGGTAAAGCTGAGCAGCTTAAAGCGATCATCCGTCACTAACACATCAGCATGTTCTCGTGGACAAGGCAAAATTGAAAATGCGCCTTTTGGTAAATCTGTTTCAGCCAAAATTTCTGCGATTTTTAATGCGGAAATTGGCGTCAAACTTGCCGGTTTCAATACAAATGGACAACCCGCTGCTATTGCTGGTGCAATTTTATGCGCTGTTAAATTCAAAGGAAAATTAAACGGACTGATCAGAGACACTGCACCAATCGGTACATGTTGTACCATTCCCCGATATGCAGCAGCCGAAGCGGTAACAGCCAAAGGCATTAAATGACCGTCATTGATTGTGGAGACTGCATCTGCCGCTAGCTGGAAAGTATTAATCAGCCTTTCAACCTCAGCTGCTGCTGCAAGTTTAGGCTTTCCACCTTCGATAATTAAAATTTGGGTTAATTCTTCACGGAGCTCTTTAAAACGCTGAACACAATGTAACAGTATTTTTTGCTTCTGAAATGGTTTTAAAGCAGCCATTTCTTTCTCTGCTTTCACAGCTGAACTGATGGCTTTTTCTAAAATTTTTGCATCCGCTAAAGCCACTTTTGCATAAATTTTCCCCGAAAATTTATCATGAACTTCAAGCCATTGTCCTGATTTAATCGCTTTATTGGCGACATAAAGTGGGAATTCAATCACTGCTTGATCAATAGAATCACTCATCCTACACCCTCGATTTAATCTTTTTAATAATGCAAAATTTGATAAACCCCTATATCATGCCTTCTGTTAATACAGTATTGAAATGTATTTAAGTAACAAAAATATAGGATGAAAAATTATTTCATCAAGAAGGACATATGAAATCTATTCAATTACCCTTATTTATCGCTGCATTAGGTCTAAGTTCATTTGCTCAAGCTGATTTTATTGGTTTAAAAGGTGATGTGAATTACTGGTCTTACAATGGAAAAATTGAAAATACTAAGCCACTAAATGGTAATAATGATATTGATCGTGATAATGGCATTCAAGCTTCGATTGCTTTTGAACATCCTGTTCCTCTTTTACCGAATGTAAAAATTAAATACACCAATTTAGATAGCTCAACTAACAATAATGATGGTGCATTTAGCTCAAATACAATTGACCTTACTAATACTGATTATATTTTATACTATGAAATACTCGATAATATTGTTAGTGCAGACATTGGTTTAGGCTTAGCAAATATTAATGGTGATTTTAAACAATATGATGCAATTCAATCTATGGATTATACGATGTCTGGTAATTTACCTATTGCTTATGCCTCTATCGGTGGGAAGCTCCCATTTACAGGTTTAAGTACCAAAGGAGAAATTATCGTTGGTAGTGATGGAGATGCAACACTGACAGATGTACAAGCAGAACTTCAATATAATTTTGTGCAAAGTTTACTTTTAGACCTTGGTGCTAAAGTAGGATATCGCTATATGAGTATTGATGCTGATAAAGATGACATCAAATATAAATTAGATTTTAAAGGGCCTTATATTGGTTTAAATGCCCATTTTTAATAGAAAATATCCGTTTATGATCATGTAAGCTTTTTCTTACATGGTCTGCCGATTTATGCGTATAGGCAGAACAGCTAAATTTTAATATTATAAACACATTAGGAAACAGGAAGTTTCCATTAAAAACAAGAATAAGATAGGACGATAACGCAGGATAGCGAAAGGTACGACAGGAGTTATACCTCAGAACCAATACAAAAAACCTCAGGCATGGATGTCTGAGGTTTTTTTATTTTGAATAGACTAAAACAATTAAAGTAAAAAACTTACCACTTCATAAAAGCCATTCCTTCAATAGCATCAATTTGAATCAGTTCAGTTTGTTTTTGAACTAGTTTAACCGCTTCATGCAAACTTATTGTTTTTGTATAAGAGCCTTTTTGATCAGGAACAGGAATATCTGCATCTAATGAATAATCATCATTGACGATAAACTGTAAAGTACGATCATTTTTATCAACGATCCCTAAAAAGTTTTCTGGTCTGATTAACACAGATTGCATTATTTCTATGATTTCATCGATAGATGCATACTGATTTTGAGTGGGTAAAACCTCTTCACCATCATAATCTGTAAAGAAAAATTGGAAAATCAACATATTATTAACTGTTTTTATCGTAATACTTTAATTTTTAGCATAAAGAAACGACTGGTTCAATAGCTCAACTCTTTCTATATCTTCACTTCAATGATGATCATGATGAGAAATAAAGAAAATAAGTTCAGTTTCATCAATGCATAAGCTTAATCAGTGATCAATTAACTTAATATAACTAGATCTATTTCATTTCGCTAATAAACACCACCCATAAAAAAACACCCCGCTCTCGT
>NZ_VTDG01000030.1:0-9654 GCF_052824985.1 Acinetobacter sp. 1125_18A
AATCAATAAATCTTTATCAGTTTTGAAATATAGACTTATTTTCTCCTTAAAATATGATCCAGATCTTGTGCGCATTCTTCTAGGGTGATTGCCATATCTATTTGCATTTGGGGTTTCAATTCGTTTGCGAGTTTTCTCCATTGCTCAATCAATTGGATAGCTTTCTGAATTTTATGCTTATTTACATCTTTGGCAATAGTTGGGGTGTATCCACCACGTTTAGCATTTTTGACTTGTCTTACATAATTGGCGCTGTTATTCATTGTCACTCCCGAATAGCAGTTTTATGCTTTTAACTTGTTTGAATCGCTAATAAGTACCGCATCATGATTATCTTAAGAGAACGTTACATCTATATGATTTTTATTTTGTATTTCACCTCCTTTGAATCGTGCTAGAAGTTCTTTTCACTTGATACTAATTCAAGAAAGTTTGAATTGAAATAGTCAATTGTCTTTTTAGTTGAGTGGATATGTATCTATTTGCTTCAAAAAATAGCTCAAATATCGTATAAATAAGCTAAGTAAAAACTAGAACAATTGAGAATGAAACGATTCAGTATTTTATTATTATTGGTTTCTGTCGCACATGCTGAAGCTCCTAAAGAATGTCAGTTACTTGAACAGACCTCCGAAATGTTAATGCAGTTACGTCAAAACGGTTTATCGTTGGATGATGTTGATTTTAATCCTGAAGCATTGTCTGCAAAAGAACAGGTATTGTTAAAAGGTATGATTGACGATGCAAAGGGTGTACCGATTTATCAGATACCTTTAACCCGACAAAAAGCGATTAATGATTTTAAAATTAAGTGGCAAGAGGTGTGTCAGTCTGCGGATGTTGTGATGCCAACTGAGACGAGATAAAGGATTGTTTTTTATTTCGCCTATAGTGTTATGGTTAAATTGAGGGTGGCATTTCTGAAAGCATTCAATAACCTATGAAAAACAAAACTTTTAGCGTTTAATCAACTGTGCTTTGTATTTACTTCTGTTTAGGAATGGTATGAAATATCAACCGCCTTATACCATCACATCAAAAATCATTCATCTGATTGCGCAGATCAGTGAGAATATAGGGCGTTTGAGTGCTTTAGAGGAAGTCCAACACAACTTAAAACTGAGAAAAGCCAATCGTATCCGAACAATTCAAGGTTCGCTTGCAATTGAAGGAAATACCCTCAGCACAGAACAAATTACTGCGATTTTGAATGGTAAAGCTGTAATTGCACCACCTAAAGAAGTTCAAGAAGTACGTAATGCCATAAAAGCTTATGACGCATTTCAAAAATGGCAACCCAGTCAAGAAGCAGATTTATTACAAGCACACCAAATTTTAATGACAGGCTTGATTGATGATGTTGGACAATACCGTCATACCAATGTAGGTGTCATGTCTGGTGATCATGTGGTGCATATGGCTCCGCCAGCGAATCAGGTTCCTCGTTTAATGTCTGATTTACTGGAATGGCTTAAAGATAGCCAAGAACACCCACTCATTCAGAGTTCGGTATTTCATTATGAGTTTGAGTTTATACATCCATTTGCTGATGGGAATGGACGTATGGGGAGACTTTGGCAAACATTGATACTTAGCCGATGGAATACTATTTTTGCAAATATTCCTGTTGAGAGTCTGATTTATCAAAATCAAAAGGCCTACTATGAGGCTTTACAAGCCAGCACAGACCGTACTGATTCTGCAGCATTTATAGAGTTTATTTTGCAGATGATTTTGGATGCGATATTGGACTCAAATAATACCGCTCAAGATAGCGCTCAAGTTGACGTACAAGTAAGCGACCAAGTTCAGCGTTTAATTTCAGTTATGCAGGAAAAAGAGTATAGCTTGTTTGAATTGATGCGGTTATTAGATTTATCCCATCGTGCAACATTCCAAAAGAATTATCTCAATCCTGCGTTAGACGCAAACCTTATTGAACGTACCATTCCAGATAAGCCGAAAAGCCCTAAACAACGATATAGATTGAAGTGAAATAAAAGTAATTTCTCCTATTACCCAATTCGGACGGGGGAATTTAAAAGATTTTATTTAAAAAAATGAAAGGTTAATCAGTAAAAAATAAAAATTAGTGTACTCAAATATAAGACCAATTTTTATCTGCGTGAAATGAATAATTCTCAGTATCATTTGCCATAATAATTATTTATTATTGCTTAACAATATCGAAAAATTCACATGTTTTTAATATATCAACCATTCTTTAGGCCTGTTTTCATATGAATAAGTCTTTCTTAAGCTTAATCGTCATTGCGATGATTGCAACTGGGTGTACAACAACCAAATCCATTCAATACCCTGCAAAAGGCAGCAACACGACAATTTCAGTATCATCTGAACAAATTTCAGCTATGACGGAATCTGGTGGTGGTGATCATTTTATTGAGGGAAGCCAAATTACTGTCGGGGATGCAAGCAATGCGCTTTCCAACCCTGCATCAAATGCATTTGGACTGATTGGTGTTGGTGTTGCTACAGCGATTGATAAACGAAATAATGGCGCAGCTATCTCTAACAGTAATTTAAAGCAAGCCATTAAATTTGATGAGATCGTGAATAAAAAAATTAGCTCGGCTTTACAGGAGAATCAAGCAGATACTTCTCTTAAACTAATGACTTCAAATCAGGCTTCTGACGTTAAAATTGTCCCATTTGCACGGCTTTCTTTTAAAGAAAAACCTGATGTCAAGGCAGTATTTGGATTGAAAGCTGAATTTAAAAATGCTGCTGACAATAATAAGTCTGCAAAGCGTTTATACAATTATATCAGCCAGAAAAAAGCACCATTAACTGAATGGGATGCAAATAATAATACGGTCTTTTTTACACAAGCAAATAAAGCTTTTGACGCATTAGCACAGGTTCTTGTATTAGATATACAGCATCAATTAAACCTTGAGGCGGCCAGTGAAGTAGATCAGAAAAAATGTAAATCAACGGGCGATTTCTCGGGTATCACTTTTATTTCAGCGCCTGAAAATTTATGTGTAGGTGTGTTAAAGACCAACAAAGGGGTAGTGTTACCAAATTTTGTGCTGGTGATAGAACAGTAATTCATATCTTTTGAAAGAAGGTATTAGTCCAAATCGTCCGCTAAGAAAATCACAAAAGTGCATATTCTAAAAGCGGACATTTTTACTTTCGAGTTACATGTTGGCTCGTATAACGACTGTGTTTGTTAAATGTACACTAGTAAGTATATTTAATAGGGGAGATATCTCCTTTTTTTCTTTCAAATTCTTTAGGAATTTTTTTGCCTATGTATAGAGATTTAATATTGTCAGAAGCTTCATCAGCTATAAAACCAAATCTGTTCAAATCAGTTTCTTGAACGAAATGCATTGGAAAATTATCAGTAGTAGCTTCCAACCAAGTAGCATTAATATAAGCACCACGAATAATTCCATGAGCAACAGCAAGGATAACGTCTGCTTTTCCAGCTCTATCTTTATTCACTCTCCATGCAAATCTAACAGCATCATAGATTGAGCTATTCTTAATTCCTTTATTGATTGAGATTAATAAAACTTTATGCTCAAAGACAGCTTCAATAGCTGCATATTTCTGGTTGATTTCATGAACATGCATGACTCCATTTTCACTGTTCCCTGAACAATTTTGAATATTAGACAATCCTAAATAGGCATCAATTAATGCCCCTTCAACTTCAAAAGCAGTTTTCTCATCCAAAGCATGGCGATGAATGACATGAAGAACTGCTAGCCCCGATGCCTTGATATCTCTGATACGTTGAATTTTATCTGATAAACTATCACCTTCTTTAGATATTTGTTCGTCATAAATATGACTAAAGATACGGTTTCCTTTACCTTTTCCAACATAAAATGTTTGCCCATCTCTAGGATCAATTAGGCGATAAACATAATATTGCAAGTGTTCCACTACACCTACTCGAAAGCACTCTCTACTCATCATATTCACTTATAAGTCATTAAGTCTTTATAATAATAAGTAAAAATAAGTCAGTACTCGATTGGCATTTATGTTTTATTCATTCTTTTAGGTATTGTGACGTGAAACTGAAACAATTGATGAATGCCTATGTGAATGAAAATAATATTGATGAATTTGGGCGCTTTGGGCAGCTGTTGAATTATGTTAATAAAGAAAAAGCTAAACAGTATTTTGAACAAGAAGAAGGAGTAAAAATCCCAACTTTAAAAGTCAATGTGAAAGTTGAGAAGCTTTTACGAACATTTATTTTAAGTAATGGTAAAGAACTATCTTGATTAGAATAAAGAAAAGGTCTTAAAGACCTTTTCTTTATTTGAGTTATAAATTTTTTGATTCTGTTTCTAGTAGATATAGTTCATTGATCAATAAAAATTCACGATATTGGTGAACTAAATTTTCTTCAGGCTTCTCTCTATGTGTCCGTGCATTCCTAAAGGCCTGATATGCACCAATAAATAAGTTTGCACGACCGATAATTTCAGATTTATCTGGTAAGTCCCAAGTAAGAGGGGCATTAGGTGATGCAAAAGTTTGAGAGAACAATTTACTGCTGTGTTCACTTAGTCCTGTTCTTGTTCTTACAATATCTTCTAAGCGTTTATATGCTTTTAACAGCGCTGAATCTGGATCGTTTTTAAAGAGCAAAGCTAAATCAAAAATTCTGTCATCAATGATTGAATAGGGAAGCTCGAGAGGATAATAACGTTTTAGGCTAGAAGTTGATGAAACTTTATTTCTAAAAGGATAGATATAGTCGTGCAATTGTATAGGACGAATAATTTTCTGCTTAAAAATTAAATCAATATCCTCATCACTTAGTAATGAGTTATTCAGCTTCTTCATCATTTTTGATGTAATTAGAGTTTCTTCGGTTTCAATTTCATGTTTATTTAATATGGTTAGAGCTGTCGCTAATCCTTTTGGACCTTCGCCAGGATAACCAGATGTAAAGCCTGAACGGATAATGTAATAACTTTCAGATTGATCTTTAAGGATCAAGGCATGCGATTGATCATTGGTAAGAAGTAATGCATAAGAGAGATCAGAATGAGTTTGTATGAGATTACAAAGGGCCAGCAAGCAGGTGTGTGTAATGCCGGCCTCACCTAAATACTCAACATGATAATAATTTTTAGTTTGAAACATCATTTATCATTTCTTTTTATCAGGGGTAGAGTGAATAATGGAGTATAAATAAAAATCTAGAATTTTAAACAGCTATGATATAGATTTTATTAGATTTTTATTTATAAAACGTGAATATATAAGCAATGTAGTACTTCTACAAAAACTGCATATATTAAAATACAATTTTTCAGACACAAAAAAGGCCTAAACCCTTAAGATCTAAGCCTTTCCCCACTGCATCGGCATGTGGTTTTTTCAATTCTGGCGGTGAAAGAGGGATTCGAACCCTCGATACGCTATAAACGTATACACACTTTCCAGGCGTGCTCCTTAAGCCACTCGGACACTTCACCAAGGCGTGGGATAATAACCAAAAAAAAGATTTCTGCCAAGCAACAATTGATTTAGAGCAAAAAAAATTTCACAGTGATATGATTGCGCAAAAATAGTGTCTAAATTTTTGAAGACGAATCTATGCAAAGTACTGCAAAAAAAGCCGCGTTACCTGCGATCACACTCGCAGCATTAGGGGTGGTATTTGGAGACATCGGAACCAGTCCCTTGTACGCCCTACGCCAATGTTTTCTGACTGCACACATTGCCATCACCGAAGCGACCGTGCTTGGGATCTTGTCACTGATTTTCTGGTGCATGATGCTCACCATTAGCTTTAAATATGTCACCATTATCATGCGAGCAGATAACAATGGTGAGGGTGGTATCATGTCCTTGCTGGCATTGAACTTACGCTCTAATCGTATCGCAGATAATCGCAAAATCTATTTAATTGCCTTGGGATTTATTGGTGCATCACTGTTTTTTGGTGATGGCATTATTACCCCAGCAATTTCAGTACTTTCAGCCATTGAAGGGCTGAGTATTGCCACACCCATGTTTAATAAATGGCTGATGCCTTTAGCAATCGGGATTCTTACCGCACTGTTTCTGGTACAAAGACATGGTACGGGAACCATGGGTAAGTTTTTTGGCCCAATCACCTTAACTTGGTTTGCCTCTATCGGTTTAATCGGTATTCATAGTATTAGCCAAACCCCCTATGTGTTAAGCATGCTCAGTCCACATTGGGCGCTGAACTTTATTTTTCACCAACCCTTTGTGGCCTTTTTAACCATGGGTGCGGTGATTTTGACGGTGACGGGGGGTGAAGCACTCTATGCAGATATGGGGCATTTTGGCCGACTGCCGATTCGTTTAGGCTGGTTTATCATTGTTTTGCCTTGTTTGTTATTAAATTATGCAGGGCAAGGTGCATTATTACTACGTAATCCAAGTGCGATTGAAAACCCATTCTATTTGCTTGTACCTGAGTGGGGCTTATACCCCATGATTGCCCTAGCCACAGCGGCAGCGGTGATTGCCTCACAAGCGGTGATTACAGGTGTGTTTTCAATGGCAAACCAAGCCATTCAGCTACGCTATTTGCCAAGATTAACCGTGCATCACACCTCTGATGTGGAACAAGGTCAGATTTATTTGCCCTTTATCAACTGGATACTCTACGTTTCGATTCTTTTATTGATTGTGATTTTCCAAAACAGTGCCAATCTTGCCAATGCTTATGGTGTAGCAGTTACCATGACCATGCTATGCGATACGATTTTGATTTCAATCTTGGCATATGGCTTTTGGCGTTGGCCAAAGTGGAAAGTGGCATTATTCGCCATCCCATTCTTAGTGATTGATAGTATTTTTATTGGGTCAACCTCATTAAAAATCATTTCAGGCGGATGGGTTCCGATCCTCATCGGTGCAATCGTATTTACCATTCTGATGACGTGGAAAACCGGGCGAGAAATTGTCTTTAACCGTTTGGAAAAAGATGCCTTGCCGTTGGATCTGTTTATTAAAAGTGTCAGTTTGAGTGATGAAACACAGTTTGTACCCGGTCAAGCGGTATTCTTAACCGGTAATCCAAATATTGTGCCTCATGCGATGTTGCACAATATCAAGCACAATAAAGTCCTGCATGAACGCAATATTATGGTGACGGTGATTACCCGTGATGTTCCTTATGTGCCAGACCAAGAAAGAATCCGTGTTGAAGTCTTAGATAAGCGCTTCCAACGGGTTTTTGTTTACTATGGCTTTAAGGATCAACCTGATATTCCAAATGCACTAGAGTTGGCTTATAAGCAGCTTGAAGTTGAATTTGACATGATGCATATCAGCTTCTTCATCTCACGTGATCGTTTGATTCATACCGTGGGTGATGGTATGGCGCCATGGCGTGAAAAGCTGTTTATTTCAATGCAACGCAATACCAGTCCGGTGAGTGATTTCTATCAAATCCCGCCAAACCGTGTAGTAGAAATGGGCAGCCAGATCGAAATCTAAATTCATATCAATCAAAGGCCAGAAGTCATTCTGGCTTTTTTTTGCCCATGGGTTTTATGGGTTGGTGTATTACATTGATTCACTTTGTTTTTTAGCAACGACTTCTTCTCTAACCTAGCAAGTAAGACCTTTATCATTTGTGTTATTGAGTCTGCAAAAGTAGATAGGCTGATATTGCACTGAGACAGTATCAAACCCTTTAGAATGCTCCGTTTGAATGCTTTTATCATTCAACTCTCCCTAGCGAATCTTGATACATCAGTATAAAACGATCCTATACGACAAACTGTGTCGCAAGGCTGTCGAACAACACTGCGCAACATGACATAATCATGATCACAAGTGCGATAAAGCATCTGTAAGATATTTGATTTTCTAGCATTTTTTGTGAAATAAACAATAAATTGTTACATGGAATGTTGTTTAGTTAAGCACAAATCGTAGAAGCTTTACTCGGTTGAAGGTCGACACAATATCTTTCAGTTTATTGACTTGTTAAGCTATTTAAATTCAAAAACTTAATCTGTAAGGGTTTTGAGTGGATTGTTTATTTAACCTTGTTTAGGAAGCCTTTGTTGAAAAATTCAGTAGTTAAAATGGTGTTGGGTGTTGTTGCTACTGGAAGTTTTGCGATTGCGTTTGGCCAAGAGAAAATTTTTCAGTTACTGCCGTTTACCCAAAGTAGTACCAATAACTCTACGTGTTTAAATCAGTTCTATCGAGAGCAACCACCTGTTCTAATCAAAGAAAGTTTAAAGAAAAACAGTTACCCCTTATGTTTTAATGGGTTTAATGTGATGTATTCGGGTGTTTCCAAAACATCGCTATGGACAGCAGAATATTTATCTCCACAGCGCTTAAGTCAAAAGATTAAACGTGAAGATAATTTCCACGAAGAGCCACGTGTAAACGCTACACATCGTGCATTATTATCGGATTATCGTGGTTCAGGCTATGATCGTGGTCATTTAGAATACCCCCCTAAAAATATACTCATTGTTTAATACCATAGGTTTTGATCGAGTATGTATACTCAATCAATATACTCATTTTTTTATATTAAGTAGATAATTGTGAAATTTAGTTTTTATTTAATTTTATTTAGTGTTTGTTTAAATACTTCATTAGTTTTTGCTAAAGGAAATTTAAATGATATAAATTATTCAGAAATTGTTAAAAAAAGACCAATAGAATTATACAATAATAATCAAAAACAGAATTCTTTTGATAGCTGTACAGATTTATTTCCTAAAGAAAATCCAAAAAAAACAACAGAATTAACTTATTTTAAGAAGTTTAAATGGGGTATTAGGGAGTTATGTTCAGATAATTTTGCAGTATTGTATGCAGACCGGACAAAAACCCCTCTACTTGTTATAGAAAAATTAAGTGCTAAGCAATTAAAAAATAAAAGTGAAGGCCTACAGAGAACAGATTTCTTTTTTTCTGATCCTAGAACACCTACAAATGGTCGGGCAAAAGCTTCTGATTATAAAAATGTTCATCCTAGTGTTGATAGAGGGCATCTAGCGTCTGCAGGTAATGCGATTACGCCACGTGGTATGGCCCAAACGTTTGCACTATCTAATATTTTTCCTCAAGATTCTGATAATAACAGAGGTCCATGGCGAAAAATAGAAGCCGATGTTAGAAAATATATATCGCGTTCAGATGGTGATATTTATATCCTTTCGGGCCTCATATTTGATAAACAAGAAAACTCAGTGAAGGTTGGAAAAAATAAAGTTTGGAAGCCCTCTAGAATTTTCAAATTAGTATATAACCCAAACGAGGAAAAAGTTTGGGTGTATCTAATGAAGAATGAATCTACAAGTATTGTACCCACTCCAATATCATATGAAAAATTTGTCGATGAAACAGGAGTAAAATTCGGATTTATCGATAATAATAAATCCTCCAATGAGATATCGGATAAAATATCTAATGAAAAAGATATATTGATCGAAAACATAAAATCAAAGTTATTAGAGTTTTTGAAAAATTTTATTCAAACTTTAATAATGAAAATTTTCAAATGAGTGTTATTTATTTTAATTTTTTTATCTATTAATGGCTTTGTTGCACAAACCTGTTCTTAAAGGCTTCTTTAGCAATATAATTTTCGAATGAAGAAGCCTACTCCGAAAATCTATCGTACTATCAATTGGTCCTCGT
>NZ_VTDG01000031.1:0-3936 GCF_052824985.1 Acinetobacter sp. 1125_18A
ATAAAGACCAATTAAGAGTACGGTAAATTTTAGGACGAGGCTTATTCATTTGAAAATTATAGTGTGGAATCAGCCTTTAGAGATAGGTTTGTGCAACAAAGCCCTTTGGTAGTACAATTGTCTTACTATTCAAAGTAAATTTTGAATATAAATAAAAAATAATTATAGCGATTACTAAATAAAGATAGATTAGCTTTTTTTGAAAGTTGAAACAGTTTTAATTGCAAAGTATGAATTTATTGGGATAATGATCTTATCTATAAGTAACAATAATTTTATACAAATGAAGCCAACCTCAGAACAAGAAAAATCAATTGAATTAGCACTTACAGGTCAAACTTTCAAAATGACAGCTTATGCAGGTGCTGGAAAAACAAGTACTTTAAACTTTATTGGAAATACTTTGACTCATCAAAAGGGTTTGTATTTGGCATTTAATAAACCCATTGCAGAAGAAGCAGCTAAAAAATTTTCTGACAACATTGATTGTAAGACTTTTCATAGTATGGCTTTTCGCCAAACGCCTAAATTTATAACTGAAAAATTAAATTATACGCGGTTACTGCCACGTACGATGGCGATGATGTTCGATTTAAGAGATTATAGAATCCCTCTTCAAATTGATAATCAAAAATCTGAAACGTGTGACCCAAATGATCAAGGATTAATATTAACACGAGCCTTAGATTTATTTTGTCGGAGTACATCTGATGAAATAACTCACGATATGTTAATGAAGGCAATGCCGAAATGGGTAGATAAACAATTTTGTGGTGATCTTGCTGCTGGATTGGTTGATAAGGCAAATTCACTTTGGAAAATTTCTATTGATAACAGTAGTAAGATAAGAATTACGCATGACATTTATTTGAAATATTGGGCATTAAAAGATCCAGTCATTAATACGAAATTTATATTGTTTGATGAGGCTCAAGATGCCGATCCCATAATGTTGGATATATTGAAAAAACAGGCTACTCAGGTGATTTATGTAGGTGATAAACATCAACAAATATATGCTTTTCGGGGTGCGATTAATGCAATGCAGTCACTAGAAATTCCAGAAAAATTTCTAACAAAATCATTTAGATTTGGAGAGCCAATTGCAAATGTGGCAAATCATCTTTTGTTTAAGTTACTTGGTGAACGAGTACCTCTAATTGGAAATGAAAAAGTAAATTCTTATATTTCAGAAGTCCATGCTCCTTATGCACATTTAGCTAGAACAAATGCAGGAGCATTGAGTTCAGCCTTGAAATTGGTTTTAGATGGTTATAAACCAAAAATTAATTTGGATACCAAAATGCTATTAGAGCAAATTGAGGATGCTGATAAATTACAAAATAATAAAAAAGTTGAAAAGAAAAGTGATTTTTTTGGTTTTTTAAATTGGGCAGAGGTTCAGTCATATGTTGAGCAATTTCCAAATAGCGACTTAACACCTGTAGTTACTTTAATTGAAAATCATGGGACTTCTCATTTGGTTAATGTAATAACACAACTAAAACAAACAGATAATTATGATTGTTTTGTGAGTACTGCGCATAAGTCTAAAGGTTTAGAATTTCCGAAAGTTAAAATTGGCGATGATTTTTTTTGGAATGAAAAAAAAGAAGGCGTATTAATGAGCGATGCTGAAGTTAGATTGTTTTATGTGGCATGTACAAGAGCAATTAATGTTTTAGATATATCAATGATGGATAAGTTTTTTTCAAGGTTAAATGACTTACCATTATATTGATGAGGCTTTGTTGCACAAATCTACCATTGAATGGTTATTCAGAAATATAATTTCAACATGAGTAAGCCTAGACCTAAAACCTATCGTACAACTAATTGGTCTTCGTATAACTATGCCTTAATAAATCATGGAAATATCTCAATTTGGTTTCATCCCAACACTCAATGGTATGCCGAATTAAAAGGCAAACAAAGGAGAAGTCAAATCTACTAAGTGTCTTAAATTCTAGGAGTTAAAGTTAACTTTTTAATCCTTGTGTAATAAATATTTTGTGAAATAAATCGCGTGAATTTAATTTAATGTGCTTTTTAGTGCATATTTGGGTTGGGTATAATAATTTTTAATTCGAAAAATACTCGAAGTATAGCGATCAGTAAATTTTTTTAATGATTGGCTATTAAATTTAACAAGCCCTTAAGGGAAATTTTAAAATGAGAAAAGTAAGTAAAACTTTATTAGTTAGTTTTTTAATCAGTGGTTTTTTGGTTGCTTGTGGAGGAGGTGGTAGTGGTGATAACGTAAGTTCTTCTGGTTCTTCAAACAGTTCGGGATCATCATCTAACTCTGGTTCTTCATCAAATTCAGGTTCATCAAACAACTCTGGTTCAAGTAGTCAAACAATTACTGCAAGTTGTTCAACATTAGACAATGGAAAAACTTATTTAATTACAACAAGCGGATGTTTAGTGAATACTTCATCTAATGTTCAGACAGGGGTTTGTACTTCTGCTACTAATATTAAACTTTTAACAGGTTCTGGATTAACCAAGGATAAAGTTATCGCTCAAGGAAGTAGTTTTACTGGCGGTAGTGGCTTAACTATTAATGGTGTAAGTTATAAGTGTGCTTAATGAAATGAATTTAAAGGCAATTCTTGTTGGCCTGTTCTGTTTTGCTTCAGGCTATGGAATCGCTTTGTTGAATGCTGATGACGGATTAAATAATCCGTCTCAGCCATACAATGAAATTGATTCTAAAATATTAAGTGAAAATATAAATAAACCAATTCCAAACAGTCATGATGATCAATTTAATGCATTGATATCACAACCGAATGGGCATATTTTATCCCAAGCAACAATAGATAAAATAAAAATGGTACTCAAGCAAATGCCTGATCATGAGGTTGCACACTATTTGTCTAAAGCATTTCCTTTAAACAATTTTAGTTCTATTCAAAATAAAAAACAGTTTTCAGAAAGACTATTAGAAGAGTTATCTGATGAAGCTAGTGTTTCTAAAGAAGATATGCAAGGTAAACTTGTTTTGTCTAGAAATCTAAGTAATAACTTACAGTCTGAGAACATGTCCCAAATTTATAAGAATCAACAAATTGTTGCTCACTACGATACATTAGGGAAATTATCGAAAAGTGATCAAGTTTTTGTGAAATGGGTAAATAAGGACAGTGGTGAGGTATTACTATTTGCGCCGCAGCCTGTAAATCCTCAAAGTGATCAAAATTGGGTGAGTTATGCTCCACCAGATGGTTGGAAACCTGGTGAGTATGCAATTCAATATTATCAAGTTGATGATAAGTTAACCCCTATTGCTCAGGCGGATTATACGATTGGACAGGTATTGGATTAATTTAATTTTTGTATAAGAACACTTTTCATTGGCTTTTCTATTCGAGTGAGGTTATGGCGATAAGTTAGAGTTAAAGATAACTTATCTATTAATTTATCTAAGCGCAGTCAAAGTTAGCTAACTTTTCAGAACATTGCATAATTTAAATTTTAAAAAATTAGTAGGCTATAGTTCTAGTGCTAAATAGGAAACCAACCTGAGTTATTTTTCTTTAGATTAATTTTGTTTTTAATTAAAAATAAATATTGAAAATGTGATTCAATTAAACTAATATCAAATTACTGTTAGATATATCAAGTTTTATGTGCTCATGGTTTCCCCAAAACATGAGCATCTTTTTATTCCCTTTTATATACCTATGTTCTCCAATTCATAGGTATTTTTTTAAAGATCAGCATCCTAATTTTTTTAAATATAAAATGCACAAAACAAGTTCGCTTTGTATTTTAATTGCACCAAAAAGATTCATTTATTTAGTTATCTTAAATAGTATGAATGAAGTGACTAAGGTAAATAGAATTAAAAACAGTATTCATTAAAATAAAATATTTATATTTTAAATAGTTATCTTTTATTTTTTAACAATTGCAAAAAATAATTATCAA
>NZ_VTDG01000032.1:0-3464 GCF_052824985.1 Acinetobacter sp. 1125_18A
ATTTAAAAGCTGGCGATGACTTACTCTCACATGGGTAACCCCACACTACCATCAGCGCTAAGAGGTTTCACTTCTGAGTTCGGGAAGGGATCAGGTGGTTCACTCTTGCTATTGTCGCCAGCAAACTGTTATGGACTTGTTCGGGTCTTATTTAAATGCCTTACTTCGTACCAAATGAGTTTAACAGAACATTTGAGTTGGGTATTGTAACTAGCTTTTCAACTAAATCAAGTATGTTTGATCTTTTATGAATCAAATGATGCTTCATATACAACTGCTTGGGTGTTGTATAGTCAAGCCTCACGAGCAATTAGTATTGGTCAGCTTCATGCGTCACCGCACTTCCACATCCAACCTATCAACGTCGTAGTCTTCAACGGCTCTTTAGAGGACATAAAGTCCTAGGGAAATCTTATCTTGAGGTAGGCTTCCCGCTTAGATGCTTTCAGCGGTTATCCCTTCCGAACATAGCTACCCGGCGATGCGACTGGCGTCACAACCGGTACACCAGAGGTTCGTCCACTCTGGTCCTCTCGTACTAGGAGCAGATCCTCTCAAATTTCCAACGCCCACGGTAGATAGGGACCGAACTGTCTCACGACGTTCTAAACCCAGCTCGCGTACCTCTTTAAATGGCGAACAGCCATACCCTTGGGACCTGCTTCAGCCCCAGGATGAGATGAGCCGACATCGAGGTGCCAAACACCGCCGTCGATATGAACTCTTGGGCGGTATCAGCCTGTTATCCCCAGAGTACCTTTTATCCGTTGAGCGATGGCCCTTCCATACAGAACCACCGGATCACTAAGACCTACTTTCGTACCTGCTCGACTTGTGGGTCTCGCAGTTAAGCGCGCTTTTGCCTTTATACTCTACGCGTGATTTCCGACCACGCTGAGCGCACCTTCGTACTCCTCCGTTACTCTTTAGGAGGAGACCGCCCCAGTCAAACTACCCACCAGACATGGTCCTCGTCCCGGATAACGGGACAGAGTTAGAACCTCAATATTACCAGGGTGGTATTTCAAGGATGGCTCCATAGCAACTGGCGTCACTACTTCAAAGCCTCCCACCTATCCTACACAAGTAAGATCAAAGTTCAATGTCAAGCTGCAGTAAAGGTTCACGGGGTCTTTCCGTCTAGCCGCGGGTACACCGCATCTTCACGGCGATTTCGATTTCACTGAGCCTCTGCTGGAGACAGCGCCCCCATCATTATGCCATTCGTGCAGGTCGGAACTTACCCGACAAGGAATTTCGCTACCTTAGGACCGTTATAGTTACGGCCGCCGTTTACTGGGGCTTCGATCAAGAGCTTCGCTTACGCTAACCCCATCAATTAACCTTCCAGCACCGGGCAGGCATCACACCCTATACGTCCACTTTCGTGTTTGCAGAGTGCTATGTTTTTAATAAACAGTTGCAGGGGCCTGGTTTCTGTGGCTGCCAATAGCTCAAGGAGCAAGTCCTATCACCGTCAGCAGCGTACCTTCTCCCGAAGTTACGGTACCATTTTGCCTAGTTCCTTCAGCAGAGTTCTCTCAAGCGCTTTGGTCTACTCGACCTGACCACCTGTGTCGGTTTAGGGTACGATTCCTGTGTAACTGAAGCTTAGAGACTTTTCCTGGAAGCATAGTATCAGCCACTTCGCTAGTAAACTAGCTTGCTATCAGCTCTCAGCATAGAGCACCCCGGATTTGCCTAAGATGCATGCCTACTGCCTTTCACCTGGACAACCAACGCCAGGCTGACTTAACTTTCTCCGTCCTCTCATCGCATTACACAGAAGTATTGGAATATTAACCAATTTCCCATCGACTACGCCTCTCGGCCTCGCCTTAGGGGTCGACTCACCCAGCCCCGATTAACGTTGGACTGGAACCCTTGGTCTTTCAGCGAACGGGTTTTTCACCCGTTTTGTCGTTACTCACGTCAGCATTCGCACTTCTGATACCTCCAGCATACTTCTCAATACACCTTCATCGGCTTACAGAACGCTCCCCTACCACGTATACATAGTATACATCCGCAGCTTCGGCATATAGTTTTAGCCCCGTTACATCTTCCGCGCAGGCCGACTCGACTAGTGAGCTATTACGCTTTCTTTAAAGGGTGGCTGCTTCTAAGCCAACCTCCTAGCTGTCTATGCCTTCCCACATCGTTTCCCACTTAACTATAATTTGGGGGCCTTAGCTGGCGGTCTGGATTGTTTTCCTCTTGACTACGGACGTTAGCACCCGCAGTCTGTCTCCCGGATAGTACTCATAGGTATTCGGAGTTTGCATCGGTTTGGTAAGTCGGGATGACCCCCTAGCCGAAACAGTGCTCTACCCCCTATGGTATTCGTCCGAGGCGCTACCTAAATAGCTTTCGGGGAGAACCAGCTATCACCGAGTTTGATTAGCCTTTCACCCCTATCCACAAGTCATCCCCTGGCTTTTCAACGACAGTGGGTTCGGTCCTCCAGTTAGTGTTACCCAACCTTCAACCTGCTCATGGATAGATCACCCGGTTTCGGGTCTATACCCAGCAACTAAACGCCCTATTAAGACTCGATTTCTCTACGGCTCCCCTATGCGGTTAACCTTGCTACTGAATATAAGTCGCTGACCCATTATACAAAAGGTACGCAGTCACCGAACAAGTCGGCTCCCACTGCTTGTATGCATGCGGTTTCAGGATCTATTTCACTCCCCTCACAGGGGTTCTTTTCGCCTTTCCCTCACGGTACTGGTTCACTATCGGTCAGTCAGGAGTATTTAGCCTTGGAGGATGGTCCCCCCATATTCAGACAAGGTTTCACGTGCCTCGCCCTACTCGTCATCATTATATGTGCCCTTTCGTGTACGGGACTATCACCCTCTACGGTAGCACTTCCCAGAGCTTTCCGCTAAAACACATATAACTTAATGGGCTGATCCCCGTTCGCTCGCCGCTACTGAGGGAATCTCAATTGATTTCTTTTCCTAAGGGTACTGAGATGTTTCACTTCCCCTCGTTCGCCTCGCATGACTATGTATTCATCATGCGATACCTACCTTATGGTAAGTGGGTTTCCCCATTCAGAAATCTCCGGATCACAGGATATTTGCCGCCTCCCCGAAGCTTATCGCAGGCTATTACGTCTTTCATCGCCTCTGACTGCCAAGGCATCCACCACATGCACTTAATTACTTGACTATACAACCCCAAACAGTCGTTAATCCCTACAAGGAGGATCAACAATGTGAACTTAATCACTTCTATTTGTTGCCTGTGAACTTAATCACCATACAGCTTCAATTTAATTCATATACCAAAACGCTTGATTCAGTTTTATCGCTAGTGCTCATTTCATTCAACATTAACAATTGCTTGCTAACATCAACTAAAACGAGTTTAAACAATTATTTCAACTCAAATATATTCTGTTAATGATTCACTACCGCCTCGTCAGCGAGTAGTTAACTGTGATAAATCACAGA
>NZ_VTDG01000033.1:0-3267 GCF_052824985.1 Acinetobacter sp. 1125_18A
CGACCGACGCTTTAAAGATTACATACGACGTAGTTTCAAATGGATATCCTCCCATAGAGGCTACTGCAGCTGTACATGTCGAGGCTGTTGCTGATGGTGTAAAATTGAGTCAGGATCAAACAATTTTGGGTGAGCCTGTAGTACCTGGTATTCCTAAAGCTTCAGGGTTAATTGCTTCCTTTTATAACAACCCTGCAAATATTCCGAATGACGATACTGCAATGGCTAAAGTCAAACAAGCTATACTTGCTAGTACTAGTATCGAAAATAGACCGATCACTATGATGGGGACAAATCAAGATATTATTATAGATAGTGGAAAAACTTTATATGTTCATGGTCTTATCTATTTAGAAGCAGGAAAGGAATATAGTCTTTCTGGTTATTCTGATGATGGTGCAAATTTTGCTATAGGTGGAAAAACGCTTCTTTCATCAAAAAGACTTGTTAATGATTGGTTTAATCCAGATGAGAATAGTGATCTTGGTAAACCAGGAGTATTTACACCAACGCAATCAGGTTATTATACACTAGACTTGATAACTTCGAATTGGCAAGGATCAGGAAAGCTGTCTGCTAATTTATTAGAAAGATATTTGGGGGATACAAAATGGTCTACTAAACCAATAGATTATCTTTCTCAAAATGTATATAGGAATGCTGATGAGTTGGATTTACTCAGTTTAGGTACTTTTAAACCATCAGTGCAAGGAGGAAAAGAAGGCTTTTATCCACAAACAGATAAAATTACTGAGATGGGGAATGCATTAACTCAAGTCATTGAAATTAGAACTTCAGTTAATCCAAGTGATTATGTAATTGAAAATATACCAGTAGGTTCAATTATTACTGATGGAACCAAGACATTTACAGCAACTAGTACAAATACTAGTGTAAATGTTAGTGGTTGGGATTATAAAAACCTTATTCTTAAACCTGTCTACTCATCGACTCAGGATAATTTATTAGAAGTTCCTACGTCTACTGGATTACTTCATACAGTCTACAAAGGCATTGACAATACTAATGGCTCAGATCGACTGTTTAAAATGATTACGATAAAAGAGAGAATCGATGCTTTTGTCATCAATCAACAATCGTTACCTGGGGCTTCTATAGTATTGCAAGACCGTGCTGATTCAAGTAATGTGCCGATTGCAGCAAAAGATTCTACTTCTGTTACTGGCCTCATTTATCTGCAAGCGGGTAAACAATATAGTTTCAGTGGAAAAGTCGATGATGGTATATATATTGAACTTGGTGGGCAACAGATCGTAACTTCAATTGGTGTAGCAGCTGTCCAAACATTTGGTCTAAACACACCGCTTAATGATGGATCTCTACCGAGTATCTTTACCCCTAAAGAATCAGGTTATTATACCTTAGGTATATATGGGCACAACTATGTTGGAAATGGTGTACTTCAATTAAAGGTAGAGGAAAGAAATGCTGGAAATAACAACTGGACTGCTAAAGATTTAAATACGCAGAACTATAATTTATATGGTAGTGCGGAAGAGCTTTTTGGATTGGTTGATAATCTCGGTTCATTTGTACCTTCAGAACAAGGCGGTACAGGTGGTCATTTTGCAGCGAGTGGCTTAAATAACGGAATGATGAATAACCTTGTGAAGCTAGCAGAGATTAAGGCGGAGCTGATTGATAAGGATGGATCAGAAACTATAGTAAGCTTATTGTTAAAGAATATTAAAAAGGATTCGGTATTAACTGACGGAAATCACTTTTTTACAGCTAAACAAGATCTTGATACTTTAGATCTGAAAGGCTGGGATTTAAAGAATTTGAGTATTCTTCCACCTCAGAATTATACGGGTACAATGAACTTAATAGTTGAAGGAATATCGAAAGAGGCAAGTAATGGGAGCGAAGAACTGACAAGCCAGATCATACCAGTGACTATTTTTGAACAAAACATGGGATTTGGTACTATTGGTCAGGTGTATAAATCTTCAAATGACCTTTTTGTAAAAGGAACGAATGAAGATAATGTCTTTAATAGCGGAACTCCTTTATCTCAATATGTTGATGGCGGTGCTGGTAATGACACCATCAATGCAACTAATAATAACGATTATTTCTTAGGTAATGCTGGAAATGACACACTTTTTGGTGGCGCTGGTAATGATACACTTATCGGTGGCGCTGGTAACGACATACTTGACGGTGGCATAGGTGTAGATATCTTATCTGGAGGACTTGGAGACGATAAACTTTATGGTGGTGATGGCGATGATACCTTAAGAGGTGGATTAGGAAATGATTTACTCGAAGGTGGTCGTGGTAATGATACGCTCAGTACAGGTTTGGGCATGGACACATTAATTTATAATGTTCTTAGTTCGAATGACTCAACTGGTGGAAATGGTAAGGATACTTGGATTGATTATGATAGTCAGGACAAAATTCAGTTTGGCAGTGATTTCTTTGCTGGCTTGTTAGCTGATCGCTCTAATCTTACTAGCTATATATCAGTCGTGAGTGATGGTAATGGTAATTCAGTACTTCGAGTTGATAGAGATGGCGCAATTGTAAATACATATAGTCCAACGAATCTTCTTGTTATTAAAGGTCAGCCTACGTTAACACTTGATGACCTACTCAAAAATGAGCAGATTGTTATTGGTTAACTTTAATCTAGACTAGAATTTCGCTCACATTTCTTATGGCAATTATTTTTATGATGATTAGTCTAAGGATGTGGGCTTTTTTAAGGTAGAAAGCTTTGATGCATAAAGATTCTAAAGCTAATA
Organism: Acinetobacter sp. 1125_18A; assembly: GCF_052824985.1. Lineage (NCBI taxonomy): Bacteria > Pseudomonadati > Pseudomonadota > Gammaproteobacteria > Moraxellales > Moraxellaceae > Acinetobacter > Acinetobacter sp. 1125_18A. Next base: position 2,772 of record NZ_VTDG01000033.1, read on the forward strand.
TTTTCCCGAGTAGTTTAAATTTAAGGCATCACTTGGGTATGAGGCCAGACATTCAGATATGAGTTAAGCTATTGCGTTCCAAGCTCGACTTGTGGTGAAAAAGAGTACCATTGTTTTTTATATAAATTAGGAGATAAATGGAAACTATCTGAGTTAGAAAATGAAATTCAGATTGATCGCACTAAGTCTGAATTAACTTTTAATACTTTTCCATTTTTTATATTTAAGAAAGAACCAATTTTATAACGTTCTAGATCATATAGTTTCAAAATTAATCAACATCGACATCATTAACTTTATATTTGGAAAGATGATCAAATTGTTAAATTAGATTAACTCATGAGATTAAAGTTCAATTAAAGGAAAACCGCCATTAATGGCGGTTTTTTTCAATGACAACTTTAAACGACATGACTGTTGTCATTTTTGGTCGAGAACGACGCAACAGTTGTCATTTTAATTTTTTTGCTTTAATGCAAATTCAATAAGTTCTAAT
>NZ_VTDG01000034.1:0-2859 GCF_052824985.1 Acinetobacter sp. 1125_18A
TGACCGACGCTTTAAAGATTACATACGACGTAGTTTCAAATGGATATACCGTAGAGGCTACTGCAGCTGTACATGTCGAGGCTGTTGCTGATGGTGTGAAATTGAGTCAGGATCAAACAATTTTGGGTGAGCCTGTAGTACCTGGTATTCCCAAATCTACAGGTTTAATAGCTTCCTGGTATAACAATCCTACGGATATTCCGAACGATAATACTGCAATGACTAAAGTCAAACAAGCTATACTTGCCAGTACTAGTATTGAAGATAAGCTGATCACAGATATAGGTAATACGCTTATAGATAAAGAGATTTCTATCGCTAGCGGAAAAACTTTATATGTTCATGGTCTTATCTACTTAGAAGCAGGAAAGGAATATAGTTTTTATGGTTTTGCTGATGATGGAGCACATGTAGCACTCGGTGGAAAAACACTTCTTTCCACACAGAAAAATGGCCATCATTACTTTGGTCCAGAGACTGATGATAGTTTTCCGAGAGTAGGTATATTCACCCCAACGAAATCTGGCTATTATACGCTTGATTTGATCACTTCAAATTGGCAAGCAGACGGAATGTTATCGGCTAATTTATTAGAAAGATATTTAGGGGATACAAAATGGTCAAATCAACCAATTGATAATCTTTCTCAAAAAATATATAGCAGTGCTGAGGAGTTGAAAGGGCTCGTACAAGATTTAGGCACTTTTAAACCATCAGAGCAAGGTGGCAAAGAAGGCTACTACTCGCGTACAGATGCAAATACTGAGATGGATAATGCTTTAAATCAACTCCTTGCAATTAGAACCTTAGTTAATCAAAGTAATTATGTAATTAAAGATATACCAATAGGTTCAATTATTACTGATGGAACCAAGACATTTACAGCAACTAGTACAAATACTAGTGTAAATGTTAGTGGATGGAATTATAAAAACCTTATTCTTAAACCTGTCTACTCATCGACTCAGGACAATCAACTAGAAGTTCCAGCTTCTACTGGTTTGGTTCATAAAGTATATAAAGGTCTTGACGATACTAATGGTTCAGCTTCGTTTCAAGTGATTACGCTAAAAGAAAAAATCGATGCTTTGGTCATTGCTAAAGCTGCTGCCATAGCGGCAGGACAACCAGTACCAAATGATTTTGTAACATCACAAGACCGTGTTAATCCAAGTTCTGTGAATATGGGAGAAAAGAATTCTACATCTCTAACTGGTCTTATCTATCTGCAAGCGGGTAAACAATATAGTTTTAGTGGGACAGTCGATGATGCTATATATATTGAACTTGGTGGGCAACAGATCATAGCTACTATTGGTAAGTCTTCGAGCCAAGCTTTTGGTCTAGACAAAGGGCTTAATGGAGGAGCTTTCTCGACCATCTTTACTCCTAAAGAATCAGGTTATTATACATTAGGTATATATGGTCACAATTTTACTGGTCCAGGATTGCTTACAATAAACGTAGTAGAAAGAAATGTTGAAGGTGATAGTTGGACTACAAAAGCATTAAATGCACAAAACTATAATTTATATGGTAGTGCGGAAGAACTTTTTGGATTGGTTGATAATCTCGGTTCATTTGTACCTTTAGAACAAAATGGTACAGGTGGTCATTTTGCAGCGAATGGCTTGAATATGGGAATGAAAAATAACCTTGTTAAGTTAGCCGAGATTAAAGCCGAGTTGATTGATAAGGATGGATCTGAAACTATAGTAAGCTTATTGTTAAAGAATATTAAAAAGGATTCGATATTAACTGACGGAAGTCACTTTTTTACAGCTAAACAAGATCTTGATACTTTAGATCTGAAAGGTTGGGATTTAAAGAATTTGAGTATTCTTCCACCTCAGAATTATACGGGTACAATGAACTTAATAGTTGAAGGAATATCGAAAGAGACAAGTAATGGGAGTGAAGAACTGACAAGCCAGATCATACCAGTGACTATCTTTGAACAAAACATGGGATTTGGTACTCTTGGTCTGTTGTATAAATCTTCTGATGATCTTTTTGTAAAAGGAACAAATGAAGATAATGTCTTTAACAGCGGAACTCCTTTATCTCAATATGTTGACGGTGGTGCTGGTAATGACACCATCAATGCAACTAGTAATAACGATTATTTCTTAGGTAATGCTGGAAATGATACACTTTTTGGTGGCGCTGGTAACGATACACTTATCGGTGGTGCAGGTAACGATATCCTTGATGGTGGCATAGGTGTAGATATCTTATCTGGCGGACTTGGAGACGATAAACTTTATGGTGGTGATGGAGATGATACCTTAAGGGGTGGATTAGGAAATGATTTACTCGAAGGTGGTCGTGGTAATGATACGCTTAGTACAGGATTGGGCACGGACACATTAATTTATAATGTGCTTAGTTCGAATGACTCAACTGGCGGGAATGGTAAGGATACTTGGATTGATTATGATAGTCAGGACAAAATTCAGTTTGGTAGTGGTTTCTTTGCCGGCTTATTAGCTGATCGCTCTAACCTTACAAGCTATATATCAGTCGTGAATGATGGTAATGGCAATTCAGTAGTTCGAGTTGATAGAGATGGAGCAACTGTAAATACATATAGCCCAACGAATCTTCTTGTTATTAAAGGTCAACCTACGTTAACACTTGATGACTTACTCAAGAATGAGCAGATCATTATTGGTTAAATTCAATTAAGGCTAGAATTTTGCTCACATTTCTTATTTTAATTATTTTTATGATGATTAGTCTAAGGATGTGGGCTATTTGAAGGTAGAAAGCTTTATTGCAGAAAGATTCTAAAGCTAATATTTTTCCGAGTAGTTTAAATTTAAGGAATCACTTAGGTTTGAGGCCTGACATTCAGAT
>NZ_VTDG01000035.1:0-2562 GCF_052824985.1 Acinetobacter sp. 1125_18A
GCACTCCACTCTTTTTCCACAAAATCCCGATTGGCACTTAACGACACTGTCGCACCACGCAAATAGGACGGTAATACCGGTGCCCAAGACAGGTTCATCAGTTTATTTTCAATGTCTCGACTCTTGGTTCGGATATATGCCACCCCAAAAGTACCCGACTTTTCTGTAGCAAAATAAGTATTGGCAACCAAACTTTTATGACTGTTGGCTGAAATCAAATTGCTATATTGCAAGCGTGAAAGATCATAATAGTCCTGATCTCGCTGGGTATGATTGAGACTAAATCCAAAGCGTTGTTGGTTATAGCTATAACCGAGCGTGTATTGATTTCCCTTGAAGTTTTTATTTCCGTTCAAGTTATTATTTAACTGATTAAGCTCTCCATCAGCCCAGCTTTGGGTTGCCGAACCACTTACAACACCAAACCGATTCAGCTTGAGTACTGAACCCAATCCTGCCAACTGAATTGAATCGGAGAGTTCAACTCGTCCTTCAGCCGTGAGCCAGTCGTTAATCCCGTAACGCGCATCCGCTGAACTGGCAAATTTGCCATATTCAAAGTTTTTGATCCCATAATCTTCGCGGATTTGTCCCATAGACACCGAATAATCCAATAACCCCGGTTTAAGCAAAGTATTCGAAATATAAAACGGCACCGAGGTTGCCACCTGACGGCCAACACTATCTGTGGTGACAATCACCGCCTCGCCTTTACCATTAATAAATGGAACATTATTTAGAATAAAAGGGCCAGATTGTACATCGGTTGAATTGGTTTTCTGTCCGTTAATCAATAAGTCCACGGTGCTCGGTAAAGCCGCTTGTCCTTTAAACTGAGGTAAAGGATAGGTAATCAAATCTGGACGGGTACCAAAATTACGTTGTAACTGCAATCCACCTAAACGCACTGAACTTCCCCATGCGTTTTTACTTCCCGTAATTACATCGCCGGCTAAAAATGAAACTACCCGGACTGGGTCATCATATTGCCAAGTGGTGTCATAGCGGCGGTAGCCATCATTATCTTGAGTTGAGTCGTTTCCAATCCCATCAGATTTAAAATCAGTTTTGCTATAAACCCCTGAATTTCTCAGTACCCCATAAGGGGAGAAAAAGCGTTGTTCTGTAAAGAGTGTACTGCTATAGCCACCATTCTCTGGGCGGTAGGTATAAAAGTCATAGTTATTTAATAAACCAATACCCGACTGCGCTGTTTCAGGTTGATACCAAGAATCCAAACCACTTATCTGCACCGGCATCCAGCTGGCAGGAAGATCTAGACTAAAATACTGTTGCGCTGAATTGTACTCATACTTCAATTCGGGAATCTGATTGAGGCTGACCCAATCCAAGGCCTTGCCCGAAAAGCCTAAAGTAAATACATCCAGATCGGTCAGGTTTTTTTCTGACTGTTGCTGAAGTGCATCCGCAGGCAGCTTAATCTGCAACTCATCCAGTTTCGATTGCTGGATAAAGTAATGATCGCCTTTGACAATGACCGGTATCACTTGTCGCGTCGAATATTGATTGATCACCAAGTCCAGATAGAGCTTAAATAAGCTATTCACTTCTGAAACATCTCGTGGTGGCGGGGGCAAACCATTTGCATAGACATTGCAACTCAGCAATGGAATATTCGCAACCAATATCAATGTCAGGCTTTTGCATAAAAAAGAAGGGGTGTGTAACCCTGATAAATAACCCATTTATCCCCCTCCTTCTTTTTTAATCTCAACCAATTCCTGTTTCACCCCTGAACTGTCAACCCCATACAAACTGCTTTGACCACTTAGGCTGTTGAGTAACTTATTGTCCAGATCAAACTTCATGGTGCTGTTTGCCAACACATAACCAAAGGCGGTTTTGCCAAAAGCCATTTGCTCTGAAGTCGGGGTTAATTTAATTCCAGAAAGTCGTGAAAATTTTGAACCAGTATTTTTAATATAAAGTTCAGGTTTGCCCTGTTCATTATTCTTGACCCACCAGCTTAATATCGGTTTAGCCAAAGGGTTTTTCGCATTGGTTTTTTGTGAAACTTCAGTTAAACCACTACCAAGTCCTTTGCCATAGCTAAACAAGGGAATGGAATAACGCATCTGAAAGCTGACTGTCGATGCATCTTTTTCATCTTCTGGATTGAGCTTGATCGGCAGTTCATCAACAATAATTCGATAGGCAAGTTCTTTTGCATCAGGTACAGCAGTCGAGCGAGTCAAACGCAACATATGCTTTTCACCCGCCTTGATCTTCGCAACAGGCGGACTTGGAATAACCTCAGTTTGCTCTGTATAAGCATCTTGCTGATGATTCTGATCCCATTTAAATACCCGAATCTGTACCATGGCATCAGAGTTACCGGTATTTTGTAGCCAGACCGCAGTGGCTTTCTCTTTTTCTTCAATTTTTGGATAAATTGGCCAGATTAAAAAAGTGGCCTGTGCGAATACCGGTGAAGTGACCATCAATATCGCGGCCGCAGAGAAAGTCCTGCCCGACCATATTTTCATTTTATTTAAGCTCATAGAATCACCATGTAATCGTAATTGCGACCGTATCTTTATA
>NZ_VTDG01000036.1:0-2104 GCF_052824985.1 Acinetobacter sp. 1125_18A
CGTCCAAGAATTGCAACTTTTTCACCTGCATGGATTTTTAACTGTGGAATGACTAAAGTTGGGCGTGGATCATCTTCAGTATATTTAAATACCACACCTTTAAAATCATAATCACCTGAAAGGACTTTACGTTGAATCAATTGTGCTCGATCAGGACGGTCTACAGGCTTTTGCATCAACTCATCTAAACCATTTTTAGCCACTTTAGCTTGCTGCCAACGGCCGAGCACACCTGTGACTTGTGAAATCGGTGCAAGCATACGCGAAGATAAAATCGAACACGCCACTAATGCCCCCGTGGTCATATCGCCTTTCATCACCGCAAAACAACCTACTAAAACCACAATTGCATAAGTCAGTCCTTGAATTTTTTGTGTCCAAGCATTTAACCAACCCACAATTTTACGTTGCCGCATACTGACATCGGCAGATACTTCATTCATGTGATTCCATTGATTTTGAAATCTGGCTTCAGCACGTAATAACTTGATATCCTCAATACCTTGAACTGCTTCGACCAAAATCGCGTTGCGAATCGCAGACTCTCGCATCCCTTCAGTGGCCAACTGGGCCAACTTTTTCTGCACCAAGAAGCCAGGAATAATCATCAATGGTACAACCAGTAACATCACCCAAAAGATGTTGCCCCCGATAATCCAAAAGATCGCTAAAAACAGGAAGAAAAACGGTAAGTCTGCAATTGCACTGATCGTTGTTGAAGTCACCAATTCACGAACACCTTCAAGTTCACGAATCTGTGAGATAAACGAACCTGTTGAACGGGCACGATCTTTATTACGGATCCGCAATGCATGACCAAAAACGCGGTCTGAAATCTTGAGATCTGCACGCTTACCAATAATGTCTGACAAATAAACTCGTGCAATGCGCAACACAAACTCAAAAACAGCTGCAATCAACACCCCACCCGCGAGTACCCACAAGGTTGGAATAGATTGAGAAGGCACCACTCGGTCATAGACTTGCATAGAGAAAATAATGGTCGCCAATGCCAGAATATTGGCAATCATTGAAGCAACCATGATGTCGGTATAACGTTTCCAATCTTTTAAAACGATGTCCCAGAACCAGCTTTTTTCATAAGGTTTGATATATTCATCAACACGTGCATCGGGAATCGATGTTTCTGGTCGAAAAATATAAACACGACTGGCATTGGCTTGAAGTTCATGCAAATTAAAAGTTTGTGAAAGACCTTGATCACCACTTAACTGTAAGCTTGCATTGCCCTCATTGTCGACTTTCTCGATAACCGCAACTTGACCATTATTAAATTCTACAACAACGGGCAACCTCCATGGATTCAGTACATCCGTGGTGAAGTCTGCTTTGCGAACATTCAAACCCACTTGACGGGTAATAATGGACAACATGTCATCAATATTTGTGTATTTATTCCAATCCAGTTGCAGACGAATTTGTTCTTCAGCAGGTTGCATCCGATAATGCTGAGCAACCGTAATGATCGCTTGTAACCAGGGTTGATAATTTAATGTTTTTGTATTCATGGTTGAACTTCAAACCCCTGAATTTGAGTGTTATTTAAATGATAAGCATTTCTACTTTTACCGGTTACCTTGATATACAAAGCGATCGTGTCATAGATATCAAAGCGTGCCGCTTCCCTTTCTATTCTTGAACTTTGATAAGATTGCTCTGAACTTAATAAATCTAAGATTGAACGCTTACCTAATTTATATTGTTCTTCATACAGCTCACGAGTTTTTGCTGTTGAACGTTCCCGATCCAATAAAACCCAGATCTGCTTATCTGTGTTTTCAATGCTTTCTCGCGCAATTTGTGTTTGATCCATAATATCTAGGTAAGTTGCATTCAACTTTGCACGTGCAGCCTGTTCAGCAAAATTTGCAGCCTTAACTTGAGATCCCAGTGCACCACCTTGATAAAAATTACTAGACATCTGCACGCCAACAGAACCATCAGTATCATTTTCTAAACCCGTATTTGGATTTTGACCATTCAATGCTTTGCTGACTGATCCCACCAATGAAATTGTGGGATAAGCACTCAATTGGGTTTGTTTCTTTTGGCTCTGCGCAACATCAATCTCTGCTTTTGCTGC
>NZ_VTDG01000037.1:0-1957 GCF_052824985.1 Acinetobacter sp. 1125_18A
TGGTGGAGACTAACGGAGTCGAACCGTTGACCTCCTGCGTGCAAAGCAGGCGCTCTACCAACTAAGCTAAGTCCCCAGCTTAAGATCTTAATATATCTGCTCTTCTGTGTTCAGTAGACTTGGTGGGTCTGACAAGACTTGAACTTGTGACCCCACGCTTATCAAGCGTGTGCTCTAACCAACTGAGCTACAGACCCTCAGATACATCAATGAAGAACAACTTGTTGTGGATTCTTACCAATCGTCAATCTTTCGTTAAGGAGGTGATCCAGCCGCAGGTTCCCCTACGGCTACCTTGTTACGACTTCACCCCAGTCATCGGCCACACCGTGGTAAGCGTCCTCCTTACGGTTAGACTACCTACTTCTGGTGCAACAAACTCCCATGGTGTGACGGGCGGTGTGTACAAGGCCCGGGAACGTATTCACCGCGGCATTCTGATCCGCGATTACTAGCGATTCCGACTTCATGGAGTCGAGTTGCAGACTCCAATCCGGACTACGATCGGCTTTTTGAGATTAGCATCCTATCGCTAGGTAGCAACCCTTTGTACCGACCATTGTAGCACGTGTGTAGCCCTGGTCGTAAGGGCCATGATGACTTGACGTCGTCCCCGCCTTCCTCCAGTTTGTCACTGGCAGTATCCTTAAAGTTCCCACCCGAAGTGCTGGCAAATAAGGAAAAGGGTTGCGCTCGTTGCGGGACTTAACCCAACATCTCACGACACGAGCTGACGACAGCCATGCAGCACCTGTATGTAAGTTCCCGAAGGCACCAATCCATCTCTGGAAAGTTCTTACTATGTCAAGACCAGGTAAGGTTCTTCGCGTTGCATCGAATTAAACCACATGCTCCACCGCTTGTGCGGGCCCCCGTCAATTCATTTGAGTTTTAGTCTTGCGACCGTACTCCCCAGGCGGTCTACTTATCGCGTTAGCTGCGCCACTAAAGCCTCAAAGGCCCCAACGGCTAGTAGACATCGTTTACGGCATGGACTACCAGGGTATCTAATCCTGTTTGCTCCCCATGCTTTCGTACCTCAGCGTCAGTATTAGGCCAGATGGCTGCCTTCGCCATCGGTATTCCTCCAGATCTCTACGCATTTCACCGCTACACCTGGAATTCTACCATCCTCTCCCATACTCTAGCTTCCCAGTATCGAATGCAATTCCCAAGTTAAGCTCGGGGATTTCACATCCGACTTAAAAAGCCGCCTACGCACGCTTTACGCCCAGTAAATCCGATTAACGCTCGCACCCTCTGTATTACCGCGGCTGCTGGCACAGAGTTAGCCGGTGCTTATTCTGCGAGTAACGTCCACTCATCTTGGGTATTAACCAAGAGAGCCTCCTCCTCGCTTAAAGTGCTTTACAACCATAAGGCCTTCTTCACACACGCGGCATGGCTGGATCAGGGTTCCCCCCATTGTCCAATATTCCCCACTGCTGCCTCCCGTAGGAGTCTGGGCCGTGTCTCAGTCCCAGTGTGGCGGATCATCCTCTCAGACCCGCTACAGATCGTCGCCTTGGTAGGCCTTTACCCCACCAACTAGCTAATCCGACTTAGGCTCATCTATTAACGCAAGGTCACAAGTGATCCCCTGCTTTCCCCCGTAGGGCGTATGCGGTATTAGCATCCCTTTCGAGATGTTGTCCCCCATTAATAGGCAGATTCCTAAGTATTACTCACCCGTCCGCCGCTAGGTCAGTTACCGAAGCAACCTCCCCCGCTCGACTTGCATGTGTTAAGCCTGCCGCCAGCGTTCAATCTGAGCCATGATCAAACTCTTCAGTTAAAAATCATTAGTGACTTAAGGTCACAATTCTGGCTCATCAATGTACTGACAAATTCTCTCAAATAAACTTCGAGTAATTTAAACCAATCAATCAATGATAATATTTCGATCAATCAATCAGTAAAAATCCACACAAGTTGTTCTTCATATTCTCTTAATGAT
>NZ_VTDG01000038.1:0-1492 GCF_052824985.1 Acinetobacter sp. 1125_18A
TCTTAAGAAATGCTTTGTGTAAAAAAGTCCTTTTAAAATAAAAAACTGCTTAAAAAATTAGTGCAATTACACCATTTTTCATAATTAATCAATTAGATATAAAATTAATTTTAATATACCCAATTTCAGGTATAACAAAATTCAAAAATGCTGATTTAATAACTATAACTATACTTTAAATTATTGTAACAAAATATTTTTAGTATGCATTTTATATTATTACATCTTTAAGTTATGCAATAAAATAGCCCTCATCAATGATTGACATGATGTAAAAATTTTCAAGTATAAGTGTTCATTTTTTTGTAAATATGAGAATTAATTATCAATAATTATATTATTTACTTAGAATTTGAGATTTTCATCAAATTAGTAATTTCTATAAAAATTCTGATATCTACAATCATACTACTTATGAAAGCTTTTTTGAAAATTAACTGTATGAAATATTTTAAATATTACTGAGTTTTGAAATTGAGGAGTATTGAAATGAAATTTTATGCTTATGTTAGAATTGAGCCAAAAAGTAAATTTGAATCAGATAAATTTCTTTCATTTTTATATAAGTATGGCTATAAAATTCCAAAGAATGGATTGATTATTGAAGAGGTATTAGTAAATAAATCTATAAATTCCAGAGATTTATTTAAAAATATGATAAATTACTCTTTATCTTCTGGTGACTTTTTAGTAATAAAAAGTTTAGATTGTTTAGGTAATAAATTTGAAGAGATTCTATCAATAGCTAATCAAATTTTCGAGAAGCAAATTAGACTCATCTGTTTGGATTATTCAAAAAATGAAATTAATGGAGATTTGAGAATTTTCTTTAATCATTTCTTAACGCTATGTTCCCAATTTGAAAAATTATTTAATTTTAATAATGAAAATCTAAATATTATTGTAAAAAAAAATGGCCGACCCGAGATTTTATCAGAATCTCAAAAAAGACAAGTGCTTCAATATTTCAAAAGAGGTGAAAGTATTAACTCTATAGCTAAACGCTTTTCAGTTACTCGTACTGTTATACAAAGGATTTTAAAAGTAGCAGTAGAAAATTTAAATAATCAAATATCATTTTTTGATACCACTTAAGTGTATCAAAATATTAAGGCTATACTAGGAAATTTATTTTATATAAACCGCATTTAAGCTTTATTAATTTTTTATGGAATTGTCATCATATTTAAATTTTTCATTTTTAAAACTATCCAAGTCAAATTTAGTGTATTTGATTGAAATTTCTTAAATTAGGAAAAACTTTAGTTAACAGCGTTTAGTTTTAGCAATAGCTTAGTACCATTCCATTCCCCAAAATATTCTTCTTAAGCTTAAATAAGTTGATTGACCTATGCTTGGTTTGTCATTAAAAAAACCGCCATTAATGGCGGTTTTCCTTTAATTGAACTTTAATCTCATGGGTTAATCTAATTTAACAAAATGATTTTGTTTTCACAACAAGTCGAGCTTGGAGCGTGATAGCTTAACTCAT
>NZ_VTDG01000039.1:0-1459 GCF_052824985.1 Acinetobacter sp. 1125_18A
CTTTAGCCCAGTGGAGTCGACTAATAGATGAAGTCCATCATTACTTTTCTGATAGTGAATTGCGATATCAACATGTTTTTGGCGACGGCACAGCGTAGAATAATCGGGCACTGTCCAGTTTAATCCTGATAATTTAATTAAACTTCGAATAAAACCCTTGACCATGCGTAACGTGAGTCTGAATAGAGATTTAATCATTAAGCAACATTGTATCGCTGCATCTGAATAGGTTGGAGTACGCCCTTGTTTGCCATTTTCCTTAGCATACCACTGTGTATTTGGATCAAACCAAATGGTGAGATCACCACGATTAATTAGGGCTTGGTTGTACGAGGACCAATTGATAGTACGATAGATTTTCGGAGTAGGCTTCTTCATTCGAAAATTATATTGCTAAAGAAGCCTTTAAGAACAGGTTTGTGCAACAAAGCCAAATAGAGGGAAAAGACTTGGCTTAAGGTTCAATTTGATTGCAGGTATTTATAATTTAGAACTGAGTAAAAAGTGAGTTATGAAAGAGGTCTATTATTCATCCTGTAAAATTTAAGATTTTCAAGCATAATCTGTGTATGAAATATCTCGATTCAAAAAAGCTTTCTGATTCTCAGTTTAAGCACTATACAGGCATATTTCGTTCGACATTTTTTCGAACTTAAAAGTGTCTACAAAATCGGTGGCTATTCATCCATTGATAATTTTTTGTTCTTTTGGCAAATTAAATTAGATCAACATAAAAAAAACATCCACAAAATGTTCAACTTGGTATGAATAGGTTATACTGATTTCGTAGCCTATCAGAGCTAGTAGTCCTCAAATGCTACAAGCTTATTACCCATGTGCGTGCTAAGTAGTATCTGATAGCAGTGTATGGTAGTAACTATCTATAAATGTTAGTTATTACCATTTCTTTCAATACTTTTAATCACTTAATTTTCATAAATTTAAGAAAAATATTTAGTTAGTCTTTTTCTTCTACTACAATATTCAAAATAGATAACTTTCGCACTAAAGCTGAAACTTGATTATCCAATTCCAGAATAGTAGCGTCTGCCTCTACCAACAAACTAGCGAGATGATCACGTTGCCTGATGATCGCATCCAAACACTCTTCAATACTTCTATTTTGCTTTCGTGCTAATAATTTAATTTGATATATAGATTTAGAACTGATACTTTCTGCTCTTCCACTATGGACATAAAGATAAAAAAATAAATTAATATAAGTATTTTTCCATGAACATTATTAAAAAAAGATACAATAGCTTTTTTATTACAAATAAATGCTACAAATTCCATAAAATAATCAACATATTAACTCATCAAACTGTGACAACATAATACTGTCCATACTTATGTCCTTCTTATGTACAATTGTTATGTCAGTTGCGAGCGGCTTTGTTGCACAAACCTATCTCTAAAGGCTGATTCCACACTATAATTTTCAAATGAATAAGCCTCG
>NZ_VTDG01000040.1:0-1336 GCF_052824985.1 Acinetobacter sp. 1125_18A
AGATGAACCTGCTGATGCTGTTGTACCATTAGCATTAACCGTATAAATATCTTGACCATTTGCACCTGTAGTTTTTGCAACCCCTGCTATATTGCTTCCACCTGCAACTTCAGTTTTTGATGCCGCAGATTTAGAATCAACATAGGTTTTATTGGTCGCATCTGTACCTGCTGTTGGGGCATTGTTAACTGTTACTTTGTTTGCAGTAATCCCTGCATTATTAATAACAGTTGCACCTGTAGTGACACTACCAGCTGTACCTAAGTCCAATGCATTCGATAACGCAACTTCCACTTTACCTGCATTTACTTTAGTCGTGATATTGCTGTTTGAACCGACAACTTCAACTGCTTCACCTAACTTCTTGTTAACAGTCGTACCGTCTTGTGCTTTTAAACCAAAGCCCAAGTTTGTCAATGTTGCACCAGCATCATCTACATATTTTTTATTGGCTGCATCTGTATTGTTTGTTGGCGCAGCAACATTGGTAATGGTCTTATTACCTGCATTAATACCAGTACTCGTAACGCTTGGACCACCTGTAATCGTCAATCCACTGTTATCTAACTTAGAATTGCCTGTAGTGACACTGCCAGCTGCGCCTAAATCTAAGTTTGGATTTAACTTAACCTGTACGCCATCGGTAGTTGCAACTGTACTAATATTCGTGTCACCAGAGATAGAAACCGTATCACCTAATTTCTTCGTAGTGCTTGTCGCTGCGGTATCACCTTTAAAGGTTAAACCTGTATTATCAACTGCTGCTTTCGCTGCAACACCTTTAGCAATATCTGTTTTAGTCGCTGCTGCAAGATCTACTTTATAGTCAGTAACATTGTTCGCATCTTTAGTTCCCGCAGTTACTGTGACAGCTGATGAGCCTGCTGATGCGGTGCTACCATTGGCATTAACCGTATAAACATCTTGACCATTTGCACCTGTAGTTTTTGCGACCCCTGCGATATTGCTTCCACCTGCAACTTCAGTTTTTGATGCTGCAGCTTTAGAGTCAACATAGGTTTTATTGGTCGCATCCGTACCTGCTGTTGGTGCAGCAACATTTGTAATCGCTAACCCGCCGGCATTAATACCTGTTGTTTTATTGATAACAACGCCACCAACTGCAACCTGATCTGCTGTAACACCTGCATTGTTAATAGTGGTATTACCCGTTTTAACACTACCAGCTGCACCTAAATCTAAGTTTGGATTTAACTTAACTTGTACACCATTCGCTGTCGCGACTGTACTAATGTTCGTATCACCAGTGATGGAAACCGTATCACCTAATTTCTTCGTAGTGCTTGTCGCTGCGGTATCACCTTTAAAGGTTAAG
>NZ_VTDG01000041.1:0-1275 GCF_052824985.1 Acinetobacter sp. 1125_18A
AAGTACGCACTCAGTGTCCATAACTGAGTCTGTGGATTCAAAATCATTTCATCAATTGTGGCAAGTTAAAAGTATTGTCGCATCGATGAGCTTATTTATGGCATTTTCACCTGTTTATGCTCAAATGCAGGCAGATCCAAATGCTGCAGCTTCACAAAGAGCCAGTATAGGGGTAGGGAAAAACCAACAGGGTCAAAATGTACCAGTGGTTAATATTCAAACACCTAAAAATGGTGTGTCACATAACGTCTATAACCAATTTGATGTATTGCAACCCGGTGTTGTATTAAACAATAGCCGTAATGGTGCAAGTTCAGTGATTGTGGGGCAAGTAGGGGCTAACCCTTATCTACAAACAGGTGAAGCAAGGGTTATCCTCAATGAGGTCAATTCTTCACTAGCATCAAAATTCAAGGGGAATCTTGAGATTGCTGGGCAGCGAGCTGATGTGATTATTGCCAACCCATCAGGCATCAATATTCAGGGTGGTGGTTTTATCAATGCCAATAAGGTGATTTTTACCACAGGTAAGCCACAGCTGAATGCAGATGGAAGTATTCAACAGTTTGTGGTGAATCAAGGCAAAATCAATGTTTATTCAGCAGAAAATAACTTAGGGTTGGGTGGGAATAACAACAATGCCGACTATATTGATATCTATGCCAAAGCAGTAGATATCAACGCTCAAATACATGCCAATCAAGCCTTACAAGTGGTTACGGGTTCAAACACAATAAGTGAAGACTTAACGTCAATCACACCGAATCAAGCAAATAGTACCACACCAATATATGCACTTGATGTCAAAGCACTCGGCGGGATGTATGCCAATAATATATTTCTTATTGGTACAGATAAAGGCTTAGGGGTGAGCAATGCAGGGACAATCCAAGCACTGAACACACTAGCTATTACTTCATCAGGGAAAATCGTCAATTCAGGTCTTATCAGTTCAACCAGTAAGACACAGGGACTGTTAAGCATTAAAACTACAGAAACTGGTACAGCTGGAGATATTAATACTTCTGGAAATATTAGTAGCAACACTTTGATTAATATAGATTCAGGGAATAATCTTAATTTAAATGCAAATCAAATCATCCTTAACAATGGTGGTGTTGCTTCATCCCCTTTACTCATTAATACCCAAGGGAATCTTAATTTAGCCAGCAATACCCGAATAATGAATGACTCTTCAAATGCAGATTTGTATATTGATGCTGCAAACATCAATCTTGCAACAAACTCGGAGATCAGAAGTAATCGTGGTTCTGC
>NZ_VTDG01000042.1:0-1240 GCF_052824985.1 Acinetobacter sp. 1125_18A
TCAGCACTCCATAAAGGAGCGCGGGCATATCCTTCTACAGCTAAAGGTCGTCCACTGATATCTACAATTCTTTCTTCAGGCGCAGACTGAGCACCCAATGCCCCTGTGCCACGTCGATAATCAAGATTCAAATCTAGTAATGCATTGCCAATATATTGTCGATGTTGAAGACCCGCATTCCACCCCGCAGTTTCTCTACGCTGAACACCGATCTCTACATTCTCAATAAAATTTTGATTTTCTTTATGATAACCCTTGGTATAAATACTGGTTTTATGATGTGCGCCACGACTGATCATGCGTGAAAGTGTCAAATGACTTTGCTTGGTTTTTCCACTATATAAAATCGGTGCATTAAAGCCCGCGACCTTTTGTTCATACTTATATTCATTATGGGTTGCAGATAACTCATAGTTTCGAAATGGGATTGAATAGTTGATATAAAAGCTTTGATTAAAGTCTTCTTTCCAATCATCCAGTGAATGACTTAAATTGATGTTGAGCGCATCATTCAACCGCAAAAGATTGTTTAAACTAATCCCTAGACTACCGATATATAGCCCTGTATTTTTTGATCCCGAGTTATCAATGCCTAAACTCAATCCTAATTTTTTATAGGGTCTAGATGTCACAATAAGATCACTATACCCAACCAATTCCTGACCATCTTGAGCTACAGCCGGTTCTATCTTGATATCCACATCTCGATTTGAAGTACGCTTTAGATTTTCTAAGCCCTGATCAATATTTTTAAGATTTAAGATTTCATGATTTTTTATCGGTAAAGCAGTGAATATCTCAATTTTATTTACAGATTCATCCTTAGAGATAATTTGATGAATACGCCCTACATAGATATTTAAAACCAAATTTCCTTGAGTCAAATCTTGTGGATTGACCACAATTTGCGTGGTAATTAATCCTTGTTTAATCAGCTCGTTTTGAGCATATTTCACCAGATTCTGTAGGCTTTGAGTGCCTATACATTGCCCGACAACAAACTTAGGCTGATTTAAGTCATAGAACAAGCCATTGAAAATATTTTGATTCTTACTTTGCAGGGGGTCATTAATGATGAATTGGAGCTGTTTTATTTCAAAACATGGTGTTTCAGTAACAACAACATGATCACGACCGAGTTTTTCAATTTTTTGTTGTGGGGCTACTAATATATTTTCATTGTTTAACTTTTTTTCGAGTTCATTTAACCGTTGATCTTGACGAATGATTTCTGGTGTTG
>NZ_VTDG01000043.1:0-1224 GCF_052824985.1 Acinetobacter sp. 1125_18A
ATTGTAAGTGGTTGATATGCTATTGGCGGTTACAGTGGCTTTAGCCTTAGCAATATCCAAAGAGCCATCAATAAGCGTTAGATCATAGTTCTTGTCTACACCTGTTACTGTGTTGTTGTATTTGCCTGCATCTTTAGCAGTAACTGTTGCAGTTACGTCTGATAGTACTGATTCAGTTTCACCATTAACTAAGCCTGTTGCAGTAAAACCAGCAGCAGTTTGATCCTTACCGTTATAGGTGGTTGATACGCTATTGGCAGTTACAGTGGCTTTAGCTTTGGTGATATCTAATGAACCATCCACAAAGCTTAGCTCGTAATTCTTGTCTAGACCCGTTGCGGTATTGGTGTATTGACCAGCATCTTTAGCGGTAACTGTTGCTGAAACGCCAGATAGTACAGATTCAGTTTCACCATTGACCAAACCTGTTGCAGTAAAGCCAGCAGCAGTTTGATCTTTACCATTATAAATAGTTGATACGCTATTGGCAGTTACGGTGGCTTTAGCTTTGGCGATATCTAAAGCCCCATCAACAAAGCTTAAATCATAATTCTTATCTAGACCTGTTGCGGTATTGGTGTATTGACCTGCATCTTTAGCAGTAACTGTAGCATTTACACCTGAGAGTACGGATTCAGTTTCACCATTGACCAAACCTGTCGCAGTAAAGCCAGCAGCTGTTTGATCTTTACCGTTATAGGTGGTTGATACGCTATTGGCTGTAACAGTGGCTTTCGCTTTGGCAATATCTAACGAGCCATCAACAAAACTTAACTCGTAGTTTTTATCTAGACCTGTTGCGGTATTGGTGTATTGGCCTGCATCTTTAGCGGTAACTGTTGCCGAAACACCTGACAATACACTTGTAGTTTCGCCATTGACCAAACCTGTCGCACTAAAACCAGCAGCCGTTTGGTCTTTACCGTTATAGGTAGTTGATACACTATTGGCAGTTACTGTCGCTTTAGCTTTAGCAATATCTAATGAGCCATCAATAAGCGTCAGATCATAGTTCTTGTCTACACCTGTTACTGTGTTGTTGTATTTGCCTGCATCTTTAGCAGTCACCGATGCGCTTACACCAGAGAGTACCGATGTATCTTCACCATTCACCAAACCTGTTGCACTAAAGCCAGCAGCTGTTTGATCTTTACCATTATAGGTGGTTGATACGCTATTGGCGGTTACGGTGGCTTTAGCTTTGGCGATATCCAAAGAGCCATT
>NZ_VTDG01000044.1:0-1196 GCF_052824985.1 Acinetobacter sp. 1125_18A
TGTATTAGTTCAGATCTGATCAGACATTGATCTTGAAAAAGAGAAAGTTACCCGTTTTGATAAAGGTGTCGAATCTTAATCAAACAAAGGTAACTTTCTTATGTTGCATACTAACAATCAAATCATCAAACACAAAGTAGGCTTACTCAATTTAGCTGAAGAACTTCAGAATGTATCCAGAGCTTGTAAAGTCATGGGTGTCTCTAGAGATACCTTTTACCGTTATCAGGAACTCGTTGAATCAGGTGATGTTGATTCACTCATCAATAAATCCCGAAGAGTACCGAATCTTAAGAATCGTGTAGACGATGCCACAGAACAAGCCGTTATTGATTTCGCAATCCAATATCCAGCTTATGGTCAACACCGCAGTAGTAATGAATTACGTAAAAATGGTGTATTCATTTCAGGTAGCGGGGTTCGATCTATTTGGCTCCGCCACGATTTAGAGAATTTTAAAAAGCGATTGAAAGCCTTAGAAGCCAAAGTGGCACAAGATGGCTTTGAGTTAAATGATCATCAGATTGCCGCACTTGAGCGTAAACATGAAGATGATGTTGCTTGTGGCGAAATAGAAACACACCATCCAGGATATCTTGGAGCCCAAGATACATTTTACGTTGGTAATCTGAAAGGTGTTGGTCGAATCTATCAACAAACTTTCATCGACACCTACAGCAAAGTCGTTCATTGCAAGCTCTATACAACGAAAACACCGATTACAGCAGCAGATCTGTTAAATGATCGTGTACTACCATTTTATCAGTCGCAGGATCTACCAATGCTGCGTATCCTGACAGATAGAGGTACTGAATATTGCGGTAAGGTTGAACAACATGATTATGAGCTATATTTAGCCATCAATGATATTGATCACACCAAAACAAAAGCAGCATCCCCACAAACGAATGGAATATGCGAGCGTTTCCATAAGACGATCTTGCAGGAGTTTTATCAAATTACATTTAGGAAGAAGCTTTATAATACATTAGAGGAATTACAAGCTGATCTAGACGTTTGGCAAAAATTCTATAATACTGAACGAACTCATCAGGGAAAAATGTGCTGTGGTCGCACACCACTGGAAACATTACTTGATGGGAAGCGAATTTGGGCTGAGAAGAATTTAGCTCAAATTTAACCTGACAGGCACACTAAAAAATGGGTAACTGTCAGATCTGGTTTGAGCTAGTACA
>NZ_VTDG01000045.1:0-1169 GCF_052824985.1 Acinetobacter sp. 1125_18A
ACACCAGCACCAACTGTACGACCACCTTCACGGATCGCAAAACGTAGACCTGGGTCCATTGCGATTGGGTGAATTAGTTCTACTGACATTTCAACGTTGTCACCTGGCATAACCATTTCAACGCCGTCTTGTAATTGGATTGCGCCAGTTACGTCAGTTGTACGGAAGTAGAACTGTGGACGGTAACCGTTAAGGAACGGAGTATGACGACCACCTTCTTCTTTAGAAAGTACATATACTTCTGCGTCGAATTTAGTGTGCGGCTTGATTGTACCTGGTTTAGCAAGTACTTGACCACGTTGTACGTCTTCACGCTTAGTACCACGTAAAAGAACACCACAGTTCTCGCCCGCACGACCTTCGTCAAGAAGTTTACGGAACATTTCTACGCCAGTTACAGTTGTTTTAACTGTATCTTTGATACCAACGATTTCAACTTCTTCGCCGACTTTAACGATACCAGATTCTACACGACCTGTTACCACTGTACCACGACCAGAAATAGAGAATACATCTTCGATTGGCATCAAGAATGCTTTATCGATAGCACGTTCTGGTTCTGGAATATAAGAGTCAAGCGCTTCAACAAGTGAAAGTACAGCTGATTCGCCATATTGACCAGCATCACCATTAAGTGCAGCAAGTGCTGAACCACGGATGATAGGAGTGTCATCACCAGGGAAGTCATAAGTAGAAAGAAGTTCACGAACTTCCATTTCTACTAATTCAAGTAATTCTTCATCATCAACAAGGTCACACTTGTTAAGGAATACAAGAATATAAGGTACACCTACTTGGCGAGAAAGAAGGATGTGTTCACGAGTTTGTGGCATTGGACCATCAGTCGCAGCACATACAAGGATCGCACCGTCCATCTGAGCAGCACCAGTGATCATGTTTTTAACATAATCGGCGTGACCTGGGCAGTCTACGTGAGCGTAGTGACGAATTGGAGAATCGTATTCTACGTGTGAAGTATTAATTGTAATACCACGTGCTTTTTCTTCTGGTGCAGAATCGATTGCTGCGTAGTCTTTAGCTTCACCGCCGTAAGTTTTTGCACAAATTGTTGCAATTGCAGCAGTTAAAGTTGTTTTACCATGGTCGACGTGACCAATTGTACCCACGTTTACGTGTGGCTTATTACGTTCAAACTTAGCCTTAGCCAT
>NZ_VTDG01000046.1:0-1148 GCF_052824985.1 Acinetobacter sp. 1125_18A
CAAAAACGAGCCTTGCATATCCAATTTAGCAATCCTAATTTGACTGCTCAAGTCTTCTTACAACGCATCGATGGACAACATGGTCTAAACCAAGGTGTGTCTGTTGAACTGATCTGCCTTGCCACTTCGGCTGTGATTCCACTTAAACAATTTATCGGTAGCCAAGTGGCCATTGATCAAGTCACAGATCATGGACAACTGTTTCGTAGCACAGGGGTGATTACTGAGGCCGCACAAGGGCAGAGTGATGGCGCACTAACGTTATATAAACTCAAACTCGAAGATGCCACTTCATTGTGGCATAAACGCCGTAACAGCCGAGTGTTTATGAATAAGTCGTTTGTGCAAGTCATAGAAACCCTCTTTAAAGAATGGCAAGACAAAAGCCCACTGTTTGCCTCCAGTCTAAGCCTCGATAAAAGTGGACTGAAAAAAGACTACGATATCCGTCCATTCATTATGCAGAGTAACGAAAGTGACTACGCATTTTTAACCCGCTTGATGCGCAGTGAAGGGATCAACTGGTTGATTGATGAAGCGCAATTGATTGTGCCTAGTTCTGCGACTCAAATTCAGCCACAAAAACTGCGCTTGGTGGATGACAATAGCGAATACAAATCGTTAGAACGAAGAAAGATCCGTTTCCATCGCAGCAGTGCCACAGAACAACAAGACAGCATCACCAGCTTTATCGGACAACGCAGCTTACAACCCACCGCTGTCCACGTACAACGCTGGCAAGCAGATGTGTTAGAGCAAGAAGAGGGTGCAGGCAGTGTTCAAAGCAAACACCAACATAGTCAAAACCAAAACAATGCCAGTCTCGGTTTAGAACAGGCTTGGCATATTAGCCCAGCATGGATTCAAGACCTGAATGGTGAAGATCAAGCAACTGCCTCAAATAACAATCAGATTGAAAAGATTAACCAAAACCTCAGCCATTATTACGATGCTCAATCTAAACAATTCGTTGCCAACTCCACTGTACGTGATGCACAAGTGGGGTACTGGTTTGAGTTAAACGAACACCCAGAAATAGAGCAACACAGTGGCTCAGACAAAGAGTTTCTGATCACGTCAAAGACATTCTATAACCAGAACAACTTACCCAAAGACCTGAGCGAACAAATCAATCGCTTGCTCCAACA
>NZ_VTDG01000047.1:0-1118 GCF_052824985.1 Acinetobacter sp. 1125_18A
CTATACAGTGCACTTTCTTCTCTCACTAAAGCAGGAACGGCCAAAACCTGTTTTGGAAACTTGATGGCTGTCCCATTCACCTCAGCTTCTAAACGTGCTGCTGTAGCCAGTGTCGCAAGTAATTTCATTTGGCTTTCACCCACTTGTGACTCAAATCGAGTAGGATCAATTTGCGCAAGCGTCTGCCCCTTTTGAATGATGTCTCCCTCTTTGACATCTAAGCTGGTCAACACACCACCATCTAAAGATTGAATCGTCTGTTCTTTTGATGACGGAACAACCTTACCCGTTCCTGTAGAAACTTCTTCCAATTTAAATGCACAAGCCCAAATTAAGAAAGCCAACAATCCAATTGCAACGATCCAAATAATAAATGTGGATTTCGGTAAAGGCGGTTCTGAAAACTTTAATGCAGAGGGATTAGTTGGCCGTTGTAACACATTGGAGACATGATCAACTTGAGCAGGTTCAGCGTCTTGAGCTGTGATATTTTGGTCATTTTTTTCTTGGCTCATGTTGAAGTCCCTCCTGCATTTGCCTGCTGTGCAGGATTCAAAATGGCATCACGTGGCCCATCTTTGATAATCTTACCTTCATGTACAACGATAATACGATCAACAAGTTGCAAAACCGCAGGACGATGCGTCGCAACCACTAAAGTCCGATGACCTAACCATTCTTTTAAATGCTGGATCAACACTTTTTCAGAAACATCATCAATCGAAGCGGTCGGTTCATCCAACAACACAATGTTTGGATTTCTCAGCAATAATCGTGTGAGTAACAATGCTTGTTTCTGCCCTCCAGAGAATCCTACCCCTCCTTCAAGAATAAGATGATCTAGGCCTTCCTTTTTTTGTTCCACGATTTCTAAAGCATTGGTGATTTGTAAGGCTCGGATAATTTCATCATTACTTGCCAATGGTGCACCCAAAGTTAAATTTTCACGGATGGTCCCAAAAAACAAATGTGCATTTTGATTTAGTAATGCCATATCACGACGAATATCATCGGGATCAAGCAAAGATTGATCGACACCATCCAAACTAATTTGGCCCTGTACTGGCAATTGCATTCCTGAAAGTAACTGTAATAAGCTAGATTTCCCTGCCCCATTA
>NZ_VTDG01000048.1:0-1118 GCF_052824985.1 Acinetobacter sp. 1125_18A
GTATATAATGCACTTTCCTCTCTCACCAAAGCAGGAACGGCCAAAACCTGTTTTGGAAACTTGATGGCTGTCCCATTTACTTCAGCTTCTAAACGTGCTGCCGTAGCCAGTGTGGCAAGTAATTTCATTTGGCTTTCACCCACTTGTGACTCAAATCGAGTAGGATCAATTTGCGCAAGTGTCTGCCCCTTTTGAATGATGTCTCCCTCTTTGACATCTAAGCTGGTCAACACACCACCATCTAAAGATTGGATCGTCTGTTCTTTTGATGACGGAACAACCTTACCCGTTCCTGTAGAAACTTCTTCCAACTTGAATACATAGGCCCAAATCAAGAAAGCCAACAAGCCAATTGCAACGATCCAAATAATAAATGTGGATTTCGGTAAAGGCGGTTCTGAAAACTTTAATGCAGAGGGATTAGTTGGGCGTTGCAATACATTGGATACATGATCAACTTGAGCAGATTCAGCGTCTTGAGCTGTGATATTTGGGTCATTTTTTTCTTGGCTCATGTTGAAGTCCCTCCTGCATTTGCCTGCTGTGCAGGATTCAAAATGGCATCACGTGGCCCATCTTTGATAATCTTTCCTTCATGTACAACGATAATACGATCAACAAGTTGCAAAACAGCAGGACGATGCGTCGCCACCACTAAGGTCCGATGACCTAACCATTCTTTTAAATGCTGGATCAATACTTTTTCAGAAACATCATCAATCGAAGCAGTCGGTTCATCCAATAACACAATGTTTGGATTTCGCAGCAATAGTCGTGTGAGTAACAATGCTTGTTTCTGTCCTCCTGAGAATCCCACACCACCCTCAAGAATAAGATGATCTAGGCCTTCCTTTTTTTGTTCCACGATTTCTAAAGCATTGGTGATTTGTAAGGCTCGGATAATTTCATCATTGCTAGCTAATGGTGCACCCAAAGTTAAATTTTCACGAATGGTACCAAAGAACAAATGCGCGTTTTGATTCAGCAACGCCATATCACGACGAATATCATCGGGATCAAGCAAAGATTGATCGACACCATCCAAACTGATCTTGCCTTGTACTGGCAATTGCATTCCTGAAAGTAGCTGTAATAAGCTAGATTTACCTGCACCATTG
>NZ_VTDG01000049.1:0-1071 GCF_052824985.1 Acinetobacter sp. 1125_18A
CTTGAGTGACATCGTTATACGCTTTTTCTGCGGCTTCAACTGACGCTGTTGCATTCTTCAGATCTGTCGCATTTTTATTATCATTCCCGTCATCACTAAGACCATTAATCCCAAATCCAATTCCAGCAAGTAGTAGCCCAGCTACACCACCAGCCTTCAATCCAGTAATTGCTAAATCATCGTATAATAATGGAGAGATATTTGAAATCGATTCATAAACTGCCGTTACTAATGAACTATTATGTTCAGTAGTAAACTTAACCCATAACAATTCATCATCATCGTTTAACACTAGACTACTAGTGTTAGGATTAAAATTCTTAATTGTAAGAATTTCACCATTCCTTAACATTATAACCAGTTCATTTCCTTCAATTTTATAACTTAGAACATCCTCTTTTTTAATATCCAAAATTATTACAGAACTTTCTGACAGTAAAATCGTTTTTTGATCAATCGTTTCAAATAACTTTTGATGAGTTGTTTTAGAAATAACGCTAATTTTTTGCATGTGATATTCTTCCTATTTTATAAACCTAACAAATACAATGTTAATTCATAAAAATACCAAGTTCATCACATTTATTATGTTCTAATCAACACAAAATATTTTAATACATACAAAAAAATAAATTCACTACATTAATTTCATTTTCACAACATTCATATTTCAATAAATGAAAAACCAAAATCATTTCATTAATTGTGTTTTAAACAACACTTGTGTATTTTAATGCAATACATCGTTATTTTATCCAAACTTCGCTTGTGAGAACCTAACCATTAGTTTTTACTTGTTCATTTCGATTGAGAGCGCTTACTCTAGAGTCTTCCCCCTAATTTTACATTTTCAAATATAAAACAATAAATTAAAACTATACTTACCACAACTTATTGACAATACAGCTTTCTATTATAAGCACAATCTTATAGATCGAATCAATCTATTCATCTTCTAGGATCTAAGGGGCTTTGTTGCACAAACCTGTTCTTAAAGGCTTCTTTAGCAATATAATTTTCGAATGAAGAAGCCTACTCCGAAAATCTATCGTACTATCAATTGGTCCTCGC
>NZ_VTDG01000050.1:0-817 GCF_052824985.1 Acinetobacter sp. 1125_18A
TTGATCACAAAACTGTAAAAGCACAAAAAAACCAATCCGAAGATTGGTTTTTAAAATAATCATCATATGATGCAATTATCGCTCTCTTAACGCTTCTTTGGCTTTATTAAACGGTTTCAACAAGTATTCAATAATTGTTTTTTGACCAGTACGAATATCTACCGTTGCCACCATACCTGGCGTTATTGAGAAAGATTTCCCCGCCTTATTGGTCAATTTATCTTTATCGGTCCGAATATAGACTCGATAGTAGAACTGATCTTGTTTAACTTCATCGCGGATGGTATCAGGAGAAATCACCGTTACTTTCCCTTCTAAGCCACCATAAATTGAATAATCATATGCTGTGATTTTTACCAATGCAGGTTGGCCCGGATGAATAAACGCAATATCTCGTGGCGAAATACGCGCTTCAATCAATAACTGCTCATCAATCGGTACAATGGTCATCAATTTACCATTTTGTGGAATAACCCCACCAATGGTTGTCACCGCAATTTCTTTAACCACACCACGTACTGGTGCTTTAAAAGTAGAGCGTGTCACTGAATCATTACGACCAGCAACAACTTGCTGTAATGACTGAATATCAGCATTGGCTTTTGCCAATTCTTCACGTGACTTTACATAGTAGTCATTCCGCTTGTCGTTAATTTGATTTTCAAAATTATTGATATCTCGTTTTAAGCGTAGCACTTCAACCTCAGAAGCAGCACCTTTCGCCACCAAAGGTTGAGTCATTTGCAATTCATTTTGAACCAAAGACAATGCGTGCTTTAAACCAGTAATCGACTCATCCAAATTTGCGCGACGCGAA
>NZ_VTDG01000051.1:0-796 GCF_052824985.1 Acinetobacter sp. 1125_18A
CTGGCGTGATCAATTGATCTTTGTTCGCATCTGCAATCGCTTGAGTCACATCTTGATACGCTTTTTCTGCGGCTTCAACTGACGCTGTTGTATCTTTAATCGCTGCATTAGTTGTATTTTTTCTATCAGCCCCGTCATCACTAAGGCTATTAATCCCCAATCCAATTCCAGCAAGTAGTAGCCCAGCTACACCACCAGCCTTCAATCCAGTAATTGCTAAGTCATCGTATAATAATGGAGAGATATTTGAAATCGATTCATAAACTGCCGTTACTAATGAACTATTATGTTCAGTAGTAAACTTAACCCATAACAATTCATCATCATCGTTTAATACTAGACTACTAGTGTTAGGATTAAAATTCTTAATTGTAAGAATTTCACCATTCCTTAATGTAATAACCAGTTCATTTCCTTCAATTTTATAACTTAGAATATCCTCTTTTTTAATATCCAAAATTACTACAGAACTTTCTGATAATAAAATTGTTTTTTGCTCAACTGTTTCAAGTAACTTATGATGAGTTATTTTAGAAATAACGCTAATTTTTTGCATGTAATATTTTTTCCATTTTATATATTTAAATTACATCACATATTAACCCAGGAGTGTGAAAAATAAATCACAGTCAATATGTTTTAATTAACTGCTCCACATTTAATACATAAAGAAAAATGTAAATTACATTAGACTTCTTTTATAACTCACTTTTTACTCAGTTCTAAATGGCTTTGTTGCACAAACCTATCTCTAAAGGCTGATTCCACACTATAATTTTCAAATGAATAAGCCTCA
>NZ_VTDG01000052.1:0-775 GCF_052824985.1 Acinetobacter sp. 1125_18A
AATCATCGTAGGAATGGTATTCATTTCAGGGTCGTCATAAAGACCTGATTGTTTTACAAATTCATCAGGAATATTAAAATCCATTTGACTCACATCAAAACCCAATAATGTGCGCAATTTTTGTTCTTGTTGTTTTAAAAAGTTTTGCTGAGTAATTAAGTAAGAACGTGCGTATTCAACATAACTTTGTGCTTGTACTGGATCGGCATTACTGCTGATTCCTGCGTCTGCTCTTAAGCGTGCAATCTCATGTAAACGACTGACCCCATTAAATTGATCTTGCGCTATTTTGATAATATTGCGATAGCGCAGTAAGGATAAAATATCCCGTGCGGTTTGGGTCGATATATCATCAATACTGATTAATACATTGGCTTGCTCAACTGCCAATTTATTTTGTTGCGTGGTGACACTGGATTTTACTTTACCAAAGTCATAAAGTAGTTGGTTGGCTTCAACTGAATACAATTGGCGACCTTTATCATTGGAGGTAAAATCGCCTGTATTCATACCCGCTTTTAACTGTGGGTAATATTGCGCTTTTGCCACATCAATATTGGCATTTTGTCCTGCCAATGTTGAAATTGTTTGAGCAATATTGGGGTTTCTTTTTACTGCAATTTGAATCGCATCTTCAAGACTTAAGATTTTTGCTTGCCTTGAATACGCATTGGTTGTTTGTGTTTGCGCTTGTTCTAAATATAAATTATTAAGTGATGCCTTTTGTCCAGTATATGGCTTTACAACAGGGAGTTGATTCTGATTGCCTATATGG
>NZ_VTDG01000053.1:0-775 GCF_052824985.1 Acinetobacter sp. 1125_18A
GATCATCGTAGGAATGGTATTCATTTCAGGGTCGTCATAAAGACCTGATTGTTTTACAAATTCATCAGGAATATTAAAATCCATTTGACTCACATCAAAACCCAATAATGTGCGTAATTTTTGTTCTTGTTGTTTTAAAAAATTTTGCTGAGTAATTAAGTAAGAACGAGCGTATTCAACATAGCTTTGTGCTTGTACAGGATCGGCATTACTGCTGATTCCTGCGTCTGCTCTTAAACGGGCAATCTCATGTAAACGACTGACCCCATTTAATTGATCTTGCGCTATTTTGATAATATTGCGATAGCGCAGTAAGGATAAAATATCTCGTGCGGTTTGGGTCGAGATATCATCAATACTGATTAATACATTGGCTTGCTCAACTGCCAATTTATTTTGTTGCGTGGTGACACTGGATTTTACTTTACCAAAATCATAAAGCAGTTGGTTGGCTTCAACTGAATACAATTGGCGACCTTTATCGTTGGAGGTAAAATCACCTGTATTCATACCCGCTTTTAACTGTGGGTAATATTGCGCTTTTGCCACGTCAATATTGGCATTTTGTCCTGCTAATGTTGAAATTGTTTGAGCAATATTGGGGTTTCTTTTTACTGCAATCTGAATCGCATCTTCAAGACTTAAGATTTTCCCTTGGCTTGAATACGCATGGGTTGTTTGTGTTTGCGCTTGTTCTAAATATAAATTATTGAGCGAAGCCTTTTGTCCAGTATATGGCTTTACAACAGGGAGTTGATTCTGATTGCCTATATGT
>NZ_VTDG01000054.1:0-715 GCF_052824985.1 Acinetobacter sp. 1125_18A
CCTGAGATTTCGTATTGACCTAACTCTTCATGGATCAATGGGAAAGTGGTTTCAGGTGATTTTTTAGTACGCCACAAACGTACAGCAATATTTTCACCTGTTGCAGTATTAATTCCTTTAAAGAACAACTCGTATTCTTTATTGAATTCACTCGCGATGGTTGTGTGACTTACTTTACCAGTAGTGAAGCTGGCTGTTACTGGGTCCGCAATTAACTCATTAAATGTAATCGTACCAAATATTGCATCAAGCGTATATTTATCAGCTGCGATCGTCGTAGATCCCGTTTTAAAAGATACTTGAGTTAAGTTGTAGCCATCAAGTTTAATTTCTTGGCCTACTTTGATTGTTCCAAGTACTTGGTCTGTAACTGTAACACTGGCAACCTCCGATTTCATACCTGACAAGATGTATTGAAGATTGGCTTCATCCACTTCTTCAAGCTGCCCTTTGAAATTAACACCTGTTGTTTTGGTTAATACAAAATCTGTGGTCCGTTGTCCTGATGTGCTTTCTTGGTGTTCAACTTGGTCTGTAGTTATTTCAAGTTCGAATTCAGGTACGTTTCCAAGATGACGCATACCGCCAGCAACACCATTCGCAATTTCAGATAAGTAAAACTTACCTTGAAGCGAAATATATTTTTTAGCCATCTGTTTTGACCTCTTTTAGTTTTGGTTGTGCAGATGGCTTCACTTCTTCAATGATCTTATCT
>NZ_VTDG01000055.1:0-680 GCF_052824985.1 Acinetobacter sp. 1125_18A
TCAGCACTCCACAAAGGAGCGCGGGCATATCCTTCAACAGCCAAAGGTCGGCCATTGATATCTACAATTCTTTCTTCAGGCGCAGACTGAGCACCCAATGCCCCTGTGCCACGTCGATAATCAAGATTCAAATCAAGTAATGCATTGCCAATATATTGTCGATGTTGAAGACCCGCATTCCACCCCGCAGTTTCTCTACGCTGAACACCGATCTCTACATTCTCAATAAAATTTTGATTTTCTTTATGATAACTCTTGGTATAAAAACTAGTTTTATGATGTGCACCACGGCTGATCATCCGTGAAAGTGTCAAATGACTTTGCTTGGTTTTTCCACTATATAAAATCGGTGCATTAAAGCCTGCGACCTTTTGTTCATACTTATATTTATTATGGGTTGCGGATAACTCATAGTTTCGAAATGGAATTGAATAGTTGATATAAAAGCTTTGGTTAAAGTCTTCTTTCCAATCATCCAATGAATGACTTAAATTAATATTGAGCGCATCATTCAACAGCAAAGGATTGTTTAAACTAATCCCTAGACTCCCTATATATTGCCCTGTATTTTTTGATCCCGAGTTATCAATACCTAAACTCAATCCTAATTTTTTATAAGGTCTAGATGTCACAATAAGATCACTATAGCCAACCAATTCCGTACCATCTTGAGCTACAGC
>NZ_VTDG01000056.1:0-617 GCF_052824985.1 Acinetobacter sp. 1125_18A
ATTTCTGTTGATGATTCACAAGAAATACTCTTTGAAATTGAAGAATATTTATACAAGGTTTTAACTGATGCAAAACATTGATAACTATTTTGCGCTTGAAGAGGATATTTTGAAGCGCATTAAAACTGAACTACCTGATATTGATGAAGTTGTTACGCCGTTCAATGTGGATGATCTTTTTGAATGTCTAATTGGTGATGTGGGTATAGGCATTATCTATGTTGGTGACCGCATCTCTGATACATCAGGGGATGGCAAAGCTAATGCAATTTATCAACAGTGGTTAATCGCGCTTGGTGTTTCTGATGCATCAGCTCAACTTGATGAAACTATGTCGATTCGCCAATTGGCTGACCCATATATCAGAAAAATTCTTGCGGCAATGCAAGGTTACCAACCTCAGATTGTCGGATACAAACGCTTCTTGCGTGTTGATGCTGGAGTGCCAGTAGGTAAGACAACTGCAGGACGGGCATTTTTCCCATTCTTATTTGAAGCACAAATGATTAAATCATGGTGACTATGAAAATATATAAAGCATTACAGCCTATAGGTCGTTTTGAAAAAGGCGATATTGTGGGTGGTCTTTCAGATGACCAAATTAAACGATTAGAAGC
>NZ_VTDG01000057.1:0-584 GCF_052824985.1 Acinetobacter sp. 1125_18A
GTGGTTGATACACTATTGGCAGTAACAATGGCTTTAGCTTTAGCAATATCCAAAGAGCCATCAACAAAACTTAACTCGTAGTTTTTATCTATGCCTGTTGCAGTATTGGTGTATTGGCCTGCATCTTTAGCGGTCACTGTTGCCGAAACACCTGACAATACACTTGTAGTTTCGCCATTGACCAAACCAGTCGCACTAAAGCCAGCAGCCGTTTGGTCTTTACCGTTATAGGTGGTTGATACACTATTGGCAGTAACAATGGCTTTAGCTTTGGCAATATCTAATGAACCATCAACAAAGCTTAGCTCGTAGTTTTTGTCTAGACCCGTTGCCGTATTGGTATATTGACCTGCATCTTTAGCAGTCACAGTTGCCGAAACACCTGATAATACAGATTCAGTTTCACCATTGACCAAACCAGTCGCACTAAAGCCAGCAGCCGTTTGATCTTTACCGTTATAAACCGTATTTAAACTATTGGCGGTTACAGTTGCTTTGGCTTTAGCGATATCTAAGGAACCATCAACAAAGCTAAGCTCATAGTTTTTATCTACACCTGTTGCAGTATTGGTGTATTGACCTGT
>NZ_VTDG01000058.1:0-571 GCF_052824985.1 Acinetobacter sp. 1125_18A
TTTGTGTACTAAAATATTGATCGGATAATTAAAACATGATGAATATGATTGATTTGTCGCATTTATAAATTAATATGTGATCTATTTAAAGTATATAAAATGGCAAGAATATCACATGCAAAAAATTAGCGTTATTTCAAAAATAACTCATAATAAGTTATTTGAAACGATTGATCAAAAAACGATTTCATTATCAGAAAGTTCTGTTGTAATTTTGGATGTTAAAAAAGAGGATATTCTAAGTTATAAAATTGAAGGAAATGAACTGGTTATAATGTTAAGGAATGGTGAAATTCTTACAATTAAGAATTTTAATCCTAACACTAGTAGTCTAGTGTTGTTAAACGATGATAATGAATTGTTATGGGTTAAGTTTACTACTGAACATAATAGTTCTTTAGTAACGGCAGTTTATGAATCGATTTCAAATATCTCCCCATTATTATACGATGATTTAGCAATTACTGGATTGAAGGCTGGAGGTGTAGCTGGGCTACTACTTGCTGGAATTGGATTTGGGATTAATGGTCTTAGTGATGACGGGAATGATAATAAAAATGCGATAGACCTA
>NZ_VTDG01000059.1:0-559 GCF_052824985.1 Acinetobacter sp. 1125_18A
GGGCTGTATCTTGATATCCACATCTCGATTTGAAGTGCGTTTTAGATTTTCTAGGCCCTGATCAATATTTTTAAGATTTAAGATTTCATTATTTTTTATCGGTAAAGCTGTGAATATCTCAATTTTATTTACAGATTTATCCTTAGAGATAATTTGGTGAATACGCCCTACATGTACATTTAAAACCAAATTTCCTTGAGTCAAATCTTGTGGATTGACCACAATTTGCGTGGTAATTAATCCTTGTTTGATCAGCTCGTTTTGAGCATATTTCACCATATTTTGCAGGCTTTGAGTGCCAATACATTGCCCGATAACAAACTTAGGCTGATTTAAGTCAAAGAACAAGCCATTGAAAATATTTTGATTCTTACTTTGCAGAGGGTCATTGATGATGAATTGGAGCTGTTTTATTTCAAAACATGGTGTTTCAGCAACAACAACATGATCACGACTGAGTTTTTCAATCTTTTGTTGTGGGGCTAGTAATATATTTTCATTGTTTAACTTTTTTCGAATTCATTTAAACGCTGATCTTGACGAATGATTTCTGGTGTTA
>NZ_VTDG01000060.1:0-465 GCF_052824985.1 Acinetobacter sp. 1125_18A
GCATCGCTTGCTGCTGTCGCATCTGCTACGTTCTCAACTTTGTTGCCATTCGCATCTAAACCATTTGCTGTCACTTTGCCGGCAAATACTGGTGCGTCTGCCAACTGGATATCTAGCGTATTGCCAGTGATCACTGTCTTGATGTTGCTGTTCGAACCTGCGCCTGTTAAGCCACCGGTAATGTTCAGCGTCTCTCCAAGTTTACGATCAACTGTGCCACTGTTACCCGTGAAGGTCACTGGTTTAACCACTTCAGTGTTGAGGTTCGTTAATGCATCACCCACATTGTTCGCTGTTGTGGTCGTACCATCTGTTTTAGTGGTGACATAGCTTGGCGCACTGATTGCACCTGTGCTGTTGTCATATTTTGATCCACCACCTAAGTTGGTTGCAGTGCTATTACCTAAAGCATCGGTCTTGCTGCTTGATGCTGTAGTCGCTGCATCTAACTGACCTTTGTTGACC
>NZ_VTDG01000061.1:0-365 GCF_052824985.1 Acinetobacter sp. 1125_18A
AGTTCGTTATTCCCAACCTTTTAGAATTTTAAATCATCCTGTTCAGTACCGCCTAAATTGGCGTGGGCAATTTGCACCCAAAATTTTAGTTCCTCAAGACCGTTTTTATATTGGTGGGCGCTATAGCGTTCGAGGCTTTGATGGTGAGGTCATGCTGTCAGGTGATAACGGTCACTATTTACAACAAGAGTTAAGTTGGAATTCTCCTCTTCCTGCGACTCAGTTTTATGCTGGTATCGATCAGGGATGGGTCAATGGACGGAATAGTTATTCTGGACAACGTCATCTGATGGGAAGCGTATTTGGGACACGTAGTTATTTTAAAGGTGTGTATTTAGATACCTTTGTGGGTCATGGTATCCAGT
>NZ_VTDG01000062.1:0-365 GCF_052824985.1 Acinetobacter sp. 1125_18A
TGTTCGTTATTCCCAACCTTTTAGAATTTTAAATCATCCTGTTCAGTACCGTCTAAATTGGCGTGGGCAATTTGCACCCAAAATTTTAGTTCCTCAAGACCGTTTTTATATTTCTGGGCGTTACAGCGTTCGAGGCTTTGATGGTGAGGTCATGCTGTCAGGTGATAACGGTCACTATTTACAACAAGAGTTAAGTTGGAATTCTCCTCTTCCTGCGACTCAGTTTTATGCCGCTATCGATCAGGGATGGGTCAATGGACGGAATAGTTATTCTGGACAACGTCATCTGATGGGAAGCGTATTTGGTACACGTAGTTATTTTAAAGGTGTGTATTTAGATACCTTTGTGGGTCATGGTATCGAGG
>NZ_VTDG01000063.1:0-341 GCF_052824985.1 Acinetobacter sp. 1125_18A
TGGGTTATACCGATCCATCGGCAGCCAATGATCCAAATGCGATTCAAGACATTGCGGGTAATGATGCAGCAACACTTCCAGCCACCACAGTGGATAATGGTTCAACTGTGCCTGGTGGTGATACCACAGCACCGACCTTTGTCAGTGCAGCACTAGATACAGCCGGCACATCGCTCACATTGACCTATAGTGAAGCACTAGACGGTAACAACTTACCGCCATTAAACAGTTTCGTGGTCACCGCAGATGGTCAAGTGGTACCTGTAACCGGTGTTACAGTGAATGGCTCTACCGTGGTGTTGACTTTGGGTACACCAGTCACAGCAGGTCAAGCAGTGCAA
>NZ_VTDG01000064.1:0-329 GCF_052824985.1 Acinetobacter sp. 1125_18A
TTTCAAACCAGTAGAGTCAATCAGTAGATGGAGTCCACCACTACTTCTTTGATAGCAAATCGAAATATCAATATGCTTTTGTCTTCTACAAAGGGTGGAGTAATCTGGTGCTGCCCAATCCAAGCCAAAAAGTTGAATGAGACTTTGAACAAAGCCAGTGACCATACGTAAAGACAGACGGAATAAGGATTTAATCATTAAACAACATTGGATTGCTGTATCTGAATAGGTTTGATTTCGACCTTGTTTGCCATGCGGTTGTTCATACCACTGAGTATTTGGATCAAACCAAATGGCAATATTTCCACGATTAATGAGAGCTCGGTTGT
>NZ_VTDG01000065.1:0-291 GCF_052824985.1 Acinetobacter sp. 1125_18A
GTTAACCTTTAAAGGTGATACCGCAGCGACGAGCACAACTAAAAAATTAGGTGATACAGTTTCCATCACTGGTGATACGAACATTAGTACAGTTGCGACTACTGATGGCGTACAAGTTAAGTTAAATCCAAACTTAGACTTAGGCGCAGCTGGCAGTGTCATTACAGGCAATAGCAAGTTAGATAACAGTGGGTTGACGATTACAGGTGGTCCAAGTGTTACGAGCAGCGGTATTAATGCAGCAAACAAGAATATCAGTAATGTTGCTGATGCAACTACAGATGATCAAGC
>NZ_VTDG01000066.1:0-279 GCF_052824985.1 Acinetobacter sp. 1125_18A
AATTTTTATTTGAAAAATATTGAGTTGGTTTAAAAGTCCAAGTTTGATCACCATTGTCAATGATTTTACCAAAAGTAGGATCAATACTTACATTTTTGATATTCAGCCCAATTCCACCTGATACGTTCTTGAGCAGCATTTCTTTGGTGAGAATAAGTTCATTACTTTCATTCATCGAAAGTTCAACTGGTCCAGAAACTACTGGTTTATCGTTTACCGCTGGGATACTTGGATCCGTCAACGCCTCTAAACGATCATCCAACGCTGTTTTGTCTTGAC
>NZ_VTDG01000067.1:0-267 GCF_052824985.1 Acinetobacter sp. 1125_18A
TACGCTGATTGAGTGAATATTGTCTCTAGTGTGTAAAAGTATATGCTGATGATTTATAAACCAATAATGCAAAAACAATCTTAGCAATCTTCCTTGGTGCGAAGGATGGGATGAGAGGTTTATGTTGATTAATAGTTTTAAAAGACTTATGAAAGAAGCCTATTATAAAATAAATTAATATAAAAAATATTTATCTTTATTTCATTATGTGATTTTAAATTAAATAATTAATTGGTTAATTAAGTTTTAGTCTTTGTAGTGATTAGA
>NZ_VTDG01000068.1:0-266 GCF_052824985.1 Acinetobacter sp. 1125_18A
GTCGCACTAAAACCAGCAGCCGTTTGGTCTTTACCGTTATAGGTAGTTGATACGCTATTGGCAGTTACAGTGGCTTTGGCTTTGGCGATATCCAAAGAGCCATCAACAAAGCTTAGCTCATAGTTTTTATCTAGACCTGTTGCGGTATTAGTGTATTTGCCAGCATCTTTAGCAGTCACCGTTGCACTGACACCTGAGAGTACTGAATCCGTTTCACCATTCACCAAACCTGTTGCAGTAAAGCCAGCAGCCGTTTGATCTTTACC
>NZ_VTDG01000069.1:0-246 GCF_052824985.1 Acinetobacter sp. 1125_18A
GATGGTTCCTTAGATATCGCGAAAGCTAAAGCCACTGTCACCGCCAATAGTTTAAATACGGTTTATAACGGTAAAGATCAAACAGCTGCTGGCTTTACTGCAACAGGTTTGGTCAATGGTGAAACTACAAGTGTATTGTCAGGTGTTTCGGCAACTGTCATAGGCAAAGATGCAGGCCAATACACCAATACCGCAACAGGTATAGACAAGAATTATGATTTAAGCTTTGTTGATGGCTCATTAGAG
>NZ_VTDG01000070.1:0-240 GCF_052824985.1 Acinetobacter sp. 1125_18A
CTTGATTCCGTTTATACTGATGGAGCTTATGATACGAAACAATGTCGAGAAATGATTTCCGATCGGCAAGCTCATGCAGTAATCCCACCCAGAAAAAATGCTAAACCTTGGAAAGATACAAAGATTAGCTCGTTAGAACGCAATGAACTGCTTCGAACAGTTAAACATTTGGGCAAGACTATATGGAAAAACTGGTCTGGCTATCATCGCCGAAGTTTGGTTGAAACCAAGATGCATTGC
>NZ_VTDG01000071.1:0-232 GCF_052824985.1 Acinetobacter sp. 1125_18A
GCATCGGGTTGATATTTAAAATCGGTCAAATCCTTGAGTTGGACGGTTCTAAATGACTGATCATCCTTGGGTTTTATAAACCCTGTCACACCTTCTTTGATATTTTTTAAGTAGCTTGTTTCTTGTGTATAACCATTGTTCTGCAATAGAACCAATAAACTCACAGCACTCAAACTTTTTAACAATATAGTGGGCTTTTTTGCTATTAACATTCGCGAATGGCACCTAGAAA